>NZ_JAUSYU010000001.1:674868-1349736 GCF_030817075.1 Arthrobacter sp. V1I9
GCCGTCAGTGTTCGGGGACTTGAAGGTGCGCATGTCCAGGCAGAAGATGTCCAGTTGCGGGCCGCGGCTGATCTTCCGGTAGATGCGCGCGGGCTGGTACTGGCCGGCGTCGTCGAACGTTCCCGGCCGCCACAGCGCCGACGAATCAGCGATTGGCATGTTCTCCTGCCATGCCTGCCGTCCCCGCGCCGCGAGGGTGTTGACGTCGCGGACGGTGTAGCGGGGATCGTCAAGGATTTCGCCGGGGTACCAGTTGTTGGTGGTCTCGTGGTCGTCCCAGTTGGCGATCACCGGGACGTCCGCGAACATGGCGCGCATGTTGGCGTCCATGGAGTTGTACCGGTGCCGGCCGCGGAATTCGGTGAGGGTTTCAGCCACCTTGGACACCTCTTCGGTCACCAGGTTCCGCCACACCTGCCCGTCCTTCTCCACCACGGTCTCGGTGAGTGGACCGTCGGCATACACCGTGTCGCCGGAGTGGATGAAGAAGTCCGGCCGGGTCTGGTGCATGGCCCGGTATCCCCGCATCCCGCCGATCTCCTCGTTGATGCCCCAGCCCTGACCGGCGGTGTCGCCGGTCCACACAAAGCTTTGGGCGGACGACGCCGGCACCCCACCCCCGTTGCTTGTGTCGCCGGTGCGGCCCTTGCCGTTGTACGTCCCGGCGCCGGGGGCGGTGCGGAAGGTCCCGCGGACCGCCTCACCGGCAGCGCCGCCGTCGTCCTCGAAGCTGATCTCCAGCGCAAAGCGGGTGTTGGACGGCAGGTTCCCGGCATGGATCTTGGCCGTGAAGTCCGAGGCCTGGGTGGCGCGCGGACCGCGGAGGGTGCGTTCGAAGGAGCCGCGGCCGCGCAGGACCTCGCCGCCGTCGTCCACCGCCCGCAGCACCGCCGTCATTCGGCCGGGGCCCGAAGCACGGGACCACAGCACGGCGGAGCCGGAGGTGACGTCGCCGGTGGCGATGCCGCTGGGCAGGGTAAGCCGGTTCCGGACCAGCGCGACGCCACCCTGCGACTGGCGCGGCACGGCCTGCGCTGCTGTGGGTGTGGCTGCCAGTGCGGCGGCGAGGACGGAACCCTTGACGATAGTGCGGCGAGAAATGTCAGTCATGGTGCCAGCCTTCCGGCACCCGGCGCACGGACTGTTTCCCTGCGGTGAACGAGTGGTAAGCCCGGGCTGAACAGCGGGATGGTCAGCGGTCGGTTACGGACCGCCGTCAGCTCAGTGCCTACGGCACCGCGAACTCCCCGATCCGTCCCTCCCGCAGGGCGGCCCCCACGGCAGCAATGGCACCGTAATCGGGGAGCAGCACGGACTGGCCGGCAATGAAGCCGGATCCGGCCGTTGGCAGTGTCATGGTGCCGATCGATTTCGGGTTAAGGTTGCGCAGGCTGTAGGCGAGGATGGCGGCCTGTGCCGCGTTGAAGCCCTTGTTCACGGTGAGGCAGCAGGAGGCAAAGTTCACCAGGCTCCGTACGGCTGTCACGTCGTTGAGGGCACCGCCGGCAGTGAGGCGGGCAAGGACGGCGCGGAGCAGGATCTGCTGGTTGCGCACCCGCTGGAAGTCGCCGTCGACGAACGCGTACCGCTCCCGGGAGAATTCCAGCGCTGCCTGGCCGTTCAGGTGGTTCACGCCGGGACGGAAGACATGCCCAGTGTCGTGTGTGGACTGAAACGGGACCGGGACGTTGACGTCAATGCCGCCCAGCCCGTCCACCAGAAGCTTGAAACCGCCGAAGTCCAGCATCAGGGTGTGGTGGATGGTGATACCGAACAGCTGCTGCACCGTCTGGGTGGTCATGTCGATGCCGCCGTACTGCAGGCCGGCGTTGATCTTCCCTCCACCGAAGCCGGGGATGTCCACCCACATGTCCCTGTTCATGGACACGATGTACAGGGACCGGCGGTGGGCCGGGACGTGGACCAGCATCAGCACGTCTGAACGCTGGTCCCTGGGCTCGCCGGTGGCATCCGTGTGGGCTGCCGCGTCTTTCGCAATGCCGCGCATGTCGCTGCCGATGACCAGCACGTTCATGGCAACGGCAGGGTGCTGCGGAATGGGTGGAGGGGGAGGGGGAGGCGGCGGCACAGTTTTGGAAGGTGTTCCAGTTGGCGTGGGCGAGGGGGTTTCGCTTGGCGATGCAGCGGGCCGGGCCTCAGTACCCGCGCGGTTAAGGCTGGTGACCGCGACGACGCCAACCGCCACGAGGACCAGCGCCAGCAGCGCCGCGATCCAGCGCCGCCGTCCATACGCCACGAAGCCAGGACCGCGCGGGTGGGGGCCAGAGGGCCTGGGACCGGGTTCAGAACCGCCTGGCGTGCTCATTGTGCCTCACCTCATCGTGGGGATGGTGGGATCAGTGTCCGCCTGCCGGGCCCTCCCTGGCTACGACCGTGTCCAAACTGTCACCTGGAAGGGCGCCGTGGTCGGCTCGGACGTGTCGACGCCGATATCCCGGGCGAGGTGGCAGGCCCGCCGAACCGCTACAGTGACCCCGCACGTGTGCCGCGAACCGGAGCGTTGAGGCGTGCGTGGCGCAGGATGGACACGATCGCTGGCGCGAGTTCGTCTTCCATCTGCCGGTACACCTCGGGCGCGCGGCGGTAGGGGTCGATAATGTCGTTTTCGGACGAGTCGGAAGGCAGGGACAGATGCCGCACTGCAGCCGCCCTCGCCGGCAAGCCCCGCCAAAAGGTGTGGTTGGCTGCCAGCGGATCATCTCCGTCGGACGCTCCTGCCGCAGGTTCCTTGCCTTCGGAAGCGCCAGCCCGCTCGTCCAGCACGTCAAGCATCCGGGCGAATTCACGGATGGTAAAGGTCCGCTTGAGCAGGGACGCGTCCAGCTGCAGGACCTCGCCGCGGTGGCCGGAGGTCATGGTGAGCACCAGGTCCACGCCGCGGAGGATCTTGGGCGTCAGCTGGCGGGCCGCGAAGTTCCCGGGGTCGCCGCCGAAGGTGCGCACGATGTCAGCGGAGATGGGCTGCATGGGGTCGCCCACCATGGCCCGGGTCCCCGCACTGGCCACTTCGAAACCGCCCGGCAGCACCTGGTTGAGCCCCGCCTGCAGCAGCCGTTCGGCCACCGGGGACCGGCAGATGTTGCCCGTGCAGACGGTCAGGATTCTTACTGGTGCGGGTGAGTCCAAGGGAGATTTCTCTTTCCAGCCGGTGCCTCCGTGCTTTTCAACTTAACACGCCAGGGCCCCACGCCGGCCGCCCCACCCCGCACGCTGGCTCAGCTTTCGCCGGTTTTTGGGGAACGCTCTATCACCTTCCGCAGAGGGGCACGATGATGTGACTGTGGAAAGCGTCATCGAACGGGACTGTGTGATTGCCGGCGGCGGCCCGGCAGGGATGGTGCTCGGGTATCTGCTCGCGCGCCGCGGGCTGCGTGTGACCGTGCTGGAGAAGCATGGGGACTTCCTGCGCGACTTCCGCGGCGACACGGTGCACCCATCCACGGTAACCCTGCTCGGCGAGCTCGGGCTGCGCGAAAAATTCCTGGAACTGCCACTGACACGCTTGTCCACCCTGGATGCAGTCGTCGACGGCCAGCGCCTCACCATCGTCGACTTCGGCACCCTTCCGCCTCCGGACAACTTCCTCGTCTTCGCACCGCAGTGGGATTTCCTGAACTTCCTTGCCCGTGAAGCGGCAGGCTTCCCCAACTTCGAGCTGCGCATGCTCAGTGAAGCGACCGGCCTCATCATCGAAGAGGGCAAGGTGTGCGGGGTCCGGGCCAGCACGTCCGACGGCGGCCTGGAGATCCGCGCGCCGCTCACCGTCGCTGCAGACGGACGCGCTTCGGCCCTCCGTGCCGCGGCGGGGATGACTCCCGAGGATTTCGGCGTGCCCATCGATGTACTGTGGTTCAACCTGCCCAAGCCGCCGGACCCTCCGCTTGCAACCCTCGGCTACATCTCGGCCCAGGGGATGGTCCTCACCATTGACCGTGGTGACAGATACCAGTCAGGCATGGTCATTCCAAAAGGCGGCCTCGACAAGCTTCGGGCAGCAGGTATCGGCATGCTGCAAAAGCGCATATCCACCGCTGCCCCGTGTCTTCGCCCCGTGGTCGGCACGCTTACGGACTGGGACCAGATCAAGCTCCTGTCCGTGCAGATCAACCCGGCTCCGGCGCTGGTACCGTCCAGGATTCATCGCCATCGGCGACGCTGCCCACGCGATGTCTCCGATGTTCGGCGTCGGCGTGAACTTCGCCATCCAGGACGCAGTGGCTCTGTCCAATGCGATCGCGGAGGACCTTGCAACGGGAGCGGTCGCTACTGAGAAGCTCGCGGGCGTGCAACGGAGACGCGAGAAGCCCGTGCGGATCATGCAAAGGCTTCAGCGCAACGGACACAAGGCGCTGGCCAAGGCAAC
This sequence comes from Arthrobacter sp. V1I9, assembly GCF_030817075.1. Lineage (NCBI taxonomy): Bacteria > Bacillati > Actinomycetota > Actinomycetes > Micrococcales > Micrococcaceae > Arthrobacter > Arthrobacter sp. V1I9. The sequence continues at coordinate 679,253 of NZ_JAUSYU010000001.1, forward strand.
AGCCGGCCGCCGCATCGCGCCCCGCTGGCTCGTGATGCTTCTCCGTGCCGCCTCGCCGCTGCTGCGTCCGGTCACAGCCCGTTTCGTCGGGATAGGAATCCGCCCCGAACACGTCAGCGGCAGCAGCACCTGAACCCGCCGCAACAGAAGCGCCCCGACTGCCCCCAGAACGCTCTATCACCTGTCGCCGGGAGGTGATAGAGCGTCCGCCGCGTTGGTGCGGAAAGTGATAAAGCGTTTACGGGGGCCGGGAGGTTTAGAGACCGGCCAGGAGTTGCTTCATCTCCGCGATCTCCGCTTCCTGGGCCGCGATGACGTCGCGGGAGAGCTGGATGGTTCCGGGGTGCTTGCCGGCGCCGATCTCCTGCTGGGCCATGTCGACGGCGCCTTCGTGATGCCCGATCATCTGCTCAAGAAAGAGCCGTGCAGCATCGGTTCCCTGCGCGGCCTTGAGCTTGTTGATCCCGTCGGCGTCCACCATGCCGGACATGCCGTGGCCCGAGTGGTCCGGCATCATTGCGGGCACATTCCAGCTCTTGAGCCACCCGGTCATTGTTTCGATTTCCGGTGCCTGCGCATCCTTGATCCTGGTGGCCAGTGCGGTGACCTCCGCAGGGATGTCGGGCTTGGCAAGGATGATTTCACTCATCTCCACGGCCTGGGCATGGTGCGGAATCATCATCTGGGAGAACATGATGTCAGCCTGGTTACGGTCGGCGCTGGCGTCCGGCATCATGCTGGACTTGGGGCCGGAACTGCCGTGGTTCATGGGCATATTGGTTCCGGAGTGGGCAGCGCACCCGGCCAGCCCGAGCGCGGCTGCGAGCGCAGCAGCGGCGGACAGCGTTTTGATCTTCGTGTTCATGGTTTGTCCTTCAGGGAAGTAGTAGAAGTGGGCTGATTGAAGCGTGGCGGGCCACGCGGCAGCCCGGTCTACGTCCGGCTGATGGACAGCTCGCAGGGTGTTGGGCTCGACGGCGTGAAGGAGTATGCGCGGACATGCCGGGCATGGACGGTCAGGTTAGGCTCTCCGCCGGCGGCGCCCTTCGGCGGGAAAACTGCAAGCGATCCGGTTGTGGCCAAAGGGATGCAGGACGCCCCACTTTCCTCGATGCCAGGGCAGGCCGAGCCACAGACGTCGGCCGCTGTCAATGACGCGTGCTCAGCCGCTTGGATTGCCGGTTCAGCTTGACTACCGGCGGGGTGCCCGGGATGGCGCGAATGGTCGCTGTACCCGCCAGCGGAATGCGCGACGGCGGTGTGCCCGGGATGGTGCGAATGGTCGCTGTGCCCGCCAGCGGCGGCCGCCGCCGTCGAACCTGCCACGGAGCCTGCCGCCGCAGGACCCGCCGCGTGGGACGAGTGGTCAGCGGTCATAACGTGCATGCCGAGGATCCCGGCCATGACGGCCAGGACCGCGGCCACCAGCCCCGCACGCAGGAGGGCTGACGACAGGACGCGGACGCGCGGTGCCATGCTGTTTCCTCCTTGGAGCGGGGGCTGCATTGTCAACGTACGTCGGACGGGTTGAGTTTCAGCCGCCGCAGCAGCTGGGCGTTCAAGGCCACCACGATAGTGGACACGGACATCAGCACCGCGCCGGCGGCCGGTGAGAGCACCACCCCGGCGAAGGCCAGGACGCCGGCCGCCAGCGGCACGGACAGGATGTTGTAGCCGGTGGCCCACACCAGGTTCTGCCACATCTTGCGGTAGCTGGCGCGGGACAGGTCCACCATGGACAGCACGGCGCGCGGGTCGTTTCCCGCGAGCACCACGCCGGCCGATTCCATGGCAACATCCGTGCCTGCACCGATCGCGATGCCCACCTCGGCACGGGCCAGCGCGGGGGAGTCGTTGACGCCGTCGCCCACCATGGCCACCTTCAGGCCGCGCGCCTGCAGCTCAGCCACCTTCTTGTCCTTGTCCGCCGGCAGGACCTCCGCGAACACCTCGTCGATGTTCAGGTCGGCTGCCACAGCCTGGGCCACCTGCCGGGCGTCACCGGTAATCATGCCCACCTTCACGCCGCGGTTCTGCAGGGCGGCAACTGCCTGGCGCGACTCTGCCCGCACCGCGTCCTCAAGGCTGACCGCCCCCACCACCCGGCCGTCGTCGTCGATCACGTGCAGGACGGCCGCGCCGCGGTCCATCCAGCCGCGGGTCGTGTCCGCAAGGGCAGGAGGTTCGATGGCGGCAAGCTCGCGCAGGAGCGCGGGCCCGCCGACGTGCACGGTGCGGCCGTCTACTGAAGCCCGGACGCCGCGGCCGGTGAGCGAGCTGAATCCCGCGACGGCGGGCAGCGCCAGGTTCCGCTCCCGTGCCGCGCGCACGATGGCCCGCGCTACGGGGTGCTCACTGTCCGACTCCACGGCGGCGGCCAGGGCCAGCAACTTGTCCACCTCCACGCCAGGAGACGCGGCCACGTCCTTCAGCTCCGGTTCGCCGGTGGTGAGGGTGCCGGTCTTGTCGAAGAGAACCACGTCCACCGTGCGCATCCGCTCCAAAGCCATCCGGTTCTTGATCAGGACCCCGGCCCGGGCGGCCTGCTCCGTGGAGATGGCGATGACCAGCGGAATCGCCAGGCCCAGTGCGTGGGGGCAGGCGATGACGAGGACGGTGACGGTGCGGGTCACGGCCTCCGGGATGCTCCCCAGAAGCGTCCAGACGATGAAGGTGAGCACGCCTGCACCCGCGGCGAAGTAGAACAGGAAGGCCGCCGCGCGGTCAGCCAAAGCCTGTGCCCGCGACGAGGATGCCTGTGCTTCGGCCACGAGGCGTTGGATGCCGGCAAGGGCAGTGTCGTCGCCCACCGCATCCACGCGGACCCGCACGCTGTTGTCCGTGGCGACCGTCCCGGCCACCACGGCATCGCCTGGGGCCCGCAGTACCGTTTTGGATTCGCCGGTGATCATCGACTCGTCGAACTCAGCCTGCCCTTCCACTACGGTGCCGTCGGCCGGCATGCGGGCGCCGGAGCGCACCAGGACCAGGTCGGCTGGCCGGAGTTCGGCGACGGACACGGTTTCGGTTCCGCTGTCCGTGATGCGTTCTGCTTCATCGGGGAGCAGCGCGGCGAGGGCATCGAGTGCGCCCTGCGCGGAACCCAGCGCCCGCATCTCGATCCAGTGGCCCAGCAGCATGATGGCCACCAGCAACGCTAGCTCCCACCAGAAGTCCAGGTCGAAACCGCCCAGGCCGAGACTGGTGATCCAGGACGCCACAAATGCCACCGTGATGGCCATCGCGATCAGGAGCATCATGCCTGGCCGGCGGTCCTTCAGCTCCTGCAGCCCGCCCTTGAGGAACGGCTGGCCGCCATAGAGGAAGATCACCGTGCCCAGGACGGGCGGGACCCAGGTGGAGCCGGGGAACATCGGGGCCATGTAGCCGAGGATGTGGCCCACCATGGGGCTGAAATAGACCACGGGGGCGGTCAACGCCAGCGTGAGCCAGAACCTGTTCTTGAACATGGCCGTGCTGTGGCCGGCGTGCTGCCCGTGGGTGTGGACGGCATGGTCGTCGTCGTGATGGGTGTGGTGGGCGGGCGAAGCTGCCCCCGCTTCGGTGAGGGTGGCACCTGGCGGGCTGTCGTCGTCGTGATGGTGCGTGTGGTGTTGGTGCTGATGGTCCTGCATTGGTTCCTCCTTGGAGGACGGCCGTGGCCCGGCTTTGGAGCCCGGTGCAAAAGGTGAGAGAGGGTTGCCCGATTTGGAGCGAAAGGTGAGAGAGCGTCGCCCGATTTAGGGCGGAAGGTGAGCGAGCGTCGCCCAATTTAGGGCGAAAGGTGAGCGAGCGTCGGGGAGGGGGGTCCGTCGTCGGAAGTTACGACGGCGGCCGGCGGCTCGCCTGCCCTGGCCGACGGCGGGCAGCAGCTGCAGCCGGCAGCGGGGGCCAGGGGGAGGGGGGTGCGGGTTTCGATCTCCGGCATGTCAGTTTCCATTCCTTGGTGAAGGATCAATGGGCGCTGGGGTTGAACGGCTGTGAAAGGCGGTGCGGGGCACCTGCCGGGACATACCACTTCACTGACAACACCTGGAAATATACCCCTAGGGGGTATACAAGTCAAGAGGCCGAGGAGGGTGTGGCCTTTCCGAGGTGCTGCATCTTGGCCATACTTGGATGAAAGGCAATGACGCCTTTGCCCGCGCGTGCAGGGCTGGAAGATGGACCGGAGGTGGCTCTTTGGCTGAATTGAGCGGCCCTTACACGTACTCAAGTGCGCTGGGTGACAATGAGTGCGTGGCGGGCCACATTCCACGTGGATCTGGACGGCTGGAAGATTGAATGGTCGGACGGCATGTTTGCGCTTCACGGGTACCGGCGCGGCGAAGTGGTTCCCACTATGGAGCTGCTGTATTCGCACAAGCACCCGGAGGACAGGCCCAGGTGCGAAGAGATCGTGGCGCAGGTTGCCAAAACCGGAGGCTACTTCTGCATGTACCACCGGATCATCGACTCTCGGGGCCGGACGCGGCGGGTGCTGACATCCGGTGAGGCCATCACGGATACCGCTGGGAAGGTTACCGCTATGGAAGGGGTGGTGGTTGACCTCACTACCACGCTGCAGCGCGAAACTGAGGAGAAAACCCGCGAAGCGGTGGCCGGCGCCACGTCAACCCGGAGTGTTATTGACCAGGCCCGGGGGATCCTGATGGGACAGCTGCACTTGGGCTCGGACGACGCCTTCCAGCTGCTGGTGAGCACCAGCAGCCACCGCAACGTCAAGCTGGTGGTGGTGGCCGCGGAGCTGGTGCAGCTGGCCAACTCTGCAGCTACGCGCCGCTACCTGAACGACGCCGTTGCTGCCATTGCCCAGGACGGCCGGTGGCGGGAAAACGGGCGGGGCAAGGTCGCGTCCTAGTGATGCTCCACCCAGCACGCCAAGATAGTGGTGGACAGCTGGTACGCGAGGGCGTTCCGGGTGATAACGTCCGGGCCCAGGGTTTCCGGCAGTCCCGAGGCATCCACCTGCAGCACGAAGTTGTCCTTCTGGAAAACCGCCGCTCCGTCCGCCGTTTCGTAAGCAGGGAATCCCAGGTTGGCCAAGCCCTTTAGCGGCTTGGCGTCCGCTGCGAGTGCCTGCATGGCGTCGAAGTACCTCAGCGCAGTGGCTTGGTCTGCAGCTTCCTTCACGGAGATTTCCAGCGCACCTTCGTCCAGGTGGTAGATACAGGTAAAGGTGCTGTCCGCCCAATTGTTTATGGTGTGCGGGTCTTCGCTCAGCTCCAGGATGGAAGTTAGCCTGTCCATCGGCTGGTCCCCGCACACCATCTTCGCGGCTTCGCTGGGGCCCTTGGCGGAAGGGCGGGGGGAGGATGCGCCGCCGCCGTGATGGCCGCCGGTATGGCTGGGTGACTGTGATGCGGCAGGGGAGGATGTAGCGTCCGACGCCGGCACGTCAGCCGTTGCTACGGACCCCGCCGCCGCGCAGCCGGAGAGCAGCAGGGACGAGAGTGCCAGCGAGGCCAGCAGGGGACTGCGGTTTTTCATGGCGCTTCCGTCCTGGCCGCTCCGTCTTCCGGAGTCAGCGGCCGCTTGGTAAAACTCGGTGTTCGGGCGAAACGTGGTGTCCGGCCGAGGAGCAGGATCAGGCTTTGAGCTTCGCGTAGATCACGTAGTTGTCGTCGAAGAGCCCGGTGGCTGGGTCGTAGCCATCGCACGTGATAAGCCGCAGCTCGGACCCGGGAGTATTTCCGTAGACCTTCAGCGTGGGGAAACTGTCCTTGCTGTACAGCTCGCCGCGGTCAACGGTGAACACGGCGATGCTGCCGTCTGTCCTGGAGACGTTGATTTCGGTTCCGGGAGTGAGCTGGCGGAGATCTTTGAAGACGCCCCCGCGTCCGTTGGGTGAGTTGACGTGGCCCAGCATGACGGATGGTCCGCGTTCGCCGGGGGTGGGTGACCCGTTGTACCAGCTGGCGGGGGCACCGTTGCCGTCGTCCTGCGGTACTTCCAGGGAGCCGTTTTCCCGCAGGCCAAGCTTCAGGAGTTCGGTCCGTACGCCGATGGCAGGAATTTCCAGGGCCACGGGCTCGGACCGGGACAGGACTGCCGGTTTTGCAGCAGCAGGCGCGGCGGCAGCGGGGGAAGCTGCCGACGGCGCTGCGGAACTTGGCGGGTCCGAGGTAGCCGCCGCGGAAGGCGTGGCGGAAGCGGAAGGCGGGGAGCCGGCGTCAGGCGTGTTGTTGCTGCCGGCGCCGCAGCCGCTCAAGGCTAAGGTGAGCAGAAGCCCGGCCGCAGTGGAGGCCAGCAGGCCCCCGCGGCGGCCGGAATTCGTACCAATCACAATGGTGATCCAGTCAGCCGGTGCTTAGGCTGCTGCGCCGGCGGTACGGCGGCGGACGGCGTAGGCGCCGCCAGCGAGGGCAATCAGGGCCAGGCCGCTGCCCACGGCGAGGGCTCCGGTGTCGGTACCGGTTTCGGTAGCGACGCCGGTGTCAGCGCCGCCTGCCGGCATCTGCATCTGCCCGGCCGTCAACGTCCCGCACAGGGCAGGCGAAGTTGCGGCGAGCGGAAGGGTGGGCGCAAGATCGCTCTTTGCTGCCTGTCCGGCCGCGCTCAGGGTTGCGGGGTCAAGGCCGTGGACCACCACCACCGCGGTGCCGGCTTCGAGGGCGGCCTTGGTTTCGGCGTTCAGTTCGAACGTGCGGTCAACGGTGTAAGCCGCCCCCTGGCCACCGACCTTGAGGTCGAGACCCGCTGCGGGGCTGGTGTCGCCGCTGGTGGACAGGGTGGTGACGATGCCGCCGTAGGAGGGGGCACCTTCGGTCGTGGAGATGACCTGGTCGCCGTCCTTGTCCGCCGAAGGGGCGGGGCAAACTCCCTGGGCTCCACCGTGGATGTGCTGGACGTGCGGGTACGGGGCGTCCATGAACGTGGCGGGCATACCCGAAACGTTCAGGACAACGTGTGCCTGGTTGCCGGTGACATCAACAGTGATGGTGCCCGAGCCGGCGCTGCCGTTGAGCTGGCTGAGCGTGGACTGGTAGTGGTCGGCGCCGTCGTGGGCCATGGCAGGGGCAGTCGAAAGGGCAAGGGCTCCCAGAGCGAGGGTGGGAACAGCCATAAGGCGGAGTGTCTTGTTCATCGGAAAGCAGTCTCCTCATACAAGTGACGTTGTCGTCCCAGGTGAGGGACATAGGCACTTCGCTGCTGCTCCCGGCCTGGATGGGTGTCATCGTGAACCGGGCCACATGCTGGTGGCTGGCCCGGCTGCAACGAAGCGATAAGCAGAAGAGGAAGCTGAGCACGTAGTATGGATCGAAGGTGCGCCGGGAAGTCTGGTCGGCATATATTTGCCGACCCCGGATTTGAGGATGCTTGATGAGCCCAACGCCCCCACCCAATCGAACCCGCTCCACCATTTTCGGCCGCGGCAGCTACGCCGAAGCCCTGCGGATCGGCGAGATCCTGCGCAAGGAGACCGTTGGCGGTGCCCTGCTGGTTGCGGCGGCGCTGATCGCCCTGGTGTGGGCCAACTCTCCGGCTTCGGACAGTTATTTTGCCTTGCGGGACTTCAAAATTGGCTACGAGCCGTGGCACCTGAACCTCAGTTTGGGGGCCTGGGCTGCCGACGGGTTGCTGGCGATCTTCTTCTTCCTGGTGGGCCTGGAGCTCAAGCGGGAGTTCGTTGCGGGCGACCTTCGGCAGCTGAACAAGTCCATCGTTCCGGTGGCTGCCGCAGCGGGCGGCGTGGTAGTCCCGGCGCTGATCTATGTGGCCATCAACCTGACCAGCCCGGAGACCCTGCGCGGCTGGGCTATCCCCACTGCCACGGACATCGCCTTCGCGGTGGCGGTCCTGGCTATCATCGGCTCGCACCTGCCCAGCGCGCTGCGGATCTTCCTGCTGACGCTGGCTGTAGTCGATGACCTTATTGCCATCAGCATCATCGCGTTCTTCTATACCAGCGACCTGCACGTCATGCCGCTGCTACTGGCACTCATCCCGCTGGCGCTCTACGCCTTCCTGGCGCATAGATTCCGATACTTCTTCGGCATGAAAGCCCCGGCGGCCTGGATCATCCTGCTGCCGCTCGGGGTGGTCACGTGGGCGCTGGTCCACGCCTCCGGAATTCACGCCACTGTGGCCGGAGTGCTGCTGGGCTTCGCCATCCCCGTCATCCGCTCGCAGGCGGCCGGCGGCCCCGACGCAGGACCGGGACTGGCCGAAATCTTCGAACACCGCTTCCGGCCTATTTCTGCTGGCATTGCAGTGCCGGTCTTCGCCTTCTTCTCCGCGGGCGTGGCCGTGGGCGGACTGGAAGGATTCGCCTCCGCCCTGGCCGATCCTGTGGCTTTGGGCATCATCGTGGCCCTGGTGCTCGGAAAGCCTATTGGCATCATGGGCACCACCTGGCTGCTGACGAAAACCAGCAGGGCTGAGCTGGACAAGTCTTTCAAGTGGATCGATGTCTTTGGTGTGTCCCTCCTGGCAGGCATCGGATTCACGGTGTCCCTGCTGGTGGCCGAACTCAGCTTCGGTCAGGGCAGCCTGCACGACGACCACGCCAAAGTCGGCATCCTGACCGCCTCATTGCTGGCCGCGCTGCTGGCCACGGCCGTGCTCCGGGCCAGGAACCGCCAATACCGGGCGGCGGAGGAAGTCGAGAAAGTGGACGCAGATGAGGACGGCATCCCGGACGTCTACCAGGACCGCAGCTAGGGCACCCCAGCAAGCGGCCGACGTCGGGCTGTCACCGCAGACGCTTGGCCCACCTGACGCAACAGGCCCCCGGGAAGTTCCAGGGGGCCTGCTGCATTTTGTCCGGCCGGGCTGGCGGCCCGCAAATCCTGCAGGCAGCCCAACGAGATTAGCGGCGCACTGACTTCCGGCGCCCGGCAACTGCTTCCGCGGTGCCCACCAGGAGCACCGACGCGATGACAGCCACGATGAAGCCCAGGAAGTTCAGTTCAAAGATGTTTCCGGTGCCCAGGAGCGAAGCCACAACGCCGCCGATCACCGAACCGACAAGGCCCAGCAGCAACGTGGCGAGCAGGCCCAGGTTCTGCTTGCCCGGCTTGATGAGGCGGGCAAGTGCGCCGATAACCAGGCCGGCAACGATGAATCCAATCACGGTGTGCTCCTTCGTGGTTGTGGGCATATGCGCCCGAACTTCCGCGGTGGTTCCGCATCAAACTCATTCTATGCACGGCCGCCTGCTGGCCGGCTTGAACGCCGCCCGCCCGCACGCCAGACCTTCTCAGGCTGTGGCCAGCGGCTGCGCCGATGCCTCCACGTGCCGGATCTCCAGCGCCTCCGGATCGAGCAGCTTCCGCGCGCCGGTCCTCGCGTCGAGGATCCAGAACAGTTCCAGGGCGGGTACCACGTCGGTCACCCGCCCCCGGTGGAACAGCTTGCCGTTGTGCCACGCCTCAATCTGGTCGCCGATACGAAGCTGGGCGGTCAATACTTTTTGTGCCTCCATGATGCGATGCCTCCTGCTGTTGTATCCCCGTACCCACAGCTTGCCCCGCCGAGGTTGCTGAAATGTTTCAACAGGGTGATTTTTCTGTGTCAGCAGCCAGGAATCACGACGGCGGGGCTTCGCCCAGCCAGGTCAGGAGGCTGCCTCGCGCCGGGCTGCTGCCACTGCCTCCTCGATGCCGCCCGTCCAGGGTTCGCCGTGCCCGGGCAGGACCAGGGAAGCGCCGGTCCGTGCCAGTTGCGTCAGGGTGTCCAGGTTCTGCCGGCTGTCCATGGTGGCGGCCCCCGCCACAATGCGCGGCCCGGTCCGTCCTGAATACGGGTCCAGCGTCACCAACGCATCCCCGCTGAACAGCACGTCCCGGTCCCGCAGGTACAGCCCGCAGTGGCCGGCGGTGTGCCCGGGGGAGAACACCACCTCGGGCTGCCCCGGCACCGGCAGGGTGCCAAGTCCAGCGGGAAACAGGGACAGGTCATCAACGCCCTTCACCCGCAACGCGCCCGCCTTGGTCATCCGGGCCAGCACGGGCAGGCCGCCGGGGTGGGAGAGCGAGAAGATAAAGCGGGACTTCTCGTGCTGGTACCGGTAGGGGTGCCGGGCGATGAAGGAGTCACCGCCATGCACCCAGACGGGGATCCTGAACTCCGTGTGCAGCCGGTGCGCCAGGCCCAGGTGGTCGAAGTGCGCGTGCGTGAGCACCACCGCCCTGATGTCGCCCACGGCATGTCCCAGCCCCCGGACCGATTCCTCCAGCGTCTTCCACATCGCCGGCAGCCCGGAGTCCACCAGGGTCAGCCCGTCGGGGCTCTCCACCAGATAGAAGTTGACGAAGGCTTCTGAGACACAGTGGACGCCGTCCGCCACCGTGGTGAAGGACGCCTTGCCCGAGGTAGCCTGCGTCATTTCCGCCCCGCCGCCCGCCGCAGCGCCCGCACCGCGGCAACGCCACCCAGACCGGCAAGCACCCACGGCCCGCCCACCACAATCGGATCGATCCACTGGTGGTTAACGTCGGCCCGTTTCTTCCCGAGCCGGGAGCTCAGGCCGTGCCGGGAAAACTCGCTGAGGACTCCCGTCTCGGTCACAGGGTTGTCCGGGCGCACGGTGGCCAGCGAGGCGAGGTGGTGCTCCCACGCGTCCACCCTGTCAGCGGCGATCAGCAGCAGCCAGTGCGCGGCCCTGCCCTCGCTGAACCTGGCGTAGGCGTACTTCCGGATGGCCCCCGAGACTCCGGCAGGAGGGGTCGACGTACCGAAAACCGGGGTCACGAAAGCGTGTTCGATGGACCGCTCCCGGGGCCACTCCTCGTTCTGGCGTTCGGGGAAGTCCCAGTGCGCGCCGGTCTCGATGCCCGGCTGCTCGCGGGGGAAGGAGGGCCGGTCCGCCGGGTCGAGGTCCGCGCCCCATCCCGGGATGCGCCCCCGCAGCTCCTCCTTGGACTCCTTCAAGCCAGGCTTGCCGGCGGTGTAAGGCGTTGGTATCTCAGCCATGATGCCCTTCCTCTCAGGCCGGGGTGGAAACGATAAGGGGCTTGATGCAGTCATCAAGCTTCGCGGAGAACATGTGGTACCCCTCGGCAATATGCTCCAAGGGGACCCGGTGGGTGACGATGTCGCTGGGCTTCAGGTACCCGTTCCGGATGTGCTCGAACAGCCTTGGCCACTGCCGTTTGACCGGGCACTGGTTCATCCGCAGCGTCAGGCCCTTGTTCACGGCGTCGCCGAACTTCACCGCGCTGAAAATCGGACCGTACGCGCCCACCACGGACACCGTTCCGCCCTTGCGGACAGCGTCGATGGCCCAGTTCAGCGCCACGGGCGAGCCGCCCTGCAGTTTCAGTTTGGCGGCGGTCACATGCTGGAGGAAGTTGCCGTCCGCCTCGGCCCCCACCGCGTCAATCACGACGTCGGCGCCCAGGTAGTCGGTCGCTTTCTTCAGGTGCACCACAATGTCGTCGTACTCCACAAAGTTGTACGTTTCGGCGTGCGCGAAGGTGCGGGCCTTCTCCAGCCGGTACTCCAGGTGGTCGATCACTATCACCCTCCCGGCGCCCATCAGCCAGGCGGACTTGGCGGCGAACAGGCCCACCGGGCCGGCACCGAACACCACCACGGTGTCGCCTTCCACAATGTCGCCGAGCTGGGCCCCGAAGTAGCCGGTGGGAAGCGCGTCGGTGAGCAGGACGGCGTCCTCTTCGTCCATCCAGTCCGGAATCTTCGCGGGCCCCACATCGGCGAACGGGACGCGCACGAACTCCGCCTGGCCGCCGTCGTAACCTCCGCAGGTGTGGGAGTAGCCGTAGATGCCGCCCACCGCCGTCGCGTTCGGGTTTACGTTGTGGCAGTTCGAAAACAGGCCGCGGGAGCAGAAATAACAGGAGCCGCAGTAGACGTTGAAGGGGACCATCACGCGGTCGCCCGGCACGAGGTTCTGCACCGAGGAGCCCACCGCGTGCACCACGCCCACAAACTCGTGCCCGAACGTCATGCCCACCCGGGTGTCCGGCATCATGCCGTGGTAGAGGTGCAGGTCCGAGCCGCAAATTGCCCCGGTGGTCACGCGGATAATCGCGTCGTTGGGATGCTCGATCTTCGGAATGTCTTTTTCTTCAACCCGGATTTTGTACGGGCCCCGGTAAACCATTGCTCGCATGTGTGCCGCCTTGGTTGTTGGCTGGCAGTGCGGTTCCCGTCTCGTGCAGGAACCACCCCCGCTGCTTGAGGCGCACCGCCTGCCCTACGTTTCCACCTCGGGCAGGACTGGTCAAGGGTCGCCTCGCAGGCGCCGGAAGCGGGTGCGGAGGATGCTTAGAGCGTCCGACGGCGGGTAGGGGACAAGGTGATAGGTGCACCGATCGAAGGGGGAGCGGAACAGTGTCAAGGGAAACCCGAACCACGCCGGCGAAGGCGGCCGGCGCACCGACCAAAGCCCCGGCCTTCCTGTTCGGCATGGGGATCGGCGGGTTCGTGGACGGCATCGTCCTGCACCAGCTGCTGCAATGGCACCACCTGCTCAGCCACACCGAAAGCGGCAACACCAAGACCGTGGCAGGCCTGGAGCTGAACACCCTGGCCGACGGCATGTTCCACAGTGCCATGTGGGTGCTGGTGGTGGCCGCGGCGGCCCTCACCGTCCGTGCCCGGCAGCAGGGGCGGCTGTCCGCCGCCTGGAGCTTCCACGCCGGGTTGGTCCTGTGCGGCTGGGGCGTCTTCAACATCGTCGAGGGCCTGGTCAACCACCAGCTGCTGCAGATCCATCATGTCCGGGACGACCTCGGCGGACCGCTGGCCTGGGACCTCGGCTTCCTTGCGGTCAGCGTGGTCCTGGCCGTGGGCGGGTGGCTTCTGTTTAGGGGTAGTCCAACGTCTGGCCAAACTGGAGCATCTGAAGCAGGATAGTAAGCATGCTGATTAACTCGGCTGCCGGAACCGGATTGGTTCCAAAAACCCAGATGTGAGCTCGAGAGGACATACTCATGGTTTTCTTTCACAAGCAGGAACTTCAATACAAGGCAACTCCGGACAAGCCGGACGCCGTCTACGCCCGCAAGCTCCAGGAAGTGCTGGGCGGCCAATACGGCGAAATCACCGTTGCCATGCAGTACTCGTTCCAAGCTTGGAATGCGCACATGCCGGGTAAGTACCGGGACATGCTCTTCGGGATCGGCGCCGAGGAATTCGGCCACGTGGAGATGCTGGCCACTATGATCGCCCAGCTGCTGGAGAAGGCACCCTTGGGGATCACCGAGGACGCCGTCCAGTCCGATCCCACCATTGCCGCCGTGGTTGGCGGAACCGATATCCAGTCCGCAATCGTTGCCGGCGCCGGCGTCCGTCCCGTGGACAGCATGGGCAACCCCTGGCAGGGCAGCTACATCACTGCCAGCGGCAACCTGCTCGCCGACTTTTGGGCCAACGCCAACGCTGAGATGCAGGGCCGACTCCAAGTGGCCCGGCTGTACCACATGACCGATGACCACGGCATCCGGGACATGCTCTCGTTCCTTCTTGCCCGGGACACCATGCACCAGAACCAGTGGGTTGCCGCGGCGAAGGAACTCCAGGAGGAAGGCGCCGAGAACTTCCCTGTGCCGAGCAACTTCCCCCTCAACAAGGAGATGCGGGACGTCGCCTACCAATACCGGAACTTCTCGGACGGCCAGGCTGCTGCGGAAGGCTCCTGGGCGTCCGGTCCCACCCCCGATGGCCTCGGCGAGTTCACGTACGTGGCAGAGCCCCCGGCCGGGGTCCCCATGCCTCCGCCCACGCACCCGGATTCCCGTTTCTACGGCACCACAGAGCTGCCGAACGTTATGGAAAAGGCAGCTGGAACCATTCAGGACAAGCTCAAAAAGGAGTAGCTGGTACGTGGGGCGTAAGGCTCCGCGACCCGCAGATTGTTCTGCGATGCCCAAACGCTGGCGCACCTGGTAAGCCGGGTGCCCAGCGTTTTGGTGTGCCGTCCGGTATTTTCCGGTCGAACCGCAGCAGGAAGCCCCCTGTCGGCCGGTACCCAGAATGACCGGCTGGCAGGGGGCTTCGCTGTGGGCGCCTACTTGTTGGGGTCCGGATCCTTCACGTCACGCGGGCCAATGTCAGCTGCGCCCAGGACATCGGCAACCGGATTGTCAGCGGGCGCGTGCTCCCTGACACTCAGCTCGGGGTGGTGCAGGTCCAGCGCCGGGCGCTCCGAGCGGATCCGGGGCAGCGAGGTGAAGTTGTGCCGCGGCGGCGGGCAGGACGTGGCCCACTCCAGCGAGGCGCCGAAGCCCCAGGGGTCGTCCACGGTGACCTTCTTGCCGGTCCGCCACGTGATGAAGACGTTCCAGAAGAACGGGATCACCGAGGCGCCCAGCAGGTAGGAGCTGATGCTGGAGAGCTGGTTCATTCCGGTGAACCCGTCCTCGGGCATGTAGTCCGCGTAGCGGCGGGGCATGCCCTCCACGCCGAGCCAGTGCTGGATCAGGAAGGTTCCGTGGAAGCCCAGGAACAGCATCCAGAAGTGGATCTTCCCCAGCCGCTCGTTGAGCATGGTCCCGGTGAACTTGGGCCACCAGAAGTAGAACCCGGCGAACATGGCGAACACCACGGTCCCGAACACCACGTAGTGGAAGTGTGCCACCACGAAGTAGGAGTCAGAGACGTGGAAGTCCAGCGGCGGGGAGGCAAGGATGATGCCGGTGAGGCCGCCGAAGAGGAACGTAATCAGGAAGCCGAGGCTCCACAGCATGGGCGTCTCGAACGTCAGCGAACCGCCCCACAGCGTTCCGATCCAGTTGAAGAACTTCACGCCCGTGGGGACTGCGATAAGCATGGTCATAAACGCGAAGAACGGCAGCAGCACCGCCCCGGTGACGTACATGTGGTGGGCCCACACCGTCACGGACAGGGCAGCAATCGCGATGGTGGCGTAAACCAGGCCCTTGTAACCGAAGATCGGTTTGCGGCTGAACACCGGGAAGATCTCCGAGACGATGCCGAAGAACGGCAGCGCGATGATGTACACCTCGGGGTGGCCGAAGAACCAGAACAGGTGCTGCCAGAGGATGGCACCGCCGTTCGCCGGGTCATAGATGTGGGCGCCGAACTTCCGGTCCGCTCCCAGGGCGAACAGCGCCGCGGCCAGCGGCGGGAAGGCCATCAGCACCAGGATGGACGTGACCAGGGCGTTCCAGGTGAAGATCGGCATGCGCCACATGGTGAGGCCGGGTGCACGCATGCAGATGATGGTGGTGATGAAGTTGACCGCGCCCAGGATGGTTCCGAAGCCGGACAGTGCCAGGCCGAACACCCACAGGTCCCCGCCCAGGCCGGGTGTGAAGGTGGTGTTGGACAGCGGTGCATAGGCGAACCAGCCGAAGGAGGCGGCGCCCTGCGGGGTGATAAAGCCGGACGTTGCGATGGTGGAGCCGAACAGGAAGAACCAGAAGGCCAGCGCATTCAGCCGCGGGAAGGCGACGTCCGGCGCACCGATCTGCAGCGGCATGATGACGTTCGTAAACCCGGCGAAAAGCGGGGTTGCGAACATCAGCAGCATCAGGGTGCCGTGCATCGTGAACAGCTGGTTGTACTGCTCTTTGGTCTGCAGGATCTGCATGCCGGGTTCGAACAGTTCGGCACGGATGAGCAGCGCCATAATGCCGGCGAGGAGGAAGAACACAAATGAGGAAATCAGGTACATGTACCCGATGGTTTTATGGTCCGTGGAGGTGATCCAGCTGACCACCATGCTGCCCTTGGGGCGCTTCACCACCGAAGGTGCGGCAGTCGCCGACGTTACGCCCATGTTTTGGCCGGTGGTGGTCATTACGGTTCCGTCCTTTGTTGTGCCTGTTCCAGGGCCGGCCGTGCCGGGTTGCGGTCGTATTCATCGCCGCGGATGCCGGTGTTGCCCTTGGCGCGGAGGTCGGCGATGTGAGTGTTGTACTCCTGCTCGGTCACCACCCGGACTTTGAAGAGCATCTCGGAATGGTACTCACCGCAGAGTTCGGCGCACTTGCCGGTGTATTCACCGGTGCGGTTGGGAATGATGTCGATGAACCTGTTGAACTGGTTTTCCCCGGGATACATGTCCCGTTTCTGCATGAATTCCACAACCCAGAAGGAATGCTGGACGTCACGGGAATTCAGCTGTAGTTCCACCTTTTTGCCCACCGGCAGGTACAGGGTGGGCAGCCGGTCCGGTGTGCCCCAGTTCCCGTCCAGGTGGGCCTGCACGCCCGGGTCTTCGTGGACGTCCTCCTTGACGTAGTTGAAGTCCCAGGCCCACTGCTTGCCGCGGACATCGATGATCACATCGGGGTCCTCGAAGCGGTCGTCCATGGCCCGCTGCTCACGGTCGGTGAAGACAAACAGCACGCCCACAATCATGAGCGGAACAGAGAGGTAAAAGACCTCCAGCGGAAGGTTGTAGCTCATCTGCCGCGGAAATCCGACGGTATCTTTCCTGCGGCGGTAGGCGATGATGCACCACAGGATGAGTCCCCAGGTGATCACGCCGATCACGGTTGCCGCGATCCACGAGTTCACCCACAGGTCCGTGACCAACGGGGTGTGGTCTGTGGTGTCCCGTTCACCGGGCAGCCAGCCGCGCTGGACCTCCGCAGAACAGGAGGTCAAAGCCATCAGAGCCGGGATGAGGAGTAAAGCGGCACCCCGCCGCCATCTAAAAGTGTTTCTTCCAGTTTTGCTCACCGCGGTTCCCTCCGGAAAATCCCCCAGAGGCCCAACTGCATGAGCCTGATAACCCATGGCTCTGGCCAGTGGTTTTGTGCCCACACTAGCGCGGGAAGGAGCTCAATGGGAAGAGGACGGAAGCCACGCCGACGGCGGTACGCAGCTGTCGCCGTCGGGCGCGGCTTCAGGGCGTCTCGCTGATGATTTCCCTGGCCGCCATGGCCAGCAGGTGGCGCTGCAGGGCAGGCAGGGAGATCAGTCCCTCCACGTAGGCCTGGACCTCGTATTCGCCGGCGGTGCCGCTCATGCTGAAGTACCGCAGCCAGAGCTCCGAGACGGTGATGTCGGCTTGCAGCAAAGTGGAATTGAGCTCCCTGCGCTGCTCCGGCTCGTGCGGCTCGAATCCCATGGCTGTCCCCCCAATCTAGCCGTTTGGCGCGGCGCTGCGCGGCAGCGTCAGGCGACGTCGGGGTAGCTGCTGAGGATGTAGTCGGCCGCGGCGGGGCCGGTCATGTGCAGGTGGGAGTCATTCACGTCGACGCCGCAGCGCTTCATCCCGGCGCGGAAAGCCTGGTCAGGTTTGGCCCGGAAGTTGTGCAGCGATGCCCAGCTGACGTAGAGGCCGTAAAGGCAGTCCGGCCCCAAACGGATGTTCGGCGGCAGGGTCATGAATGGTGGCTTGGTCAAGGAACTGCTGGAAGTGCGAGGACGGCATTATGGCTCAATCCATTTCTGCAAAGTGTGCCACCGGCTTGCTCCAGCAGCTGTTACCACGGCCAGTGCAGGAGGGCCGGGGAAGGACGGGAGTTATGCCCGTCACACTCCTGAATCTACCCGCGGCGGGCAGGGAAGTACAGCTACCCGCTGCCCGCCTGCTGATACGCCGCGGAGGAGCGCCAGCACATGGCCGGGATAAAAGACAGGTCTTCCCAACATTTCATAAGCGTGCTTATTATGTTCTACCCCCGACGGCATGCAGCGCCCGTCAGCACATCTTCCCGGCTTGGGCTCCGCCCTGGGAAAAGCTGAAAGGCACCGATGCACCAGTTCCGCTCCGAGTACTCAAACCCCAACCATGTGCTTGTCCACGTGAGCGACCCTCATTTTGTGGAAGAGGGGCTGCTGTACGGCGAACTCGATCCCCAAACGGGACTGGTGGAAGTCCTTGACGCCGTTGAGGCCAGCGGGCTGAAGCCGGAAGCCATCATTTTTTCCGGCGACCTCACGGACAAGGGCAGCCTGGAGGCCTACCGGCGCCTGCGAACTACCTGTCAGGCATACGCTGAACGGATGGGCGCCCAGCTCATCTGGGCAATGGGCAACCACGACCAACGTGCCAACTTCCAAAGGATGCTTCTGGATGAGGCGCCGCAGGAGCTCCCGGTTGACCGTACCTATTACCTGGGCAACCTGCGGGTGCTGGTCCTGGACTCCTCAACGCCGGGCTACCACCACGGCGAAATCAATGACGAGCAGCTGCACTGGCTGGCAGGGGAACTGGAGACAAGGGCCGACGACGGCACGCTCCTGGTGATCCACCACCCGCCTGTTCCGCCGGTTCAGGAGCTCGCGGTGCTTTCGGAGCTGCGGAACCAGGACGGCCTGGCCCGGGTGCTGGAAGGCAGCGACGTCATCGGGATCCTCTCCGGGCACACCCATCACAGCGTCTTTTCAACCTTCGCAAACATCCCCGTTTCCGTGGCCTCCTCCACCAGCTACAACCAGGACCTGGCCCTTCCCTCGGGCGCCATGCAGGGCCTGGACGGTGCACGCTCCTTCAACCTGATCCGGATCCACAACCGGACCTTCGTCTCGGCGGTGGTCCCGGTGGGCGAGTACCCCCGGATGGATTCCTACATCACCGCCGAGGAAACCCGGCAGCGGCTCCAGGCCGCATCCGTCATCATCCCCTCCGCCACCGAGAACACGGGAGGCACCCCCATCGGCCGCCGCTAGGCCGCCAACTCGAAGGAAAGGATCAGCCATGGACCAGAAACCACCCTCTCCATCCGGCACCCGCCGCCGCAACGTCGCGGTCATCCTGGCCGGAGGGGTCGGCACCCGGATGGGCCTGGACATACCCAAACAGTTTGTCCCGATCGCCGGCCGCACCAGCCTTGAGCACACGGTGGAGCTGTTCGAGCACTGTGGGCTGGTGGACGAGATCATCGTTATGATGGCCCCGGGCTACATACCGCGGGCCGAGGAGCTGCTCCTGGGCAGCAAACCCGGCACACGGGATGCGAAAGCAGCCAACAAGTTCAGCAAGCTCACGGCGATCCTTGCCGGCGGCACAGACCGGAGCGAAACCTCTTGCTTTGCCCTGGACGCCATCGCTGACAAGGACGCCAACGTCATCTTCCACGACGCCGTCCGGCCGCTGCTCGACGGCGACATCATCCTCGCCTGCATCCGCGCTCTCGACGTCTATGCCGCCGTCGACACCGCCATCCCCTCCGCGGACACCATCATCGAAGTGGATGATGACAACTTCATTCGCGCCGTGCCGCCGCGGGCAAAGTTGAGAAGGGGCCAGACGCCGCAGGCGTTCAGGATGCCGGTCATTGCCGCAGCGTATGAACGGGCCAGGAAGGACCCGGACTTCTTTGCGACGGATGACTGCTCGGTAGTCCTTAAGTACTGTCCGGATGTTCCCATCTTCGTGGTGGACGGCGACGAGGCCAACATCAAGATCACACAGCCCATCGACATCCATCTTGCGGACAAACTGTTCCAGCTGAAACACAAAACCATGCTGCCGAACGGGAATGCGGGCGGGCTCCGCGGCTCCATTGTTGTGGTCTTCGGTGCCAGCTCGGGAATCGGCCTCGAGCTCGTCCAGCAGCTCCAAGCCGAAGGAGCTGTGGTGGCGGGGCAGAGCCGCACCGGCAACGGCACCTTCGTGGAGGACCGCGGCTGCGTGGCCCAGGCGCTCGCGTCCGCGGCAGCCGCCCACGGCCGCGTGGACCATGTCATCCTCTCCGCAGGCGTACTCAGCGTTGGCCCGCTGTCCCAGCTGACGGACGAGCAGCTGCACCACGATCTCGACGTGAACCTCACGGCGGCTTTCATCGTGGCCCAGGAGTCGCAGAAGTACCTGGCCGAAAGCAGGGGATCGCTGACGCTTTTCGCCTCCAGTTCCTACAACCCGCGGCCGAGCCAACTACACCGTCTACTCCGCCACCAAGGCCGCGATCGTGAACCTTACCCAGGCGCTCGCGGACGAGTGGAGCTCGGACGGCATCCGGGTCAACTGCATCAGCCCCAGCCGGACGGCCACGCCCATGCGGACCAGGGCTTTCGGGGCCGAGGAGGAAGGATCCCTGCTGCCCGCCGCCGCTGTTGCCGGGGCCAGCATCCAGGTGCTGGCGTCGGCCATGACGGGGCAGGTGGTGGACGTCCGGCTTCCCTACACGGACCCGTCCAAGGACTCGGAACTGGTGGCCCAGCCATGAGCCAGGACGTTGAGATCCGCAGCGTCCAGAGCCACAGCCACAGCCTCCAGGCGGACAGGTTGTCGCTTATCCTCGCGGGGCCGCCGATTCCCCGGGATGCCACCTTGTCCATCCTGCTGGGCGACAGGCCCATCTGGAATGTCCGTGCCGGTGAGGCCGCACGGCGTGGCTCCGGCTGCTGCACCATCGACTGGCCGCCCGCCCTCGCCGGCCGCCTGTCCGGCTGGGCGCGGCTCAGCGTGCTGCAGGACGGAACGCCGTTATGCCCGACGGCGACAGTCACCTTTGATGATTCACCGCACCAGTTCTCGCTCGAGGAGCCCGGCACCGGGATGGCGCAGATCATCAACAAGTGGGGGCGGATCGCGCGGAACTTTGACGGCCAGCGCGCCCACCTGATCGACGAGGCGCTGGACGAGGCCTGCAAGCTGGTGGAGTGGGCGCGGGGCCGCGGCCAGGAACTCTTCGTCACCGGCGGCACCCTCCTCGGTCCAGTGCGGGACGGCCGGGTGATGCCGGGCGATGACGACGTGGACCTGGCCTACCTCAGCCGGCACGAAAACCCGTCGGACATAGCGCTGGAGGGCTTCGAGCTGGAACGGGCCCTGCACGCGCAGGGCTACGAAACGGTCCGGCATTCCGCGGGGCACCTGCAGCTGCTGTTTCCCGGAGCGGACGGCACGGACCGGTTCTACCTGGACATTTTCACCTACTTCAACGTGGGGGGCTGGTTCCACGGCACGTTCCATGCCCGCGAGCACACCGAAAACGTGGGTATCTTTCCGCTGCGCACCCTCAGCATCAACGGACGGGAGCTGCCGGCCCCGGCCGAGCCGGAGCAGATGCTCGCGGCGATCTACGGACCCAGCTGGCACATTCCGGATCCGGCGTTCCGGTTCACCACGCCGCCACCGGCCCGCCGTCGCTATGACAGCTGGCTGGGCAGCCTGGATGGTGACAGGGAGAACTGGGAGGACCACCACCGGGCGCTGCTGCGTGCTGATGACATGCCCGGAACCTCGGCCTGGGCTACGGAGCTCGCCGGTGAGCTTTCCCCGGGGTCCCGGATCCTGGAGCTTGGCTGCGGGCACGGCGCGGATGCGAAGCACTTCGCGGAGCAGGGGCACCATGTGGTGGCCGTTGACTACAGCCGGCCCGCAATCGAAAACCTGCGCATGCACCAGGCGGGCTGCGGCACCTTGGTTGCCCGGCGGGTGAACCTCAACTCGCTCCGGGAGACCGCACCGCTGGCCTGCCTCGCGAACCAAGGCAACCGTCCGCTGCACGTGTACGCCAGGCTGCTGCTGAATTCCCTCAACGGGCAGGGCCGGGAGAACACGCTGACGCTGATCGGGCACCTGCTGCGGAACCAGCAAACGGCGGCCGAGGCCTTCCTGGAATTCCAGTCAGGGGACTGTGAGCCGCCGTTCCCGGACTGCCGCCTGCACGCTCCCGTTGACGTTGCCGCCCTGACGAGCCGCCTCGCAGAGCTGGGGCTTGAAGCAGAAGAAGTTACACCACAACCCGGGCGCGAAGGCGCCAAACCCGTCCGCCGACTGAAAGTGAGGGCCCTGCCATGAACGACTTCCTGAGCGATGCTTTGCCTGAGCACGAGCCCCTGAGCGACCCGCTGGAGGAGATGAACCTGCGGTTGGCTGTAGCGGCCGCGGACATCGCAGAGCTGCGTGCCGAGATCCTCCGGCTGGACCGGGACCTGGATGAATCCCGGCGGCTGAACCTGAGGGCGGCGGAGCTGCTGGACCTCGTCTACGTTCAGCTGGCCGGCAATGCGGGCCGTACCCTGCAGGGGGAAGGGGCGGGCATATGAGCGGAATCGACATCATCGGCGCCTTTGAGAGTACGTATCTTCCCCGGCACGACACAGACATTTTCGAGTCCACCGCCCACGACGTCCAATGGAAGCAGGACCTTGGACTGCTGACCAGCTGCGGAGTGACCAGGTTGAGGTATCCGGTCCGCTGGCACCGGGTGGAGGCCGAGGAAGGCCTCTTCAACTGGCAGGACACGGACAAGGTGCTGCACTATCTCCGGGACCACGGCTTCCGGCCCATCGTGGACCTGGTGCACCACACCAGCTATCCCCGGTGGATGGACGGCGGCTTCGCAGACCCCCGCTTCCGCACCGCGTACCTGCGGTACACGGAGGAGTTTGCCCGGCGATACCCCTGGATTGAGGAGTACACACTCTTCAACGAGCCCTTCTCCACCCTGTTCCTCACCGGACACGAGGCCATCTGGCCGCCCTACCAGAAGGGCCTGGACAACTTCGTGGCCCAGATCCTCAACGTGCTGCCGGCCGTGGCCGAGGCCAGCCGCGCCTACAAGGACGTGCTGCCGGACGCCAAGCATGTGTGGGTGGACACCTGCGAGCACCACACCGGCGAAGGTCCCGGCGGAAGCGCCTACGCCACCATGGCCAACGAACGCCGGTTCCTGGTGCTGGACAGCTTCCTGGGCAAAGGCTACGACCCCCACGGTCCCATGGCGGAGCTGCTCCGGGAGGCCGGGGGCGAGAAGCTGCAGGACCTGGAACCGGGACGGATCGACGTGCTGGGGATGGACTACTACGCCCACTGCCAGTGGCACTTCGACGACAGCGGCGGCTCGCCCAATACCCCGTACCCGCTGCCGCTTGCCCAGCAGATCTACCTGTACTGGGACCGCTACCGGCTGCCGTGCCTCCTCACCGAGACCAACGTCCGCGGCTCCACCTCGGACCGGGCCACCTGGTTCAAGTACGTCCTGGAGCAGTGCGAACGGGCCCGGGAGATGGGGGTTCCGCTGGAGGGCCTGTGCTGGTTCCCGGTGATCGACTCCACGGACTGGAACACGCTCCTGTACCGCAGCGACGGCCATATCGACCCCGTGGGCGTGTACTGGCTGGATGACGAGCTGGCCCGCCAGCCCTCGGTGATGTCCGAGTCGTATGCGAAAGCCGCAGCCGGCACGCCGTCGAACGAGTTGCCTGCCTTCACGCTGGGCGAACCCGTGGCCACCTGGCTACGCGGCTACGAGCCACAAATGTCCCACTGGAACCGGGCACCGGCCCCTGATGCGGATCAGGGAAACAGCCTGCCCAACACCAAGACCCGGATGGAATTGAGGATAGTCAATGCAGAGTGAACTGATCGTTTTGTCGCATCTCCGCTGGGACTGGGTGTGGCAGCGCCCCCAGCACCTCGTATCCCGCCTGGGCTCCCGCTGTTCCACCTGGTACGTGGAGGAGCCGCTCACGCCGTCGCCCGACTTCACGGGCCGGAACCGGATGAACCACACGCAGGTCAACGGACTTAACCGCGCCTGGCTGGAAATCGCGGAGCAGGGCCACCATGTGGGCTTTTTCGACGACGTCCTCCCGGACTACATCGAGCAGCTGCCCGAACTGGTGGGTCCGCCCGCGGGGGAGCGGGTGGTGTGGCTTTACACCCCGCTGGCCCTGGAACTGGCCCTCGCGCTCCAGCCCACCACGCTGGTGTATGACGTGATGGACGATCTCGCCGCCTTCAAGGACGCCCCGCCCGAGCTGGTGGTCAGGCAGCGGCAGGCCCTGCGCCGGGCCGACGTCGTATTTGCCGGCGGCCGCTCACTCCACCGGTCCATGGTGCGGCAGGGCCGCGCGGACACTCTGCTCTTTCCCAGCGGCGTGGAGCCCGAGCATTACCGGACCCCGACGGCGGAGGCCCGGGTTCCGGGGCAGCGTCCGGCGGCGGGATACGTGGGTGTGCTGGACGAACGGCTGGACCTGGGGCTGATCGCCGGCCTGGCCGAAGCGCTGCCGGAGTGGGACATCAAAATGTACGGGCCGGTAGCAAAGATCGATCCGGCCAGCCTGCCCCAGGCGCCCAACATCAGCTACGAAGGGTACACCTGCTACGCGGACCTTCCCGCGGCAATGGCCGGGCTTGATGTGGCCCTGATGCCCTTCGCGCTGAACGAGGCAACCCGCTCCATCAGCCCCACGAAAACGCTTGAGTACCTCGCGGCCGGCCTGCCGGTGGTTTCCACACGGGTGCCCGACGTCGTCGCTGATTTCCCGGGAATCGTGCACCTGCGTGAGGATGCCGCCGGCTTCGCCTCGGTGTGCCAGACGCTCGGCCAGCGGGATCCGTCGCGGGGGCCCAAGCCGAAGACCCGCGAGCTGCTGAAGAAGTACCACTGGGATGCAATCGCGGCCCAGATGGCGGAGTCCGTCTTTGCGGGCGGGGTCCAGGAGCCGGAGCCGGCAAGCGCCGGGGCCAGGGGCTGACCGTCTTTCCCGAAACCCACCACCATGTTGCACTGCGAGAGAAGGAGCTGAACAACGATGAACGAAGTACCCCTGCACAAGGACCTGCCGCTGCCGGACTATGACCACCTGCCGGTGGGAACCCTGCCATCGCGCATCTCCGGACTGGAGGAGGCGGAAGTGGCGCAGCTGGTTACGTACGAGAAGGCCCACGGGAACCGCCTGCCCATCATGCAGATCCTCGAGAAGAGGCTGCATGACCTGCAGGGCGGCACCGTCCCGCGGGGCCCGCACACGCCCAGCACTCCCGAGGTCAACACAGGCACGCCGGATACCCCGCAGACGGCCAGCGTTCCCGGCCCGCCCATCAACCCGCCGTCGCAGGGCGATCCCACCAACCCTGCCCAGCCCCGGTGAGCTGTGGAACAGCATCACGGCGTCGAGGACCACGACGGCGGCCCGGAGCACCCGGCCCTGGATAACGACGGCCAGGATCACGACGGCGGCGCGGACGTTCGCGCCTTCGTCCAGTCCCGCCGGGCGGAGTTGGAGGGCCAGCTGGCCGAGTGGGTGCGCGTGCCCGGGGTGCTGGGGGATCCGGAGCACACAAAGGACCTGCTCCGCTCCGCCAACTGGCTGGCGGCGGCGTTCCGCGAGGTGGGCTTCCCGGTGGTGGAGGTCCTCCCCACCGGGGAGTCCCACGCCGTGTACGCCGAATGGTGCGAGGCGCCCGGCGCACCCACCGTCCTGGTGTACAGCCACCACGATGTACGGGTCGCCAAGCCCGAACAGTGGGACCAGACCGCACCCTTCGAACCGGTGGTGCGGGACGGACGGCTGTACGGGCGGGGAAGTTCGGATGCCAAGGGGCAGGTCCTGGCCCACCTGTGGGGGCTGCGCGCCCACCTGGACCAACAATCCACACGCTCTATCACTTCCGACCCCCAAAACCCGGACGCTCTATCACTTCCTGCAGCCGAAACCACAGCGCTCTCTCAGTCGACCGCACCCGCCATCAACCTGAAGTACCTCGTTGAGGGGGAGGAGGAGGGCGGTTCGCCGCACCTGGCGAAGCTGCTTAAGGAGCAGTCGGGCCGGTTTCAGGCGGACCTCGTGGTCTTCTCGGACACACTGCTTTTTCGTGAGGACCACCCGGCACTGTGTGTGAGCCTGCGCGGCATGGTGAGTGCCCACCTGGAAGTGACCGGCCCGGAAGTGGACGTTCACAGCGGCGCTGTTTCGGGTTCCGTCCCCAACCCGGCTTTTGAAATAAGCAGGGTTCTTGCCGGTCTTCATGACGACGACGGCCGGATCGCCATTCCCGGATTTTATGACGATGTTGCGCCGGTGCCGGAGGACTTTCGGAAGGCGCTCGCACGCCTGCCGTTCACCGAGGAGGACTGGCTGGAGCGCTCGGAGGGGGGAAGCATCACGGGCGAAGAGGGGTACACGGTTCCGGAACGCCTGTGGCTCCGTCCGGCGGTGGAGATCACGGCGCTGATCGCCGGTGATCCTGTCGGGATTTCCAGCGCTGCCGTTCCGTCTGTGGCCGCCGTGGACCTGAGCCTGCGGACAGTGATGGGCCAGCGGGTGGAGAAGGTGGCGGAGCAGCTCCGGCAATGGGTGCGGGACACGGTGGGGGACAACTACGGGCACACGCTCAGCGTTGATCTTGAGACGGCCCAGGAACCGTACTGGACCCCGGACCATCCGGCGGTCTCCGTGCTGGAACGGGCCATGGCCAGGGGCTTCCGCTCCCCGCAGGTGGGGCGGATGGGCAACGCCGGCGGCGGACCCGCAACGCTGCTGGCTAAGTCACTGGATGCCCCGGTCCTGTTCTTCGGGACAGGCCTGGTGGAGGACCACTGGCACGACAGCGATGAGAGCGCCAACCTCGAAGTCCTGGTGAACGGCGCGGTCACGCTTGCCTGCTTCTGGGACGACCTGGCCCGGATGGAGTAGAGGGGGACGACGGCAATGGATGGCTCAGGAGTTGAAGGCACCCCGGCGTCAACCGGGGCCGACGGCGCAGGCGCGGCCGGGCGCCGTCGGACGTTTGGGATCGAGGAGGAACTGCTCCTGGTGGACCCCGGCAGCGGGGAGGCGGTACCGGTAGCGGGCGCACTCCTGGACCTGTATGTCCGCCCGATGGAATCCCGCAACGGTCCTGTCCTCACGGCCGAGTTCCAGCAGGAGATGATCGAGGTGGTCACCCCGCCGCATTCCACGTTGGCTGCCCTGGAAGCGGACATCATCGCGGGGCGGGCCATAGCGCACCAGGCGGCAGAAGACATCGGAGTCAGGGTGGCCGCGCTGGCCACCTCACCGCTGCCCGCCGATCCCCATCCCGTGCAGCTCCGGCGGTTCAAAGCCATGACGGAGGAATACGGGCTCACGGCCCGTGAGCAGCTCACGTGCGGCTGCCACATCCACGTCTCGGTGGAGTCGGCGGAGGAGGGCGTAGCTGTGCTGGACCGGATCCGAAACTGGCTGCCGGTACTGATCGCCCTCAGCGCCAACTCCCCGTTCTGGCACGGCGAGGACACCGGCTACGCCAGTTACCGTTCGCAGGTGTGGAACCGCTGGCCGTCGGCCGGCCCCCTTGAAATCCTCCGGACCCCGGAGGCCTACTACCAGTTGGTGCAGGACATGGTGGGCACCGGCGTCGCGCTGGACGAGGGGATGATCTACTTCGACGCCCGGCTCTCGCGGCACTACCCCACGGTGGAGCTTCGGCTTGCCGACGTGTGCCTCCGGCCGGAGAACACGGTGTTGCTGGCAGGCATCGCCCGCGGGCTGGTGGAAACCGGAGCGCGGGGATGGCGGGAAGGAATTGAACCCACGGTAGTTCCCGCTGCGCTGCTGCGGCTGGCGGGCTGGAAGGCGAGCCGGTGGGGTCTGCGCGGCGAGCTGCTCGATCCGGTGACAAGCCGGCCGGTGCCGGCCCTCGCCGTCGTAAATGCCTTGATGAACCACATCCGCAAGGCTCTGGAGGATATCGGGGACCTGGGACGGGTGGAGGAGTTGATGGACGATCTGCTGAACGCCGGCACGGGCGCAACGCGGCAGCTCGAGGTCCTGCACCGCACCGGGGACTTGGAGGACGTCGTGAGGGACGCGGCCGACTGCACGGCGCGGATCCCGGCCGAAGGAGGCTGACCTGTCTCAGGCAGCGTTCCGCGGCGCGAACATGATCACGGCGACGCCCAGCAAGCAGATCGCCGACCCTGCGATGTCCCACCTGTCGGGCCGAAAGCCGTCAAAGACGATGCCCCAAACGAGTGATCCGGCAACGAACACGCCACCGTAGGCGGCCAGTATCCTGCCGAAGTGCGCGTCAGGCTGCAATGTTGCGGCGAAACCGTAGATGCCCAGCGCGATAACGCCCAGGCCGGCCCACCACCACTCCTTGCCTTCCCTGACGGACTGCCAGACCAGCCATGCGCCGCCGATTTCAGCAGCGGCGGCAAGGATGAACAGCAGGATGGTCTTCGCGATAGTCACAGGGCCATCATGGCAGTTTTGTCTGGCGGCCCACGACCGGGCTAGGAGCCGGCCTTGTCCGCCTCGTGTGGGAGGACGACGTCGTCTGCGGCGCGGGCCGCGAACGGGAACAGAAGGAGCACGAGACCCAGGCCCACTGCCGCGCCGATGAGCTGGGCGATGATGAACGGAGGCACCGAGGCGGGTGCAATGCCGGCGAAAGTGTCGCTGAAGATTCGCCCGACAGTCACGGCCGGGTTGGCGAAGGACGTTGAGGACGTGAACCAGTAGGCCGCCCCGATATAGGCGCCCACCGCGGGTGCGGCCAGGACGCCCCGCTTGGTGGCGGCAAGACTGAAAATGAGCAGGATGAGCCCGGCGGTGGCAACGACTTCGCCGAGCAGATGCCCGCCGGTAGCGCGGTCCTTCCCGGAGATGGCGGTGCCCACCTCGAACATGGCGTTCGCGACCACACTGCCGCTGACGGCACCCACCGTCTGCGCGGCCACGTACGTCCCGAGCTCCGGCAGGGTCAGTCCCGTGCCGCTGCGCCGTCCCAGGATCCAGTCCACGAGTGAGACCACGGGATTGAAGTGCGCGCCGCTGACGGGTCCGAACACGAGGATCAGGACTGTCAGACCCAGCACCGTCGCGGTGCTGTTCTGCAGCAGCTGGTTGCCGACCTCGTTGGGGGAGAGCTGCTGAGCCATAATCCCGGAGCCCACAACAATCATCACGAGCAGGCTGGTGCCCAGAAGTTCCGCGACGGCACGGCGCCACAACGGCGGCTGGTTTGTAGTCATGGCACCAAGCTTGACGCAAGAAATTATCTCAGTCAAAATTGAGTCAATGAAAACTGAGCCAGCAGATGTTTTCCAGTCGCGGGTCGCCAAGCATGCGGCCCTCGCCGATCCGGCGCGGCTGCGGATTGTCGATCTGCTCATCCTCGGGGACTTTTCGCCTACGGAGCTTCAGGCGGAACTGGGCATGCCCTCGAACCTGCTGTCCCATCACCTGCGGGCCCTGGAAGCGGCGGGCCTGGCAACCCGCCACCGCTCCGAAGCCGACAAGCGCCGCAGCTACATCCGCCTGGCTTCCGGCGCCCTGGAAGGCCTCGCGCCCGGCGTCGAGTATGGCGCCACCCGCGTTCTGTTTGTCTGCACCCGCAACAGCGCCCGTTCCCAGCTTGCCGCCGCTCTCTGGGGGCAGGTCAGCGAAATCCCCTCGACTTCGGCGGGCACGCACCCGGCGGACCGGATCGCGCAGGGAGCGATCGACGTCGCCCGCCGCCATGGCGTGGACCTTCCGGAGGTTCCGCCGCGAGGGCTGGAGGGGCTGGATGGCGGGGACTTCGTTGTCACCGTCTGCGATAACGCGCACGAGGAACTGACCGGCCTGAACGGAGTTCATTGGTCCGTGCGGGATCCGCTCCGGATCAACACCGAGGAGGCTTTTGAGAACGCCTTCAACGATATCTCCAGCCGCATCAGCGACCTTGCGCCGCGGATGCGCGCAGCCTGACCGTGCTGGTTTGCACCACATATTGACAACCATCAATGAACCGTCCGATACTTCCTGCATCGATCAACTTCAATATCTGAATGCAGGCTGTGCGGGCGCAACGACTCAACCCGTCCCCTAATTGCTTACAGGAGCAAAAGAATGAGCACCGAGACCGTCAAGAAGCCCTCCGTCCTGTTCGTCTGCGTCCACAACGCCGGCCGTTCCCAGATGGCTGCCGCCTTCCTCACCACCCTCGGCAAGGGTGAGATCGAGGTTCGCTCCGCCGGATCCCAGCCCGCGGACAAGATCAACCCCGCCGCCGTCGAGGCCATGGCTGAACTGGGCATCGACATGTCCGCCGAGGTCCCCAAGGTCCTCACCACCGAGGCCGTGAAGGAATCGGACGTGGTGATCACCATGGGCTGCGGCGACGAATGCCCCTACTTCCCGGGCAAGCGCGTACGAGGACTGGGTCCTGGAAGACCCGGCAGGCAAGGGCGTCGAATCGGTCCGCCCTATCCGCGACCAGATCAAGACCCGGATAGAGGGCCTGATCGAGTCCCTCGTTCCGGCCGCCAAGTAGCCGGTTCGGGACACCAGGAGAGACACCCATGAGCAACAATGAAACCCCCGCAGGCGCCCAGGTTGAGCAGCTGATCATCATCGGCTCCGGCCCGGCCGGTTACACGGCCGCGATTTACGCCGCCCGTGCTGGCCTGGCGCCGCTGGTGCTGGCCGGATCCGTGACGGCTGGCGGTGCACTGATGAACACCACCGAAGTGGAAAACTTCCCCGGCTTCCCCGGCGGGATCCAGGGCCCGGAGCTGATGGACGGGCTGCAGGAACAGGCCGAAAAATTCGGCGCCAAAGTACAGTTCGACGACGTCACCGAAGTCCAGCTGAAGGGCCACCTCAAGCGCGTGGTCACCGGCAGCGGCGAGACCTACGAAGCCCCGGCCGTCATCCTCGCCACCGGCTCCGCCTACAAGGAGCTCGGCCTGCCCGAAGAGAAGAAGTTCAGCGGCCACGGAGTTTCCTGGTGCGCCACCTGCGACGGGTTCTTCTTCCGCGAGCAGGACATCATCGTTGTCGGCGGCGGTGACTCCGCCATGGAAGAGGCGATGTTCCTGACCCGGTTCGGGAAGTCCGTCACCGTCGTCGTCCGCAAGGGCGAATTGCGGGCCTCCCGCATTATGGCGCAGCGGGCCAAGGACAACCCCAAGATCAGCTTCGCCTGGAACTCCGCCATCACTAAGATCCACGGTGACGGGAAAGTCAGCGGCGTGACCCTCAAGGACACTGTCACCGGCGAAACCCGGGAGCACGCCGCCACAGGCATCTTCGTGGCGATCGGGCATGTGCCGCGCACCGAACTGCTGACCGGGCAGGTGGACCTGGACGAGGACGGCTACATCAAGGTGGACTCACCCACCACCGTCACCAACCTTTCAGGCGTCTTTGCGTGCGGCGACGCCGTGGACCACCGCTACCGCCAGGCCATCACCGCCGCCGGCACGGGCTGCGCCGCCGCCCTCGACGCCGAACGCTACCTCGCCGCGCTGGACGATGTGGACAGCATCGCCACCGCCCTGGTCGAGGAACCAATTCACGCCTAACGCCCTAAGACAGGGGAGGAGGTGAGCTGTATGACCACAGGATGCTGCGGCGACTCAGGCTGCTGCGACGACGAGGACTGCTGCTAACCACCGCCCCTCCCACCCAACTAGGTAGCAGCAGGCGTCGTTATGAGCCGTCAAAACGACACCTACTGCTACCTGGTTGGGCTCCTACCGCCCCAGTCGACATCACCGACAACCGAGACAAGAGGACAGTATGGATTCAGCGAAGCGGCTTCCCGTTGCAGTGATCGGCGCAGGCCCCGTGGGCCTGGCCGCCGCGGCCCATTTGCTCGAGCGCGGCCTGGAGCCCCTGGTCTTCGAGGCAGGCACGACGGCGGGCGCAGCCATTGAGCAGTGGCGCCACATCCGGCTGTTCTCACCCTGGCGGTTCAACCTCGACGCCGCCGCCGTGCGTTTGCTTGAGGCCGCCGGCTGGGAGTCGCCCCGGCCCACCGCGCTTCCGTACGGCGGGGAACTTATCGACAACTACCTCGCACCGCTGGCCGCGCTGCCGCAGATCGCCGTGCGGTTGCAGACCGGCGCCCGCGTGGTGGCCGTGACCCGGCAGGGCCTGGACAAGACCCACGTCCGGAACCGCGGCACCACCCCGTTCACCGTCCGGGTGGAGCACGCAGACGGCGAGACCTGCGACCACACCGTAGCCGCCGTCATCGACGCCTCCGGCACCTGGTCCCGCCGCAACCCGCTGGGCACCTCCGGCCTGCCCGCCATCGGCGAGGACACCGCGGCGGACCGGATTTCCGCGCCGCTCCCCGACGTCCTCGGCCGGGACCGCGCAGCCTTCGCCGGAGGCCGCGTCCTCGTTGTCGGCGCCGGCCACTCCGCCGCAAACACGCTGATCAGCCTCGCCGACCTCACGAAGGCAGAGCCGGACACGCGCATCCTCTGGGCCGTCCGCGGCGACTCGGTCGAGAAGGTCTACGGCGGCGGCGACGCCGACGGGCTGCCCGCCCGGGGCCAGCTGGGCGGCCGCGTCAGGCGGCTGGTCGCGGCAGGAAAAATTGAACTGCACACCGGCTTCGGCATCGGCTCCCTGAAAGCCCTGGACTCAGGCGTGACCGTGGGAGCTGTGGACGGCCGCACCCTGGAGGCCGACGTCGTCGTGCCCTGCACAGGCTTCCGTCCGGACCTGGACATCCTGAGTGAACTGAGGCTCAACCTCGACCCTGCCGTCGAAGCTCCCGTGGAGCTCGGCCCGCTGATCGACCCTGAGTTCCACTCGTGCGGCACCGTGCCGCCGCACGGAGCCAGGCTGCTCGCCCACCCGGACAAGGATTTCTACATTGTGGGCATGAAGTCCTACGGCCGGGCGCCGACGTTCCTGCTGGCCACCGGCTACGAGCAGGTCCGCTCCGTGGTCGCCGCGCTGGCCGGTGACCGTGAGGCCGCCGACACCGTCCAGCTCGAACTGCCCGAGACGGGCGTCTGCTCCACCGACGCCGGGACCAGCTGTGACGTGCCTGCCGCGGCCACAGCAGACTCGGGCGGAGACGGCGGTTGCTGCGCCGCCCCCGAACCGGTGCTGGTCGGTTTTCCCACCGGCCTGGCCCACGGCCGCTCGGGCAGCATTTCCCTGGTCAGCTCACTCACAAAGGAAACATCGCACTCATGACCAACGAAACCTCTGGCTCGCAGAAGACCCCGGCCGTATTGTTCGCGTGCAGCAAGAACGGCGGGAAGTCCCAGCTGGCCGCCGGCCTCATGAACCAGCTCGCGAACGGTGACGTCACCGTCTACTCAGCAGGCACCAAACCCGGCAAGTCCCTGAACCCGCAGGCCGTGGAGTCCCTGGCCGAGCTCGGAATCGACATCACCGGTGAACACCCCAAGCCGGTCACCGATGAGGTCCTGGACAGGGTCGACGCCGTCATCGTCCTGGGCACCGAAGCGAAGGTTGAGCCCCGCGAGGGTACGCGGTTCGAAGTTTGGGAAACGGATGAGCCCTCCGAGCGGGGCATCGAAGGTATGGAGCGCATGCGCCTGGTCCGGGACGACATCAAAGCCCGCGTCCAAAAGCTCCACGCGGAGCTCACGGCGGAGGTTGGGCCATGAGGCCGTTGGAGCAGAATGTTCAGTCATAGGAAATAGGTAAGGTTGCTTATTATTTAATCTGCACCTAAAGTCTACGACGTAGAGAAGTTGTCGACATGGTTTCAGTACCTTCCTCACCGTTGGCCTGATGGTTGCCCGCGGCCTGGCGAAGGCCGGCAACCGCCTTCACAGCAACAACGCCTAACACGCATTCCTCCGGCCTCTGTGCCGGAAACTGATAAATTCTGGCACGGCGCCCCACGGGTGCCGTGCCAGTTTCATCTGCCGTACTGCAACAGCAAGGAATACCGGTGCCAACCGCGAGTCACGAACCACACACAACAGAACCGGCATCCTCTGGAGGACCGTTGTCCTGGATGCGCCAGCCATTGACGCCGCGGGTAGTCACCACAGGGTCCCTGACCTCCCACGTACACTGCCTTGCAGGGCCCCGCGGCGGCTCCGGCCCGGTCTTTGTGCTCCTTCACGGCATCGGTGTATCCCACCGCTACTTCCGCAGGCTTCAGATTCTCCTCGCCCGGCATGGCGACACTTATTCCATCGACCTGCCGGGCTTCGGAGCGACACCCAGACCGGACCGGCAACTCAGCGTCTCCGACTACGCTGACGTGATTGCCCGGACGCTTCAAAAGATGGGGGTGGACCGGGCGGTGGTCATCGGGCACTCCATGGGTGCCCAGTTTGCGACCGAACTTGCCGTCCAGCACCCGAAGACGGTTTCCCACGTGGTGCTCCTTGGCCCGGTGGTGGACTCCGAGCGCCGCACCGTCCGTCAGCAAGCCCTTGCGCTCGGGCTTGACTCGCTAAGGGAAAGTCCGCTCGGAAACGCCATGGTCCTCATCGACTATGCCCGTTCGGGGATGCGTTGGTACCTGACCGAACTTTCCGTCATGATGTCCTACGACATTGAGGCAAGCCTGGCCCTGGTAGCCCAACCGGTACTGATCATCCGCGGCTCACGTGATGCTGTCGCTCCCGCGCTCTGGTGCCAAAAGCTGACCGCCACCGCTCCGGACGGGCGCTACCTCGAAATACCCGGACAACCGCATCTCGTTCAGCACGGCGCTGCCTCCAGCACCGCGGCCGGTATTCTGGCGCTCCTCAACGGCTAGCGGCACCGGCAGTTCTGGACGGGGACTAAAGCGTGTTGACATGGCCCGCTCCCGGGCGCACCCTGATATCGCTGGGTGTCAGCGTTGGCGGCAACGGCTCACCCGTTAGCCTGCCAACCATCACTCCAGAGCTTCTGGGCGCTCCGGATATACAGTTCCAATCCCTCCCTGTCAGGAGAAAAAGTGCCCGGAGTAGAAGCACTTAAAGCGAAGTCATTCGACGAACCCGATGAAACGCGCCGTCCCCCCAAAACCCAGGTTGATGTGGTCAACATCGGCGACACCACGTTGGGCAGGTTCACTTTCGAGCCGGGCTGGAAGTGGTCCCAGACGGTCAAGACCGTGGTCCACACGGACAGTTGCCAGGTCAACCACGTCGGGATCTGCTCCGCCGGGACGCTGACTGTCAAGATGGATAACGGCGAACAAACCACCATCAGCCCCGGCAACGCGTACACCATTCCAGCGGGCCATGATGCCTGGGTCGAAGGCGACGAGGCATTCGTGGCCTACGAGATCATGAGTGCCGCCGCCTTCGCCAAGCCTGCCTGATCAATAAAAAGGGACAGGATGATGGCAAAGCTAAGCATCCAGGACGAGACTGCACGCGTGGAGCGGATGCCCGGCTACGAGGGCCGTTACCGGAAGAACCTGGAGACAGGATAAGCAGCGGCCGACGACAGGCGGTCACCGCCCGTAAATGGCCTCGGGATGGAGGGGCCCAGCATGCACCCATCACCTCAGAGGACTTCCGGATCATCGGAAACCAGTGAGTCCGAAGTCCGGAAGAAGCCTCGGCGAGGCTTGCGCGGGGCCGGCATCGCCGCCGTCGTAGTCCTGGGGCTGATACTCATCTCTACGGTGATCAACGCAGTCCTGGAAGCGTCGGAGAAATCGAGCATGGCTGCCTACGGCGAACGCACCGCCGTAGGCAGCGGCACCCTGAACGTGTACCGGAACGGCCCGGAGGATGGCCAGCCGATCGTTCTTCTCAGCGGCTTGGGAACCCCCGCGCCCGGACTTGATTTCGCTCCTTTAGTACGTGAACTGAAAGGCTTCAACGCCATCGTCGTGGAGAGGTTTGGGTACGGCTACAGCGATATGGAAGCCCCTCCGCGGACCAACGAAAACATCAGCAGCGAACTTCACGAAGCACTGGCCAAACTGCAGGTACAAAAGCCCTACGTCCTGGCGGGGCACTCCATCGCCGGTTTCTACATGCTTGACTACGTGAACCGGTATCCGGGGGAGGTGTCCGCCGTCGTCGGAATTGACGCGTCAATACCCAAGGCCGGAGACGGGCCGGTCCCGGACCCTGAGCCGGACCTCAACTGGCAAAAGGCCCTGGCCTTCACAGGGATTGTCCGGGCCGTCTCCGCCGCCGTTTCGGATTTTGTCGACCCTGCAAGCGATGCCTACGCCGAGGATGAGCTGCAACGCATGCGCCTCATGACCAGCTGGAACTACGGCAATTCCGCCGTAGCCGATGAAACAGCCCGGATAGCGAACAACGCCGCAGCCCTTAGGGGAGTCAGCTATCCCGATGACCTGCCCGTCTTGGCGTTCATTGCCGATGAAAAACCGGCGTCAACAGCAACCAAGACAGCCGCGGCCCAAAACCTGCTGGAAAACGTCAAACGCCATGAGATCGTGACGCTCGAGGGCCACCACTACCTGCACTGGACCCAGTCCAAGCGCATGGCCGAGCGAATCCGGGCGTTCCTCACGGGCGACGGTGGCTGACTGGAACCGGTTGAAGCTGCCAACTGCTAGAGCGGCTCGGGTCGCACACGCACGGCGGCCAGTGAACGGAGCAGCGCGACGGCGGTGATCGCACCCGCCGCCATGATGGACGCCAGGACCACCACCTGGAACCGCCCGGCCTCCAGCGGGGAGGCGCCGCCGAAGAGCGCCCCCACGAACGCGCCCGGCAGGGTCACCAGGCCGGTGGTTTTGGTCTGGTCCGTGGAGGGGATCAGGGCCGCATGCACGGAGTAGCGGGCCTGGGTAAGGGTGGCGCGCCGGGCCGTGGCGCCGAGGGCGAGCCAGCCCTCCACCTGGTCCCACTGCTCACGGACCGCCTCGTGGAAGCGGTGGCCGGCGAGCACCGCGATGGTCATGCAGTTGCCGATTACGATCCCGCCCACCGCCAAAACGTAGCGTGGTTCGAGGGCAACGGCTCCGGTGCCGAAGACGACGGCGAGGGTCACCGCAATGCCGGCGGCCATGGTTGCTGACACCACTGCGAAGCGCGGCCAGGACCACGCCAGCCGGCGGGTTGCCGTCACGGCCGCCACGGTGAACATCACCAGCAGCGCCGCTGCCACCCACAGCGGGTCAGCGATGATGCCGCCCAGGATCAAGCTGATGAGCGCCAGTTGGGCGGCTCCCCGCAGGATGGCCGCGGCCGGTGCAAGGAA
The DNA here is from genome assembly GCF_030817075.1 of Arthrobacter sp. V1I9. Classification (NCBI taxonomy): domain Bacteria; kingdom Bacillati; phylum Actinomycetota; class Actinomycetes; order Micrococcales; family Micrococcaceae; genus Arthrobacter; species Arthrobacter sp. V1I9. Next base: position 715,766 of record NZ_JAUSYU010000001.1, read on the forward strand.
CGACGGCGTCCGCGAGCCCCGGAGCGCAGCGACGGTGATCAGCATGAGGATGGCCACGGCTGCGAGGGTGGGTGCCAAGGCAGCGAGGGAGACCATCAGCTCAGCCTAACCGCCGAGCCGGCCCGCCCGTCACGCCACCGCACGCCGTCACCGCAACAGGATCAGAGCAGGCTGGGCTGGCTCGAGAGGATGTAGTCCACTGCTGCCGGGCCTTTCATGGTCAATCCGGGCCATTCATGCCGGCCGGTGTCCCGGCGTTGTTTCGTGTGTCCGCTGTGGTGCATGGCGGTCCACAGGGACGTGGTGGGGCCGGGTTGCTCGGCGTTGAGCATGCACCAGCTGATGTAGACCCCGTAGATCTCGTCTTCCCGAAGTGCGGGCTGCCTCTCCGAGTCCTGGACAAAGCATTCGGAAAGGAAACGGGTGTAGTTCGGGATGCTCATGAATGGAGTTCCTTCGGGTCGTGGAGCATGACGAGCGTGTGGGTGGTCCTGGTGCTGCGGAAGTGCTTCGGAGCCCCACGCGCGAAGGATGGGTCAGTCATGAAAAAAGGTATTTCACCCCGCCGGGTAAGGAGCCGGCCCCACCCCAACTAACTCGCAGTTGCTGTCATTTTGGGGCCTCGAAACGGCATCAACTGCGAGCCAGTTGGGAATGGCCGCTCGTAAATCCACCTTGCGCGATGGATAACAAGTGTGCTTAGTATCTAGTTAGTAACCTTACTTACTAATTCATCAGGCTGGGTTTGAAAGTCCAGCTGCAGAACCAGTGGAAGCGAGTGATGATGACGGAAAACCAGTGGCCTGAGGCTTCTGCCCGAAGCAATCTCGACCAGTACGGGAACGCAGCACCGACGGATCCCTCGGCAGAGCCGGAAACGTACGTCACCAAGAAGGACGCAGCGAAGGAGGAGACGTCGAAGATCGCCGGGCAGGCAGCCGGTGCGGCCCAGAATGTGGCCCAGACCGCCAAGCTCGAGGCCGGAAACGTCGCAGCCGAAGCGAAGTCCAGCGCACAGGGTCTCCTGCACGAGGCGAAGTCCGGCCTGGGCAACCAGGCCGGCGCACAGCAGCAGAAGGCCGCCGATGGCATCCGCACCATCTCCAGCCAGCTGAAGTCCATGGCTGACGCCCCCGAACAGCAGGGCATCGCCAGTGACCTGATCCGGCAGGCTGCGGACCGCACCTCGTCGGTCGCTTCCTGGGTGGAGAACAAGGATCCGAGGGTGCTGCTGGAGGACCTACAGTCCTTCGCCCGCCGCAAGCCGGGTACGTTCCTGCTGCTGGCTGCCGGCGCAGGCATCCTCGTGGGTCGGCTCGCACGGGGCATGGCCCCGGCCCCGGCCCCACAAGCAGCAATTCCACCCAAGCCCGTGCAGGCTCCCGCTGTGGCAACAACAACTGCTCCGTGGGGCGAAGAGTCGGTCTACCAGAATCACGAGACGGCGCCGGCAACCTACGGCGAAACCATCTACGTCGAACCTGCCCGTCCCGCCTACTCCGGCACCGAAGCGGGCGGAGTCCCACTGCGGGACGTCGATGACCCGTACAGCGAAGTCCGCGGTGCAGAGCGCCAGCCGTAAGCGTCACAGCTGACTCCCAAGCAGCGGACCATCAACCAAAGGACCATCGTCATGAAAAAACTGCTCTTCGCCCTGCTCCCCGGCATCATCAGCCGGGTCATGAAAGCACGCAAAGCCAAGCAACTCCGCGCCAGCCAGGCCCAGACCAGGCCGCCGCGGAACCGCTTCTAAATTTGTCCTCAAGCAGCACAAACCAGTAACAAGAAGGAGAAACACATGATCAGCACTGAGAACCTTTCTGCACTGACCACTGCCGGCGGACACGTCGTAGGTTCCGACGGAAGCAAGATCGGATCCATCGGACAGATTTACGTGGATGACCAGACCTCCGAGCCCACGTGGGTTACGGTGAAGACCGGGCTCTTCGGATCCCACGAGTCCTTCGCACCGCTGGACGCCGCGTCGCAGGACGGCAACGATATCGTCGTCGCCCACACCAAGGACAAGGTCAAGGACGCACCCCGCGTCGCCCCGGACGGCCACCTGGAGCCCGCCGAGGAAGACCAGCTCTACACCTACTACGGCCTCAACGGCGGTAACGGACTCGCCGGCGGCAACGGATTCGCCGCGGGTACTGCAGAGGACACCGTGGGCCGCGAAACGGTCGGCCACGGAACTGTCGGCCACGACACCTCAGGCCCCACCACCGATGACGCGATGACCCGTTCGGAGGAGCAGCTGCACGTCGGCACCCGCAAGGAAGAGGCCGGCCGGGCACGGCTCCGCAAGTACGTCGTCACCGAAAACGTCACCACCACCGTCCCGGTGCAGCGTGAAGAGGTCCGCATCGAGCGCGAACCGATCACGGACGCCAACCGCGGCGCCGCCCTGGACGGCCCCGCCATCAGCGAGGAAGAGCACGAGGTCATCCTCCACCAGGAGCGCCCCGTCGTCGAAAAGGAAGCAGTCCCCGTTGAGCGCGTGCGCCTGGACAAGGAGACGGTAACCAACGAGCACACCGTCACCGAGGAAGTCCGCAAGGAAAACATCGAGCTCGACGACGACGGCATCACCCGCCGCTAAGGCTCACCACCGGGATCCTCTCTGATTCCCGCGCACGGCCCGTCCTCCCTTCGGGGAGGGCGGGCATTGCGGTTTAACGCGGCATTTGGTGGGGCGACCCAAGGCGACCGTTGTTGGGCTTGGTTCCCCGGTCACATCTGGGTCATGGCGAAAGCAAGGGTGGCGTAGCCCAGGGCCCCGGCCATGTCTTTCAGCAACTCCCGGTTAACGTTTTGGATGGTGTCGCAGCGTTCGTGGTAGCACCGGTCGTGGTCTTCGTTCGCGGTCCCGCCGTACTTTTGAACCTCTTCGGCAGTTTTTGTGCCGACATCCCCGGCAAAGAGACCGCCAGTTGCGATGCCCGCCTGGAGGAAGGGGTCGTAGTCGGAGTCGCCGATGAATCCGGTCGGATCGGCCGCCAGCGAATTCTTGCCGAAGTAGTCAAAGAGAACGCTTTCGAGTCCCGTTGAACCGGGAGGGCCGGCTTCACCAAAAGTGGAGCCGTCGCCGTCGTGAACAAACCGCACACCGTTGGGTGACGCCGCCATGTCGATGTTGATGTTCACCGCGGTCTTGGATTTCTCAGTAGCGCTGAGCTCATCCACGTAATGCTGCGAACCTAACAGGTCCACCTCTTCTGCTCCCCAGAACGCGAAGCGCACCCTGTTTTTCGGCTCCACGCCGGACTCTGCCATCCACCGTGCGGTCTCGAGCATTGCAGCCACGCCGCTTGCATTGTCATTGATCCCCGGGCTTTCAGGCACCGAGTCCAGATGGCCGCCAACCACTACGGTGTGATTTTCGCTTCCGGCTGTGTCAGCCAGGATGTTGAAAGTCTGCCTGTCAGCATCGAGGTCCTCATCCTCGTAGGTGAAGACCTGCCGGACCGGGTTGTAGCCGGCCGCGCGCAGCTGGTCCTCGACGTAGCGGGCTGATGCTTCATATCCGGACGTGCCGGCGGCCCGGTTTCCTCCCTCTTGATCAGCTATCTTCTGCAGGGCCTCGAGGTGTCCCATCAGGTTCCTTTTGGCGAAAGCTTCGCGCACTTCACTGGCCTGCACGGGTAGCGCAACTATGAGCGCCTCCGGCTTGGGAGCCGTGTGCGCCGGCGACGTGCACGCTGACATGAACAGCGTCAAAGCGAGGAAGGCTACGCCTGCCTTGTGAGTGGGCTTTCCCCTCCGGTGAAGCGCCTTCATGGATGAAAACTAATGCCTGAACCTGCAGCAGGAAAGAACTTTTCGAAAGACGGGTGGGACATGATGGCAATAGCGTGGTCAGCCAGGAAAGCAAGTAGTGGCCGGGCAGAAAGTAGGTACACGCCAGGCTTGTTTTCCGTAGGCGAGTGCCCTAAATTCGGAATTTCAAATAGGAATTGCCGTAACTGCCGCCGCGGAGCTGGCCGGGGCAAGAAGCCGGGATTTACCCCTGGGGAAAATCCAAGGCGTCCGCGACGCACGGATCCGCAAGATGGAGAAGCCCCGCAGTACATCAGCGCTTCCACCGTCGGCCACCAGCTCCTGTGGAATGCCGCCGAGCCGTTGCACCGCATGGTCAACATCGCCACCGGGAACCTGTGGCCCACCGCTTTAGAATCGTCAGCCAGAATCGTCAGCCAGATGGATGAAGTCACCACGAGCATCCGACCGTCCGGGGAAGACGGGCATGGTCACAACGGCCGCCTCACAGCGGGCGTAGACGCGTATTTCCCTGCCGACAGTCCCGGCGTGATCTACGTGCGCTCGTCCGGGGCATGGTTCCGGTACGAAAGGTCCGACCCCCGCGCGGAAGGCGGCACCACAGAGGGGCTCAACGCAGGCAACGGCAGCGTGCGCGCTTCGGCTCCGGAGAACCTGCACTGGGCAGGCTACCAATCCGGCAGCTGGCTGGAACTCGTACGGGAACGCAGACCCCGCATCTACTATGACCCGGAAAAACTTTTTGCCGCTGAGAACGGCGGGCCGCCCGGTGCGCCGTTGCCAGTCCTCGACATGAATGGGGACCTCGAGGACCCCTCACCTTGGCTCGATCCGGCCAGTGGCAACCGTTTCACGTGTGATGAGGCCAGGACCTCCACCGTCATCCTGAGGTATGCGCCGCGGAAGGCACCCGCAAGTCCGCTGCCTGAGCGTTTAGAAGGAGTACAACCTGCGGGCAAGCACGTTTTACCCGATTATTGGCCGTTCCTCCGGCAGGCGGTAGAGGCGCGGCCGGGCCGAGAGCGCCAGGGCGGACGCTACCGCCACGGTGCCGATGCGGCCGGTGAACATCAACGCCATCAGCACCCACTCCGCGGCCGGGGGAAGGTTGTAGGTGATGCCGGTGCTCATCCCCACGGTAGCGAAGGCGGAGATGCACTCAAAGAGGACTTTTTCCAGGCTGTAGTCGGTGAACATCAGCAGCAGCATGGTGCCGGAGACTACCGCGGCGATGCCCAGCAGGGCCACGGACAGGGCCTGCCGCTGGGATGATGAGCTGATCGACCGGTGCGCGATGGTCACCTGGTCGCGGCCGCGGACTTCGTTCCAAATGGCGAAGCCCAGCACCAGGAACGTCGTAATCTTGATGCCGCCGGCGGTACCGGCGCTGCCGCCGCCGATGAACATCAGGATGTTGGTGACCATCAGCGTCTCGGGTGCCGCAACGCCATAGTCGATGCTGTTGAATCCGGCCGTGCGGGGAAACACGCTGCCCGCGAAGGAACCCAAAATCTTGCCGGTGACCGAGAGCTGGCCAAGCGTTTCATTCCTGTTCCATTCGAAGGCCGCGAACAGCGCCATCCCGGTCATCAGGAGGAACACCGTTCCGTAGACGGTGAGGCGCAGGTGGATGGTCCAGTTCTTTGGTTTCAGCTCCCCGCGGGTGAGCTGGATGATCACCGGGAAACCGAGCCCGCCGGCGATGATCGCCAGGCAGATGGGTGCAATGATCCAGGGGTCCTCGGCGAACCCGATGAGGTTGCTGCTGTAGACGGAGAAACCTGCGTTGTTGAAGGCGGAGATGGCGTGGAACATGCCGTGCCAGAGGGCCGTGGCCGGATTTTGGTCGTAGGCGATCCAGAACCGGGCGGTCAGGATTAGGGCCGTCACTGCTTCGAACGTGAGCATGATCTTTGCTACCCGGAGCAGCACGGCCCGGACGTCGCCGAGGTTCAGGGTGTGGGTCTCCGACTGGGCCACGAGCTGGCCGCGCAGCCCGATGCTTTTGCGGACCAGCAGGGCCAGCAGGGTTGCCAGTGTCATGATGCCGAACCCGCCCACCTGGATGAGCCCGAGGATGATGCCCTGGCCGAACGGGGTCCAGAACGTCGCCGTGTCCACGATGATCAAGCCCGTAACGCACACGGCTGAGACGGACGTGAACAGGGCCGGCATAAACCCTTCCGTGCCGCCGTCGGTCCGGGTTGCGGGAAGCATCAGCAGGGCGGCGCCGACAATGATGACCAGCAGGAAGGCCAAGGGAACTGCCCTGACCGGGTGGGACATCACCCGCCGGATGAAGCTTTCCTTCCTGCTGCCTTTGCTGCCTCCGGCCCGCGCATCCCGCAGCATCTTCTGGACGGCGGCGATGCTGGCAGCGTCGGGCACCCGGGTGGCAAATTCCGACGGCGGCACCTCCTTGTGGATGCTCATCCCACGTGGATGCCGGGGCGCCGGTCCGGGTCCGGTTCGTTCTCGCGGATGATCTCCCGGACCACCGGGGCGGTGTCGCCGCGGCCCAGGAGCAGGTAACGCATCAGGTGGGCGAGGGGGTTGCCTTCAGACCATTCAAAATAGGCGTGCGGCCGTACCCCGGTGGCGTCACGGAGGGCAAGGAGGATCGCGGCGATGGCGTTGGGCGCGGCCGGGCTTTGGGCCCGCAGAACCCGGTGGCCGTCAACTTCCACGCCGTGGACCGTCAGGATGTCGCTGAACTCGGAGGGATCGCTGACGTCGATTTCGAGGAAGATGACGTCCGCGGTGCCGGGGACAGGGTTGTTCTGCCGCTGGACCGCTTCCTTGTCCGCGTATTCCGCGCCGTCGCGGGCTTGGGGCCGGTTGGCGATGAGATTGATCCGGCCGTCGTACGCCAGGGTGTCGCTGATGAAGCGGCGCGCGTCGTCGTCGAACTCTATGCTGTCCACCCGCAGCTCGGTGGTGCGGCTGACACGGGAGACGAGTGAGACGGCCACGATGCCCAGGATGAAGAAAGCGGAGATGGTGATGCCGTCCGGCTTCTCGATCGCGTTCGCGGCCAGCGCGTAGAGCATCACCACCGTCAGCACCGTGAAGCCGATGGACGCCCTGCGCTGCCTCTTGCGGAGGGCGGAGATGGTGACGGCGATGGCGCCGGAGACCATCATCGCCAGGATGCCGGTGGCGTAGGCGCCGGCCTGGGCGTTGACGTCGGCGTTGAAGCCGATGGTAATCAGGACGCTGATGGCCGTGTAGACGAGCACCACCGGGCGGACGGCGCGGGACCAGTCCGGGGCCATGCCGTAGGAGGGGAGGTAGCGGGGGACGATGTTGATCAGGCCGGCCATGGCGGAGGCACCGGCGAACCAGAGGATCAGGATGCTGCTGATGTCGTAGACGGAGCCGAAGCCGTTGCCGAGGTGTTCGTGGGCCAGGTACGCCAGGGCGCGGCCGTTGGCTTCGCCGCCGGTTTCGAACTCCTCAGCGGGGATCAGGACGGTGGTGACGAAGCTGCTGCCCAGCAGGTAGACGCTCATGATGAGTGCCGCCGTCGTGAGCAGTTTGCGGGTGTTTTTGACCCGGCTGGCCAGCTTTTCCCCGGGGGTGCTGCCCTTGGACGCGACCAGGGGCATCATGCTGACGCCGGTTTCGAAGCCGGACAGGCCCAGGACCAGCAGCGGGAAGGCGATCAGGGCGGGCCCGATGATCCCGCTGAAGCCACCGCCGGAGGAGGCCAGGGCATCTGTCCATCCCGTTAACGCGCCCGGGGTGGTGAACACGTCGACGATCCCAGTGCCGATGATGATGGCGTTCATGACCAGGAAGACCGCCACGAGCGGGATCGCGACGGCGACGGCCTCCGAGAAGCCCAGCAGGAACACCCCGCCCAGGATCAGGAGCAGGACCACGGTGATCGCGACCGCCTGCCCTTCCAGGAAGGACGGCAGGTAGGGGTTCTCGAGCAGGTGCACCGTGGCATCTGCTGCGGAGAGCGTGATGGTGATGATCCATGATGTGGCGACGAAGCCGAGCAGGATCAGCACAAAGACCTTGCCGCGCCAGAACGGCAGGAGCCGCTCGAGCATCGCCACAGAGCCCTGGCCGTGCGGGCTTTCCTTGGCCACCCGCCGGTACATGGGCAGCATCCCGAGCAGTGTCAGCGCCACGATCAGCAGCGTGGCGAGTGGGGAGAGTGCGCCGGCCGCGAGGGCGGCGATGCCGGGCAGGTAGGACAGGGTGGAGAAGTAGTCCACCCCGGTAAGGCACATGACCTTCCACCAGCTCTGCTGCGTGGCGTGGCTTTCGCTTGCCTCCGGGCCCACGGGCTGGTGCACGCGGTGTTCCAGCAGCCACCTGACCAGCGGGCTGCCGGGTGCAGCTTCCCGTTCAGGGTTGGGAACGGTGGCAGGAAGGGAGAAGTGGGCGGAAGCCGTCAAGGACGTGTCTTTCTGTACTGCCTGCGACGGGCACAAACCGGCCACGTTTCAGGCGCGGCGCTGAGCTGATAACCACCGGAGCGTAGCACCGGCCCGAGCCCGTCAAAGCGGCAATGCCGGGGATCTTAATGCTTTCTTAACGCCCTCCTGCGGGCGCCGCACGGGCCCCGCGGAGGGGTCTGGGCACCTACTCCTGGAAGCGGTAACCGAGGCCTGTTTCGGTCAGCAGATGCCGGGGATTGGCCGGATCGGTTTCAAGCTTCCGCCGCAGCTGTGCCAGGTAGACGCGCAGGTACGCGGTCTCGGTGGCGTAGGCCGGTCCCCACACCTGGGTGAGGATCTCTTCGTGGGTGACCAGGGCGCCGGTGTTCCTGGCCAGCAGTTCCAGGATGTTCCATTCGGTGGGGGTCAGGCGGACCGCCACGCCCCGGCGGGTCACCTGCTTGGTGGCGAGGTTGACGGTGAAGCCGGTGGTTTCAATGACGGGAGCGTCCCCGGGGGATCCGCGGCGCAGGGCTGCGCGGAGCCTGGCCATGAGTTCGTCCATGCCAAAGGGCTTGGTCACGTAGTCGTCCGCACCTGCGTCCAGTGCCTGGATCTTGTCGTCGGAACCGTGCCGGGCGGACAGGACCACGATGGGGACTGTGTTCCAGCGCCGGAGCCGGCGGATCACTTCTACGCCGTCCAGGTCCGGAAGGCCCAGGTCCAGGATGATGACGTCCACGGGGTGCTCCGCTGCCTGTTCCAGTGCGTTCTGACCGGTGAAGGCGGTGACCGTGGAGTAGCCCCTGGCGTTCAAGTTGATCTGCAACGCACGGAGGATCTGGACCTCGTCGTCAACGATCAGCACTGCTGCCATGGCGTCCTCTCACGTCGGGTTCGGGCGCTATGCCCGTGGAGAGCGGCAGCCGGACCACCATGGTCAGGCCCCCGCCGGGAGTGGGCTCAGCCAGGAGTACCCCGCCCATGGCTTCGGTGAACCCCTTCGCCACGGCAAGGCCAAGTCCGATCCCCGTCCCGGGTGTGGTGTCATCGGCGCGTTGGAAGGGCCGGAACATCGCCAGGACCTTCTCCGGCGGTATGCCGGAGCCGTGATCGACAATGCTGAGCTCACTGGCGGGAACATCACCAATTCTTGCACTGCCTGCGCCGCCCACGGCGCCGGCAATCACGACGTCGGACTCGGGGGCGTACTTCAGCGCGTTCTCCACGAGGTTGGCGATGACCCGTTCCAGCATCCCGGGGTCGGCATCGACCGGCGGCATGTTGTCCGGGAGCAGCACCCGGAGCCGCCCGGACGCGGTGCCGCGCAGGGCTTCGCCAACCACATCGGTCCAGTAGACCGGGCGCAAAAGCGGTGCGACGGCGTCGGCCGTTATTCGCGACATGTCCAGGAGGTTGCTGACCAGCCGGTCCAGCCTGTCGGCGCCGTGCTCTATGGTGGCCAGCAGCTCTTCCTGCTCCGCCGGCCCGAAGGCGATCGACTTGTCCCGCAGGCTGCTGGACGCGAGCTTGATCCCGGCCAGGGGAGTGCGCAGGTCGTGGGACACGGCCCGCAGGATGGAGGTCCGCATGGTGTTGCCTTCGGCCAGGCGCAGGTTTTCCCGCTGGCTCGCGGAGAGCTCTTCGCGCTGGACCATGGCCAGCAGGTGCGCACCGAAGGCCGCCAGCAGCCGCCGTTCGTCCTGGGAGAGTTCCTTCCCGTTCAGCGTGAGCATCCGGTCCCCGTCCAGCTGCTCCACCGTGTCTGCCTCGGCAACGTCAACCGGGCGGCGCTCGCCGGAAAACTCCTGAAGTTCCCACCTGGCTGTCCTGCCGGGTCCGGACTCATACCTCGTCCACAGTCCTGCCCCCGTCGCCTGGAACTGCTCCCGCACCTGGTCCAGGAACGCCGGGATACTGTTTCCTTCGGCCACGGCCCGGCGGCTCAGTTCGCCCAGGACGGCGGCCTCGGCGCCGGCGATGTGTGCTTCCTTGCTGAGCTTGGCGGACCGGTCCACCACCAGCGACACCGCCACGGCCACCAGGACGAAGATCAGCAATGCCAGGACGTTTTCCGGGTCGATCACGGACAAGGACCCCACCGGTCGGACGCTGTAGTAATTCACGATCAACCCAGCGACGACGGCGGCTGCGACTGCGGGCCACAGCCCGCCGAGCAGCGCCACGCCAACGATTCCGGTCAGGTGCACCAGCATGTCGGTGGAGAGCTGGTTGTGGGGGAGGAGGTCCAGGACGAACTGCAGGAACGGGGGCAGGGCCACGGCCAGGGCAAACGCCGGGATCTCCCGACGGCGGCCAAGCCTGGGGGGTGTTCTGCCCTGGCGGCCGGGAGAGCCGGAGAAGTGGATGATGAGGTGGACGTCGATGCTGCCCGCGTCCCGCATGACGGCGGCTGCCACCGTGCGGCGACGGTTGAACAGCGGCCGGCGGGTGGGGGAGCCGATGATGATCTGCGTGGCGCTGATGCTCCTGGCGAAATCCACCAGCGTGGGACCCACGTCCTGCCCGCCAACGGAGTGGAAGACCCCGCCCAGCTCGGCGGTGAGCCTGCGGAGCAGTTCCAGGTCCTTGCCTGACTCCGGGCCGCGTCCGTCCGTGCTGGCGCGGACGTGGACCACATGGAGCTCGCCGCCCGCGGCAGCGGTCAGCATTCTGGCGGCGCGACGCACCAGCACCTGGTCCTGGGCCCTGCTGTCCACTCCGACGACGATCTTCTCCCTGGCGGGCCAGCCGTCGCGCACCCTTGCCGGGTCCCGGTAGTCCGGCAGGCCGGCGTCGACCCGCTCGGCCAGCCACAACAGCGCGAGCTCCCTCAGGGCTGCAAGCGTGCCGGTGCGGAAATCCCCGGCCAGTGCGGCGTCGGCCTCCTCCCGGGTGCGGTAAATTTTTCCGTCCGCCAGCCGCTGGCGCAGCAACTCAGGGGAGGCGTCAATCAACTCGATCTGGTCGGCGCGCCGCACCGCCGCGTCCGGGACAGTATTTGCTTCCTCGACGCCGGTGACGCGCCGAACGGCATCCGACAGTGACTCCACGTTCCGGATGTCCAGGGTGGAAATGACGTCCATGCCTGCCTGCAGCAGCTCCTCGATTTGCTCCCACCGGCCTCCACCCTCGCCCACGGCAGCGTAATCATCAACCAGAACAAGGGCGGGGTGCCGGGCGATCAGCGCTGGCACATCCACATCGGCCTGCTCATTGGCGCCGTCCGGACGGCGCTTCGGGCACAGTTCCAGGCCGTCCAGCAGCTCCGCAGTATCGGCCCGCCCGCGCAGAGAGACCGCGCCGACTACGACGTCGAAGCCCTCACCGGCCAGCCGTCTGCCTTCTTCCAGCATCGCAAACGTCTTGCCCGCCCCGGGCGCAGCCCCCAACAGGATGCGCAGATTACCTCGTGCCATGGCTCTATTCTTCCCCGGTGGCGCGCCACTCTGCTCCGGTGCCGGGTAGCAGGCTGAGCGGAGCCTCCGCGCGGTTTCACAACGCGGAGGCTCCTGGCGCTGACACCCTTGGGGGGACGGTGCAACGCCTGAGGGAAATCTACCTCACCACATGTTGTGTCCTGCTCGTCTTTGCAGCAAACTGTCCAAGTTTTGATCGGTCCTTGAGGTTCAGTTACCGACGTCAGATTCAGATTTCCCCGACCAATCCCTACCGCAAATGAACCAAGTCGGCGGGGGACATGATCGGGTCAGTCGCAGGACCCTACGACTGACATGGCGCCGGCTGGAAGTAGTGACCGCTGAGCCACAGCGCCACCCCGTTGCCGATCTCGGCGCCCTGTACGACGGCGGTGCGGAAGTGGATGCCGCCCCAGACACGAGCATCAATGATCTCCTGTATCGCCGCTGAGAATCCGTCGAAATGCCGTGGCTCGCCCGGGAAGCGACCGGAGCTCACGTCGAAGGCGACCTCGTCCGTGCCGAAGAACTCCTGCGCCGCATAAAGAGTGGCGCCGCTGACGCAGCCGTGACCGGCCGGGTGGTCCGGGAACGGCGGTGTGCCGAGCGGCGGGACGGTCGCCGTCGATGGATCGAAGAGCGATTTCCAAGTCGGATCGGCCTCCGTCTCCGGATTGCCGTCGGTGTCGGCTTCGCGGATCGCCGCCATCGGACGCCAGAAGTTCCAGTAGTACTTGTCGTTCCAGCAAGCGACCGCGCCATCAGCGGCGGCGAGGTTGGTCATCGCGAAGAGCCGGGCCGCGTCGGCCAGGTCGAGTCCGTGCTCCACGGCGAGGCTGCGGAACACGCCGTTCCAGAGTGCCACCGGCGTGGCTTGCCAGAAGATGGCCGCAGTGGTCTGGTCGTCGGTTCGAGTGGTACTCGCGAGCGCACCGATCTCCTTGACCTCGTTGAAGTCCGCTGTGTACTCGGCACTCCTGAGCGGGTTGGGACCCTTGGAGCGGAATTGGTCGGGACTCTCGATGATGAACGGTCGGAGATTGGCCACCCAGGCGTCCGGGTCGAGCGCATCGGGCGCAACGGGCCGCCAATCGCCGGGATCGGGTCCGATGTCGAACTCGAACGGGGCCATGAACCCGTCATCGGTGCGTGCGAGGATCATCGCCGCCGCGGCGGCCTCACCGGCGGCGACGCCTTCGTCCTTGTTGGGGCCGTCGGCGACGCCCGCGAGCGTTGCTTTGTACGCAGCGTCGAGGCCAGCTACCTGGTCCGACGGGACCAGAGTGACGAGAACGTGGTGTGCCGCGGTCGAAATCGCCGCATCGAACGATGCCTCCGGCCCGACGCCCGCCGGGTCGCCGTCGAGCAGATACGGCTGGTACCCGCGGTCGATGGCGTTCACTGCGTCGTACACCGCGCCTTGAACCATCGCCATGCCGCGGAGCTGGCCGTGAGCTGTGGGACGCAGTGGGATGACGTGGCCTTGGGCGATGGTGCTCCACTCAATGAGGACGTCCGTGTTCGCCGGCGCCGCGTTCCGAGCGTTCGAGGCGCCGGCGCTCGACACTCCCGGTACAACGAGTGCGGCGGTCAGTACCGGGATCAAGCAGAGCGCCCACCGTCGGCGCGCACCGTTCCTCGAAGTCCACGATGGTCGCCTGTGATGATCGTAAGCGTTGCTGTTCGTCATGTCGTCGGTCCTCCAGTCATCACGGAGCCATGTTCAAGCGAACCCGACGGAGCCGACATTAGGTGCCCAACACCGGCGGCACGCGACCGCCCGAGGTCGGCGCGAGTGCGCAGTCGGGGCGGTTACTCCAAGGGTGAGCCTTTGCAAGCGCGTTGTCCAGTGGAACTGTGTCCGGCAGCCTTGGAGGTCGCGGGCCAGGCCTGGGTCACACTCTCTGGAACTATCGGGACCCCTACCGCCCTGCCGATGGACGGACTATGGTCGCGTCCATGAAGCCGATTATCCTTCTCGACGTCAACGGCGTACTGAACCCGAAGCTCCAGCCAGGCAGCAGCCCCGATGCTCCGGACCCTCAGCTTTCAGATGCCAAGGTTGCCCTGGTGCGGCGGCTCGCAATCAAAGGGAGGATCGCCTGGGTTTCGACGTCCCCTCCGGACTTTATAGACCGTCTCGAAGCGCAGCTGGAACTCGACGTGGAACCGCTTCGCGTGACGATAACTCCGCAGCCCGACGACGGGGATGACCCGACGCCCAAGCTGGGGCCGGTGACCAGGTGGCTGGGCTCGATGGAGGACGCGGGCGAAGCGGACTGGGACTCCGTGGTCTGGATCGATGATGCACTCGGGCCCGACGTGCACGAGTGGGCCCACCATCACAACCAACCCGTCCTGCTGGAAAAGCCGGACCCTAAGGAGGGTCTGACCGAGGCCCATGTCGTGGCGGTTCAGGTCTTCATGGATGACCCAGGGGGCCGGTAAGCGGACCCCGGCGCTGATCTTCCCCGGCGCTATGCGCGGGGTTAAATCACGTACCCAGCGCGGCACGCTGTGTGACTCCGCGCGGAAAGGCACATATTGACTTTCGATAGAAAGACCAAGATTATTGGTCTATGTCTATTGTTAGTCGATTGGTTCTCCCGCTTAGGGTCCTGCTGGTGATGGTGTTCCTTGGCCTGTTGGTGGCCCAGGTCATGTCGTTCCCAGGTGAGTTTCTCTTCACAACAGAGGAGGGGCCAAGGATGGACCCCTGGCGATGGCCGATGTTGCTGTTCTGGGAACTCGAAGCCCTGTGCCTGCAGGTGGTGATCGTGTGTATTTGGCGGCTGTTGACCCTGGTCCAGCGTGACCGGATCTTCACCTCGGACTCGCTGCGGTGGGTGGACGTGATCGTGTGGGCATTCGTGGTCGCGTGGCTGTTGTTGGCGGTCATGGCCGGCTCCCTTGTGGCGTACATCTACTTCACCCCTGAGTTGCGTGACCCCGGTACTCCTGCGGTACTGATCGGCATCACGCTGATCGGTGCGGTGCTGGTTCTGCTGATCGTGGTGATGCGGGATCTGCTGCGGCAGGCGACGTCGCTGAGGACCGACATGGAAGGGGTGATTTGATGGCGATAGTGGTGCGCATCGATGTGCAGCTGGCCAAGCGCAAGATGAGCGTTGGAGAATTCGCCGAGCGGGTGGGGATTACCCCGGCCAACGTGGCGGTGCTGAAGAACGGCCGGGCCAAGGCCGTCCGCTTCAGCACCCTGGATGCCATGTGCCGTGTCTTGGAGTGCCAGGCGGGGGACCTGCTCGAATGGGTCGACGACGGCGATGCCGGCGACTTGACGGGCAAGCCGTGAAGTGGCTGGTTTCAGTCCTCGTCGTGACGCTGGGAGTAGCCATCTTCGTGCTCGGCGGTGCCGACGATTCCCCGGGGTTGCAGGGCATCGGGGCGGTGCTTGTGGCCGCGGCCGCGCTCGGCATCCGGTCCGGTCTGCGCCGTGACCGGCACAAACGCTGACAGCGGGGGAATCAGCCCTTTGAGGATGGCCGGTCGCCGGCGGCTGCGGCGCGGACATCGCCCTCTTTGTGCCCGTCCTTCCTTTTGCCGATCGGCAGCGCTTTCAGCAGCGGGTGCACAACAGCCATGACTACCAGGCCCCAGGCGAGCCCGATGACCGCCGAGCACAGGGTGTTCACGAGCCAGGCGAGGAAGCCGCCCACCACCGCGATGCCGGCGAAGGGGTGCTCGAGGACATGGACCAGGTCATACGGCGCGTGCCAGCCGAGGTCGTGTGTACCCTGCAGCATGATGTGCCCGCCAACCCACAGCATGGCGATGGTCCCGATAAAGGTGATCGCGGCCAGAACGGCGGGCATCCCCTTGACGAGCAGTTCGCCGAAGCGCTTGGCGCCGGCGGAGTCTTTCGTGGTCAGGTGCAGGCCGACGTCGTCCATCTTGACGATGAGCGCCACCGCTCCGTAAACGGCGATGGTGATCACAAACGCCACGACCACCAGGATGAGCGCCCGGGCCCACAGGGACTCAGCGGCCACTTCGTTCATGGAGATGACCATGATCTCGCAGGACAGGATGAAGTCGGTGGTGATGGCGCCCTTGATGACCTTGGACTCCGCCGCCGGACCCCGCTCCACCGCCGGCGAATCTTCTTCCGTCGTGTGGTGCCCGCGGAGCTTGTGCCAGACCTTTTCTGCACCCTCGTAGCAGAGGTAGGTGCCGCCCGCCATGAGGATGAACGGGATGGCCCACGGGATGAAGGCACTGACGAGCAGCAGCGCCGGCAGGATGATCAACAGCTTATTCCGGAGCGAGCCCCAGAAGATCTTCTTGATCATCGGCAGTTCGCGGGACGGATCCGCCCCGGACACGTACTGCGGGGTCACGGCAGCGTCGTCGATCACCACGCCTGCAGCCTTGGCTCCGGCCTTGGCGGCCCCGGCAGCAACGTCGTCCACCGAGGCGGCAGCTATGCGGGCGAGGGCTGCGACGTCGTCCAGCAGGGCGACGAGACCGCCGCTCACAGGTCGCTCCCGTACTGCTCCAGGGCGGACGGCTGGGCGTGGAAGCCTCGGTCGAGGCGTGTGATCGGCATATTTCGAGTATATGCGGGCGTGCACTCCCTTGACGGGTTTGGCGCTGTCCGCAGGGTGTACGGGAGATGGCTTCCCCGGGAATGGGTTCAGGGCGGGGGAGTGGAGTCTTCGAGAAGCCAGTCCACAGCCTCGGTCCTGCTTGTAAAGAAGCGCGTGGGGCACGGATGGCTGTGCGGGCCGCGGAAGGTGGCAATGACACGGTCCACAGCATTGGACCCGAGCAGGGCGATCCGCGAAGCCCCACTGGGTTCCGAGAAAACGGAGCGCGCCTCGTGGCTGACGGTATCCAGGTTGCTCATCTCCACCAGCAGGGGCCGGGCTTTGCTGCGGCAGGCGTCATTTACCTTCGCGACGGCGGCCCTGATGTCCGCTTCGCCCAGGCTGACTTTAGGACTCCAGCGCAGATGAAGGACTCCATCCGGGCGGAGCTCCAGAGTGCCCTTGCCACCGTTGGTGAGCATGGTCTCCATCTGGCGCCGCTCAACCACTCTTGTTCCGCTTCTTTTCAGCCTCTTTCTGCGCCTCTTCGCGCTGCTTTTCGGCTTCCTTCCGGGCGTCCTCGCGCTGTTCCTCGGCGTCCTTTGCTGCCTCTTCCGCCCGCTCCCTCTGGTCCTCGGCCGCCTGCGGATCGGCCACCTGTGGATCAGTCGCCGGGGCGGGGGCCGGTGCCGGGGCCAGGGTTGCTTCCAGTTCACTCCTGATGGTGCCGATGGCGGCCTCGATCCTGCTTTGACGCTGCTGCGACATCCGGCCCCGACCGGCAGCCGTTGCCACCTCCTGGCTGAGCTGGTCAAGCTCGGCCTGCGCGCCGGCAAAGTCCTGTTGCGCGGCGAGCTGTTTTGCCTCGGCCACCCGGGTTTGCAGTTGTGTGGCCACACCGCCGTCCAGGTCGGGCTGGCCGGAGCAGGACGTCAGGAGGGAAATGGCAAGGCCGGCGGCCGCCGCACCGGTCAGCAGTCTTTGCAAGGGAATGCGATTCATGGCGTGACGCTTTCTTCCAGTTCCTTGAAGTGCTCGCCCAGCTGCCCGGGAATGGCCGGCCCGGGCGTTACCACCGGGGCGGGTGCCGGCCGCTGCACCGTGGTCAACAGCACGGCCAGGAGGATAATCACGACGGCGGCCACTGCAGCCATGATCCGCAGCCGGCGGTTTCCGAGCCGGCCCAGTTTCTCCCACGGACGCTGCCGTGCCGGTGCCGGCTGTATGGAGGCCGGCGAGCGTGACGGCATCTGCGGCGCGGGCTGCCAGGACGTGGCGTTGGTTGCCTGGCCCTCCGGCAGGGCCGGGAGCCGGGCGCCCTGCTTTGCCGCCGGGCCGCCGGAGTTGGGCATCTCCACGAGGCCTGCGTCCAGAATCCGGGTGGCCGGGTGGGATGCCGCCGGCGCAGTCTGCGTATCGGTTTCTTCGTCCGCAAGCAGGGACCAGCCGACGGCGGTGCCCAACGTGGCTGCGACGCCCGCCGCATCAGGCCGGTCCTGCGGGTTCTTGGCTGTCATGGCGGCAAGCAGCGACTGCCACTGCGGACCCAACGTGTCCGGAAGGTGGGGACCGCGCGAGAGCCGGGCCACGGCCGCCTCCAGCGGAGGCCCGGGGAATGCCACCGTCCCGGTGAGGGCCTCGAGCAGCACCAGGCCCAGGGAGTAGATGTCCGACGGCGGTCCTACCTTATCTCCGCTGGCCTGCTCCGGGCTCAAGTAGGCCGCTGTCCCGGGGACCATGTTGGTTGCGGTGACCCTGGCGCCGTCGAGCATTCGCGCGATGCCGAAGTCAGCAAGTTTGGGCCGGAGCGGTGATTCAGCCGCGTAGCGGGTGAGGAGGATGTTGGCCGGCTTCACGTCGCGGTGCACCACGCCGCGGTGATGGATGTACTGCAGCGCCTCAGCCAGTTCGGCTCCGAGCCGCGCCGCTTCAGCGCCGGTCAGCGGTCCCGCGGCAAGGTGCCGGCGAAGATCGGTTCCCGCAACAAGCTCCATCACCAGGAAAGGCACTTCCCGCTGGCCGCGCAGCAATGTGCCGGTGTCGAAGAGCGTGACCAGGCCGTGGTGGTTCAGCTGCGCCAGCATGCGGGCCTCTGCCTGCTGCCTGGCCAGTTCGTCAGCGCCGGTGATGTCGTCACGGAAGATCTTCAGCGCCACCTCCCGGTCCAGGACCAGGTCCGTTCCGCGGCACACGCTTCCCATGCCGCCGTGGCCGAGCACCTCTCCGACCCTGTAGCGCTCACGCAGGATAGTTCCGGCCAGGCCGGTCTCCGTGTCTTCGATCATGGTTGCTGCCTTCCGTCAGCACCACTCTAGCCATGCCGGGTCAACCGGTCAGGTACGGGCTCGTTGCTTTACCCAACCCCATGCCACGGTGGCGGCGAACAGCACCAGGGCGATGAAGGCCAGCCACAGCAGGCCCTCGATGATGAAGCCCAGGATCGACAGAACAAGCCAAATGACAAGCAGTGTGATGAGTAGTCCCATGGCGGGTACCTGTTTCGGGTCAGACCTGCTAGGAGTTACTGTCCGAAACCGCTGAGCTGACGGCGGTTGGGCTGTCATACTCCTGGTCCGGAATGGCTTCAAGTGCCTGGATGACGTTGCTGTCAGCACCAGAGTCCTTTGCGTTGGACACCAAGGCTTCACGGCTTGCGGGATAGTCCACCCCGCCGAGGAACTTTTGAATTTGGATGGGGTTCGGAGTTTCGGCCATTGTGCCAGTTTCCTTTCTGCTGTCGGCTATTTCTGCACTCTTGCCCGGGGAGGAGAGGGGGCGGTGATGTTCATCGTAGGCCGGTACGTTGCAGAAAAGAAGGTGCTGTTTTCGTGCCCTGGATCGGTCCGGCGCTAGGAAAAGCGGTGCTGCTAGGGGAGCGCCGGATCTTCCATCAGCCAGGCCATCGCCGCGTCCTTGGAAGTAAAGAACCTCGTCGGGTGGTGAGGATTGTGCCGTGCGATGTAGAAGCCGGCTATGGCTTCGTCTACGGGCGAGGCGCCCACAATCGCTGCCCGGGCCAGCGGCCAACGGGAAGCGAAGGCCTCCTGGGCGCGCCGGTCAATCCACTTCATGCCGGTCAACTCGACCAGCAGCGGGAGGGTCCGCCCTGCACTGAGGGCATCGGCGCCTTGCATCAGTGCTGTCGCGTCGCTTTCCCTGACCACGGCACCCGGAGTCCACTTCAAGCACAGGATCTCCCCGGAAAGCTCGATGGTTCCGGTGACTCCTTCAAGCCCTTCAACTTTCATGGCGTCTCCTCAACCCGGTCATGCCGGTAATATCCACGAGAATGGGCCGGATACGAACATTCTTTCACTCGGGGCCTGCGCAGCCGGTACAAGGCGTGGTCCACGCGCTACCTGCGTGCTACCTAGGTTTTCCCAACGTCTGAAACCTATTCTCGACCTGCGGCCGTTTCACCAGCGAAAACGCGCCCGGCCACCTGCTTTTCCCCCGCAGCCCTGCCGGCCCTGTGTCGAATAACAATCCGCGTACCGGCTAAGAAACCAAGTACTCGGCGGAAACTGGCCAGTGAAGAAGCGAGTACCCACCACTGTGGTTCGCCTGATTCCCCGTCGCTTCAATGGGTTCTATCGCAGGAACGAACTACTTGGGGGAAGCTCTCGTGATTACTTTGGAACTGGCTAATGACACTGTCCGTGCAGGCCACGCTGTTGACGCACCGCCGCAGGCGCCGGCGCTTCAGATTTCGGTTTTCGGCCCGTTGACCATCCGCCGCGGCGACATCGAGCTGAGCGCCAACGACCTTGGCGGGCCCAAGCCCCGCCAGGTACTCGAAATTCTGCTGATGAATTTCGGCGCACCAGTGTCGAAGGCCCGGCTTATGGATTTGCTGTGGCATGGCAATCCCCCGGTGGTTGCACTGCCTACCCTCGAAAGCTATGTCAGTGTCCTGCGGCGCAGCCTTCAGCCCGGTGCCGGGCGGACAGGTCCCTTGCGGACGGTCACCGGCGGCTACGCGATAGACCGCTCGCTGGTGGACCTGGATCTGGACCGGTTCGAAACGCTCACCAGGCTGGCAGGCCAGGCTGGGCCCCGCGAGGCGCTGACCCTGCTGACCGAGGCACTGGACCTGGCGTCCGGGCCGCTGCTGGGTGACGAGCTGCTGCCGGCCTGGGCGGAGGAGGAGCGGGCTACCCATGCAGCGCGCCTGGCCCTCGCCCGCGTCGCGGCTGCTGAAGCCGCGCTCGCCGTTGGCGAAGTGGGCATGGCGATTTCCCTGGGCGGCGCGGCGGTAAAGGAAGATGCGCTCAATGAACGCGCTTGGACGGCCCTGATCGTTGGGCTTGAGCGGAACGGCGAGAACACGGAAGCCCTGCGGGCGTTCGACCGCTGCCGCAGGATCCTCGATGAGGAATTGGGCTGCGCCCCTGGTCCGGCCTTGAAAAAGGCGCAGGCCAGGCTCCTGATGAGCACAGCGGCCACAGCTGCACCCGCAGCCGTCCGTCACAACCTTTCCGTGGTCACGGAAAACACTGCCAATGCAGCCATCAAGCAGGACACCGATCGCCTGCAGATCCTGATCGTAGACGACCACACAACGTTTTCCGACCTGCTGGCCGGGGCACTGGACCGCGAGCCGGACCTGCACAGCGTAGGAGTGGCAAAGTCTGTGGCATCCGCAGTGACGTCGTTCCGCGAGCTGCGGCCCGACGTCGTGATTTTGGAC
This sequence comes from Arthrobacter sp. V1I9, assembly GCF_030817075.1. Classification (NCBI taxonomy): domain Bacteria; kingdom Bacillati; phylum Actinomycetota; class Actinomycetes; order Micrococcales; family Micrococcaceae; genus Arthrobacter; species Arthrobacter sp. V1I9. The sequence continues at coordinate 736,599 of NZ_JAUSYU010000001.1, forward strand.
CTCTATCTTCCGGACGGCTCCGGACTCGACGCTGCCGAGCGCATCCTCTCCGAAGCGCCGAAAACCCGGATTGTTATGCTGACCGGGAATCCGTCCCAGGAGGCGCTGTGTGAGGCCGCCCGCATCGGGATCTGCGGTTTCCTCCCGAAGGACGGCTCCCTCGGAATCGTGCTGGACACCCTGAGGCACGCCCACGTGGGCAACATGATCGTGAACTCGTCCCTGGTGGCGAGGTGGGGCGCCACCGCCGCGTGAACCGGTGACGCCGAGATGAACACCTTCCGCGGTGCGGACCACGCCGGGATCCGGCACCTCAGGCTGGGCTGGCACACTACCCGGCGGGCGCGCCTCCTTGCCGCGCTGGCCGTCGCGGTCCTGGGAACAACCACTTTCGCACCAGCACCCCCGCCGTTCACCACCGCTTTGGCCGCCCCGGCCGCGCCGGCCGCCCGGAATGAAACACTTCCGTCGCCGGCCGCCCGGAAGGAAACACGTCCGTCTCAGAGCGCGACGGCGACGGCAAAGGCAGCCGTGCCAGTCACGCCGCCTGCGCCAACGGTTCCTGCGCCGGCGGTTACCGCCGTGCCGGGCCTCCAAACAGATGCTGCCAAACTCGAGGTCGAGATCAACGGCATTATCGGGGCCAACAGCGCGTACCAGCTGGGGGTGGCCCTGATCGACACCGCAGACGGCGCCGTTTACCAGTACGGGGTCCGGGAAAAATTTGTGGCCGCCAGCACGGGGAAGATACTGGCTGCGGCCGCGTACTACCACTTTGCCGAAACCGGCCAGCTATCCCTGGCCGCCCCGCTTGGCGGCGGGACCGCCGCGTTCCAGATCCAGCTAATGATCCAGCAAAGCAACAACGAGTCCTGGGCGCTGATCGTTGGAGCCATCGGATACCAGCGGATCCATGATTACGCAGCGCTAATCGGGATCGCCTACGACAGGACTTTCAACACCCTCTCCCCGGCAGAAACGGCCAGGACACTGAGCCTGCTCTACAACGGACAGCTGATCAGTGGGGAACACACCACCCAGTTGCTCTCCTACATGCAGCACACCAACTACGAAACGCTGATTCCCGCCGCTGTCCCGCCGGGCATCACTGTGTTCCATAAGTACGGGCTGCTGAACGGGAACCTGCACGACGCGAGCATCCTGGTCCGGAACGGCCACGCGTACGTTTTTGTGGTGTACACCCTGGGTGCGGGTATGGGGGACATACCCGCACGCGCTGCGGTCATCCATCAACTCACCCGCGCCGTGGTTTCCAACCTGTTCTAAGCTAATCCCTCCTTGCAACGGCCCGCCTTGCGATGCCGCGCTGGAGTAGCGCCGAGGTCCCGTTGCTTGGGCCCTCGCGCCCACTGAACTTCAGGAACCTGCGCTGCGTACATTCCGCTCCGACGCCCACATGCCGGGTGCGTCAGGGAATAACAGTGTCAGTGGGGCGTTTGCGCGTCGGTGACCGCAGAACGCGTACGACGGCGGGGCACACCCGCCGCAGCCAACATGCGTTCCAGCGTCCCGGCCTGCATGAGGTCCGCCCAATCCCACCGCACCACGTTGATTCCCAAGGCGCGGATTCGGTTTTCGCGCTTCTTTTCCATCACGACGGCTTGCGACGCTGTCTTGCCCTTCAGGTACTCGGGCTTGACGTACTTCTCCTCGCCATCAAATTCACCAACAACTTTGGACCGCTTCCAATAGAAGTCCATGTAGCCCACCAAGCCGGCGGCGTCGGAAATCTGGTGTTGGAGGACCGGAGCTTCGAAGCCGGCCAGATGAATCAGGGCCCGGCTCAAGGACTCCCCGGCCGAGCCGGAGGCGGGATCCGCAAACGCTATGGCCGCCCGCATCCTCCGCCCGGCAGCAGCGCCATAGATCGAACCGATGCCGGCCTCCAGTTCAGCCTTAGTGACGGCAGGCAGTCGCCGGGCCCCGTCCGGCCGAAGCACGTGGTCCAGCGGGGCTACAGCTTCGGTGAAGGGAATGAACGCCGCAAGGTCCAGGACAGTTCGGATGCGGTCGGTGACAAGGATGCCCTCCCGCCGGACCAGGCTAAGACCCGCTGGCGCGGCGAAGTGGCGGCTGACTCCGGCACGTGACCGGCCGCCGTCGTTCTTCAAAGTGAGCGCCTCCACTGGATGGTGCTGTCCAATCGTTGGTATACCCCACACGCTTGCGGCCGAGCGCCGCGCGAAGACTGTGGGCTTCTCGAACGTTTCCGCGGCTGCCTGGACGCGGAGCCGGTACTGCTCCCAGGGCTTCAGTGCCCGCCAGGCCACCCCGTTTGTGTAGACGCCGTGCCGGATGCGGACCAGGGCGCCGGCCCTCACCCGCTTGGCGAGCTCATTCGGGGTCAGCCCGTGCAGGATGCGGTCGCGGGATAAAAGGAGCGGCGGAAGGTCTGGCATGTATCGAATCTGGCATCCTCGGATCACCGACGGGAGGTGCGTGTACCGCTATGTGAAGAAGTGCTGGCGACGCGTCTGCTCCGTTCCGACCCGCAGTTTCCTTGGCGCACCTGGAATATGGGCTGCGGAGAGGTAGGTCCGCGTCGAAAAGGAGTTCGCTCGTCGCAGGGTGGGCAATGGCAGGGTGGTCAATGGGGGGAGGAGTTGGGCCGAGATCCCCGGAACGTACGACGGCGGCCCGCGCCTTACGAGCGTCGGACCACCTCACGGGGACCCGGCAGAACGGCCCCACGCTTGACGGTCCCGAACGCTTCCGCATATCCTGAACGAACGGTCGGTAAATAATTCCGCACGTCCCGAAGGTCTTTGCATAGGAGCAACCATGGCAGCGCAGAACTTGCAGTCAGTGCCGGCTGAGCCAACCCCGCGCGAGCAGGATCCGCAGGAGCAGGCCCGGCTCGCGGCCCAGGAAGCGGACGGCCAGGCCAACTTCGACCGCGTTATGGCCGAGGACTCGCGCATTGAGCCAAAAGACTGGATGCCGGCGCCCTACCGCAAGACCCTCCTGCGCCAGATCTCCCAGCACGCCCACTCCGAGATTATTGGCATGCAGCCGGAGGCCAACTGGATTTCCCGCGCCCCCAGCCTGAAGCGCAAGGCCATCCTCATGGCCAAGGTCCAGGACGAGGCCGGCCACGGTCTCTACCTCTATAGCGCCGCCGAAACCCTGGGCCAGAGCCGCGACAAGATGATGGAAGACCTCATCGCCGGCAAAGCACGGTACTCGAGCATCTTCAACTACCCGGCGCTCACCTGGGCGGACATGGGGGCCATCGGCTGGCTGGTGGACGGCGCCGCCATCTGCAACCAGGTCCCGCTGTGCCGTGCCTCCTACGGCCCCTACGGCCGCGCCATGGTGCGCATCTGCAAGGAAGAATCGTTCCACCAGCGCCAGGGCTTCGAGATCCTCCTCGAACTCTCCAACGGCACCCCCGCGCAGAAGCAGATGGCCCAGGACGCCGTAAACCGCTGGTACGCCCCGTCCCTGATGATGTTCGGCCCGCCGGACGACGATTCGCCCAACTCCAAGCAGTCCATGGCCTGGAACATCAAGCGCTTCAGCAACGACGAACTCCGCAGCCGCTTCGTGGGCATGATGGTGGAGCAGGTCCGGGTCCTGGGCCTCACCCTCCCCGATGACCAGATCCGCTACAACGAGGACACCAAAAAGTGGGAGCACGGCCCGCTGGACTGGCACGAGTTCCAGGAAGTCCTCGCCGGCCGCGGCCCCTGCAACGCCCAGCGCCTTGAGCGCCGGAGGGCAGCGCACGACGACGGCGCCTGGGTCCGCGAGGCAGCCGCAGCTTATGCGGACAAACAGCGAGCAAAACAGCAGGCCAAACAGTCAATGAAGACGAAGGAATACGCAGCATGAGCCCCCACGGCAACCCGGAAGTTCCCGCCAGCTCGGCCGTAGACATCAACAGCAACGCACCCAAGGTCTCGGCCGGCCCCGACAGCACAGCCTCCGCCTCAGCGCCGGCGCCGGCTGCCGAATCAAAGCCGGCAGTTGAACCTGCTGAAACGCAGGGCCGCAACGCCTGGGGCCTGTGGGAAGTATTCGTCCGGTCCAGCCGCGGCCTGTCCCACGTCCACGCCGGATCACTGCACGCACCGGATGCCGCGATGGCCCTGCGCAACGCCCGCGACCTCTACACCCGCCGCAACGAGGGCGTTTCCATTTGGGTTGTCCCGGCCGACGCCATCGCCGCCAGCGATCCTGACTCCAAGGGCTCGTTCTTCGAGTCGCCCCAGGGCAAGGACTACCGGCACGCCACGTACTACACCAAGAGCGAAGGGGTAAAGCACCTGTGAGCCCCGAAGCACCTGTGACCCCCGAGACCACAACAGGCCACGGCGACATCTCCACCGGCGTGGCAGCCCCAACAGCAGGCGGCGACTCCAACGCCAGCGCCACCCGAATCACCCCCGGCAACGCGCTGCGCCCGGAGGACATCGCGCTCGAGGTCCGCACGGGCGTCGCCAAACCAACAGAAGACGTTGCAGAGTACGCACTGAGGCTCGGCGACGACGCCCTGATCCTCGCTCAGCGCCTGGGCCACTGGATCTCCCGCGCCCCGGAACTGGAGGAGGACGTGGCCCTGGGCAACATCGCCCTGGACCAGCTGGGCCACGCCCGGAGTTTCCTCAGCTACGCCGGGGGAGCCTGGGACAAGTCCGAGGACGACCTCGCCTACTTCCGCCGCGAGCACGAGTTCCGCAGTGTCCAGCTGTTCGAGCAGCCCAACGGCGACTTCGCGGTGACCATCGCCCGCCAGTTCATCGTTAGCTACTACCAGTTCGAGCTGTACCGCAGGCTCACCGAATCAACGGACGCCACAATCGCAGCCATCGCCGCCAAGGCCGTGAAGGAAGTGGACTACCACCGGGACCACAGCGCCCAGTGGATTCTCCGCCTGGCCGGCGGCACGGACGAGTCGCGCCGCAGGATGATCCACGGACTGCGCCTGATGTGGCCGTACGTCAACGAACTGTTCCAGGACGATGACCTGACGCAGCGGCTCGCCGAGGCGGGTGCCGCCGTCGCGCCTTCCAGCCTGCGTGAGGACTTTGACCGGCTCACCGGCGAAGTCCTCACGGAAGCCGAGCTTGAGGTGCCGGACGTCCCGGCAGCCCCCGGCGGCGGCCGGCACGGCAGGCACTCGGAGCACCTAGGCTACCTCCTGGCCGAGATGCAGGTGCTGGCCCGCGAGCATCCCGGAGCGGGCTGGTGACTGCCGTGGCAATCTACGTGAGTGACTTCGAAACAAAGAGGGCGACGCCGGAGCAACAGGCGTGGGACATCGCCGCCACCGTGTGCGATCCCGAGATCCCCGTGCTCACCATCGCGGACCTGGGCATCCTCAGGAACGTGCAGGTGACGGACAACAACGTCATAGTCACCATCACTCCCACCTACTCGGGCTGCCCGGCCATGGACGCCATCCGCGACGACCTCAAAGCGGCGTTCACAAAAGAAGGCTACACAGACGTCGAGGTGGACCTGGTGCTCGCCCCGGCCTGGACCACGGACTGGATGACGGACGCCGGAAAGGCGAAGCTGCAGGAGTACGGCATCGCCCCGCCGTCGGGCATGGCAAATGCAGCACGGCACGCCGGCCCCATCAGGCTCAGCATGGCGGTCAAGTGCCCGCAGTGCGCCAGCCTGCACACCAAGGAACTCACCCGCTTCGGCTCCACCTCCTGCAAGGCGCTGTACGTGTGCCAGGACTGCAAGGAACCGTTCGACTACTTCAAAGTGCTGTAAGGAAGCCCCATGCCTGTTGTCCGCCAGACCGCCGCCGAAACGGCGCAGGCCACCGGCCGCCGTCGTCCGTCCTTCCACACCCTCGCCGTGAAGGAGGTGCGCCGGCTCACCGAGGACGCCATCGAGGTGGGCTTCCACGTCCCCAGCGAGCTCGCCGGCCAGTTCGACTACCTGCCCGGCCAGTACGTGGCCCTGCGCACCAAGCTCCCCGATGAAACCGGCGAGCTGCACGAGGTGCGCAGGAGCTACTCCATCTGCGCCGAGCCGCGCAGCTTCGCGGACGGCAGCAGCGAGATCCGGGTGGCGGTGAAGAAGGACCTGGGCGGGCTGTTCTCCACCTGGGCCAACGCGGAGCTGAAAGCCGGGGACACCCTGGACGTGATGAGTCCCATGGGCGCGTTTGTGTCCAGGCACGGCCGGGACGGCACCGCGGTGGAGCAGAACCGGATGAACTCCATGAACAACCCGGAGGAGCTGGCGGGGGACGTCGCCGCCCACGGGGAAGCGAGCTTTGTGGCCATCGCCGCAGGGAGCGGCATCACCCCGGTGATCGCGATCGCCCGGACGCTGCTGGCCGCCAACCCGGAGTCGCGGTTCGACCTGATCTACGCCAACAAGGCCGCCATGGACGTGATGTTCCTGGAGGAGCTGGCGGACCTGAAGGACAAGTACCCGCAGCGGCTGGCCATCCACCACGTGCTGTCCCGTGAGCAGCGGATCGCGCCGCTGCTCAGCGGAAGGATCGACGCCGAGAAGCTCCAGCAGCTGCTGGGCACGGCCATCCACGCGGACGATGTGGACGAGTGGTTCCTGTGCGGGCCCTTCGAGCTGGTGCAGCTGTGCCGGGACACGCTGGCCGAGCGCGGCGTGAAGCCGGAGAACATCCGGTTCGAGCTGTTCACGTCCGGCAAGCCGGACAAGCCGGAGGGGCACGCGGGCCGGCCCGTGGTGGTGGATGAGTCCAAGGAGACGTACAAGATCACGTTCAAGCTGGACGGCCTGCAGGGCGAGGTGGCCAGCCCCACCCACGCCCGCGAGTCCATCCTGAACGCCGCGCTGCGGGTCCGCCCGGATGTGCCGTTCGCGTGCGCCGGGGGAGTGTGCGGCACGTGCCGGGCCAAGGTGGTCACCGGCAGCGTGACCATGGACGAAAACTACGCGCTGGAGCAGGATGAGCTGGACAAGGGGTACGTGCTGACCTGCCAGAGCCACCCCACCAGCAAGGAAGTCACCGTCGACTTCGACGTCTAAAGCCTGACCGGTCCCAACATAGGAGCCCGAATGATTTCCCTCTCCATCAGCAACAACATCGCCGAGGTTGTCCTGGACGCCCCGCACAAGCTGAACTCGCTGGATGAGCAGGCGCTGGCGGACCTGTCCCAGGCGTACGACGACGCTGCTGCCGCCGCCTCCCGCGGTGAGGTGCGGGCGCTGCTGCTGAGGGGAGAGGGCCGCGCTTTCTGCGCGGGCCGGGACATCCAGAACGTGACGCCGGAGAATGACGACGCCGCCGCGTACCTGGGCGGGCTGGTGGAGCCGCTGCTGAAGAAGATGAGCGCGTTCCCGGCGCCCACGTTCGCGGCGGCCCATGGTGCCTGCCTGGGCGTGGGGCTGGGGCTGCTGCTGGCCACGGACGTGGTGTACGTGGCGGAGAACGCCAAGTTCGGGTCGCCGTTCGCCAAGCTGGGTGCCACGCTGGATTCGGGCGGGCACTGGTTCTTCACCGAGCGGCTGGGCATGCACCGGACGCTGGACCTGATCTACACGGCCGAGCTGATGAGCGGCGCAGAGGCCGTGGCGCAGGGGCTGTTCAGCCGGGCGATGCCGGCGGATGAGCTGCTGGAGATTACCCGGGCTATTGTCGGCCGAGTGGCCCGCGGCGCCACCGGCGCCTTTACCGCAAGCAAGGAACTGGTCGCGCACATCCGTGACCAGCGCCTGGGCCTGTGGGAAGCCATGGCAGAGGAGAACGCTGAGCAGGCACGGCTCTGCAAAACCGACGACTACGCCGAGGGTTTCAGGGCTTTCCAGGAGAAGCGCGAGCCTAAGTTCACCGGCTGAGGGCGTCCGGAACGCCGTTGGGGGCTTAGGGAGGCACCGCGTAGCCGGGTTAGGTAGGTACGGGTGGCCTGAAGGAACGGGTAGCGCTTACTCGTGTTTCCCGCTTCGGTTGGTTGTTGACTAGGAATTGCCGGCGAGGCGAGGGCGTTCGCAAGCGAAAGCTCCCGCCCCAGCATTCGCCGGCACCCTAATGAGTCTCTCGGCGAGCCGGGAGGATTCAGGAACGGCGGGATACCATGCGAGTCAGATTATCCACCGGGGACGGCATTTCCCTCTCGACCTGCCCGCACCAATTCGTTGGCCGGTGCGATGACTGTTCCACGTCAGCAGGCCTGAGCGAATCCGACCAGATGGTGACGGATGAAGGCGGAACTACGTTTTCGGCCGAGGCTGGCACTTAACCCACCCTGAGACGTATTGAACTCGGCGCAGCTATCGCCGCTGGTGGGAAGCGTTATTGACCCGATAGTCCAATCTTGATTCAACCTTGCAGGTTGATTGCAGGAATCTTAAGTGTGCTTAGGAATAGTAGGCGAAGTCGGGAAAACGCCCGGCTAATCCCCGCAGCCGGTGTACAAGACCTGGTGCTGCGGCTGACACCTACATGGGGGCGCACTTGTCTGAGGTTCTGAATGCGACGGTCGATGGCAGCAAAGAGACCGGCTTCAGCCGTCGCAGGGTGGTCAAGGGCGTGGCATGGACATTGCCGGTTATCGCTACAGCTATCGCCGCGCCGGCCGCAGCTGCGTCGCCGCCGCCGATTAGTGCAACAGCAAGTTGGGTTAGTGGCGCGGCCCCCCAGTTCTCCAAAATTGGGGGCGGCGGCACCAAATACGGCGGAACTGCTCCAGCAACTCTTAGCCTCAAGAACACCGGGACTTCATCATTCACGGGCACTATTAGCGTGACGACTACCCTGTCCCCGGTGGGGACTGTGCTAGTAGGAATAGGCGTTGAGTCGCTACTGCCTGCTGCTGTGTCCGGCCCTATCTCTTTTACACAGCGTCAGTCGACTGTGTCCTTTTCGTACACTGGGACTATCGGCAGCGGTCAGACCACCACGTTCTCGGCTTTGTACAACTATGAAACGATCAATCCAAAACCGAGCAACGTTGCCTATTCCTACGTTATGACCACGACAGTGGTCCTAACAGCCAACGCCGGCGGTTCGCTTTCGCTGGCGCCCACCACCAGTCCTAACCCCACCATCCAGTTCTAACAATGGTCTGGAAACGTGGCGGCCTGGTGGCAGAAGCACGTACTCAATCCGAGGGCCGGGTGGCACTGCTGCACTTGGATGCAACCCAGCCCGTCGTTCTGGAAGGTACAGCTGCAATCATTTGGGACCTGATCAATGGGCACCGAAGCGAGCAAGACATCCTGATTGAACTTGAAGCCGCTTTCGAGGACCTGGCCGGCCAGATGCAGGCCCAGGTCGAAGAGTTCCTTGCATGCCTTGAAGCCCAGCGCCTGATTGAGGCTGCACACACCACTTCGCTCTAACAGCTTTAGGTCCGGGGGGATCATGACCGACGTACAGATGGCGTGCGCGCTAAACGGGTTTGAGGAGATGCAGGGCGGTAGTGATTTGTTCTGCGTGGACGTCCTTGGCGTGCAGTTCGCCGTTCGTTGGGGCCGCGAAGTCACCCGGAAGCAGTGGGATGCCATGCGCTTGGTCTGGGAACGGTGTGCCAGCAGCCAGGAGCCATTGGTTCCGCCGCTGCCGGTCGAGCCTACCGACTCGCAGCCGTTCTCGGCGTCAGTCAGTTACCAGACACTGGCGAACGATGCCGGCACTTTCCTGTTGCAGGCTGCCTCTTTCGACGAGTTGGCTGAGAACCTCACTTCCAGGTTGACGGTGGTTGCTATCTTGGCCAACGCCGGTGAACTAATGATGCTCCACGCCTGCGGAGTAGCGGATCCGCTCACAGGGGCGGTGGTGGCGCTCGTGGCCAAGTCGGGAACGGGCAAGACCACCGCGTCTTCGGTCCTGGCGAAAACGTATGGGTATGTCACGGACGAAACCGTGGCTATCCGCCCGGACGGATCGGTTATTCCGTACCCGAAGCCACTGTCAGTGAAGCAAGGGCCGGGCCGGCCCAAGCGACAGGTAGGACCGGATGAGCTCGGACTTCATCCAGCCCCTACCAAGCCCTTTATCCAGTCCATCGTGTTGTTGAACCGGGTCCAAAGGGACCGTCCGGTGGCCCCGGTGCTGGAGCGAGTCCCGCTGGCTGATGCGGTACTCGCCCTGATCCCGGACTCGTCCTCGCAGGGCGAGGTCGATGAGCCGCTGCAGTCGCTCTGCCGCCTTATCGACAGCGTCGGGGGAGTCTGGCAGGTGACCTATTCGGAAGCAGCAGAGCTAACCGCGGCATTGGAACCCTTGTTCCGGGCGCAGCCCGGGACAGAGGCTGAGTGGGAGGGCCGGGCATCAGGCGGTGCCCATTCTGGGCACACCCCGAACGGTTGCGTTCGGCGCACAACACCAAAGGACGCTGTGGCTGTCGATGGTGACCTGCTACTAATGCTGGACGACGAGATTGTGCGGCTCAGTGGGATCGGCCCGGCCATCTGGGAAGCATCCGCCAACCCAATCAGGCTGGACCAGCTCGCTGACGAAGTCGGGAAGGTGCACGGCAGGCCGGAAGGTTACCGGGACGCCGTCGCCGCAGCAACAGAACAGCTCATTGCGAAATCAATTTTGGAACACGGCCGCTAGTAGCCGCCAACCGCTTGGGGGACCACTCGAAGCAGTACCCCGGTAATGAACGCCGGGACAGGAAACAGAGAATTTGAGTGGAAGGAACCACTATGAGCACAACAGCGACGCCGCCCGCGGAAGCGCCCGCAGGGATGGATCTGACGGACTACCTGCGGATACTTCGGGTGTACTGGAAGGCCATCGTCGCCTTCACCCTGTTGGGCACCGTAACCGCGGGCGGGTCGACCGTTCTTCAGCCCAAGGTCTACTCCTCTGATTCCAGCGGTATCGTGGTGACACCGGGCTCGGACAACGTAAGCCTGTCACTCGCCGGGGACAGCCTGGCCAAAGCCAAGGTCAAGAACTACGAGTCCGTGGCAAAGTCTCGACTCGTGGCAGACCGTGTCATCGCTTCCCTGGAGCTGAAAACCACCGCGGACGCCCTGCTTGGCACCATAAGCGTGAAGGTCCCGATGGACACCGCAGAAATCAAGGTCACGGCCAAGTCGGCTGACCCGGCCACCGCTCAGCGCGTGGCGGATGCCTGGGTCAACGGCTTGGCCGCCCAGGTGGAAGCAATCGAAACGGCAACTCCTGCAGAAACAATTGTTGAGCCCGGTACGGCAGCAACGCCCAACGCCGGTTCACCGGCGAATGCCACGGCTACGGCTGTCCGTGTGCTTCCGTTGGGCAAGGCGGTCGTTCCTACCAGCCCGACTTCACCCAACACCAAGCTCAACCTTGCGTTGGGCGCACTTGTTGGTTTGGCCCTCGGTATGGCCTACGCAGTGGTCCGCCGTCACCTCGACCGGCGCCTCCGCAAGGCCGCCGAAATCGAACGGCTCTTCGGTGTCCCCGTGATCGGCACTCTTCCGTTGGACCATCGTCTGGACGGGAAGAGCACCGTTTTGGACTCTGGCACCGCATCGCAAGTTCACGACGCCGGCGGAGCGATGGCCGAAGCCCTCCGGGAACTCCGCACCAACCTCAGCTTTCTTGACGTGGACCAGCCGCCGCGGATCATCGTGGTCACCAGCTCGGTCCAGTCAGAAGGCAAGTCCACTGTCACTGCTAACCTGGCGGTCACCATGGCAGCTGCCGGCGAAAACGTCGTGGTGGTCGACGGCGACCTCCGCCGGCCAACTTTGGTGGATGTTTTCAATCTCGTTCCGGGAGTGGGGGTTACCGATGTCCTCACCGGCACTACTGAATTGGCGGATGTCCTCCAGCCTTGGGGTGCCCTGCCGAATCTCTCAATCCTTGGTTCAGGCCGCATCCCGCCGAACCCCAGCGAGCTGCTGGGGTCCAGGGCCATGAAGAACATGCTGAATTCCTTGGCCGAGGATGCAATCGTCCTGATTGACGCCCCGCCGCTGCTTCCGGTGACTGATGCAGCCGTCCTCTCCCGCGTGGCGGATGGAGCCATCGTGGTGATCCGGACGGGCAAAACCACTCAGGAACAGCTTTCACAGTCCCTGGGGAACCTGGAGAAGGTCAAGGGCCGAATTCTGGGCGCGGTTCTCAACTACCTGCCAACCCGGGGAACAGACGCCTACTCCTACTACGGAACCTATACCTCCGCGCCCGGTCCGACGCTTGCGGCGGAAGTACCGGGCGCTGGCGCGCGGCGAGGCACAGAAGTCGAAGGCGCCCTCGAAGCGGTATCCGCCGGACGCAGGGCCAGGGACTAGATAATGCCAGCGAGGCACACTGGCGGTGAAACGCAGCTCAGCCTTGCTGAGGGCGTGCTCTTGGGCCATGCCATGGCAGCGCGGGTGGCGGATGGGCTGGGCATCCGGGCTTTCTTTATTAAGGGACCTGCGAGTGCAATGCAGGGCCTGCGCCAGCCCAAGACCTCCGCTGACATCGACGTCTTCGTGTCACCCTCCAGCCTGGAACAGATGTTGCAAGGCCTGAGGTGGCGGGGCTGGCGGGAACGCCCCGTGGATCCCGACAGCACGACATTTCCGAAGCACTCGGTTACCGTCTACCACCCTAAATGGCCTTGTTGCATCGATGTCCACTTCCGCTTCCCCGGGATGGAAAGTCCGGCCGCTGACTGCTTCGAGGTCATGTGGGCGAACACCGATCATCTAAAGCTTGCAGGACAGGTGGGGCGGGTCCCGTCACCGGCGCTGGGAATTCTGATCCTGGCACTGCACGCCCTCCGGTCGCCCCAGTTGCCTGCTTCCCGGCAGGAGCTCGACTTCTTGGCCCGCCTCTCCGAGCGGCAATCGCACGCGCTTGCCATCCTGGAAATCGCGACTGCCACCGGCTCTCTGGCGGCGGTGCGCCCGTTCCTCGAGGACCTCCTTCCTGAAACCGCTGAGTTGGGGTGGCCGCAGCCTTCTGCCGAATGGCGGAACCGCCTAATGGCCAGGGAACCGGGAGAGCGCCCGGCTCATTGCTATTATCCTGGCACCATGGCACGACAAACCAAAGATGCTGTGGCGCGCGGTCGTCGCTCGTTCTGAGGTCTTCCTGAGCGGGAACATCTACGCTGACATGTCCCTACGAGGACGACTCTCGCAGCACCGGGACAGGTGGGCCCGGTTTCTCCGCGCAGTACCGCACATTCTGCGGGATCTGAGGCACCTCGGTGGTTGAAGAGGGGGCCGGTGATTGCGCCTGGGCACAACACCGAAGACCGCCGTAAATTGCCTTTATCTCCCGCTGATTTGTATGGTTCAGCTATGACAACGGGGAAAGCAATAACCAAAGCCGTCATTCCTGCTGCCGGATTGGGAACTCGCTTCCTGCCCGCCACCAAGGCAATGCCGAAGGAAATGTTGCCGGTAGTGGATCGTCCGGCCATCCAGTACGTGGTTGAGGAAGCCGTAAAATCCGGTCTCACCGACCTGCTGATGATCACGGGGCGTAACAAGCGCTCCCTCGAGGACCACTTCGACCGTGAGCCGGGCCTGGAGCGTGCGCTGGAGCTCAAGGGCGATAAGGACCGCCTCGAGTCGGTGCATTACGCCTCGGAGCTGGGGCCCATCCACTACGTCCGTCAGGGGGAGGCTAAAGGCCTCGGCCACGCGGTACTCTGCGCGCAGCAGCACGTGGGTGACGAGCCGTTCGCGGTCCTGCTGGGCGACGACCTCATTGACGAGGACGAGGACCTGCTGAGCACCATGATGGAAGTGCAGCAGAAGACCGGCGGCTCCGTTATCGCCCTGATCGAGGTGGATCCGTCCCAGATCAGCGCTTACGGTTGCGCGGACATCACCGTCGTCGACGGCGAGGAGTACGTCCGCGTCAATAGCCTGGTGGAGAAGCCTTCCGCGGCGGAGGCTCCGTCCAACTTGGCCGTGATCGGCCGCTACGTGCTGCACCCGTCCGTGTTCGGCGTCCTGGAGAACACCAAGCCGGGCCGCGGTAACGAGATCCAGCTGACGGATGCACTGCAATCACTTGCTGCTGGCGAAGGCGCAGGCGTGTACGGCGTGGTCTACAAGGGCCGCCGCTTCGACACCGGCGACAAGCTGAGTTACCTCAAGGCCGTCATCACGCTCGCGTCCGAGCGCGTGGAGTTCGGCGAGGACCTAAAGACCTGGATGAAAGCCTTCGTCAACTAACCCACGCTTTACCGACTTTTAGAGGTCCGCTGCCGAACGGCGGCGGGCCTCTAGTCTTCTAACCAGCTGAGCTGACAGCAGGCCGCCTATGACAGCACCTGATGCATTTGTCACAAGGTCGAGAGGACTTGCAATACGGTTGTGAAGAAACAAGAGCTGGCCCAGTTCCATGCAGCCGGAAATTAGGAGTCCGAAGGCGCCAATTCGCCACCACTGCTTATCGGGGTAAGCGAGGGCGCAAACGAATCCGAGCGGGATGAAAAGTGCCACATTAGCCGAGGCCTCCACGAACTTGTAATTGAACCAGGCAGGAATTCCGTGCCGGTGAAGGAAGTTCAAAACGTTGGCGAGTTGGCCCTGCGCTGGCTGGTCCACCGGGCTTGGCCAGAAGGCGACGACAGCGAGCGGAACCAGCATGACAGCGAAGATGAGCCGCCAACGCTGGCGGTTATGGAAGTGCCTCAAGGTTAGTCTCAGGAAGCCTGTAGAACGGCGATCGCTCCCGTGCTAAGCGCTAGAATACCCGAGAGCCGCAGAAGGGCGTAGCGGGGCACCTGGAAGCGGGTAGCGGTGCAGAAAAATCCAATTCCCTTGGTGGTGTGCGCCAATGTCTCCCCATAGCCCTGATAGATACCATATGTCGGTGGTTGAGCTTGTCGACAGCTTAAAAGAAGAGGGTGGGTGTTTCTCCGTTTCCGGAGAACCACCCACCCTCTTCGGTGCTTGTTGGTATGGCGTTATGCAGCAGCCTCTACCTTGGCACGGCGGCGAACAACCATTACTGACGTTGCGCCGGCGGCAAGTGCGCCAGCGCCAACCAGCGTCCAGAGAACCAACCCGGAATCTGCGCCGGTGTTGGCCAAGCCCGTTCCTGTGTTGGCAAGGGGAGCGCCACCTGCGTTACCACCGGTGCCGGCAAGGGGTGCGCCTGCTTCAGAGAAGGTGGGATCAACCTTCACGGTGACAGGCCCAACGGTATTGCCCGAAATCGCGCCGGTAGCGGTGATGGAGTAGGTGCCGCTTTCGCTGATCGAAATCGGCAGCGAGAACCTGCCATCAGCATTCGCGGTCGTGGAGAGCGTCTGCGGCGCGAGGAAGACGTTGACCTTGGCGGCTACAGCTTGGCTACCTGCGGCCGGGGCCGTGCCGTCAACCGGTGTCACCGTGACGTTCACCGGTTCATTGGGGGCCATGCCGCCGCCGCTCAAGATGAAAGGTTCGTTGGGTGCGACTGCTGCATCGTCGACCACGATTTCGGGCGGGCTGGAAGTGTATGCCAGCGCCGGCGCGGCGCCGACGAGTGCAATGGAGCCTGCAAGTGCGAGTGCTGCGAGTGTTTTTTTCATGCTTGTCCCCCCGGAGACGTTATAAGTTTTGTTTACCCGATTCGAGGATTATTCCTCACCGCACGAGACCTGTGCAGAGTCGCCGGATAGTTATCCCGAGAAAAACCGTACCACCTGTATTGCTCTGTGAGCAATCTTAATCAGAACGGTTTACAAAGTGTTAACGGAATGCCCACTTGCGCTAGTCACAAAGAGCGGCGGCCGTGGGCAAGGTCACATCTTTTACGTCTTGGACGCCAGGTGTGACAACCACGTTAGGTTCCGTCTGTTGGACGATTTTCCCAAAAGTAAAGTCGACGGTACGGCTCTCTCCTGGTGCTAGCCGGATGGCAAGAACGCCTACTGGTCGGTTGCTGTGGAGATAGGGTGCGAACCCAGTTTGCTCCCCGTCCACTTTCGCCGTTTCCACGTTTGCCTGGACAGGACCATAAGCAATGACGTTTGTTTCCACCGATCCGGCCGGCACACCGAAGGTACCCCCGCCGGTGACGTACTCTGGCAAAGATGTCGCTGCATCCGCCGGGGCAGTGTTGGTGCTTGTGACGCGGACGGTTGTCTGCTCGTAGCCGTCCCTGGGGCACTCTTTGATGAGTTGAACAGTGCGCTTGACGTAGTAGTCCATTTTGGCCCCAGTGCCATCGTTGAAATAGACCCCATATTGAGCAGCGGGAATACTTTCGCGGGATACAGACCCACCGACCGGATACTTTTCGACTGTTCGCTGTTCCTCGGCGTGCGCGGACCACAAGAGAATCCGCTGTCCGTCTACTCCGCGCTTGATCCCTTCGAAAAGACCAGTAGGGTCACCACTTCCAGCGGCCAAGGTGGAAAAAATCTCCTTCGCCACTGCAGCGAAAAACAAATCCTGATGAGCCGGATCGGGTATAGCTGAGTACACATCTGACATGAGAACTTTGACAACATTGTCGCCGTTCAGTTCAGAAGGGAGCCTTGGAGAAACTGCCGATATCGCCTCATTGCTTAGCGTGATTGGACCAGTTGTATCCAAAATGTAGCTCAGTGCGACAGGATCGACAGACAAAACGCCATCGACAGTCTGACCAGTTTTTTTGCGCCAAATGTTACTAGCAGTGGTAGCGGCGGTTGGAAAATCGGGCGTTAGGTTGACATCCTGCATAAACGTTCCGATCCGTGTGGAGTAAATTGCCTCCTGTTCACTCTCGACTCCCACCGGCACTTGCATACGGCCTAAAGCATTGGCTGTTGTTTGTTCGCTCATTTCCATTTTGCCCTTATCCAGCGTGAGTACTGCCAATGCGGTAGGAATTCCTCCTGAAGCTCTGACTTCGGCATTGTTCTGGATCAGGAGCAGATAACGTCTTGGTTCGGAAGATCCCATCATTTTTGCCGCTATGCCTGCTGCGTCTCCTGCAGCAGTGAGGGTCTTGCCGGCGGTGCGGAGTTGATTCCTAGCATCAACCAGAGGCTCGGCAATTTCACCAAGTAGGCCTCCCGTCTCGATACCTTCGAGACGCGACGCAGAGGCGCTTACCGCATGAGCTGCGGCTGCCAACCGAGGCCCGGCTTGCTCGATCGAGGATAAGTCTGCTCCCGAACCGCTAGGCATCAGAGTCGACCAATCTATCGTCCCGACTACTTCCACTAGTGGCTTGAGCCCAAGTGTTGCAACATCGTCGGCTGATCTTGCCACTTCGCTTATAGCTGAGACGTTGGGTCCTATCCAGGGCATGGCAGAGGCGATGACCCAAACTGGGTCCTCGCTTGCCTTTCGCGCTGCCTTGGTACTTTCCTGCAGTGCATCCACTTTCTGAGCAGCCAAGTCAGGATTGTTGTCCAAAACTGCTTGCTGCAGATGGGCAATAAGTATATTGCTCCGTTGTAGCTCTTGTTGTATGACTGAAGCCTTAGCCCCCGTCCATGCGGCTAAGACGATCAATAATAAAAGGAAAAGACCCAGCGAAAAAAGGACCTTGACGGTTGGGCGCATCGATTTCCGGCGTCGACCGTTCTGTGACGATGATGCAGAAGATGATTTGCTCATTTCGTGCGTAGTGTTCATATTACGACCCGCCCCTCAGCGAACAACGTGACAGCAGCATGAGCCTAGAAAGCTCCAGTGCGATGGAAAACGGCACGGATCGTTCGCGCGAGAATAAGAAGATCCCCTGAAAGTGACCAATTTTCGACGTAGAACAAATCAAGCCGGACCGAGTCCTCCCAAGAGAGTAAAGACCTTCCACTCACCTGCCACAGGCCAGTTAGGCCGGGGCGGACTAGTAGGCGCCGGTGCACATGTGGTTCATACCTATCGACTTCCGATGGGAGAGGAGGGCGCGGACCGACAAGGCTCATCGTTCCGTTTATCACGTTGAAGAGTTGCGGCAATTCGTCAAGGCTGTATCGTCGAAGGAACTTCCCAACTCGCGTTACTCTTGGATCATTACGAATCTTGAAAAGAACATCATTTCCTTGATTGAGGGAACTCAGATTGCGAAGTTGGCTTTCGGCATCAACGACCATTGATCGAAACTTGAACATTTGAAACCTAGCGCCATAAGCGCCGACACGTTCCTGACTGAAGAGGAAGGGTCCTGGACTATCTACGCGCACAACTACTGCCAAAAGCAGTAGTAGCGGTGCAAGCAGCGTAATTAGAACCCCAGCGCCCACGAGGTCAAAGACCCGTTTTACGAATTGCTGCCGCGGGGCAAGATTTGGGGTGGACACGTGAATGAGTGGGAGCCCGGCAATAGGTTGCGTATGAATCCTCGGGCCGGCCACATCCGTGAGGGCAGGGGCCATGATCATGCGCACATCAAGGTCGGCGAGAGCCCAACCTAGCGCTCGGATGGTGGTAGGTGGAAGCTGCACTCCACTCGACAGTGCTACAGCGTCCGGTCCGAAGGCTTCGATTGTTTTTGCGATTTCCGTAGCGTCTGTGCTGTGTCCAAGTGTCGGCAACGCAAGATCCCCAGCTATTCGCGTGCCATCAGGGGTTCCTGGTAGGTAGGTGGCTACGGGCAAATAGCCAGCCATGGGATGAAGGGTCAGGGACCGGGCCAGATGCTCGACACTGCTTGGCCCTCCGATGATCAAAACTCGTGACAAGCTTCGTCCGAGCTGCCGGTCCACTTGCAGTGCTTGCCGTACCAGAAACCGCGCCATCACGAGACTGAGGACCCCTGCTGGCAGCGCCAGGGCCACGTAGCCGCGAGCAGTCTCGAACTGAAAAGTGTAAGAAACGATAGCGATGAGACCAAAGAACCAGACAGAAGAGCCGACAACTCGCTTGTATTCTTCGTGGCCGTATCCGAGTATCCGTGAATCCCTGCTACCCCAAACTGAGAGCATGATCCACCAACTGGTCGCGAGAAGCGTGGCGATCACTACGTCCGGGACTCCGGTACGTGTCATATTCTCGCTCTGGATAGTGCCAAATCTTGCGAGGACAGCACCGAATATGGCCCACAAGACAACGAAGGCGTCAACCGCTGCGATTCGTCGCCCATAACGGGCACGCCAATTGAGCGAATCACGTTGTGCCATAACTTGTCCCCAGAAATTGTTGTATTTTACGAGTATCCCTCGTCCTATTGGGTGAGCGTCTCACGGCGTGCAACTGCCCTAGCCCGTGCAAGTGTGGCATCTCCGCCATTGTCTGCTTTCGTGACACTACTTCCCATAGGCGGCGGGGTTTTACGCGAGCGGCTAGGACGCGTTTCAGGCTGGTATGTGTAGTAGCTATAGGCGTACGCATCCGGCCCCTTAGTGGGGACCAGGTTCAATATGACGCCTAATAAGTCAGCGTCGACCATCGTAAGGGCGTCCAGCGACTTGGCTAGTTCGGGTTCGCGCACGCGACCTGAACCAACAACAAGAACAACGCCCCCCACCTGTTGTGCGAGCACAGCTGCGTCAGTAACCGGGAGCAGTGGCGGCGCGTCGATAATGACGGCATCAAAGGCATCTTCAAGTCTTTGTATCAGCTCTCTCATCGCCTCCGAGCCAAGGAGTTCGCTCGGGTTCGGCGGTATCTGACCTGACGTCAGGACGAAAAGTTGATCTTCGCCCCAAGGTTGAAGCAATTCGTTGACATCAGCGCTCCCGATGAGGGCGGTTGTGAGTCCGGCCCCACCCTCCAGTCCTAAATAGTCATCGATTCTTGGACGCCGTAAGTCGGCATCGACAAGCACCACCGTCTGTCCGCCTTGCGCCATGGCGATGGCCAAGTTGGTGGCCGTCGTACTTTTGCCCTCCCCAGGCAGGGAAGATGTGACGAGAATCGCTTTGGACTCGTGACTGACGTGAGCGAATTGCATGTTGGTCCGAATTTGACGGAATGACTCAGCGCGGGGGCTCTGCGGCGGAGCCTGTGTCAAAAGAGGCTTCTTTGTCGCATCAACATCGTAAGCAACTCCCCCTAGAATGGGTGAATCGGTGATCCTTCGTATGTCTTGCTCGCCTATGACCTTTGTATCCATTTTCGAGCGAAGTAGCGCAAGTCCTAGTCCGACCGCCAAGCCGGCCAAGGCGCCCAAAACCAGATTCAGGCGAGTGTTGGGCGCCGCTGGCGAAACCGGAGCGCTTGCGGGCGTGATTACGGACAAGCGAACGGGGGACGCGTCGCCATCACCCGTACGTTCGATGTCATCAATCACTGCTATGAGGCTTTCGCCGACCGCTTGTGCTATAGCCGACGCTTGAACTGGCGATGAATCGGATGCATTGATCGAGATGATGACTGTGTTGGAGTCGGACGTCGCGCTTACCTTCTTACTCAACTCCGCAGGCGTCGCCTCCAAGCCTAGGTCGTCAATCACAGGCTGAAGGACGACAGGAGAAGCAACCGTTTCTACGTAGGACTGAACCCGCGCCTGGCTGAAGGTGTTTCCCTGCTGAAGCTCAGACACCGTTCCGGCGTTTTGTATGGCGACAAAGAGCTGAGTCTTCGCGGTGTAGGTAGGCTTGATTGCCATTGATGACACTGCTGCCGCGCCCAGGCCAAGCAGCGTAAGCGTCGTAATCAGGACCCAATGGCGTCTGAGCACACGCAAATAGTCACTAATATCCAAGATGTTGGCCCTTCTGACGACAAAGTCACGACTAAACCGATAGAAACGGTTTTCCACAGTCTATCCGAGCGCCTGCGTTCAACATCCCGTTTGGCCGATGTGGTGGGACGTCAGCCCCGTCCACGCCCCTGAGCCCGTTAGCAGAAACGCGCTCAACGCTTCTGGTAGCCTTTTGCGGGGTTTGTGTGAGTTTAACAGTCGGCATTTTGCGATGCACTGTGCAGAGAGCCCTGTGTGAAACGCCACGGTAGAAGTCGAGAACGACGTCTGCGGGGGGAGTTGCACAGGGCTCAGGGGGGAATAAAGTTGGAGATTGAGTCCATTGCTTACAGGCCAGCCAGTCAAGGCGCCGGCCCTAGTGGGGTCCCCCGTAGGCAGGAGGCGTAATGCTGAGTAGTATCCGGGAGAAGTTGGCACATAGCAGTCCGGCAATTCGTGAGTCTGTTGGCCGTGTCTCTTATTGGCTGCCAACGCGGGTGAGGCTCGGTGCCAACTTCTATGTCACATTGGAAGAAATTGATAGGGCAAGAAGGGATGGAGAGTGGGCGCGCGAGCGTCAGCGCCATCTGCTTGAATCTGTTGTGGCTAAGGCACTGTCGACGCCGTACTACTCCGAGCGCGCTGCATACGCAGACCGATCGGAAGACATATACGAACGCCTTTCTCAATTTCCTGTGCTAACACGGGCCGAGATGACGCAGAATCGCGATGTAATGCTGACGGTCCCCAAATCTAAGGCCGATTTGGTTTCGACCAGCGGATCTTCCGGTAAGCCCGCAGTCTTCTATCTTGATAAGGTCAGGGGCGCCAGCGAGTGGGCTTATGTGTGCGACACGTGGAGTCGGTCTGGCTATCACCCCGACGCCTGGCGGGCAGTCCTGCGAGGGCAGCGATTGGGCCCGAAGGGGAAACGTCTGTTCGTATCACGGTCAACCAGGGAGTTGTATCTTTCTCCCTTTGGGTTGGATACCCCGGCAGTCGAAAACTATTGGAACGAGATTAGCAAGCGCCAAATCGAGTTTTTGCACGGATACCCTTCCTCATTGGCTGCCGTGGCTAAAGCCGCGCTCAGGCATGATCCACTGAATCATCGCGCTCGCATTACAGGTGTTTTCCCTGTTTCTGAACCGCTCACACCGGCACAAAGCGAATTGCTACGCTTAGCATTCCCTTCCGCAGTTGCACTTCCGTTTTACGGACTCAGCGAACGGGTGGCCTTTGCTGAGTTTAACGTAGAGTCGGAGAATTATACGTTTGCGCCCTTGTATGGGCACGTCGAAGTCGTGGACGAAGTCGGGAAACCTGTTCAGATCGGGCAGGTCGGTAGGATAATTGCAACAGGCCTCCGGCTTACTGCAATGCCATTACTGCGATACGATACGGGCGACATGGCGAGACTTGAAGCCGTCACGACCTTTGGCACGCCAGTCGTGAGCTCGCTCAGAGGGAAGCGCACTCAAGAGCACTTGTACACTGATTCTGGCGCACCAATTTCCACATCTGCACTGAATGTGCATTCCCAAGCCTACTCGCCTATTTTGGCATTCCGATTCGTCCAAAAGACCTTTGGCAAAGTTGAGGTGCTCATCGTCTTGACGCCCGAGGGCACCTCAGACGATGCGTCTCTTTTTGCTGCAGAGCTTCAACGGAACTGTGGAGACCGCATTAAGTTCGATTGCCAGGTGCTGCCGTCATTACCGGACACAGTCAATGGAAAACAGAAACTTGTCGAAATACATATCCCTGAGGTTGCTGAGGCAACGTGAAGCACAAGGTTATAATACTGGGGCCGCCGCCGGGCTCGCCGGGCGGCATTGGCATGATGATGCGGCATCTGAAGTCAAGTTGCGAACCCGACTCACGTTTCCTCTTTGTTGACTCAGGAACGACGGACCATCGCCTAAGAGCGTTTGTAAACTCTGCACTCATATGTATTGCTGCCGCCTTCGGTGAGGGCAAGCCACTCTTCCACCTCAACGTCGCTTCTCGTGGAAGTACTTTGCGAAAAGCTATATTGGCGGCGCTCATAACTTCCGCCGGCGGTAAGTATGTTCTGCATCTACATGGTGCGGAGTATCGTGAGTTTTATCGTGGAAGCAACTTCTTGGTACGTACGGCAATACGAGCGCTTTTTCGTCGTGCAACTCGCGTATTGGTCTTAGGGCAGACGTGGCGCTCATTCGTGATCGGCACCCTTGGGGTTCCAGCACACCGAGTAGGAATACTGGCCAATGCGGTTCCCGGACCGGAGGAGCTGCCAAACCGGTCTCACTCGCATATTCGTATGCTATTTATTGGACGATCGGGAGCGCGAAAAGGTCTTAGCGAACTGATGGCTGCTACTGCTAGTCTCACCGCAAACAAACCTTGGTCCATGATCCTGGCGGGAGATGCGGAAAATGATCGTACGCGCGATGCCCTAAACGCAAGTGCCTTAGTAAATTATACTGGGTGGATAGATCAGGCAGGATTAGCACAGGAGCTGGGCTCTGCCTCTATATTCGTGCTGCCTTCTCACGCGGAGGGCTTACCGCTTGCGCTCCTAGATGCAATGGCCTGGGGGCTTGCCCCGATAGTTACGGACGTCGGTTCAATCGCTGACGTTATTGAGGACGGCGTTAACGGGTTGTTTGTCGACGTTGGAGATGCGCAAGGATTGCAGCATGCGATGGAACAGCTTATCAGTGACGATCAGCTGCGCAGTCGAATCGGAAACAATGCACGTCGAACCTGGCAACGAAGGTTTGATATATCGCAGTATGCAAATCGCCTTGAGGGCGAATTGCAAATTGCCCTTGCAGAGGACGGCCCCAATTGAATACCGCTATCTCACCTTTCGAGGAAGCACTTCGCCATGCAGAAGCTTTTGCCCGGTCACGGGACTATGCGGGAGCGGACCCGTATGATGGGCTGACTTCTCCCGCCGCTCCGCTGTTCATCGGACGGATTCCCCGGCAGCTTTTGCTGCAGTCCGTTAAACGAGGAGGCCTCCCGCTGCGTAAAGCGATGGGAATCCGACCGGTACGCATGGCTAAGTCTATGGCGCTATTTGCGGAGGGGTACTCGCTCCTCGGCCAGAATGAGGCGGCTGCGGCCCTTGTTGGCCGGCTGCTTGCCAGCCAAAATGGGGGACCCTGGGGCTACGAGTTCGACGTTCAAACTAGGTGGGGCTACTACAAGGCTGGCACCCCAAACGTTATCGCTACGGCTTTCGTAGTCAGGGCTCTGGCTAAACAGGGCCGCGTTGGAGAAGTCAACCCCAAGACCTTGGATTGGCTCTATTCCCTCATTGATAAGAGAGGCTATTTTCACTACACGCCTGCCTCAAGCGCGCTTATCCACAACGGAAGTTTACTTGCGGCTGAAACAGTGGCGCGGCTTGGCGGAGACCTGGAGCCTGTCCGCACCGCAGTTGAGCTCACGTTGGATCAGCAGAATGAAAACGGCTCGTGGTATTACGGTGAAGACAAATCTCTGGCGTGGATTGATAACTTTCACACCGTTTACGTCCTCGAGTCGCTAAAAACGCTGCAGGGCTACGGTATAGATCCCGGTGAGAAATTAGACCTTGGTATCAAGTATTGGAAAGAGAATCTATTCACGCGTGACAATTACCCGAAATACTACGCCGGCGATTCGGACCCCAGCAGGGATGTTCACAACATCGCAACCGTCGTCGGCGCTTTGCCCGAGTTTATGCAAGAATGCACAAGTCCCACAATACTGCATCCTGCCATTCGGCTCTTAATGGCGCATCAAGGTAAAGATGGCGGATTCCGTAATAGCCCCAGAAGCTTGCCCTTTATGAGATGGAACCAGGCACATGCCTTCCGTGCTCTTGCAAAGATTCACAGTGCCGGAAAGGGCGATCTTGAATAATCGTATTGATTTCCTAGGAACTCCTATTGACGCCCTGACCATGGATGAATCTATAGCCCGCGCCCTCGAGCTCATCGAGGACGGGCGAGTTCACCAGCATGTCGTGGTCAATGCAGCGAAGATCGTGGCTGCCGTCGAAAGTGACTCTGTGCGTGAGACAATCTCGAATTGCGCAATAATAAACGCCGACGGGCAATCCGTGGTGTGGGCAAGCCGACTATTGGGCCAGCCTCTTCCTGAACGCGTTGCTGGTATTGACTTCATGGACCGGCTTCTAAGCGCAGCCGCAAAGAAATCTCTATCCGTATACCTGTTGGGCGCCTCCTCGGATGTAGTTACAGAAGTGGAAAAGCAGGTTAGGGCTAGAGGCGTCACAGTAGCGGGATTCCATGACGGATTTTGGCGCTCGCAATTTTCCGACGAGCAGATGGCGGAGAAGATTCGTGAGGCGGCACCGGATCTCGTATTTGTCGCCCTTCCTTCCCCCTTTAAGGAAAACTTTCTCAGGGACTACCTTGAGGTCATGAATGCCAGACTCTGCGTTGGCGTTGGGGGTAGTTTCGACGTACTGGCTGGTGTTACGACGAGAGCCCCAATCTTCATGCAGAAGCTCGGACTCGAGTGGCTCTTTCGGTTAGCGCAAGAACCAAAGAGGATGTTCAAAAGATATTTGATCGGCAACTCGATGTTCGTTTTTTATGTTTTGAGGTCCTATGCTCAACGTGTAAGGGGTGCGCGATGGCTTTAGTATTTTATCGCGTTGGGAACTACCTCTATCGTGCAGGTGTTCCGTTCTTGCCGCGGTTTTTCACCGTCGTTGGGCGTTTGCTCTTTGGTGCGCACATACCTTCCGAATGCCAGATCGGACTGAGATGCAAAGTCGCATACGGAGGTTCGGGCATCGTTATTCATCCCAAAGCGGTCATCGGTGATGACTGTCTGCTTTCGCCAGGTGTCGTAATTGGTGGGCGAGCGGGAAACCCCCTCCTTCCCAGAATAGGCGACCGCGTCCGCATTTTTCCGGGTGCCGCCGTCCTAGGCAATATTGTCATAAACGACGGAGCGATCATTGGAGCGAATGCTGTTGTTGTGGATGACGTCCCAGCTGGTGCTCGAGTAGTTGCGCCGAAGGCCCGGATGATACTTAGTTCTCTAGACCTATGATTGCGCAACGCAGACAGCTTTATGGCGGCTCTGCGCCCTTCGCCACCGGTTCCAGTTATCCTGACTCCAAGTTCTTGGTGACCGCCCTTGCCTTTTTGGCGACAGTGGGTTTGGGCGTATTAGTTAGTTTTTCTCCGACCTTGGGCCTCTTGGCTTTGATGGGACTTGCCGCCTGTGTTTGCGTATTGCGCATCGGTTGGGATCGCTCCCTTGTGTGGTCGCTGCTCATACCCTGGCAGTTCCTGCCTTTCATCAATGCCAATATTCTGCTCAATCCTTGGCTCTGGATTGCTATTTTTCGTCTTCTAAGCAAAAGGACTCATGCCGGAGGACAGAATTGCCACTGGAGCACAAGTGTTCTTGTTTTCGCTCCACCTCTTGCCTACATAGCTTCAGCTGCAATTTTTGGTGTTGACGCCGTCAGCCTGTTGTATTGGACAATTCCTGCGCTGGCTATGGGTGCTAGCTTTGTCCTTCGTAGGCCCGACCCTGAGGTGTTGCGGGGCTCACTATTTGGTGTTGGCTGCATGTTCACTCTTCTGGTAATTGTTGAGTTCGTAACAGACTTAAGTTTTAACGCTTTTATAGCCGATGTGCCAGGCGTCCGGGATTATTTGAGGGGATCGCGCGCCCTCGGCCCCGCTGGCAACCCGTTATTCAGTAGCGCAGTCCTATTGGTGACTTTTTTTGCTATTCCTCGGAAGTTGAAACTCGGGAACTGGGTACGAGCGCTTTTCATTGTTGCCATTATCATGACTGGCTCAAAAAGCGCTGTCATTGGCTTGGCTGTTGGTTTGCCTGTTGCCGTCTTCGCCCTCGGCCTCAAACGTTCCTTCGGTCTTGCTTTCAGTCTGTTGGCGGGGGTGTTCCTCTTGATTACCACGTTGCCAACAGCGGTTCAGGCACTTTCCGAGCGATACGCGGTCTTCGAGAATCTTCAAGAGTCCGACCCTGATCGTGCTTTTACGACTCGGTTCGTACTGCAAAGCATTTTGGAAAGACCAATGGGTGGTCTTCCAATTGGGCGTGTGCTGTTGGAGAAACAACTTAGGAGCCCGGTGGCTAACGGGGATGTTTTTGGCATTGAGTCTACCTGGTTAGCCATGGCGTCCGATGTGGGAGCTGGCGTAGTTATTGTTCTTGCCTTGGTTGTGTGTTGGAGACTGCTCAGCGCTTTTCGCAGGTGGGAATCAGTTGCCCTATTCACCTTATTTGTTAGTCTCTTCTTTTGGAATGGATTTTACGGCGCTTGGATAATCATTCCGCTTTGGGTTTGCTTGGCTTTTTGCGATCCGCGGTGGCCGGTAAGTAAGGATGCTCCACACAAGAATTTTCCCGCGACGGAGATTCGAATGTCTGCGCCAGGAGATTTGTAGTGCTTTGGAAAGCTTCCGTCTTCGGTGCACTATGTCTATTGCTCGGAAGAGTCTTTGGTGCTGGCCGTGAGTTCGTGCTTGCTCGAGAGGTCGGTCCGACTGACGAGATGGCGTCGTATGTACTCGCGTCAACTATATTTCTGGCGCTAGCCGGACTAGTCGCAGGAGTTGCTTCTGCTCTTGTCTTGAGAGGAGCGGGTTCACTAAGGAACATCGGATACCTGGCCGCAGTACTTGGTGCCCTGCCAATTCTGGGGCTTGTGCTTTGCGATGCCGTTTACCGGCTGGAACACTTTCAGATTTTCTTTCTTTTTGCTATTTCTATCCCTTTCTATGCGGTTTATGGGGTCGCTAACGGCCGGTTGCTTTGCGGAGGGTTGAGCTCCTTCGGGATGCTTACCTCAACGATCCCGGCGCTGGTAAGCGCGATAGCGATATTTGTGCCAATGGGAATGCTTGTCGACCGTGCAGCGTGGGGCAATCTCCTTGGTGCCGTGGTGATGGCCGCCCTGACCCGGCACCGCTCGCGCCTCGCCGAAATCCCGGATGTGACCAAATCCGCCGGAGTGTTGGTAGTACAAGCAACGGCAATTTCGGCGGTCTCAGTTATTAACATCGCTTCGCCTATAATAGATCGTTTCTTTGCCACTGGCTTTGGTTCTCAGGAGCTGGTTCTACTGAACCTGGGCGCCATTCTATACGTAGGTGCAACAACATCTCTTGGGCTGGCCATGGGCAACGCCGCAGTGAGTCGTGAAAGCATTGGTGCTCCTAGTTTCTCAGTGCTATCGATGGTCCTCGTTCCTCTCCTGGTGTGCGTCGCGTTCATGTTGCTGATACCGGTGTTTGTGACGGTGGTTCTGTCGGGCGCAAGTTATGGTATGACGGCCCCGGCACTACTGACCGGCATATGCTTCATTTATGCCCTAACCACGCCCTGCGCGATTATCAATCAAATCAATATGCGGTTATGGAACCGTACTGCCGAAGCGCGATCAATGTTTATTTTCGCGGCAGCGATTCTTATTCTTAATTTGCTCTGTAATATGCTGTTTGTGTCAGTAGTCGGCGTTATCGGCATAGCTGTTGCTACTTTCACGGTGCAAATTTTACAGACCGTTGTTCTGGGTATCATCCGAAGCGATTCGAAGTTGTCTACCTTGTCTATTTCCGGAACTGTTTTTCTCGGGGGTTTAGTTGTCGTTTTTTCGTAGTAATTCTTGGGTATTCGTCAGCGATGCCTTGTTCCCTGATTGGGTGGGCGGTCTTCAGCGCTATGCTACTGAGCTCGCCGCTGTAATTTCCCAACATGGTATAGGTGTCTCCGTTTCCACCCGGACTTGGTCCAAGGGCGGTAAGGACAAGCTTGTGTCGAATTTGCCAGGCGTCAGGGTCCGTACAGTACTGTCCTTCGTTCCGAAAAAGCTGCGCGGTGGTCTCCTCACAATGCTGTCATTGGCGGGCATCCCACTTTACTTGCTCGGATCAAGCCCGGTGCGGATTGTTCATACGTCTATACTTGGCAATTTATATCTGTCTCGCTCGAGTGGGGCCGTGCAGGTTTACGTGTTTCATGCTAGTCCCTCACTTGAGCTGAAGGCGCAGATCAAAGATATTAATAAGACCGCTGCAGGAACACAGTTGAGAATAGCCGTGCTGCGTCGTCTGGAGGAGAGCTGCCTGCGCAAGGCCGACGCCGTAGTCGTGCTGAGTAAATTCTCGCAGCGCGTTCTACTCCAAGAGTATCCCTGGCTTTCCAAGGATAAGATCGAGATAATTCCTGGAGGATCAAAAACGTCGGGGATAGGAGCGACGCCTAGGCACGCCTTTCAAAGTAAGCGCTTAATCGCCGTCCGTCGGCTCGAGTGGCGGACCGGTATAGATCTCCTAATTCGTGCTTTTGCCCTGTCTAACCTGACCGAAAAGGGTTGGACTTTGGATATTGTGGGGACTGGTTCGTTGAGGGCGGAGCTAGAAGGTCTTGCGGAGGGACTCGGTGTATCGGACAACGTCACGTTCCATGGAGTTGTTAGCGAGGACGAGAAGCATACTTTGCTTTCTGAATCACAAATGTTTGTCCTACCCACAAGGGCGTTCGAAGGATTTGGGCTTGCAACTGTTGAGGCAATGGCGCATGGGCTTGTGCCAATAGCAACGTCGGCTGGAGCCTCCCCGGAGATTGTCGAGCAGATACATCCTAAGCTCGTATGCGACCCCACAGTTTCAGGCTTAGTGTCGGCCTTGGAATACTGGACCAAAGACGAAAACCAGGACCTCATGGCAGCGCTGAGCGCCCGGGCGATTGATGTTGCTGTCTCGTATGACTGGGAAGAGGTAGCTAAGCGCTATCGTGATCTAGCCGACGCCATTGCAGCAGAAAAAGGGCCACGGCGTATGTTTGTTTGAGGCTGCACGTCAACATCACGTCAGGGCCTGAAAGGGACTCTTCACGGTTCGTGGTGAATGTTCTGCCGTGATTGGTGTTCATACCGCTGTTCTGGCGGCACTGCGCAACAGGATACGTGTTTTGTAGTTGCGTGCGTTGGTGAATCCGCGGACTGTCATTTTGATGTGCTTGATCGCGTGTTGCTGGCTTCCACTTTCGCCGTCGTCGCGCCGGTGACGATGAGGACTTCGATCTCTTTCCACCACCGGCAGATAGTGCGCCAGAGCCGGTTCGTTTCCGGCTGAGCGGCTTTCTCGACCAGTTTATGAAGCTGGTCTTCGCGGCTCTTCGCGGTTCGTGGGGAAATGGATCCCTGGAATGAGCGTCATGCCGCCGTCCGGACGGCACTTCTCAGGAGAATAACCAATTTGTAGTTGGCGGCATTGCGGTACCCGCGGGCGGTGCGCTTTATGTTCTTGATCGCTGTGTTGTTGGCCTCAACTTTGCCGGCTCTTCGCGGTTGGTGGGGAATTGAGTTCGTGTCGTTGAAGACAAGAGGGCCCGTGGCCCTGCTGGGATGAGTGTGTCTAAGCATTCAACCTGGAACAGGACCACGAGCCTTTGAACGCGCCTACCGGGGTCGCAGCCGACGCTGCCACCATCCTCTTCAACCTGCCCGACTACCGCGTCATTTCCACCATCGTCACTGCTGGCAGTCGGCAGGTCATCGTCGAAACTGACAAGCTACCTGGCTGCCCGAGCTGCGGAGTCATCGCCTCCCGAAGGAAGGAGCGCCGCCTCCAGAGGTTGCGCGATATTCCTGTTGCCGGCCCGGTGGAAGTGCTCTGGTCAAAATACCGCTGGTACTGCGAGGAACCGGCGTGCGACCGGCTCTCCTTCTTCGAATCCACGCCCCAGGTCCCGCCCCGATCCCGCTCCACAAGCCAGCTCCGAGACCACCTCGTGGACGCGGTCATTTGGTCCGGCCGGGCAGTATCTGAAACAGCTGGCGGCTTCGCCGTGTCCTGGTGGATGGTCCGGGCCGCGGTGACCGAGGCCTGCCTGCTGCAGCTGCCGGACGTGGACAAGGTCAGTCCCCGGATGGTCGGCATCGATGAACACCGGTTCCGGTCCGTGCGCTACTTCCAGGACCCGTCAACGAAGGCGTGGACCCGGTTCGAACCCTGGATGACCACCATCGTCTACTTGGACACCGGACAGGTCCTCGGCGTCGTGTACGGGCGGGACCACAAGGGCGTCGGGGACTGGCTGTTCGCCCGGCCCCTGGAGTGGCGGCTCGCGGTGCAGGTCGTCGCGATCGACCCCTCCGCGGCGTTCCGCAAAGCGTTGCGGATGCGGCTGCCCCGCACCGCTGTCGCGGTTGATCACTTCCACCTGATCTCCCTGGCCAACCAGGCCATAACCGGACCCGACAGAACCCTCCCAGCAGGTCAAGGGCCGCCGTGGCCGGGCTATCGACAAGGCATGGGCCCACCGCATGCTGCTCCTCCGCGGAGGCGACAACCTCAGCTGCAGGGCCGCTCTCCGACTCGAGGAAGTCTTCACCCTGGACGATCCGACCGGCACCCTCCAGACCGTCTGGAAGGTCAAAGAACAACTCCGGGTTTTGCTCCGCACGGGCTCCCTCGAAGACGCCGCAGAGGCCAAGAAGATACTCGAGGAACTGGTCAAGGCAGCGGACAGGCCTGAGACGAACAGGCTCTATCGCACGGTCTGCCGGTGGTGGAAAGAGATCGAGGTGCTCATCGTCACCGGTGCTACGACCGGCAAGGTGGAGGCCAACAACACCGCTATCAAGAACATCAAGCGAACCGCCCGCGGGTACCGCAATGCGGCCAATTGCAAATCGGTTATTCTCTTGAGAAGTGCCGTCCGGACGGCGGCATGACGCTCATTACAGGGATCCATTTCCCCACGAACCGCGAAGAGCCACTTTGCCGGTCAAGCGCCGCCGGGAAATACTCGCGCAGGTTCGAGCGCAGTACGTTAACCTGACGCTGTCTGGCCCACATCAGTGACTGATGAGAGCGCGCCAAGACTTTGACCTGTTCGGCTGCGTCGCTGTCGCCGGTGATGGGGCGGTGATGGGCGTGGTCAGTGCTCACTAACTGCGCTAACACTAGGGCATCGTCCTTTATCGCTTTTCGCCCCAGAGGTCCCGTGCCGCTCACGGTACCGGGCTGCCTGCAGTGGGTGGACCGCAAAAACGTGTAATTGGCTGCCAGCAGTGCAGCAACCTATGGGCCACGGTCCGTTTCGATGCCCACCATCACCTGATCCGGCCCATCGCGTTCGTCTAGATGATCGGCGATAAGCCCATGCAATGCTTCAATTCCCTACACACCTTCTGGTAGCCGGCCGCGGGCCAGTAGTCGGCCTTCCTGATTGATAAGAGCAACATCATGGTGGTCCTCGGCCCAGTCATCACCGACGAATAACATCTGCACCCTACCCTTTCAATGGCGTCCCGGTGTTCCCGAGCCGCCTTGGAGAAGGAACCAGCAAGAGCCGGTTACACGGACAGACCGGAGGTTCACCAACGCACGGAAACTACAAAACGCATATCCTGTGCGCAGTGCCGCCAGAAACAGCGGCATAAACATTCATCGCGGTTGAACATTCACCACGAACGTGAAGGGATTCCTATATGGGGCAGCCGCCCATTGGTAGAAATATCGTCCTTGATGCATCGACACGCAGACGTTACCCTGCCTGGGAAGTCAGGGGATTGCTCTAGCAGTCTTACTCGTAAAGGGCACGGCGGAAGACGCCGTGACAGATGAGAATTGCAATCCTGGATGGCGCCACCACCCATTCGGCCCATTCTGGTTCACGGACCGTGAAGAGCGGGGACGTGATGGGAGAAGGAGTAAGTTGCTGTCAGGTTTGGCGAGAAGGACTGCGACGACACTTCGGGCGATGGCAACGTTCAATACTAGGAGGGAGCCAGCGACTTCGCTCCCTCATCATAAGGGCAGATACATCGTTCCCCTGCCGTTCCAAGAACGCCAAACGACAGGGGAAGGAACTGGCTACCGCCACACGCCTTTAGTGTCGATGACAATCTTTTCATTCAACGATGCGCGAGGAAATGCCTTATTCTGGCTATGATCAACAAGCAATACGACAATATCAGAGGCCTCTACGGCTGAGTGTAGATCCTTCAGTGTGACATTCGGCAGGGCTGCCAGTTCGGAAGGTAGTTTACCGATGTGTGGCTCGACTGCGGATATGGAAGCTGCCGGCAACGCTTTGGCCAACTCATAGACGATGTGACGTGCGGGTGATTCGCGTAGATCGTCAATGTCGGCCTTAAAAGCTAACCCGAGGACGGCGATGTTCGGCTGGTGGAACTTATGGGCTTTTTCAATCACCCTACTAGTCACATATTCAGGTTTCGAATCGTTTACCGTTCTTGCGGCGCGGATTAGATTAGCTTTGTCCGGTGATGCAGCGACAATAAACCAAGGGTCGACAGCGATACAGTGCCCGCCTACGCCCGGGCCGGGCTGCAGTATGTTGACACGCGGGTGATGGTTTGCAAGCTCGATCAACTTCCAGACGTCAATGTTGAGGTCGTCAGCAATCATGGACAATTCGTTAGCAAACGCGATGTTGACATCCCTGTAGGAATTTTCAACGAGTTTAGCCATTTCAGCAGTTACAGCGTCAGTGAGGTGAATTTCTCCCTGGCAGAAGCGAGAGTAAAGCTTTTGAGCCTTCTCTGCAGACTCCTGGTTAAGGCCGCCGATAATCCTGTCATTCGTGACAAGTTCAATCATGACCCGGCCAGGTAGTACCCGTTCTGGGCAGTGGGCCAAGTAGATGGAGTTGGCTCGATTGGGTTCCAGGGAAAGATCGGGTCTCAACCGGGTGAGAAAGTCGCCTAGCTTGTGGGTTGCTCCCGGAGGCGACGTGGACTCTAATACGACGAGTTCACCGCCTCGGAGCACGGGTGCTATAGATGCGGCCGCACTTTCGATGTAGCTTAGATCGGCTTGATAGTCGTCCCCAAAGGGTGTCGGTACGGCGACGACAAACGCGTCGGCTTCGGGCGTCTCCTTACTAGCCCGCAGACGCCCTTGTTGGACGGCTCCCGCAACATGGACCTCTAGATCAGGTTCCACGAAGGGCACAGATCCTCTGTTGACGGCCTCTATCGTGACCGCGTTCACATCTACGCCAACGACATTCAAGCCGTGCGTTGCAAATATTGCGGCGGTCGGCAAACCTATGTATCCCAACCCCACAACTACTACTGTCTCAACTTCAGGCATCTGCTTTTTTCACTTCCCTTAGGAGGGCGGTCGTTTTGTTCATGATTTGGGCTGGCCCAGATACTAGTATTCGAAATCCGGTAGTCGCACTCCAACTCCAAAGAGTTCAGCCATAGCGGCCACAGACCTTTCGGCTGCCGAGCCGTCGCCATAGGGGTTCACGGCATTGGCCATTTCTTTATAGGCAGCGTCGTTGTTCAGGAGATTCCTGACCTCGTTGACTATGCGGTTGGAGTCGGTACCGACGAGCCGCACCGTTCCTGCGTGGACTGCCTCGGGCCTTTCTGTATTCTCCCGCATGACCAGAACAGGCTTTCCTAAGCTGGGGGCTTCTTCCTGAACGCCTCCGGAGTCGGTCAAAATCACTGAGGAGAGTGACATCAGGCGAGTGAATTCCCCGTAACTGAGCGGCTCGGTGATAATCACATTATCTAGTCCCTCCAGGGGTGGGAGAACAGCTTCGCGAACAACGGGGTTTTTGTGTACCGGCAATACGATTGTCAGGGAAGGTTCGAGTCGGGCGATTTCTGCAATAGCGCGGCCGACACCTCTCATGGCATCGCCTTGATTCTCGCGCCTATGTGTTGTCACGAGGAGGAGCCTTCCGTCTATCGGCAACCTTTCCAAGCGGACATCCTCAAAGGAGATTTTGCGATCGACGGTTGCAAGGAGGGAGTCGATTACGGTATTGCCCGTAACGACTATGTCAGCTGCGCCAACCCCTTCCATGAGCAGGTTGTCCCGGCTTAAGGCTGTCGGGGCCAAGTGGAGGCGCGTGATCTGCGAGGTTAGCTTCCTATTGCCTTCCTCGGGGAAGGGGGAGTTTATGTTGCCACTTCTGAGCCCTGCTTCTGCGTGGATAACGGGCACGCCATGATTGAATGCGGCGATGGCGGCAGCAGTGGATGTGGTTGTGTCACCTTGCACGACTACAGCGTCAGGTCGATGAGTCCTTAAAATATCGTCGACGCCATTTAGAACACGGGCGGTGATGCCGTTTAGGGATTGCTGCGCTTGGTGAATGTTCAGATCAAAGTCAGGAATGATCTCAAATAACTCATTTACCTGATCTAGCATTGCCCGGTGCTGCCCGGTCACGGTAACGAGACAGTCAAAGTGCTTCGACGCCTGTAGCGCCTTGACGATTGGAACCATTTTTATGGCCTCGGGCCGGGTTCCATAAATGGGCATGATCGATAGCATAGGTCCCCCTGAACGCTGTTTGCTGTTGGCGACACCCTGTCGACGCAACGCCCTCTCGCGGGCATTGTGAATCCAACTGGCGGCGATGGTCATTTTGTGCCGCGCGGAAATCGGCCTGCCGCTTATGATATCCCAAGCCAGTGTGTGGCCCGCGCGCGAGAAGAACGGTCACTCATTCTGAGTAGGGGAACTTGTCCTCGAAAACCGCTCTTCGGCTACTATGCAGGGCTGAGCTTGTGATATGAGGCGTGCTGGGCGCTGGACGCCCCTGGGGTCATTTCATGTTCAATTGGCGAGACTTATATCAACAGCGGCCAGGTAAGATGCTCGCCCTTTCGAGTTCAGCGGGCGTGTGCAGGCCACCCCTTTGCTCGCCTCAGCAGTAGGCTTCTTTGTTTGCCGCACTGTCAGAATTGCACCTGGCAGAGTGACATTACCGTGGCGTACTCACGTCCGTTGAAAGGTGCATTACGCCCAAAGTCGACCTGTGCAAATGTGATCTCACAGCAGATTTTCGTCACATAGCTGGCCGTTGCGCATGGGTGATGCGTGGTCTGATCCCCTCCTGACTAATCACGGCATACGTTACGTACCCGACAGGGTGCTCGGGCAAGTGACCGCGTGGCTACTCCGGAAGCAAGTAATGAGCCATCAGAATCTGAGTACTGGCTACACTTAACTTCCGCGGCCTGTACCTCAAACATGGACTTATGACCGCATACTATGTTGAGGCCCATGCCCTTGAGCACCGTTGTCAGTGCTGCGGTGAATTGACGACGACCGTTTTTTGCACTGACTGTGAGGCACATGCAGAACCTCAGGGCGATCCGACTGGCTAAGTTTGAGCGGACCGATGCTGACCGGGAGCGCGGCATGGGAGACTGACTCGCCTTTGTTGACTGCCGTCTTTGCCGTCGCCGGCCGTGATAGGTCCGCTCGACCCAGTTCGTGATGGTCAGCCGGAGTCCTGTCTGGTGAGCCACCGCTGACGTTCCAGGGCGTTCTTCCGCAGCGGCGAGAAGAACGATTCCATCGCGGCGGTGTCCGCACATTATCCGGCTAACGACCCGCGATGCCGGGGATTGGGCGGCTAAGAATTCAGCTTTTCGGGTGGTTAGCCTCCGGAGTTGTTCTTCGTGGCGCCCGCACGCTGGTGGCGAGGGCGTCGAGTGCGGCGCGGAGGGTGGCGATCTCTTCGGTGAGGCCGGTGAGGGTGCCGCTGGCGGCGGCGCGGTGAAGGTTCTCCTCGATGAAGGCCCGGATATTGGCTCCCGGTAGAGGGTGGTCCGGCCCAGGCCCTGTACGGGCGGCCGCAGCGGTGAATGTCACTGCCTGCCCGTTCCGGAGGAGCTCGGCGCAGGCGCGTTCGACGCTGTGGAGGGTGCTCAAGTTCGTCATCCTGCTGTAACCTCGTTGATCAGTTTGTCGAGTCGTGTGACGAGCTTGCTTCGGTTGGCTTCGGCGATCCAGCCTGGTTGTTCGGCGTCGCGTTGCCCTGTCCAAACCGTCCTGATGGGGTGTGCTGCCCCTGTTGCTATGTTCGATTTTCCGCGCCGACGGGCGCGCCCGCTGCCGCTGACCGCCGCGTCGGTCTTCCGGCCGCGATTCTCGTGTGGCTGGAACGCAAG
This sequence comes from Arthrobacter sp. V1I9, assembly GCF_030817075.1. Taxonomy (NCBI): domain Bacteria; kingdom Bacillati; phylum Actinomycetota; class Actinomycetes; order Micrococcales; family Micrococcaceae; genus Arthrobacter; species Arthrobacter sp. V1I9. The sequence continues at coordinate 773,024 of NZ_JAUSYU010000001.1, forward strand.
GACTCCATCCCCCAGACAGAACAGGACTTCTTGGCTGGCAGTACCCGTTGTTGGCTGTTGGGGCGTCGCGCTCTGGCTCTCTTACGCAGTCCATGCGTTCGCTAAGTCGAGGCGGGAGCCAAGCGCTGGCCGTGGTACGTGGAGCATAGAGCACTGGCCCGTGCAGGGGTCGCCGGCCTCACACTCCTTCTAAGCGCCATGTTTCTGGCCTAGTGGGTTCCGCGGCTTCCGCTTGCGGCACTGGTGCTTCGCTAGGGGGACCGTGAGGCCGCGTAACAAACCGCCTGACTTGATCAAACCTTGAGGCTGTGTTTCTAGCATATGGGGCATGGGTAGATACGGTGGCACATACCACGCTCGGTACTCGCGCAGGGAGCTGCGGCAGCGGAATATAAGGGTACTTTCCTATTTTCTGCTGTCCGCTTTGTCTGTGACAACGGTGGCCGTGGTGCTGATGGCGGTGCGCGCGTAGCCTCTGCGGGCGCGAGCCTGCTGTTGACGTGACTTGTCAATTGAATGGGTCACGTGGTTAGGTCATGATCGATGGGGATCACTATGACCGATGGAGGCTGTTGTGGCTATATCTGAGTTTGCCTTTGCGCTGACTGCGCTGCTAGGTACCCTGCTGGTTCCCTTCGCTGTCCTCCACCAGATGCTCAGGCTCAAGCGCCGTGCTGTCAGGATCACCGCCCCCGCCGCCCCAAGAGGGAATAGCCGCTAGTCATGCCATACGTCGACATCAATCCCCATAAGGCCCGTCCCAAATGGCAGGCCTACGCCGGCCTGGCCGTCCTCCTGGTCCTCACCGCAGCGGTTGTGGGCGCTGCCCTCGTAAGCGTTTGAACAGGCCTACCCGGCAAAGCCCCTAGACTTACTGTTTGAACCAGTGCTGCACAACAGTTTGCCGAAACGTCATGGGGGACATCTATGCCCGATCCGGCGGATCAGAACGCACGCGCCCATGCAGAGGATGCAGGGCAGCCTGAGCTGCGCCGACGCCGTGACAACCGTCACGCCGACGGTGAGCTGTTGGATGCCCGGACAGGAACCATGCCAGCCGTAACACCGAACCCCTCCACCCAGCCCGACGCCGGCAGGCCGTTGACCCGCCGGACCTCATGGGCGGAGGCGGCAGCTGCAGCCGACGCCGCGAAGCCTGCGGCGCCCGTCCCAGCCCGTACCCGGGCGCCAGCCTCGGCACCTGTGCAACCTTCCGCACTGGACACCGTCACTTCCATCCCTGGTGACCGTCCCTGGGATGCTGTGCCGACGCCGTCGGACGCTCCTTCTGAAACCCCCGCCTTCCGGCGTGCCCGGCCGACTGTGGCCGACACCATCGCCGACAGGCCCATGCCGGACTTCACCAGCTCACCCGGCCTGTTTGTAAAGGAACAGAAACCGCGGCCGGTGGGGGGTGTGCGCGGCGCCATCTTCAACATGACCGGCGGGGCCTGGAACATGGGCCCAGGCGCCAAGCAGCGCCAGGAGGAAGAACTGGGCCGGCGAATCTCCCGGCAGCTGCAGGGCAGCTACAACACCGCGGTGCTGAGCCTCAAGGGCGGCATTGGCAAGACCTCCACCACCGTAGGCGTGGGCCTGACCCTGGCCGAGTACCGCGGCGACGCGCCCTGCGCCATCGACGCCAACCCGGACTCCGGCGACCTCGTGGAGCGCGCCTTGGGGGAGGGGATCTACCAGCAGTCAAGCCCGCGCACCATCACCGACCTGCTGCGGAACATCGACTCCATCGATTCGCTCACCGGTCTGGCCCGCTACATGCACCACGCCGGCCGGCTGCACCTCATCGCAGGGGAGCAAGACCCGGAAGTTTCCGACTCGTTGACTGCTGAGGAGTACCTGCGCATCCGGAAGCTCATCGCCGCCTACTACTCTGTTGCACTGACGGACTGCGGCACCGGCGTCACGCACAACGCCATGAGCGGGATCCTGCAGTCAGCGGACAACCTCGTGATCGCCGCCGGCTACGCGGTCAGTGGCGCCAAGCGCGCCCGCAGCACCCTGCACTGGCTGGCGAGCCACGGCTACGAGGACCTGGCCCGGAACGCCATCGTGGTCATCACGGACAAGGACGAGGTGTCCTCCCGTGTGGACAAGGACGCCATCAAGGAACACCTTTCGGGCATCTGCCGCGAGCTCATTGCTGTCCCGCACGACCGCGGTGTGGCCGACGGTGATCTGGTCACTTTGGACGTACTCAAGCCCGAGACCCGGCGCGCGTACAAGGAGATTGCCGCGGCGATCGTGGACGGTTACCGCTAAAGCTTTGTGGCCAAGGCATTTTGTTGCTTCTGCGCGCGGGTCTGGCAAAGACATGGTTGGAGGCAGCTACTACCTGACGGGGGTGGGCACTTATCCGGTCTTATGGAGCCCTTATGATTGGGGCAGTCTCGATTACCAGCATGGGGGAATCATGAGTTTCACGCGCAAGGCATTGAACGCGGTCAAGTACCGGCAAAACCTTCTCCGGGGTTACCGGCTGTCCCTTTGGATCAAAGCGTGGGGTGGTACGTGCGGGCCGCGCCTTGCTGTTGAGCCCGGTGTGCGGTTGATGCGCCCGCCGTCGAAGGGCTGGTACTTCGGCTCTGATGTGTACCTCGGTCACGGTGTTGTCCTCGATGTTGGCGAGAAGGCGGAGCTGGTGTTCGGTGACCGGGTGAAGGTCTTCCACCACTCCCTGATCGGCGCATTCGATAGCGTCCGCATCGGTGACAATGTGCAGGTAGCCGAGTCCGTCACGATCCGCGACCACAACCACGACACCGCGGCGGTCGACATGCACAAGTCCATGTCCAAGGCGGCAGTATCCATTGGTAATGACGCATGGATCGCCCGCGGCGTGGCGGTCCTCGCCGGAGTGACAGTTGGTTCTGGCGCTGTAGTCGCCGCCAACGCTGTTGTCACGAAGGACGTACCGACCATGGCCGTCGCAGCGGGAGTCCCGGCAAAGGTGATCAGTCACCGGGAACAGCTGTCAGCCTAGGATTCAGGCGCCGTTGCTTGTTGGGGCCGGCTTTCGTACTGGGCCAGTTGACGGCTGAGTAGCCGTTCGCGAACTAGTGATTCACCGAGCGCCCGGCAGGCTTCCGCATACGCTTCTTCGAGACTAACTTCCATCACTTCGCTACCCATCCGGTTGATGTCGTTGTGCCTGATTCTTTTACGAAGAGCGATGCCCCGGGGGCTTCGTCAGTTCTCAGATAGAGAGATCCTTGAGGCGCGGCGACCACGCCCTCAGGACCTCCGTTGCCGGCGAGGATGCTAACGGCCTGTCCGTTGAGCGCGGTGATTGCACCGGCGGCGGAGATGGTGAGTACCGGGGCCGTGCTGTTGCGTATTTCGACAGCATTACCCAGCCCCACCTGGCGAACCTGGACGCCGGCGCCGTTCCCGGCGTTGATGATTTTGAGTGCCGCGCCTGCGCCTGTCCCGGTTTTCACGATGTCCATTGCGTCTCCGTTATGTGTACCCGAGGACTGAACAGAGAAGGCTTTGGCCGCCGAGTGAAGCACCGTGAGCGTCTTGGTGCCGGCGAGCCGGACAACCAGGTCTTTGTCCAGCCGAAGAATTGCTGCATTATGGTCGCGCAGGAGCAAGTAATCTCCTGTGCCATCGGACCCGGGGTTGATCACGTCGTTTCGCGTGTTGTTGATTTCGAGAGCCGGCTTGGAACCCGTGTTGTCAATGATCACCGCTCGTTCTACTGACGAGTACTGGTGGATGACTAGTGCAGACTTCGCGCCGGGGTAGTTGTGGATGTCGAAGCCGTAGGTCTGACCTGGGGAATGGGTGTTGCCGGTCCCGTCGCCCCAGTGGTCGACGTTGAATACGGAGCCTTTGGCTGAGCGCGTGTCTGTGAAGTTGAGTCTCCGCCAGACGTTTTGGAAGGTGTCGCCGGCGTCTTTGTTCGCCCGAACGTACTCCTCCGGCGCCTCTACTGCTTGCGCCGGCTGTTTTGCGATTGCAACCAGACCAGCGCCGACGGCTGATGCGGACCCCCATCGCAGGAACCGGGCTCTGCTGACCGTCTCAGGGCTCGCCGAAGTGTGCTTCCCCATGTGGAATCCCCCCTCGATACGAAATAAAGCTCAGCGTACCAATGGGGGACCAAATGCAGAATTTGATGCTTACGGGTTGTAAGCGGGGAGGACGAAGGTGTTCCCAGCGGAGTCCTGAACCTTCAGGTATTTGGCAGGCTGGGTGGGGAGTGCTGCGGCTGCGCCCGCTGCGCCCACGGTCGTCTGCTGGTTCCCCGCTGCGGTCCATTTGGGGACACCTCCTGCGGTCACGGCGAACAGCTGTGCAGAGGCGTCTCGTACCTCGATACTGTTGCCGGTGCCCTTGTTCGTGATCGATAACCCCGTGCCGTTGCCGACACCGTTCTTGGTGATCGAGAACGTGGTGCCGCCGTCCGCTGCAGTGGTCAGCGAAGGACCGTAGTCATAGCCTTCAACGAGCGCGGCGAACACTCCGGCGTTGGCTGCCACATTGGCAACGATGCGGAGCGCCTGCCCGGCGCCGGTCTGGTTGATCTGGAGGCCGGCCCCGGTGCCAGAGTTGGCTACCTTCAGCGCTGTCCCCGCGCCGGTCCCCGCCTTGGTTACATCCATACCTCACCGTTGAACGCCGACGAGGTTTGGACGGACAGCGCCTTAGCAGCAGTGTGCAGGAACGTCGGAACCTTCGTCCCGCCCAACCGGAACACGAGATCCTTGTCGATGCGGAGGACGGACGATCCGTGATCGCGGAGCAGGATGAAGTCGCCCGTGCCATCAGAGCCAGGGTTGATGACCGTGTTCTGCGTGTTGTGAATCTCGATTGCCGGCTTCGTGCCGGTGTTATCGAGTTGAAAGAACGGGGAGACGCTGGAGTACTGGTGCCCGACAAGTCCACCTTCAGCACCGGGATAGTTGTGTATGTCAAGCGCGTACGCCTGGCCGGGGGAGGTCGTGTTGCCGTTGCCGTCGCCGCGGTGATCGATGTTGATGATCGAACCCTTAGCTCCGGCGGCATCTCCGAAGTTGAGCCGCCGTGTCATGCCCTTGAAGGTGTCTGCGGCATCCTTCTGAGTCGGGACATAAGTGGCATTATGTTCCCCGTCTTTGCGCTGAGTAATTGGGCAACGCAACCTCCAATCATCTACTACTCCGTGGCCCTGACGGACTGCGGCAACGGCGTCACCCACAACGCCATGAGTGGGATCCTGCAGTCCTCCCACAACCTCGTTATCGCCGCCAGATATGCAGTCAGCGGCGCCAAGCGGGCCCGCAGGACCCTGCACTGGCTGGCTAGCCACGGATATGAGGACCTGGTCCGGAACGCCATCGTGGTCATCACCGACAAGGACTAGGTGTCCTCCCGCGTGGACAAGGACGCCATCGAGGAACACCTTTCGGGGATCTGCCGCGAGCTCATCGCTGTCCCGCACAACCGCGGCGTAGCCTGACGGCGACCTGGTCACCCTCGACGTGCTGAAGCACGAGACGCGTCGGCCTACAAGGAAATTACGCGGCGATCGTGGACGGGTACCAGTAAGGGCACCCGCCCCGACGTCGCTGGGAGTGGGTGGGTCAGGCCAATACGCTGATCCTTGAGTCCCTTTCGGCGAGCAGCTTGTTATCCAGAGAGTTCCGGCCGGCCCCTGCCAGGACGAACGCCAGGCATAGGGCTGCGAGCAGCAGGACAAGTTCGAGGCCGTTGTTCGCTACGAAGAATCCGTTGGGAATGTGCACAAGGAACATTGCCCCCAGCATGTCAAAAATGAGCAGGCCGGCGGCAATCCGCGTCATCAGTCCGAGGATCAGTGCGATACCGCCTGCCGCTCCAGTGTGGACACCACCGGGGCCGCGATGTCGGCCAACGGTACGCCCATGTTGCGGAACGACGCCTGGGTGCCGGCAATAGTGAATTCCGTGAACTTCTGCCAACCGTGCAGCGCGAACGTCAAACCAACCACGATGCGCAGCACTAGTAATCCGACTTGAGCCATCATTACCTGCCTTGGTAGAGACCGGGTGAACGCCGACGGACAGCCGAGATTCCAGGGAACGGAATCAGTGTTCAGGGGCATGATCACTTACGGACCGTGGAAAAACCTTTGACCGCACTCAGCACTAGTCGAGAGGTTACGTGCCTGAATCGTGACCCGACGTGCGGGCGCTCCTCAATAAAAAACCCAAGCTACCGGGCGTAGGTTGAGCCAACAGGCAGTTACAAGGCAGTTACAAGGCAGAACGGAGGGAGCAGGACATGACAATCACCGACTACGCCGTGGCTCTTGGCGGCATGTTGGGCTCACTCGGCGCTGTAGGCCTCTTAGCAGCAGGACTCATCCGGGCAAAGGCCCGCCCCTAGCCCTCTTCTTCTGCAGCCTCGGGCAGTGCTAAGTTCCGGTCCCAAGATGTACCGACCGATCATCGGCAACTGGTAGCCCGTCGGGGGAGGGGACTCATGGCTGGAGAGCATGACGATGACCTGGTCATGCAGTCACTGTTGCTCGATGAAATCGGCCAATCGGTGATCGGAGTGGATGCCCAATGGCGGGTGACGTACTGGAACCGGGCCTCGGAGCGGCTGTATGGGTTCAGTGCCGCTGAGGTGATCGGGGCGGGAATAGCGGACCTGGGGATGCTGGCCCGTGGTACTTCTGCGGCGGAGACAGCGGAGATCAGAGCGCGGATCGCCAACGGCGGAGACTGGTCCGGTGAGCTTTGGATCCACCACCCGGCCGGGAAAGAGTTCCCTGTCCATGCCACGGTCAGTCCTGTCCACGGGCGGCACACCACGCCGGTGGCCGTGGTGGCCATCTCCAAGGACATCACCGACCGGAAGCACAACGAGGCCGTTTTGCGGCGGTTCTCGGACATGGTGGAATCCTCCGGAGACGCAATTGTCAGTGCAGACATGACCGGGACCATCACCAGCTGGAACCCCGGTGCGGCCAGGATGTTCGGATGGAGCGCCCGGGAAGCTGTGGGGAAAAGCTACCGCTTGCTGACCACCCGCGACGCCGAGGACTTCGCGACTGTAGTGAAGATCAGCATAGCGAGCGGCAAGTTTGTTACCGGCCTGGAAGTGCGCTGGGGCCACAAGAACGGAGCCGTTATTGATGTCGAGCTGACCGTTTCACCGGTGTACGGGCCGGCCGGGGAACAGGCCGGTGTGTCGGTGATCGCCCGGGACATCACCGAGATTCAGCGGCTCCGTGCGGCGGCCGCCGTCGAGCGTGAAAAGCTGCTGGCCGCCCAGGAAATGGCGCACGTGGGCAGCGTGGAGCACACGATGGAGACGGGTGAAACCTGGCACTCGGAGGAATTCGGCCGGATCTTCGGCATGGAGCCCGGGCAGGTGGCTTCCCGGGAACTGATGCTCGAGTTGACCCACCCGGATGACCGGGACCTGGTGCAACGGATTTGGCTGGGCTTGGAGGCAGGAAACGGGTTCGCAGATTTCGAGTACAGGATGGTCAGGGCCGATGGCCAGCAGCGGTGGCTGCACTCCCGCATTAGGAACGTGGAACCCGAGGAAGGGAAACCCGGGCGGTTCCTCGACACCGTCCTGGACATCACCGAACGCAAGCAGGCGGAGCAGATCCTGGAATGGCGGGCCCGCCACGATGCGCTGACTGGCTTGCCCAACCGCTACGTCATCACCGAGGTGCTCCAAGGACTCCTGGACCGGGACTCCCGGGCCGTGGTGATGTTCGTTGACGTGGACCGGTTCAAGTTAATCAACGATGGCATCGGCCACGGGGCCGGCGACACGATTCTGGTTCTTCTGGGAGAGCGGCTGAAGGCATTTGTCCGGAGCGGTGACACCGTAGGCCGGTTCGGTGGGGACGAATTCGTCATAGTCTGCGAAAACCTGACGCTGCGCGGCGCGAGGACCCTGGCGGAACGGATCAGGCAATCCACCAGGCGCCCGTTTGAGGTCAACGGCCGGAAGATTTACCTGAACCTCAGCGTTGGCATCGCTCTGGCAGGACCGGACGACACCGCCGAATCGATGCTTCAGGGAGCCGACGCCGCCATGTACCGGGCCAAGTCAGCAGGCGGGGACTCATCAGCGGTGTATGACGTGCTGATGGCCGGAAGGGCTACGGGACGGCTGGACCTGGAGTCTGACCTGCGTCATGCCCTGGAACGGGGAGAGTTCTCCCTGGACTACCAGCCAATTGTTGATGTGTCCGACGGCCGGACCGTCGCCTTCGAAGCGCTGCTGCGCTGGCATCACAGCGAGCACGGGCTGATCGCGCCCGACACTTTCATTCCTATCGCCGAGGAGACAGGCCTGATCGTCCCCATCGGCACGTGGGTACTCCATGAAGCCCTCCGGCAGATCCAACAGTGGCGCGCGCAGCTGAAGGGGGCGGAGAACGTCTCAGCCGCCGTGAACATATCGGGGCGCCAATTCCTGGCGCCCAACTTCACGGACATCGTCGAGGCAGCAATCCAGGCCGCCGGCATCGACCCCAAAGCAGTGGACCTGGAAATTACCGAAACAGTGCTGATGGACCAGCCGGACCTGCCTGAAGAGACACTTCAATGTCTCAACAACCTGGGAGTGGGGCTATCCATCGATGACTTCGGCACCGGGTATTCGTCCCTGAGCTACGTCAAATGGCTTTCGGCCCGGACCCTAAAAATAGACCGTACCTTTGTTGAAGAACTGGGAAAAGGACCCCACGGGGCAACCATCATCGAACTTGTTCTCGGCATGGCCGAAAGCCTCAGCCTCGACGTAGTGGCGGAAGGTGTAGAAACGCCCGAGCAGCTCGTCGAACTTCGCCGCCTCGGCATACGCCAGGCCCAGGGGTACTACTGGAGCCGCCCTATGCCTCCGGAACGCATTCCGGCATGGCTGGAAACGCCGTTGCCCAGCCCCGACGCGAAGTCCGGTGTGGCTGGCGTCCGTTAGCGGCTAGGGAACGGCCGGAAGAACCTACCGCGTGTCCAGATCCTCAAAGACCAGAAACGTCTGGGTATTCAGCACGCCCGGCATGGACTGCAGCTGGTCGAAGATGACCCGGCGCAGGTCAATGTTGTCCACCGCGCGGACCAGCAGGATCACGTCGAAGTCGCCGCCCACCAGGGCCACGTGGTGCACCTCCGGGATGGCTGCCAGCAGGTCCCGTAGTTCGCGCCAGGAATCCTGCTTCAGCTTCAGCGTCACGTAGGCGGACGACCGGAGGCCGGCCTTGATCGGGTCCACCAACCGTCGGCGGATTACTACGGGGCAGCTGTGGGTGCCCGGAAGATCCACTGGCTTTTGTCAGGAACACCGTTTAAGGTATTCGGGAGGTGGAGCCCGAGTACCTGGTGACCGTGGTGTAGCCGGCTTTGGAGCCGATCACCCGTACCTTCAAGGTGTCGTACCTGTCCGCGGCGACGAGCCGGTACGTCCTAGCGGTTGCACCCGCAATCGCGGCGCCGGACCGGTACCACTGGTACCGCAGCGTAGTCCCGGAAGTCCAAGTGCCCGTGTTGGCGGTGAGCGTGTAGCCATACCGAGGCGTCCCCGAGATCCAGGGGTTGGTAGCTGCCAACGAGCCAACGACCACCGCGGCGGTCAGGCCAGAGTCTTTGGCCAAGGTCGTGTAGCCCGTCTTGGAACCGGTCACGCGGACTCTCATTGCCCTGCCCAAGTCTGCGGCGGTCAACGTGTATCTTGACGCGGTGGCACCGGTGACGGTGACCCCTGAGCGGTACCACTGGTACTTCAGCGTGGTGCCCGTTGACCAGGTGCCCGGCGCCGCCGTCAGCGCATAGCCGACTTTCCTGGTGCCGCTGATGGTTGGAGTCGGGGCAGTCAGCGTTCCTGGTACCACGAGCGATGTTTGCGGCGAATCCTGGACCAGCGTTGTGTAGCCGGCCTTGGTGCCGGTCACGCGCACTTTAATCGCCTTACCTAGGTCCGCGGCCGTGAGGGTGTACGCGGAATTCTTGGCGTTGGCGATGAGCGCGCCTGATCGAAGCCACGCATAGGTCGGTGTGAGGAACGGCCAGCCCGAAGTGTCTGCGTGCGATGTCAGAACTGACCCGACCTTCGCGGTTCCCGTTATGACCGGTCGAGGATCAGCTAGAGTCCCTGGCAGAACCGGAGCCGTTGGCGCTGATTCCAGCGTCAACGGGGCATACCCGGCCTTCGTGCCAGTTACCCTGATCGTCAAGGTCTTGCCAACGTCCGCCACGTGCGGGGTGAAAAACACGTCGTCGGAGTTCGGAATTTGCACCCCTGAGCGATACCAGGATTTGCTCAGGCGGGTACCTGAGGGCCACGTGCTCAGCATGTCGTTCGCCAACAATGAGGCACCCAATTTTGGCGCCTTGTATGGAATGGTGGGGTTTGATGCGCTAAGGGTCCCGGGGACAACTGGTGCTGTCGGTTCAGATCCCACTGTCAGGGGCGCATAGCCGGGGGCCGCTCCAGTGACGCTCACCGTCAAGGCGTGGTATACGTCCTCGGCGACAGGAATGTACGAGCCAGCGTTCGCGGCGGGAATCGCGGCGCTGCCACGGAACCACTGATAGCTGAGCCTCGCGCCTGCGTTCCATGGCCCCGTGACGGCTGAAACTTTCTGCCCAACGGCAGCGGAGCCGGTGATTGTCGGTTTCGCAGCCGAGAATGTTCCTTCAGCGACCGGCTCCGTCGGGGTCGACGTGCCTGTGACGGTCTCCTCATCGAATGTCAAGCTATGTACGGTAACTGTGACTGCCAGGGTCTTGCCAAGGTCGGAACTCTTTGGCACGTAGATTTTGCCAGTTGCCCAGCTGATGGGCCCGTCGCTGTTCGACCACTGGTACCTCCAGAGCCCGTACTTTCCCTCTTCGGCTGTCAGAGTGGAGCCCACCTTCGCTTCGCCCACGATCCTCGGCGTGTAGCCAGGTGGCGTGACGGTCTCGGTCGGGGTGGGTTCCGGCGTGGAGCTTTCAGTTGGTGCAGGCGCGAGCGTAACTTCCGGAATGGGTGTGGGCGTGACGGTCTCGGTCGGGGTGGGTTCCGGCGTGGAGCTTTCAGTTGGTGCAGGCGCGAGCGTAACTTCCGGAATGGGTGTGGGCGTGACGGTCTCGGTCGGGGTGGGTTCCGGCGTGGAGCTTTCAGTTGGTGCAGGCGCGAGCGTAACTTCCGGAATGGGTGTGGGCGTGACGGTCTCGGTCGGGGTGGGTTCCGGCGTGGAGCTTTCAGTTGGTGCAGGCGCGATGGTAACCCCCGGAAGGGGCGTTGGCGTTCCGACGATCGGCTGCCCTTCCGTAACCGGCCCCAGCGGCTCGGACGTTGCGGAAGCGCCGCCTAGGCCAATCCTAAAACCTGACACCCTGACGCTGATGAGGGATCCGACGTCAGCTGTGACGACCCGATAGGTGCGAGCGCTGGCGTTGGGGATGGATTTGCCGTCCCGCAGCCACTCATAGCTGAAGAAGAAAAAGAAGCCGCTAGGAGTCCAGTCCCCTTCTTGCGCAGTCAGGGCCTGACCTACCCACGGTGATCCAGCGATGGACGGCGTGCCTGGAACCACAGGGGGCACCGATGCACGTACCGCCGCGCCGGCGTCTACCAGGCCGACACCGCATCCGCCGGTGTCACATGTGCCTGGCAGCAGCCGGGCCGTTGACTTCAGCTTGGCCTCCACGTCGGCCGGGGTGGGGGTCGAACCTGCGGTCATCATGAGTGCAGCGACAGCGGCGACGTGGGGTGCAGCCATCGAAGTGCCCTGCATGAAGCCGTATGCTTCGGCACCGGCGGTGGTCTTGCCCTCATTCCACGTTGACAAGATAGCGTCGTAGCCACTGGTTGAGGCATCTCCGCCGGGCGCGCTGACGTCTACTTCCGGGCCGTAATTGGAGTAGAACGCACGGCTGCCAGCGCGGCCGGTCGCTCCCACGGTGATGATGTTGTCGCAGTTGGCCGGCGTGGAGCCGGACGTCGGCGAGTTTTCGTTGCCGGCCGCCGCTACCACAGCGACTCCCTGGTCCGCAGCGAAGTCTAGGGCTGACTGGAAGTAAGCATTGCACTCTCCCGCCCCACCCAAGGACATGTTGATCACCTTGGCCGGCGTCGCGTTTGCCGGTACCGCGCTGACTGTGCCTCCGGCGGCCCAGACCACGGCGTCGGCGATGTCGCTCAGGTAGCCTCCGCAGGACCCCAGGGCGCGGAGCGGCTGTACCTTGGCGCCATAGGCGACACCTGCGACTCCGCGCCCGTTATTGGCTACGGCGGCGATCGTACCGGCAACATGAGTGCCATGCCAGGAGGACGCTGTCCCGTTGCAGTAGTCCCCGGCGTCGGTTGCGTTCGAGTCGCGGCCGTCACCGTCGTTGCTCAGGCTGGTATCTGAAATGAAGTCGTACCCGGGAACGATGTTGGACGACAGGTCGCTGTGATTGGTGATTCCGGTGTCGATGACGGCGACGGTTGCTCCTCGGCCTATGGTCACGTCCCAGGCAGCAGGAACCCTCAACCCGGCTGGAGCTTCGCTGAGGTCCCACTGGTACTGGTATAGCGGGTCGGAGACCGACGCGGCCGGGCGGACAAAGGTGTCCTGTTCGGCGTATTCGACGTTGCTTTGCCCCCTCAGCGAGGCGGCGACGCTGGCGCTTTCGCTGGGGGTCAGAGCTGCGGTGGTCTGGACGACGGTCGCGCCGGTTGCCGTAGTGCGCACCTCCTTGACAGGGATGCCGGAAGTGCGGGACACCTGCCCAAAGGCCTTGGCGCGTGCGGTTGCCGCCCCACCGGCTCCGGCTTTGAACTTCACGACGAAGCGGCTGGATGCCTCAGCGGGAATGGCCTTTTTCGTGGTCGAGGGCGGAGCTACCGGACGGGCGTCGATGGCCGGATCTTGGGCGGCGACTGCGGCCGGAGCAAAGAGGGTGCTAACCAGAATGGCGGCGGCAGTGATGGAGGCGGCAGCCTTGGCCAGGCGCGGAGCAGGCATAAGGTCCTCAGGTGCATGGCCGGCGTTTGCACCGGCAGGTCGGGCGAGAGCGGGAAACACATGCTCAAACAGCCCTGGCCCCCGAGAAGACTTTAACCTGAAATTGTCAGGCTTTTGGGTTATGGCGGGAAATCCTGCACGTTTCCTGCGTTTGTGAGGCTCCGTTGGCGAGCCCACTTTTATCAAAATGGAAGCGCGCCACTGACCTAACGCGTATCCAGGTCCTCAAACACCAGGAATGTCTGCGTATCCAGCACCCCTGGCATGGACTGCAACTGGTCGAAGATGACCCGGCGCAGGTCGATGTTGTCCACGGCGCGGACCAGCAGGATCACGTCGAAGTCTCCGCCCACCAGGGCAACGTGGTGCACCTCCGGAATGGCTGCGAGCAGGTCCCGGAGCTCCCGCCAGGAATCCTGCTTCAGCTTCAGCGTCACGTAGGCGGAGGACCGGAGGCCTGCCTTGATCGGGTCCACGAGCGCCGTGAACCTGGACAGCACCCCTTCGCTTGTAAGCCTCCCAATGCGGGTGTAGGCGTGCGCCCGTGAGATGTGGACGTTTTCGGCCACCTGCGTGACGGACATCCGGCCGTCCCGGGTCAGCTCGGAAATGATGCTGCGGTCGATGTCGTCCAGCGGGACGGGTTCCGTTCCGGCGTCCCTGATTGCCAATTTGTCCACGACCCCTGTCAGTAACGTGCCTCACACTTACAATTCGTCTTTCAGTGTAGGCAGAATTGGGCAGCTTCTCCACGATTCGTCGCGCTGCTGGATACGAAACCGGCTGTGGGCTGATACTGGGGAGTAATAGTGGCAACAGAAGGACGGAACCGATGACGATCTCCGCGAACCACACCGCACCGCACCAAACCGGCGAGGCGTCCACCGGGAACGCCCTCTCGGAGGCTGCCAAGAAGTTCGGCATCACGGCCGAGGACTACATGCTTCCGGCCCGGCACCAGATCGAGATGGTGGACCCGGACGGCCGGCTCAAGCCCGAAGGTGAGCAGGGCACCGAACCCGGCCACGAGTACCCGTTGCCCGGCGACAAGGAACTGCTGACCGCCTACGAGCAGCTCGTCGTCGGCCGCCGCGTCAACGACCAGAACTCGGCGCTCGTCCGGCAGGGCCGCATGGCCGTGTACCCGTCCAGCCATGGGCAGGAGGCCTGCCAGGTGGCGGCCGCCCTGTGCCTCTCGGACGGCGACTGGATGTTCCCCACCTACCGCGACGCCGTGGCCGTGATGACGCGCGGCGTGGACCCCGTGCAGGTGATGACCATCTTCCGCGGCGACTGGCACGGCGGGTTCGATCCCCTCAAGCACAGGGTGGGCATCCAGTGCACCCCGCTGACCACGCAGCTGCTGCACGCCGTCGGCGTCGCCCATGCTGCCAAGCTCCGCGGCGAGGACACCGTGGTGCTGGCCATGTGCGGCGACGGCGCCACCAGCGAAGGCGACTTCCACGAGGCCCTGAACTTCGCCGCCGTCTTCCACCTGCCCGTCATCTTCTTCGTCCAGAACAACAAGTACGCCATCTCGGTGCCCCTGGCGCACCAGTCCGTGGCGCCGTCGCTCGCCCACAAGGCCGTGGGCTACGGCATGGCCGGCGAACGCGTGGACGGTAACGACGTCGTGGCGCTCCTCGCCGTCCTGGACCGGGCCGTGAAACTGGCCAGGGAAGGCTCCGGCCCCCTGCTCATCGAAGCCAACACCTACCGCATGCAGGCCCACACCAACGCCGACGACGACACCCGCTACCGCGAGAACAGTGAAGTCACGGAGTGGCGGGCCAAGGATCCGGTGAATCGGATGCGGACCTACCTGACGGACCGCGGCCTGCTGGACTCCGCGGGTGAGGCCCGGATCCTCGAACACGCCGAAGCCGTGGCCGCCCAGCTGCGCGAGGGGCTCAGCGAGGACGTGCCGGTGGATCCGCAGGAGCTCTTCCGCCATGTCTTCTCCGCACCCACGCCCCAGCTGAAGGAACAGTCCGCCCTGCTCGCCGACGAACTCGCCCGCGACGCAGCATCCGCATCCCATGAGGCCGGCAAGTGAGCCCCACCATCACCACATCGTCCGAGGCCAACGGCAACGTTTCTGCTGCAACTGCCCGGGCAGCCGCCTCGGCCGCTGCCACCGCGGAAGCCGCCGGCCCGCAGCCCGTAACCATGGCCAAGGCCTTGAACACCGCGCTGGCCGACGCCATGCACGCCGATTCCTCTGTCCTGGTGTTCGGCGAGGACGTGGGGACACTCGGCGGGGTCTTCCGCATCACCGACGGGCTCACCGCGACCTTCGGGGAGCAGCGCTGCTTCGACACCCCGCTGGCCGAGTCCGGCATCGTGGGCATGGCCGTGGGCATGGCCATCAACGGGATGCGCCCAGTGATCGAGATGCAGTTCGACGCGTTCGCCTACCCGGCGTTCGAGCAGATCATCAGCCACGTGGCCAAGATGCACAACCGGACCAAGGGCGCCGTGAAACTGCCCATGGTGATCCGGGTTCCCTACGGCGGCGGCATCGGGGGAGTGGAGCACCACTGCGACTCCTCCGAGTCCTACTACGCCCACACCGCCGGCCTGAAGGTGTTCACCCCGGCCACCGTGGCGGACGGCTACCGGATGCTCCGCGAGGCCATCGACTCGGACGACCCCGTGGTGTTTATGGAGCCGAAGAAGCTTTACTGGTCCAAGGACCTGGTGGACCTGGCCGAGCTCCGGTCCGCCCACTCTGCCGCCGCCCAGGCGGGGACGTCCTCCGAGGGGCGTGCCGCCGTCGCCCGTCCTGGAACGGACGCCACGCTGATCGCCTACGGGCCGTCCGTCCCCACCGCGCTTGCCGCCGCCGAGGCCGCAGCCCTGGAGGGGCGCTCGCTGGAAGTCATCGACGTGCGCACCATCGTGCCGTTCGACGATTCCACTGTTTGTGAGTCCGTCCGGAAGACCGGCCGGGCCGTGGTGATCGCCGAAGCCCACGGGTTCGCGTCCGTGTCCTCCGAGATCGTGGCCCGGGTGCAGGAGCGCTGCTTCCACCACCTGGCCGCGCCCATCCGCCGCGTCACCGGATTCGACATCCCGTACCCGGCGCCGAAGCTTGAGAAGTACTACCTGCCCGGCGTGGACCGCATCCTCGACGCCGTCGACGACCTTCAGTGGGAGAACTGACCATGAGTGAAACTCGCGTGTTTTTGTTGCCGGACCTGGGCGAAGGCCTCACCGAAGCGGAGCTGGTGTCCTGGCACGTTTCGGTGGGGGACTCGATTTCCGTTGACCAGCCGATCGCCGAGGTGGAGACGGCCAAGTCCACTATTGAGGTGCCTTCGCCGTATGCCGGGATTGTGGCGGAGCTGCACGGGCAGCCGGGGGAGACGCTGGACGTGGGGAAACCGCTGATCTCGGTGACGCCTGCGGGCGCTCCTGCCGCCCCGGTGGTTGAGCCTGCTGAGACCGAGCTGGGGGAGCCCGTGGCTGAGCCGGTCGAAACTCCTGCCCAGGCCGAGGCTGAGTTGTACCGCGAAGAGGAAAAGGCCGGGCTCCGGCAATGTCCTGATCGGGTACGGAACTCCCGGCGGCCATGGCGTTGCGCGGCGGACGCGGGCACGCAAGTCATCGGCGCCTGCCGCCGTCACCCCCCTTCCCCTGGAGGATGGGGCGGCCGACGGCGGGACGGCGGCGGGTGCGGACGTGGACCTTTCGCTCCTGCGCACCCGGGTCCCCGGCAAGCTGGGCGCGGTGATCTCCCCGCTGGTCCGGAGGATGGCGCGGGAGCACGGCGTGGACCTTGGTGAGCTTCCCGGTTCCGGTGAAGGTGGCCTGATCATGCGCCGCGACGTGGAAGCAGCCATCACCAGTCCCACGCCGGTGGTTGAGCCTCGCGCGGTGGGTGCGCCTGCCGAAAACCAGGGCACCGAAACCCAGGGCACGGATGCCCGGACCGGCCTGGCGATCTCTGCCCGGACGCCTGTCCGGGGAGTACGCAAAGTTGTTGCCGCCAACATGGCCCGCAGCCGTTCGGAAATTCCCGAGGCAACTGTCTGGGTGGACGTCGACGCGACGGCGCTGATGGAGCTTCGCGAGGGGCTCAAGGCAGACGGATCTCAGGTGCCGGGCCTGCTCGCGTTCATCGCGCGCTTTGTCACCGCCGGGCTCAAGAAGTACCCGGAGCTGAACACCCGTATCGAAACTGCGGCCGACGGATCCCAGGAGATCGTCTCGTTCGACGGGATCAATCTCGGAATCGCCGCCCAGACCGACCGGGGCCTCGTGGTGCCGTCAGTCCGTGCGGCCGAGAAGCTGACCGCCCGCGAGCTGGACACGGAGATCCGGCGGCTCACCGACGTCGCACGCCAGGGCAAGGCCACGCCGTCGGAGCTGGGGAGCGGCACGTTCACCCTGAACAACTACGGGGTGTTTGGCGTGGACGGGTCCGCGGCGATCATCAACCACCCGGAGGTGGCCATCCTGGGCGTCGGCCGGATCATCGACAAGCCGTGGGTGGTGAACGGCGAGCTGGCCGTCCGCAAAGTCACTGAGCTGACGCTGACCTTCGACCACCGCGTCTGCGATGGCGGCACCGCCGCCGGCTTCCTCCGCTTCGTAGCGGACGCCATCGAAAACCCAACCGCCCTCCTCGCCGACATCTAACCCTGCCTACCCCAACCCTCTCTCACTTAATGTCGGTTTAAGTCCAACGCTCGCTCACCTAATGTCGGTTTATTTCCAACGCTCGCTCACCTAATGTCGGTTTAACTCGAACGCTCTCTCCATCGATGCCGGGACTCCCGCCAGAAGGCGGGCAGCACGGCGGCGGCCGCGTGCCGCCGTCGTACGCCCACGCCCAAACGGCGGCGGGCTCACCGGAAGATCTCCGGTTAGCCCGCCGTCGTGGCATGGTGCCTTACTGATGAAGGCTGTGAGGCTTCCTGGCGCGCGGCACCGTGCGGGTGGACGCTAACCGGCGGTGGGTTAGCGTCCTGGTGTACGGGAGTACCACGGCGATCGCGGCGGCGATGAATACCAGCTGCATCAGCGTCCGCGGCAGGAGCGCTGTGGCCGGGGCCCCGTTAACCATGAGTCCGGATAGCGCGGCATAGACGTTTGCCGGAAACATTGCCACCATCAGCAGGGCCAGTCCACCGGCCGCCCAGGGCGCGGTCCGGCGGTGGAGCAAACCCGCAGCCCCCAGCAGTTCCAGCACACCCGTCACGGTGACCAGCAGTTCGGGGTAGGGCAGGGCGGGCGGCACCATAGCGATAAGGTCACCGCGCATGTCATTGAAATGTGCCACCCCCGTGAGGACAAACATGGCTGCCAACCCGCCGCGCAGGCTGGTGTGCCAGGACCGGAGCCCCCGGATGCCGGCAGCGCCGGCGGTGCGTAGCAGGAGGGTGACGGCCAGGAGCGTGATAAGTGGTGCCATGATGCGTTCCTTTCAGGTGCATCGAGTCGATCTTGACACTGACTAGATTACTCAGGAGTGCGAACTTGTCAATGGCTAGATTGACACTAGGCTTGGGCTATGAGCACGCCTGCCACTTACCATCACAAAAACCTCCCGAGCACGATCATCAACGCCGCCCTTGACGTCATCGCGGAGTCCGGCCCGTCGGCGCTGAGCCTGCGCGATCTCGCCAGGCGCGCAGGAGTCTCCCATGCCGCTCCTGCCCACCACTTCAGGGACAAGGCAGGTTTGCTGACCGCCGTCGCGGTTCAGGGCTTCGGCCTTTTGGCAGACGCGCTGGCCGAGGCGCAGCAGCAAACGGGCGACTTCCTGGAGGTGGGTGTGGCCTATGTGGGCTTCGCCGTGGGGCACCCGGCCCATTTCGCCGTTATGTTCCGGCCGGAGCTGTACCGGGCAGATGACCCGGAATTGATCGCTGCGAAGGCGCTCGCCGGTGAGTCCCTTCGCCAAGGGGTGGCCCCGTTCGCGGCCTCGGAATCAGGTCCGGCGTCGCAGGACGCGGCACTGGCGGCGTGGTCCCTGGTGCACGGCTTCGCCACGCTTTGGCTCAGCGGCAACCTGCCTGCCGGACTGCCGGCCGATCCGCGGGAGGCTGCACGCCATGTCGCCTCAGTTCTGTTTGCCGGACGAGGGTAGCAGCGGAGGACTTTATTGCCCGCCAGCGAGGACGCCGTCATAGGTAAGGCGTACGACGGCGGTGCGCGCCGCCGTCGTGCGCGGGGGAGCTTTCCTCCGAGTGTTTTCCGGCAACTCCAAGAAGTGCTGGGTAGAATCGACGGCTAGACGAACGAACACTGCTTTGCCGGAGGTACGGAGTAACAATGTCAGAATGGCTCGAAGTCGGCGCGGACAACTATGTGCTGGTCACCGAAGGATCGCTGCTCAACACCGGACTGATCGTGGGAACCGAACGGGCCATGGTGATCGACACTGGCTGCGGCCCCAGGCAGGGCCGGGAGATCCTGAACGGGGTCCGGGAGAAAACTCAGCTGCCGCTCGTCGTCGTCAATACCCACGCCCATTACGACCACTTCTTTGGCAACGCGGTCTTCGCGGAAGCCGGCGTCACCGAATTCTGGGCCCACCAGAACTGCGCCACCGAAATCAGCGAACGCGGGGACCTGCAGCGCCGCTTCGTGGGCACGCTGGAACCGGAGATGTCCACCGGCGAAGGCCAGAACGTGGAACTGGTGGTCCCCAACGCGATCGTCAGGGACCAGCCGGTGCTGGTGGACCTCGGCGGGCTGACTGCCACCCTGTTCCACCTGGGCCGCGGCCACACCGACGGCGACCTGCTGGTGGGCACCCCCACCACCCTTTACGTTGGTGACCTCGTGGAGCAGGGCGCCCACCCGTCCTTCGAAGACTCCTACCCGGAGGAATGGGCGGACGCGCTCCGGCACACCTCGGCGCTGCGCCACCGCTACGAATTCCTCATTCCCGGGCACGGGAAGCCGTGCAGCGACGGGTTCGTCAAGACCATGGCCAACACCATGAGCACGGCGGTGCGCCAGGCCCGCGGGTCCATCCGCGACACCCCGAACGACGCTACCAAGGCCATCCCGGTTTTGCCCTACGGGCCGGAGCAGTCGCGCTGGTTCATCAAGCGGCTCCAGGAGACCCGCCGGGAGCACTAGCTGCTTCGCGAAGGCTGCGCCCAGCCGCCATTCAGCCCAGTTATAGAAACGTTATATATCCTTGCTGAGTGGTTTTTTCGTTAAGCAGTGGAAATTTGTCAGCTCCGGAACGTCCGGCGGTGCCCGAACCGGGGCTCATCTCCGGGCGTAAGCATGCTCTCGACGGGCTCCGGACCGTTGCCGTGGCAGGGGTCTTCTTCTTCCACACGGCAACTGCCCTGGTCCCGGGCGGATCCATCGGGGTGGACGTCTTCTTCACGCTCAGCGGCTTTGTGATCACCCTCCTGATCATGAAGGAGTACCTCGCCACCGGCAGGCTTCACCTGGGGATCTTCTACGCCAGGCGGCTCGCCCGGCTGTGGCCGGCGCTGCTTGCCCTGTGTGCGGTGGTTGTCTTCGTTGGCGTGGTCTTTCCTGCATCGAAGTGGGCCGGCCATGAGGAATTTGTCTTGCCCGCCGCTGCGTATGCGATGAACCTGGCCCGCTTCGGGATGTTCGGCGAGTCCATTGCCGGGGAGGCATTCGGCCCCACCTGGACCCTCGCCGTCGAGGAGCAGTTCTACCTGGTGTGGCCGCTGCTCCTCCTGGTACTGCTGCGGTTCTGGAAAGTCCGGACGGTCGCCTGGATCACCGCCGGCCTGGCGGCGGCATTCCTGCTGGAGCGTTCCGTCCTGGTGGCACTGGGAGCACCGCTGAACCGCATCTACAACGGGCCGGACACCAGGGCTGACGAGCTGCTGATCGGGTGCACCCTGGCCCTCATCTTCACGACAGTCCGCTCCGGCTCTCGCTTCCACGCGTCCCTTGAGGCTGCTGCCCGCCGCGCCGGACCGCCCGCGGCGCTCACCCTGCTGGCCGCCGTGTTCCTGCTGAAGGAACCGGACACCCCCGGCCCCTGGTTTACCGCCTTCTGGGCAGCCGGGCCTACTGTGCTGGCTTTGCTGGCAGCACTGTCCATCGGCTGGCTGGTCCTTTCCCCGGCCGGTTTCACTGCCCGTATCCTGAGCCACCCCTGGCTCGCTGGCCCCGGCCGCGACCTGTCCTACGCGTTCTACCTCTGGCACCTGCCCGTCTACCTGCTGCTCATGCCGCTCGTCTCCCCGCTGTGGCTGCGCGTCGTGTTGGCTGCAGTGCTGACCGTGCTGCTCGCCGGCGCGTCCCACCGCCTGGTGGAAACGCCAGTCCGCCGCTGGGCCAACAAAAGGTTCCAGCCCGCCGTCGTCCGTTCTGTCCCTGGACCCGCGCCGGAACACGAGCCGGCACCGGTAGAGGGGCGCCACCTGGCGTCCACTGGCGGAGGAGGGTTCCGGGCTATCCGCGGCCGGTAAGATATGCCGAGTGATCAGAAGCGGCGGGCGTCCCAGGATAACCAAGCAGGAGTGGGTCAAGTACGCTGCACTTTTTGTGCTGGCAGTGGCCGCCTTCGGGGTAGCAGCCATCGCCCTGATGGGTCCACGAGGCGCAGGTGAAGCACTCCCTGTGCCGGCAACCACGCTTGCTGCCACGCCGACAGGAGCTACTGCGTCTCCGACTCCCACACCCACGCCTACGGCAACGGCTGCGGCTACGGTCCGGCAGCTCAGTATTGAGCTGCCTGCGGAGCCCGTCCTCCTTATTGTTGGCGACTCGTACACTGCCGGTGTCGGTGCAGATCAGCCGGACCAGGGGTGGGCGAATCTCGTTGCCGGGCAGCTCGGATACCCCACCAACATCGACGGCGTGCCCGGAACCGGGTTCGCCTGGGGCGGCGGGGAGCAGGACGAGCAGGGTGGGGAGTACGAGGTCCGGTTGCGGGAGATTGCTGCCAACCCGGCCTTCGTGCCCAACCTGCTCATTCTTCAAGGCGGACAGAACGATTCCCTGGTCCCCGATCCCGCTGAGGTTGAAGCTGCCACCGCACAGACCATCGAGGCGGCCCGCAGGTTCTGGCCGGGCGTCCAGGTGGTGGTGCTTGGGCCGTCGGCGCCCCAGCCCGCTGCGGAGGAACTTCGCGGCGCCAACAGTGCCATCCGCGCTGGTGCCGCAGCTGCCGGCGCTCCATTTGTTAACGCCCTCGAGGCCGGCTGGTTTACGAGTGCCAACAGCCCGGACTTGAACTTCGACGGCATTCACCCAAACACCGCCGGCCACGCCTACATTGCTGAGAAGTTCCTGGAGTCCTGGGCCCGCCTGACCCAATGAGGACCCGGCGGTGTTGGCGTGGTCTAGCTGCGGATCTTCCTGAGCCGCAGTCGGCGTCGAGCCGGGGTCTGACCTGTTACTGGGCGGACGCGGCGCCAAGGCCTGTGGGGGCTGTGCCCGCCGGCGCGCTCAGGGGGTGCCGAAGCGGAAGCCACCAGAGTCGACCCATTGCGACGGCGTCGCAGCCGCAGGATCACGAATACCGTCACGCCCAGCCAGGCGAACGCTGCACCGAAAACCAGGACCAACGACGGGATCATTCGCATGGCTTAGTTTAGGCGCGCCGCGCACGTGCGTTCCTGCCGGATCCCAAGGGTTATTGACACGTTATTCAGTGGTGTGGCTGCCGGTTGTTATCTGCCGATGATGTTCACCAGTTCAAGGTCACGGACCGGTGTGGCTGTGCCGGTTTTGGTAGGTCCGGTTGGCTGCGGCGCGCGGTCGAGCGCATTGCCGCCGGCGAGCTTTCAGACGAAGGGGATCCCGGCGCGGTGTGACTTTGCTCCGCCGGGCCGGTCACTCGTACCCCGCCCACGGCTCCTGTCCAGGGCGTATCGCCCGGGCCGGGCAGGATTAGATGGGCGAAAACGTCCCCCTCCTGAAGTGCGATGACCTGTGAAGTGGTTCCGGCGCAATCCGGCGCGAGTTCGACCGGCCGAAAAGGGGCGCCGGGATGCTCCTGGCCCACGGAGATCCTCGCACCGGAAGCACCAACGCAGGCTGCAGTGATGGTGTACTGCCCGGATGCCGGCACCTTTGCTGTTGTGCCAAAGCCCCTGACCGGGCCATCCAGTGGCCCCACTTCGAAGAGGAGGACAGGCCCCGGCACTGTCCTGAGGAGCCGGTACAGCTCAGCGTAGTTCTTGGCTTCCTGCTCCAGAATCTGCGGATCACTGTACGGCTGGGAGGACCGTGAGCCGGGGGAGGGGCTGGCTGCTGGCGTCCGGACGGTGCCGGAACTAGCTGTTGTCTGCACGGGTTCGGGATAGTCGTAGCTGCATCCCGCTGTTCCGAAAAGAGGTATCAGCAGGCAAAGGGCGCATGCTGGCCGGTGCCACCTGTCCTTCGTTCCCACCCTTCCATGGTGCGCACGCACGCAGTTCAAAACAACCACGTGCCGCCCGGGTCCGGATCCGGCTTGGAAAGCTCCCCGCGATCCACGTCCGTGGCTGACTATTCGGGTTTGACCGCGTAGGCGCTGCTGATCGCTATCCGGTTGTACATGTTGATCGTCATCGTCAGCCAGGTTACGGCGGAGACTTGTCCGGGCGTCAGGTGCGCGGCTGCAGAGTTGTACCCTCCGGTGTTCGTGTGGGAGTCCTGGATGAGCGTGATGTATTCGCAGAGGTCCAGCGCAGAGCGCTCCTGGTCGTCGAAGTACATGCTTTCCCGCCAGGCGGGAAGCACGCTCAGCCGCTCGGGGCTCTCACCTTTAGTCAGCGCGTCCTTTGTGTGGATCCGCAAGCAGTAGGCGCACCCATTGATCTGAGAGGCGCGGATCTTGACCAGCTCGATGAGCAAAGGAGAAAGCCCTTCTGCCAGTGCCGTCCTGTGCGCTGCTCCCGCCGCTGTATTCAATGCCTTGTAGAGCTCCGGATGCACGGCGCCGACGTCGGTTCTGCGGGTCTTTGTTGCGGATGTGGCAGTGGTCATGGCGTCCTGGTTCTTCTGATTGATGGTGGTGGCGTGGCGCATACTTGCGCTGGTTCCACCATGCCTCCGGGGCGGGCCGCGGGCCGCACGAATGGGACGAACTGGTACCAAACGTTCCATCAGCCGGGGAACGGGGCTGGCAGCCCTACTTCTTGGGCTGGTCCCGGTATTCCCGTGTTGCCACGGCGGTCACCGCGAAGTCGGCCAGGTTCCGCAAGAACATACCCCCAATGTCCTGGCCCGTGGCGATCAGCCGGTGATGGATGGCACCGTACAGGGCGTCGGTCACCATGACCAGGTCCACATCGTCCCGGACCTGCCCGCAGCGCCGGCCCCGTTCGAGGATCATAAGGAAGCCTTGCCGGCGCTCCCGCAGCATTGTCTGCCGGAACTGGCCTGCAAATTCTTCATCCCGGATAGCTTCCGCCAGCAGGTTGGCCACGGTGGAGGCCGCTCCGCCGACCTTTAGGCAGTAGGTCAGTGCGACCAGGTAGGCGTGCAGGTCACGTGCCACATCGCCCGTGTCCTCAATGTCTGTCAGCAGGTTGGTTTTGTAGGTGAATGCTTCCAGTACCAGCACCTGACGCGAGGTCCAATAGCGGTAGAGGGTCGATTTGCTTACCCCCGAGGCGCGGGCCACGGCGTCGATGGTCACCGCTTCGTACTGGAGCCGGTCAATCAGGTTGCTTGCAGCCCGCAGCACTCGCAGGCGCACTTCCGCTTCACGGGAGAAAGGCGGTGGGTGGGCAGGATCGGCGCTCCGCCGCTGTGACCCACGGGCCGCGAGGTCTGGGCGCGTGGAAGGTGCAGAGCCCCTGTCATGACCTGGGTGCATCGACCGACTCCTTCGCCCTTTCCTGTTTCGCTGTCTGAGCCTACTCCTGGATCTTCCCTCTTCCCCGGCCTGGATTGGCGGTGTTCTTCACCCTTGTCTTGACGGAAGCCAGTGACCTGCTGGCCGGGATGTGGATCACCATGACGCCCGCCAGGTGAGCTCCGCCAGACTGGCTTGGCCTTCCAGGCTTGGGTGGAAATAATCGAGCACGCTCACGTCGCTTGCCGAGAACTTGAAGTTATACACAGCGTTGTTGTCCCAGCGGCAGTTCCTGTACTGGGAGCACGCCCGGGCAAGGATCTGGTTGAACGCGAGCTCCCGCTTGATGACCGACTGCCGCTGCTCCTCGGTGTTGTCGGCAGAAAGCATCGATGGGCAGGTGCCGCTGGACCATGCCTTGCGTGCTTCGGCGTTGTTTTCCAAAGTTTTCCAGAGCTGGTGGAGGTCCGGGATGCTGCTGACGAAGATGCGTGCCCTCGGCAGGCCGCTATTGAGCGTCGCCAAGGCGGTCTTGATGTGAAAAGAGAATTCTTCCTCGGATGTCATCGTGGCTGCAGATGAGGCGCAAAGGTCGTTTGCTCCGATCAGGATGGTCACATATTCCACGTTCTGCTTGACGGCCAGTTCGGCCTGGTCTGGAAGATCCCTGGCTCTGGACCCGCTGATGGCGTTGTTGTGGTTGCGGCCAGTGATAGCAGGGTCCAGCCCTGTCAACCGCTCATAGTGGCTGCTGACTCCATCGCCGGGAACGTGCCCAGTGGACCATGAGTGGAGCGAGTTGTCACCGTTGGAACAACACACTGCCAAGGCCCGGGTAATGGAGTCGCCCAAGGCTGCCATGGAGGTGGGCGGCGCCGAGGAGGTTGACGGGAGCGGAATCGGTGTCGGCTGCGCGGCCATGGATGCTGCGAGCACGACAAACGGCAGGAGCAGTAAGCGCGCAACTTTCGGCACGGCCACCTCCTTTGGGGCCGGTGGTGCGCTCATCGGCAACCGGCTCTGTCAGCCTGGCCGACCCGTACAAGCCGACGTTATGTCCTCTTTCTTGCCCGTGTCCAGCATCGTTTCGAGGACGTGTGGCACGCGAGGATCTACGCTCAAACAGCTGGCATTTAACCGGCTGTTGGCGAATTTTCAGGGACCGGGCAGACTTGCGTTATGCGAAGCTTCGGGGTGGAAGAGGAGTTTTTGCTCGTTGATGTCCAAATCGGGAACCACGCAGCGGTCGGTGAAAGCCTCGTTGCCGCCGCGTCCGCCAGGAACGCCACAGGAAGCGACGGCCGCTCAACGGCAACGCAAGGCAACACCTTGACCACTGAGGTGCAGCGCGAGCAGGTCGAAGCGGTTTCCGCCCCTTTCACTTGCCTGTCTGATCTTGCTGCTGCCCTCAAAGAAGGCCGGGCTGAAGCCAATCGCCAGGCTCTGGTCTTCGGAGCGAGGATCGCGGCTTTGGGAACTTCACCGCTTTCCGCGTTGCCTCATCTGGTCCAAACCTCCCGCTATCGCGCCATGGAAGCGCGCTTTGGGCTGCCGCTCCGGGAACAGCTGATGTGTGGTTTCCACGTGCACGTCTCCGTCAATTCTCCCGATGAGGGGGTGGCTGTCCTTGACCGGATCAGGATCTGGCTTCCGACGCTGATCGCCCTGTCCGCGAATTCACCCTTTTGGCAGGGCAAGGACACCGGTTATGCAAGTTTCCGCTATCAGGTCTGGAGACGTTGGCCAACAGCAGGGCCTACCGAGGTATTCGGTTCGGCCCGGGCTTATCAGGACCTGGTTGAGATGCTGCTCTCCTGCGACGTCCTCTTGGACCGTGGCCAGATCTACTTCGATGCCCGCCTTTCGGCAAACTATCCGACAATCGAAATCCGTGTCCCCGATGTCTGCACGGAAGCGGCCCATGCCGTAGCCCTAGCCGCCGTCGTACGAGCCCTGGTTGAGACGGCGGCCAAGGACTGGGCCGAGGGGAAACCGCCCCCTGCAGTTCCTGCCGAAATGCTGCGTCTGGCCTCATGGCGAGCCAGCAGGTACGGCCTCGAGGATGACCTCATTCATCCCGAGTTGAACCGGCCCCGTCCGGCAGAAGAAAGTGTGGCAGCTCTGTTGGAGCACATCGGGCCGGCCCTGTCGGAAACCGGAGACAGGTCACTGGTGGAGGAAACCATTCGGCAGATCCTTGCCGACGGGACAGGCTCGGTTCGGCAGAGAACCGTAATGAACGGTGCCGGAAACCTACGCAAAGTAGTTCTGGATGCTGCAGAACGTACTACCTCCTGAACCCATAGGAGGTACAGGCCCGCAGCCGACCCGCGTTGCTAAACTGTCGTCCGTAAGCGGCGCTACCTTGAGGAGGGCCGGACGGTGGAGGCAGCCACGCCCTGGACGCCCCATGACCCATGGTGGGTGCGGGACAACCTGCGCGAAGCCATCGACCGTCTCGTTGATTTGGGGTACACGGTCCGCGGGGGACAGGGTGAGGACCCGGAACTGATTGACCCGGGCGGATCGGCGGTGCAGACCTGGCGGGAAGACTATCCCTACGATCAGCGGATGTCCCGCGAGGAATACGAGGCCGAGAAATATCGGCTGCAGATCGAGTTGCTGAAGTTTCAGTACTGGGGCCAGGACCACGGACTAAAGAGCGTCATCGTATTCGAGGGCCGCGATGCCGCCGGTAAGGGCGGGACTATCAAGCGCTTCACCGAACACCTGGATCCCCGATCGGCCAGGACCGTAGCGCTGGGCAGACCCTCGGACCGGGAACAGGGCCAGTGGTACTTCCAGCGTTATATCCAACACCTGCCTACGGCCGGTGAAATCGTGATGTTCGACCGGTCCTGGTACAACCGTGCCAACGTGGAGCGGGTCATGGGCTTCTGTACTGAGGAGGAGTACGGCACGTTCATGTGGCAGGCGCCGCTGTTCGAAAAAATGCTCGTTGAGTCCGGAATCCAGCTGAATAAGTTTTGGTTTTCGGTCACCCGGCACGAGCAGCGTACCCGCTTCGCCATTAGGCAGATCGACCCGGTCCGGCGCTGGAAGCTCTCGCCCGTGGACCTTGCCTCCCTCGACCGATGGGAGGATTACACCGCGGCCAAGGAGGAAACATTTCTGCGCACCGACACCGACCACGCGCCATGGATGACAATAAAATCCAACGATAAGAAACGCGGCCGGATCAATGCCATGCGTTACTTCCTCAATCAGTTCGAGTACGACGGAAAGGACACCTCCGTTGTACACGATCCCGATCCGCTTATTGTCCGGCGGGGACGCGAAGCTGTCGGCGACTAACCATCAAATGAGCGGCTCAATCCGCAGGGCACATGGATCACAGGGAGTTTTCCTGCCTACGTGGCCAGTGATTTCCTGCGGACGGCGAGGACGGTCACGTCGTCGGGGTTGCTGTTTTCGGTGGCCTTGGCGGTAACGAAGTCCACAAGGTCTTGGGCGGAGGAGGCGGAAAGGGCCAGTTGGGCGACGTCGTTGACCGCGGCAAGGGTGCCGTCGTACAGATCCAGGACTCCATCGCTGAAACTGACGATCATGTCTCCGGGGTTGAGCAGGATTTCGTGGGATTCCCATTGGGTGTCCGGCATCAAGCCGACAGGGAGGTCCTTGGAGGCGAGGCGTTCCCAGGTCCGATTTGCCCGGATCAGGAGTGTTAACCCGTGACCGGCGTCGGAGTACAGTATCCGGCCGTCCTCGGCTCGGAGCCTTGCATGGAACAGGGTCGCGAAGGATGAAGCCTGGTCCAGGTCGGTGGCGAAGCAGTCCGCGGTGAGGGCCAGCGCTGTGACGGGGTCGTGGCTGTTTTTGGCGCTGCGGATGACGGCCCTGGTGGTCGCCGCGATCATGCCGGCTCCGGCGCCTTTTCCCATCACATCACCCAGGGTGAAGGCCAGGCCCCCGTCGATAACGTACCAGTCGAAGAAGTCCCCGCCGACGGCTCTGGAGGGAAGGCATGCCCCGGCGATTTCATAGCCGGGCAGCGGAGCGGTGCCTCGGGGTAGAAGGAATCGCTGGATTTGCGCTGCCCGGCTGAGTTCCTGGTCCGCGGCCGCGGCTTGCTCGCGGGCGGTCGCAAGTCTCAGGCGGGCCCTGCGGGCGAGGTCGTTCACGACCGCGGCGGCCAAGGCGAAGACCAGCGTACTGTAAAGGCCCCGCAACAGCTCGTTAGGGTTCTCGCCGATGCTTGAGCCCATCGCGAACGGGACGAGGATGGCGATTACTGCTCCCGCTACCGCGTAGCCCACGTAGCGCCGCCCGTTCAGTGAGGCGAACCAGAGCAGGGGCAGGAGCACCAGGGAGGCATAGATGGATTGACTATCCCCGGTGCCGTGGCGCAGGGCGCCGGCAGCAAGGAAGTCCAGTGCCGGTACGATCGTGGCGAAACGGGTAAGAGCTGGCCGGGCAAAGGCCACGGCCAGCACCGTTGCCAAGGTGACCAGAGCCGTTCCCGCTGTCAGAGCGGGCCAACTGCTGACGGTCAGCGTGCTGATCGAGGCGCTCATCGCCGCGGCCAGCACGAACAGAACGACAATCGGGGCCTGCTTCAGGGCCGGTGAGAGTTCATCCAGTCCTGCCAGCTTCTCCACGGGACTGGAAATCATCGCGGTGTCATCTCTCCTTGGTTTGCTGCAGCGTGAAACTGCCTGCGCGCCTGTCTGCGGGTGGAACTGCACTGTGGCCCCGCTGATGTGCGCAGGTGCGTGCTGGGGTTCCTCCGCGATCCTACCCAAGCATGAGGGAACTGCGATGCTTTAGAGCAAAGTGAGACAGGATGAAGAGTGCTTCTTAGTTCTGGTCGGGTCGTGTCCACCCGCTGGTAATGGTTGAGCCGACGGACACGACCCAGCAGTTTTAGTTTCTGGCGGCCAGGGCGGTGGCCAGTGCGTTTGTCGACGTGGTGGTGCTGTTGATCCGCCAGTCGACTTCCTTGTTGTGGTGGAACCAGACGAAGCCGGTGACGTCGGGCTGGGCTGCGAGATATGAGACCAAGGCGGTGTTCCAGTTGGCCTTGGACCCTCCGGCTTCGGCGGACGCTGTTTCAGCGATGATGATTGGCTTGCCCGGGGCGAGGCTGCGAAGAGCTGTCAGGCCTTCACCGAACAATGCCGACGGTGAGGTCCAGGAGCTCCAGGAAACTGCGGTTCCCCAGTTATACCCGTCAAGGGCAACGACGTCGACATAGCCAGCGCCGGGATAGAGCCCGGTAAGGGGGGTGGATCCCCAGTACGGGACGTTGGGGC
Organism: Arthrobacter sp. V1I9; assembly: GCF_030817075.1. NCBI lineage: Bacteria > Bacillati > Actinomycetota > Actinomycetes > Micrococcales > Micrococcaceae > Arthrobacter > Arthrobacter sp. V1I9. The sequence continues at coordinate 802,992 of NZ_JAUSYU010000001.1, forward strand.
TCCAGACCCAGGAGACATTCGTGGCACCGGTCGCGGCCACCACGTCATGGACGTGGCGCCACGCCGCGGCGTAATCTCCGGCGCCGTTTCCGTTGCTGGCTTCGGCCCAGGGGTACCAGTTTCCGTTCATCTCGTGGGCGAACCTCAGCATCACCGGTTTGCCCCAGGTGGCCAGCGCGCTGCCCCACTGCTTGATGTAGGGATCGAAGTCTCCGGCGGTAATCCGGTCCAGGGCGTATGCCGGCTGGTTAGCGCCGTTGCCACTCCAAAGCCATGGCTCCCACGTGATGAGGCTGGTCGCGCCGCGCGCGTGGACCGCGTTCAGGTCAGCAATCGGTGCGGCCTGGCCGAAGTCCTTGTACGACATAACGATCGACGGGTTCTCGTTGACCATGGTGGCGACGGCGTTGAGCTCGCTTGCCGCCTGGGGACCACCCGGTGTTGAGACGCCGAAGCGCAGCTGGTCGGTACTGATCGGGGGCGTCGCCGTTCTTGTCGCGGTCTGGGTTTGAGCCGCCATGGTCAGGGGAACAGCGCCGTCGGAGGTTTCTTGACCGGCGGTGAGGGAGGCTGGGCTGTACGTCACGGCGTACGGCGCCGATGCGGACGACTTCCCGGCCTTCGCGGTCACCGCAACCGTTGCTGAGGACGTCGGTGCAATAGTCACTGCTGTGCTGAAGGAGCCCTTGGCGTCAACGCTGAAGGGAACACTCGCGGATCCGGCTGTCACGGTACCGGAGGCCTGGCGGGTGAAACCAGAACCGGTCACCGTGACAGATGCTCCGGCCGGGCCGGCAGCAGCACTTAGCTTGATACCCGCCTGGCCAGCGGCCTCCGCGGGTATAGTCACCCCGGACATCACGGCCACAGACGCGACCAGGCCTGACACGACCAGCCGGACAAAACGTTTCCTAAGCACAAACACTCCCTAGCATCAGCGATGCGCCCCAACAAGGGGCGCGTGGTTGCGGTCCTGATGGCTGCCGGGACCGCTTTGATGGCGGCGTCCTACGAAGGCCACCAAGGCCCCCGTGTCCCGTCCTTCCGGTTACGGATGCAACGGTCAAAGGGGCTGCCAAACCCATGGTTCCAAAGAGGCCCAGCCAAACGACGATTCCAGCGGAGAACCTCGACAAGTCCTGCGCAGTTCCTGCGCAAGCTCCCTTGGCTTAGCCGCCGGGCTGGAGCGGGCCACAGGGCCTACCGCTTCGCCGTGCGCCCGGTTTGGGAGGGACTCCTGTTATGCGGGTCTAGCGGGGGATTATACGGAACAGGAACCGGGTCCTGACCATGGTCCACAACAGGCCCAGAAGCAGCACGTAGACGGCGGTGTTGAGCCAGATATCTCCCTGCCGGAGAGCCGGGATGTTGGCAGCGGCGAGGATGAGGAACACGTGGAGGATGAAGACGTAAAGGGTGGCCTGGCCTAGGGGAACGAGGAACCAGCCCAAGGCCCGCTCCAGGGGTTTCCAGTAGGCGCTTAGCAGGGCGTATCCGGTGATGATTACCAGCAGCACGTTCAGCAGCCGGCCCGGTCCCAGGTAGGTGCGGCCGAAAAAGCTGTCATAGACGGTACGGAAGGTGTGCTCGGGAAGCAGTGCCAGTCTCACGTCATAGGCGTTGGAAAAGTACGGGCTGCTCCAGGAAAAAACCGCGAGGGTCACTGTCAGGAGCACGCACGCCCACAGCAGCGCCCGGCGGCGTGGGTGGGAGAGCCAGGCGACGATTTGGCGGCGGTAGTAGCCGGCGATCATGCCCAGGACGAACAATATTTGCCAGACCAGCAGGGGAAAGGAGTCCTCGAACTGGGCGGGCACCAACCGGAACCGGGTGACGGTGCCTACGGCGTAGAACCCGACGCTTACAACGAGCACCAGCCAAGCGAAGCCACGGCTGAGGGCCATCAGCACCAGTGGACTCAGTGCCAGCAGGATTACGTACAGCCCCATGACGTTGAACTGCCAAGGCCCCACCTGCAAGAGAAACAACGCTGGGACGAGCTGGGCGGGGAACGGGAACTGGAACAACGCCTCCATGCCGGCGTAGAGGTCATAGACGGTGCCGGCGCCCCCTGCACCGGCTGCTCCTGTGCCCTGATCCGTGAATGTGGTGACAGCCGTGGCGTTGAGGAACGGCAGGCGGCTTAGGACAAGAACGAGCAGCACCACGGTAAGGGCGGTGAGGTAAAGCTTCCACGCCCGTGCACTGGTGCGGGATACCACCTCCCCCACACGGTCCTTGGTCCGTGGGCCGTACACCAGGCCCAAGACGGCCCCGGATAGCAGTACAAACAGCTCAGCGCCTGAAACAACTCCGATGGTTTCCTGGGTTAGCAGCTGGAACAACGAGGTGAGCCCGACGTGGTTGATGACGACGAAGATGATCGCGACCCCTCGAAGCATGTCGATGCGCGTGTCGCGCGGGGAAGTACCCGGGTAGGCCCACCGCCGCACTGGCCGCCACAGGGGCAACAGGCACAAGGCCAGTGCTGCGACTAGCACACTCACAGCAGCGGTCCACGCGGCGGATCCACCCAGCACAGTGCCCGTAGCGGACGGCGCCACCCCGTCCAAGGTGGACTGCTTGATGACGGGACCGGTCAGTAGGGCACTGGCTTGCACCTGTTCGGTGAAAGCAGCAGTCAGCTCCGGCTGGGCCGTGGCCCTCCAGTCCACGCTGACCGCACCGTCCTGGCGGTGTTCGATGGTTTCGTTCCACACCACGGCCCCAATATGGTCATAACCATTGCCGGGCGCGGCAAGGACCTGGTTCCACCAGGAAGACTTGATGTCCTCCTCAGACGCGCCCTGAATATCGGGGCTGTAGAAGGCGGCTGTCTCCACCATCAGCGGCTTGTCACGGCCGGTTGCGTAGGCGGTGTAGAAGTCCTCTGCGGCAGGGGGGCCTGTTGAGGACGTGGGGCCGAGCAGTGTCTCGAACTCCCCAGGCGCGGGCACCGTGTTACGCACCGAAGTCCCGTCGGTACCGTCGGTGTCATCGTGGTACGCGGACAGACCAACCCAATCCACGACGTCGTCCCCGGGATAGTAGGGGGTGTAGGCGTCGTCGTCGAAGTTCCACACCCCGTTGCCGTCGGTGTCCAGGGCCCCGAGGGCCCCGCCGGTGGGTGCGGTGGCAGACGGGTCCCGGAAGGGGTAGTCCTCAGCTGAGGTTGGGGACCACACCAGCACCGCATCCTCGAGCTTGTCGTCCAACGCAGCCGCGAGCACCCGGAACGCCTCCCGGTAGGCTTCGGGCTGTTGTCCCCACGGCACCCAGGGGGCGTTCATCTGGGGGCCGAAGCGCACGAACACTTTGCCCTCGTAACCCTTAGCGGCATCGGCTAACTGGGCTGCGAGGGCAGCGGCCCGAGAGGTGTCTACGTCCGTCAGCGGGACTTCGGGACGGATGGTGAGCAAAGCGTGAACGCCCTCGGCTGCGACCTGACCAAAATAGCCGCGCAGGTGGCCCTGCTCCTGCTCACTCATCGGTAGAGGCACTGATTGCCCGTAGAGCGCTGCCGGCACCCCGAAGCGCTCCGCGTGTCCGGCAGCGGAATCTGTTGCCCAGTCCAACAACGCCCCTAGATAAGGCTCCCGGTCCGACGGCGGGGTGGTTTCGGTCTGTTCTGCAGCTCCGGCGGGCGCCGGCACCATGAGGAGCAGCGCCATCAGCAACGGAACGAGCACGGCCAGCATTGCTGGGGGCGGGAACCGCCGGAGGGTGGGCCTCATGTTCTCCCTAAGGATCGGTCTCAGTAAGTACTATCCTGCCCTGTCCTGGGCCCCTGCAGATCATCGCCGGATAAGGCACCCAGTGCCAGGCTGTTTTGCTGGTCGATCGGCGCGTTGAACTGCGGCATGAATCAACACCACTTCATCCCGGGTTGCGACGTTTGTGAGGAGCCGTCCAAGCTGCTGCCAATCACCCAAGCCAAGTATTCCGTTTCCTAGAGACAAGTACCGCAATACGCGGGTGAACGGGTTTGAACCTGGCTACAGTGAAGCATGGCGCAGGTTTTAGCCCGTAAGCACGGGTGACGCAGACGGCCAAGCCGATGCATGTAACGCTGCCGGCCGCCGACGGCCAGCACTCCGATTGTCCTCATCAGTTCGTGGGACGCTGCGACGCGTGCAGCTCGCTGGAGACAAGGAACGACGGCGGTCAGCCGCCGTCGTTCCTTTGCTTACTTCGCGTAGGTGGCGAAGTTTTGGGTGGCAACCAACTGCGCACCGTACGGGGAACCGGCGGAGAGCCGGGCCGAACCGAAGCCAAAGTCGGTCAGCTCGGCGTTGAGCATGTTGGCGTTGTGGCCCGGGGAGGCCTTCCACGCGGCAAAGAGCGCATCGGCGTCGGCGTTCACGGCGATGTTCTCCGCGGCACGGGTCCAGCCGGACGGGATCTGCGCGCTCGCGTCCGGGTTGTGCCGGAAGCCGGCGCGGCCCTGGGAGTTGATGTCCCTCATCATGGTGGTCGACCAGTTCTGTGCCACGGTTTCGAGCCCGGTGTTGTAGCGCAGCGCGGTGCGGCCGTTGGCCACCCGGTATTGATTGATGAGCTCGAAGGACCGCAGGGCCACGGCGTTGGACGGCGTGTCGCCGACGGCGGGAGCCGCGGGAGCCGGTGCCGCCGGAGCCGGGGCGGGCGCAGCCGGCGCAGCGCGTACCGGGGCCGGAGCCGAGGGGGCTGCCACTGCGGGGGCGGGCGCGGCGGGAGCGGGAACTTTAGCCGGGGCGGGGGTAGGCTTTGCGGGAGCCGGCGCCTGAGCCGGGGTCGCGGGAGCGGGAGCCTTGGCTGGGGCCGGGGCAGACTTTGCGGGAACAGCAGCGGGAGACGACGTCGTCGGAGCGGCTGCAGGAGCGGATTTTGACGGAGACGGTGCAGCCGTCCGGGCCGTGGCAGTTGCGGAAGGCTTCGCAGAAGACGGGGCTTGGGCGTTGGCGGTGATCCAGTTCCACCAGCCGAGGGGCCAGGAAGTGGCGCCGGCGGGAGCGGAAGCGCCGACGAGCAGCCCGCCGGCCAGAGCGAGGGTGAGCATGGGGGCAAGGATAGGTCTCTTGTCTTTTAGCACTCGAAGAACAGTACTGACGTTCACGCCACACTGCACATTGAGTGATGTTGCTCACTCCGGCAAAAGCAACTCCTACTTCGTGGCTGCGTCCAGCTGGCCGGACCAGTACCGGGGGAGGCGGTCATATGGATTCGGGGCGTCGTCGTCGGTCACGTAAATCTTGTCAGCTCCCTGCTGGCGGGCGCGGTCCACCACGCCGCCGAACTGGTCCTGCGGGGCATCAATGACAATGTGCCACACCTCGGTGTCTGTCTCCGCCTGAAGCCAGTCCTGGGGTGTCCGCGTGCTGAAGTAATGATCCGCTGAATCCTCGAACGTCACGATGGCATCCGCGTACTCGAAGTAGCCACGGTCGGGGATGAGCCCAGGGTTGAGCACCACCTTGCCGCCGGCTCCGTGGATCGCGGCGGAGTAGTCGGCATAGGTGCCCACCTCCTCTGGAACGGCTGCTGCTTCGTCCAGGAAGATGTTGTCGACGCCGTACCACTCACGCCACCGGTCGATTTCAGAGTAGACCTCCTTGGCGTCACGTTCGCCCCAGCCTGTAGAGACATAGCCCAGGACCCTGACACCGGCATCGCGCAGGGTCCCGATCAGCTGTACGTACGGTTCGTGCACTACCTCCCCGGGTCCGCTGTCGGCATTGACGATGACATCGCGGACCCGCGGAGCGGCCTCGATGATGGACTGCCAGTATCTGGAGTCGCTCGGATCGACGTAGCCGGGGACGGCGACGCTCAGATTGTCCAATTCGATGGTCGGGGCCGGCGGTGGATTAGGGCCTACCACGCCGCAGCCAGCCACTAGGCAAAGCACGGCAGAGGCCAAAAGGGCGGCACCCGATCGACATGCCGTGAGCCGTACGTTGCCGGCAGTAGTGCTGGTGTTGGGCATCTTCGCGGTCCAATCCGTCTCGTCTGTCTGCTGGCAGATAGGCGAGCAGCATAACCCCGCCGCCCTGAGAAAAACTTGTGAAGCTGAACCCGCCGGTTAACAAGCGGTGAAGCGGCGTCCGCCGTCGTACGAAAAATTTCTCAGTAGAACCCCTTTACGAGCCCCGGGGCAATTTACTAAAGTCTGTTCTTGTCATAGTCCGGATGGGCGCTAGGGGGCGTCCGGGAAGGGGGAGTGCATCACCGCTGACCTATACCAGAAGACAATTGACCACTACGCAGAAAGCCCCTCCTAGGAGGGGCTTTCCTTTGTCCCGGGGTTTTTGCCCACCCGGGATTTTGCAGCATGTTTAGCTGTTGCCGGTGTGCACGATGCTGTCGCTGTCTTGTTCACTTGCGGGGGCGTCTGCGAGGCCGGCGGGTGTGAGGTCAAGGTCCTCAAGCCCGGCCAGGTGGATGTGCCCGTCTTTGGGCCCGGTGGTGTTGTTGATGAAAGTCATGTTCTGGGTATTCCTTTGCTCTGTCCTGGGTTCGAATAATAGCCCGGGTAGGGCTGCGACGTGATCCGCGGTGGTGTCCATAACGCGTGAGAAGCGGCACTGCGAACAGCGGACGGCGACGGCGAGTGTCCCGCTTTGCCTGCCTCTGACGGCCGGGAATTCAGCCACGAGGTGCAGGTCGGTGTCACAGCTTGCGCACCACGGGCGTTTCCCGCGGGGCTGGTGGACGTCCCAGGGAACGTACGTGTCCGTTGGCGTCGTCAATATGCTCAGACCAGGGCCGGGTAGCTGGTCAGGATGTAATCCGCAGCAGCCGGTCCGGTCATGCGCAGCGGGTTTCCCGGATCTACCAGTTTTGCCATCGCGTCCCAGAAGGCGTGCTCCGCCTGTGGTGTTTCCTGGGGTACGTTGCACCAGCTGGTGTACAGGCCATAGAAGGCGTCCCGGCTGAGCGTAGTGCCGGTTTCGGGGTCTTGGTAGGTGGCTTCGGTGAGGAATCGATCGAACTGTGATTGCGCCATTGCGGCTCTTCTCAGCAGGGTGCAGTAATCCGCCGTGGGCTACAGCAGCCAAGCTCGATGTCCTGCACGGGACAACAAGCGAACCACCAGCTTATCAGGGCCCTCGCGCTCTTCCGGACCAAAAGAGACCTTGGACCGTTAGGAAACCTCAAGGTTCGGTCGCAGGGTTCCCCCAGCATCCATTCCGTACCGTCCAAGCATGACCACCACCACCACTTCACTGCACAAGGCCAGCTGCCCCCAGCCGGGCGCGACGTCAGGCTGGATAAGCGCCCCAAGTTCCCCCACGCCCCTCTTGGACCACGCGGTGCTGGAGAGATTGCGCGAGGACCTCAGTGAGTACGATGTCTGGAGGGTGTTTGTCCAGAACTTCATCACGGCCCTGCCGCTGAGGATCGAAAAGGTTCGTGTCGCGTTGACTACCGGCGATGCCGATGGGGCCATGGATGCTGTCCTCAGCCTCAAGACGGCCAGCCAGATGGTGGGCGCCGAACGGCTCGCGGCCCTGGCCGCTGACCTTGAGGCGGCCCAGCGTGAGGGGATCCGGGTTGCCGATCCGGCTGTTGCCCTTCCCCGGCTCGCCGTGGACTACCTGCACCGGATCAAGCAACGTGCCGGACAAACGTCCTACGCCCTGCGGACGCACCTGGATACAGCCCGGCAACCGCGGACCATCAACAGCCAGCCCTAGCTGTGGGAACTGGCATGCCGCTGCCGTGCTTCGCGTAGTGCGCGGGCACGTCGCCCGCCGTGATCAGACCTCGAACCGGGTCCCCGGGGCGCCGCTTGGAAGATTGGCCAGGAATCCCTCGGCCACCTCGCGCACCTGCAGGCCCCGGCGGGTTGAGGCGCCGGCCAGCATGTTGAACGCGTCCGGATAGGAACAGCGGTTCCGGCCCATGATCACGCCGCAGGCCACGTCGATGGAGGTCCGGCTTTCCAGGACGGCCTTCAAATTGTCCCCGGCTGCACGGGCGCTCCGGACCTCAAGGGCCACCCTCAGGCTTTTCCCCGCCACACCCGCCAACCACGTTGCCTGGATGACCGCTTCGGGTACGAACCGGACCTCCGGCGGGGCAAAGAACGCCAGCGCGCAGGACATTCCGGCGTCGAGCCGGACCGGAGCGGCGAGGACCTCGCCGTAGCCGGCGTCGAGGCACCGCCGCCGGTAATCCTGCCACCACAGGGGAGTGCCGCCGTCGGCCTCCACAACAACGGGACTGCCTGCCTCCATCGCCTGGGCAAGGGGACCGTCGTCGAGATCCTCCTCAACTCCCGCAAGGGCAGCTGCCCGGCCGTTGTTGGCCGCCCGGATCGGAGCGCCCTGCGGCGGGGTGAGGGTAGCGGCGCAGTCGATCTGGACCCCGATGTACCCCGTGAGGGCCACTGCCGCGGTCTCGGCCAGCCGCCGCAAGGAGTCAACGTCGGTCGCTGCGCCCGTGACCAGGTCCAGCAGGAACCCGGACGGCTCATGCCACGGCTCCAAGCCGGCGGAGCCCGGCGTCGCCCGCCTTCCGCCGTCGGCCTTCAGGGCCGTGCTGCTGGTGTCCGCCACATCTACCGTCACCGTCACGCCCCTTTCGAACCTCGCCCGCGCAAGAATTCGCGAACTGCACTTCGAATCTAGGGTGGGGCCGCCGGGGAGGGCACGAGTAGCGGGTACTCGAATTTCCCCCGCCCCCTGCTGGGGCTACTTGTTGTGGTGCGTTTCCAGCCACTCCTGGAACGTCTGGCGTCCGACGTCGGCACCCGCCTTGGGAATCAGCCCGCCCTTCCGCATGGCCTTGCCCATGCGGCCGGGAACATTCAACTGCACGATGCGCTTCCGCTTGCCCGTCTTCTGCAGGTAGGCGCGGACCAGGTCGGCAAGTTTTTCGGCGCGGGGCCCGCCGAGATCGGGGAGGCGCCCCTTGGGTCCTGCCTCTGCGGCGTTGACCAGGGCCTCGGCGACTTCCCGGGCAGCCACCGGCTGGGTGAACATGTTGGGGACCAGAACCAGCGGCCCGGCCGAGGCGGCTTTGACCACCATCGGTACAAACTCGTGGAACTGCGTGGACCGCAGGAGGGACCAGGGAATGCCGCCGTGCCTGACTTCGTCCTCCTGCACCAGCTTGCCCGCGTACAGTCCCGAGGTGGCTTTGTCGATCCCCACGATGGATAGCGCCACATGGTGGCGGACGCCCGCCTTCTTCTCCGCCGCCAGCAGGTTCTGGGTGGCGTTGGTGTAGAAATCCACTGCCTTTTTGGTGGACATGGTCTCGACGCCGGAAACGTCAATCACAGTCTCCGTGCCCTCGAGTGCCTGGTCCAGGCCGCGGCCGTTCACCAGGTCCACACCCTCCGAACGGCTCAGGCTGACGGCGTGGTGACCGCGCTGGCGCGCTATCTCGACGACGTGGCGCCCCACGGTACCGGTTCCCCCTGCAACGGCAATCCTCATGCAAGAAATCCTATGAGGAGTTGAGGACAAAGTGGGCAATGACTCCATTGCAAGTTTCCGAAACGCGGGCTTTTCGGGAGGGCGGGGTAGCCTTGGGGGTGAAGTAATAAGTAGCCTTAGTAAGTGGCTTCCGCAGCTGCGGAAAGCTTGGTTCGTGAAGCGCAATTTGGTTGGAGATGGACGGTGTGGATGAAGAGACGGAGCGGCGGCTTGAGCTCGCTGCCACGATTGGTTTAGATCCCCGGAAACTATTGCCTGCTAATCGCGGCCGTTCCCAGTGGTCGGAGTTCGAGTTGGACGCCTACCTTCATGGGGCCCTGGCCCGGCCGAAGCTTGAACCCTTCCAGGGTGCAGACAAGCCTGCCAGCCCGAAAAAGACCCGTGAGCGTGCGGTCTCAGCACTGGGGGCGGCGGGGAGCTTCCTGCTGACTCCTGAACGTGCAGAGGCGGAACGCCTGGAGTCACTGCGGGAGACGGACCTTCTTCACAGCGGCGCGGAGGAAAGTTTTGACCGGATCGTGGCTGCCGCCCGGAAATACTTCAACGTTGGTGCTGCGTCGATGTCACTGATCGCCGAAGACGCCCAGTACTTCAAATCGGTCTTCGGGCCTCTCCGCGAAGAGACTCCCCGGCAGATTGCGCTCTGCACGGCAACTGTGGAACGCAACTCCATGCTGATCATCAACGACACATTCAAGGACCGCCGTTTCGCGTCCAATCCGCTGGTTGTGGGGGAGCCCCATATCCGCTTTTACGCCGGGTACCCCTTGCACGGGCCGCGCGGCTGGAACATCGGAACCCTGTGCATTATCGACCACAAACCCCGGGCCTTCCCGCCATCCGAGCAGCAGGTACTCCGTACCCTCGCGGCCATCGTGCAGAGCTATATCGACGCACAGATCTCATAGCCAGAGAGCAGACACAACTACCGCCCGCGTACTGATGTACGCGGGCGGTAGTTGCAGTGGTCAGGCTGAGGCAGTTGCCTTAGCTGAGTGCGTTCATGACGTTCCAGCCGCCGCCCACCCGGAGCCGGTTGGGGAACGTGCCGGCGCCGTTGCCCAGGTAGGACCAGAGAACTCCGCTGGTGTCGCGGGCCACGAGGTCGTCACGTCCGTCGCCGTTGAGGTCTGCAGCGCCGCTAATGGCGTTCATGGTGTTCCAGCCTGCGCCTGCACTGACCCGGGTGGGGAAGGTGCCGGCGCCGCTGCCCATGTAGGACCAGAGGACTCCGCTGGCGTCCCGTGCAACCAGGTCGGCCTTGCCGTCCCGGTTGAGGTCACCGGCGGCGCTGACCGCCAAGGCGCCCCAACCTGCGCCGGCGCTGAGGCGGGACGGGAAGGTGCCGTTGTTGTTGCCGGCGTAGCTCCACAGGACACCCTGGGAGTCGGTGGCCAGCAAGTCATTCCGTCCGTCACCCGTAACATCATTGGCTGCGCTGATGTTCTTCATGGTGTTCCAGCCTGCCCCAACGCGAACCCTGGTGGGGAAGGTGCCAGAGCCGGTGCCGCGGTAGGTCCACAACACTCCGCTGGAGTCCCGGGCCACGATGTCAGCACGGCCGTCACCGGTGAGGTCGCCGGTTGCGCTGATGGAGTTCATGACGTTCCAGCCGGCGCCGACCCTGATCCGGTTGGGGAAGCTGCCTGCGCCGTTTCCGAGGTAGGTCCACAGCACTCCGCTGGAGTCGCGTGCCACGAGATCAGCGCGCCCGTCACCGTTGAAGTCCTTCATGACGCTGGTGACGCCTGTGCCCGTACCGATTTGGACGTTCCGGTTGGCGACAAGGCCAGTGTTTCCGGCCGTGTCCGTCGCGCGGACGCTGAAGGTGAAGAAGCCGTTGAACTGGGCGTCCCAGGTCTTCGGTGACGAGCAGGTGGGGTCCCAGTCGGCGTTGGTGGGCAGCAACCTGCATTCGTACCGTGCCTGCGGATCAGGGCTGCTGAAGTACAGCGTCGGAGTGTTGTCCGCGCTGGGCGTGGACGGGAACGGAGCCGTCACTGACGCCGCAGGCGCCGTCGTGTCCACGGTGAAGGTGAGTGTGCCGGAGGTCAGGGCTCCGGCGCGGGCCTGGACGGTGTGGCGTCCCTGGGCAAGCGGTGCCAGCTTCACGGAGTACGTGGAACCGGTAACCGTTGCTGCCTGGGCTGCGCCGCCGTTGACCACTACCTCAACCGGCCCTGTCACACCCGCCGGCAGGGTGCCGGACAGGGTCGGGGCGGTCACGTTGGTGACGTTGTCCGCTGAGGAGCGGCCACTGTCGCTGGCTGCGGCCAGGTCCGGCGTCGAGGGACCGCCTTCGGTGTCCGTGGCGATGAGGCCCTGGACGGTAAAGGTGCTGACCGTCATCGTGTCAACGCCTGGTCCACCGGCGTCGGGTCCGTCAACCCGGACGAAGTTATTGCCCGAGGGAGCGCCAGTGACGGGCCGCGCGGTGTTGATGTCGCCGATGGTGCCGGCAGCTGCACCGACCTGCGTAAGGAACGTGGCTGTTGAACCGGCGCGGTAATCTCCCAGGAAGCCGGCGCCGACGCCTGCCCAGTCGCAGGCCGTCGTCTCGTTGGGGGCGCAAGCGCCCTGGTCGAGGGTCTGGTTGATTTCCCCGAGGTTGTCGGCCGCGAAGGTGTGGACCCCGTACGGGTGGGTGATGGTGTAGGTCTGTCCGGCCTGAAGCCCGTCCAGCCGGAACCGCAGCCGGCCGAAGCCCATCTGATCGCCGTTGATCACGGCTTCGTTGGCATGTGCTGCTTCGAGAGCGGCTTCATACAGGGCCAGGTTGCCGCTGGAGGCCTCAGCTGCGAACCAGAAGGCTTCGTCAGGGAAGTTGTCCGGGTAGGAAGCAGGCAGGTCTGGGTTGGGCGGCTCCACAAGGCATCCCTTCCCTGCTTCGTAGCAGAGCTGCAGCCGGACGTTCCCGTCCGAATACCAGGTGGGAAACCCGTTTGTCGGATCCACGGGCCCCATGCCGGCTGTGGCAGCGCTGCCTGGCAGGGCAGCGAGCGGTGCAAGCGATGCGGCCAGCAGCGCGCCGGAGACCACGGCGGCAAGACGGCGGGCGGTTGTGGTCATTGGCTGGCGGGCTGTCCGGCGGGCGCGGCGCGCTCCGTCTGGCATCTCGGGCCGGTCAACAGAATTGGAAAACATCGTGACTCCTCAGATGGACACTCGATTGGTGGCCCCCAGTAGCTTCAAGGCCAGGCCGAGAATGGAATCCCCGCCACCGTCAGAGTGGCGGATCCACCTTGGGTATATCTCGGCAAAAACCCTGCATTCCTGGTTCCGGCCCTGGTCAGAGGGCCGCGCAACCCCAGGTTTTTACAAGAACTGCCGAACCATGCCCGTGGCAGTGGACGTTATCTGTCCGGCCAGAGCCGCGGGCTCCGTTTAGCGGCCACGTCCTCGGCCCAGCCCACAGTGAGGAACACGACGGCGAGGAGCAGCCAGATGCCGGCGAACAGGGTCCACTCGCTCTCCAGCAGCCAGGGTAGGGCCTCGGCAATCTGCTCGTTGTTGTAGAGCCTGTCGACAATTGCGTAACAGACCGAGAGCAGCAGGGTATGCCAGAGATAGATGGTGACGGCCCTGTTGTTGATCAGCGTGACTGGCTTGTCGAGGATCCTGACCGGCCGGGGCAACGACTTCCAGGACGGGGAGACCCGCAGGAGCATCGCACAGAACCCCAGGGCCCACAGGCCATCAGCCCCGGGAATGTTGTTCAGGTCCCAGCCCGCCTCCTCAAGGTGGGGTGCGGCCCAAAGGAAACCGAGGACCATCATCACTGCTCCGGCTGAGAACACGATCCATCGGGGGATACTGCGCAGCGCTCCGGAGTGGAGGGCGAAGCCAAGAATCCAGCAGGAGCCGTAGGTGGCAAAGTCGGTGACGCCGCTGTCCGCCCAGTCGGGCAGCGTCACCCACTCAGCGGCGACGGGCACCATGATTCCGAGCGGCGCCGCCAGCGTAATCCATGGCCGCCGGCGGAACGCCGCGAGCAGCAGGGGAGACAAAAGCATGAACCAGAAATAGGCACGGATGTACCAGAGGATGACTCCAGCTTCGTGGGCCCACAGGCTGTCAACCAGGCCTTCCTCGGAGCCAATGCTCGCCGGGAAGGGCGGGTCACCGAGCGGGAAGAACCACAGCAGGGTTTCGGGCCAGGAGCGGCCCTCTTCCTGGTCCGGGCTCCAGCCTTGCCAGAACAGAAGAACCAGAACTGTGGCGCTGTAGATCCACAGGGGCAGCAACAGGCGCCGGGTCCGGCTTTTCAGGACACTCATGGCAGGCCGCTGGAGGGAGCGGGCCATCAGGGATCCCGCGAGGGCGAACATGACGCCCATGGAAGGGAAAACCAGAGTCAGCCAGGCCACGCCGGAAAACGTATGGTAGGCGACAATCCGGACCAGGGCGATCGCGCGCAGCAGGTCAAGGTACCGGTCGCGCCCGGAATGGTCCGGGGTGGCATGGTTCGGTCCTGGAACACGTCCAGCTGTGGCTGCCGGCGGTGCGGGACTGGGGCTGATTGTCGGTTTCTGCATGCACCTGGTCCCTTTGCTGTTGCCTGCAACCCGTGAACGGCGGCGCGCAGGAGACCCTACCGTCAACCGTGCTCGACGTTAGCAGCTGCCGCTTCCGACGGCGCCAGTACCGAGTACTCGAATGTTGGGAGCCAGGCCTACGTGCTACTCGGGTACCTCCTCAAGGTATTCGTAAGGTCCCCTCGGCACAGTGGCTCCGGGGCAGGTCTCATTCTCTGCCCCGCCCGGCAGCAGTCTCGCTCGTCGGGGGATCAGGAATTAACGGGGGAGACAATCATGAATTTGGACGGTACACGCACTGCAGCGGGGGGCACCCCCCGCACGAGCAGGATGTGGAGGGGGACCGGAATTGCTGCCTCGGCGGTTGTGCTCTTGTCCACATTCAGTCCACTGCCTGCCGGGGCCGCGCCCCAACCCGCACTACTTCCAGCCGCTGTATCGGGAATGGAGGGAAGCGTCGGACCAGTCAACCCCGAAACCGGCTACCCGTACTGGTACGGGGACAAGAACGGCCTTCGACTGGAATTGTGCCTCGACGACGTCAATGCGTGCCCCGTTGTCGGGGCAGGCTACGACCCGACCCTGCCGCCGGCGATTCCCGGAAACTTCCCGGACGAGTCCTTCTGGTGGTCCGCCGAGGCATCGCTGACGTTGCCTAACGGTCAGGACGCCCGCCTCATCATGGCCCAGGAAGCGGCGTTCGGAGGGGCAGGGGAAATTATTCAAGGACAACAGGCTGCTTTCGCCCGGATGCGGATCCGGATGGACGATATGACCCCAAACGCGACCTACAAGGCGACCACGCCATACGGCGTCTACGAAGTCACTGCGGATGATCGCGGAAGGGTGCGCTTCACCGAGGACATCGGCTGCCTGCAGCAGCCCTGCACCTGGGATGAGCCACTTTCCGGCAGCTGGGGTCCGTTCCTCCGGTGGGATACGCCCGTGCCCGAGGCCAATGCAGGATCCATTGCTGACCCCAACGTTGCGCACACTGTTACCGGCAGCCCTTTCGATACGAACTTCTTCCGCATTGAGGGCCCCGGCATCCCAACACCGGCCGAAACGGATCTTTTTGCGGTGCAGGGCAAGATCGCCACCGTCCGCGCCGGAGTGGACAAGCCCGGTGGCACTTACAACCAGGCATTGACGGTCAACATCCAGGCGTCCTTCCCCGACGAGGCGAAGATTGTGTACACAACCGACGGCTCAGACCCGGTGGTCGCCGAGGACGGCTCCGTCGGCCACGGAGAAGTGTGGGAGCCTTCAGCAAATGACACCGACGTTGCTCCAGTGTCGCTCGCTACCCCGGGTACGACGGTACTGAAGTACATGGCCGTCAGCCTCACCGAACCGTCCCAGCGCACGGAAATCCGCAGCGAGACCTACAACCTCGATGCGACAAGCCCCTGGATCGACGCAACACCTGACGCCACGGCGCCCAATTACGCGGGTCCACAGGAAGTAACCCTCACCGGAACCACCGCGGACGGTGCGGGACCGGCAACTGTGTACTACACGCTCGATGGTTCCGAACCGACCTACGACAACGGGGATGCCACCGGTTCAACCAAAAAGTACGACGGCACTCCCATCACGGTGGGCAGCACCACGCTCATCCGGGCTATGTCCGTCAACGGGGAAGGCACTGCCGGAGAAATTCGGAACTTCCGGTACGCCATCCACAACCTGAAAGCCATCGGTCCGGTAGTCCAAGGGGGCCACGGATATCCCTCGTGGCTGGAAGATAACACCGGAGTTCAACTGGACCTGTGCCTCGACGACCCGCTGTGCCCGATCATCGAGGAACTGCCATTACCGGAAAACGACCCATCGTTCCCTGACAATTTCCCTGGTGAATCGTTCTGGTGGGCCGCTGAGGCCTTCCTGCCCGTCGACGGGGAAGAGGTGCGACTGACCCTCGCGCTTGAGGCCGCCTTCAGCGGTGAGGCGGTTGTCCCCGGAGACGAGGTTGCCTTCGGGCGTATCCGTGTCCGCGGTAACGACGTGTTTGAGGTTGGCTCGACCTACCAGATCATCCATCCCTACGGGACCTTTGAGGTAATCGCCGATGACACCGGCAGCCTTCGCTACACGGAGGACCTCGGCAGCATGAACGGCAACGGCAACTTCACGCCGTTGCTCGAGCAGAAGGTCGGACCGTTCCTGAGGTGGACTGAGGGAGCGCCTGAGGGTTACCTCGGTGACGGTTCCACACCTCACGCAGTTACGGGCAGCCCGTACAACACCAACTCCTTCGAGATCCGGCATGTGAAGGACCCGGCGGGCGAACCGGTCAACAGAAGCCTGGGCACAACCACGGACTTCGTGGTTCAGGGCCGCACAGTCGGTGCCACGCCTCCGGAAGCCCCGACAGTCGTGGCAAGCACTGCGGGCGGTACGTTCAATGAAACCCAGGCCGTTACGCTTAGCGCCACTCCCGCCGGTGCACAGATCTTCTTCACCACGGACGGTTCAGAACCCACCGCGGAGGACGGAACCCCCTACACCGGCGAGATCGCCGTTGAAGAGGGAACCACCACCCTGAAATTCATCGCGGTGAATGAGGGTGTGCCCTCGGCGGTCGTCACTGAGGTGTACACAGTGGACTCGATAGCTCCGGAGCTGACCACAACCACCCCGGGCGGTACCTTCACGGCAGCCACGACGGCGGCCCTCTCCGCCAGCGAGGGCGCAGCCATCCGGTTCACCACCGACGGCACCGATCCCACGGTAAGCAGCACGCTGTACACCGAACCCATTGCCATCGCTCAGACCACGACGCTTCGTGCGATCGCGGTGGACGCTGCCGGCAACATCAGCCCGCTGGGACAGTGGGAGTTTGTCATCAACGCACCGGCCGGCCTCGACAGGCACGACTTCAGCGGTGACGGGAACCCTGATGCGCTGGCCCGGGATGGTTCGGGCAAGCTGTGGCTGTACCCCGGGGACGGTGCAGGGAAGTGGCTGCCCAGGGTGTACCTCGGTGCGGGTTGGAACGTCATGACCAGCATTGTTGGCCCGGGTGACTTCAACGGTGACGGCAAGGCCGATGTGCTGGCCCGGGATGGTTCGGGCAAGCAGTGGCTGTACCCCGGCAACGGTGCAGGCAAGTGGCTGCCCAGGGTTTACCTCGGTGCGGGTTGGAACGTCATGACCAGCATTGTTGGTCCGGGTGACTTCAACGGTGACGGCAACGTCGATGTGCTGGCCCGGGATGGTTCGGGCAAGCAGTGGCTGTACCCCGGAAACGGTGCAGGCAAGTGGCTGCCCAGGGTTTACCTCGGTGCGGGTTGGAACGTCATGACCAGCATTGTTGGTCCGGGTGACTTCAACGGTGACGGCAACGTCGATGTGCTGGCCCGGGATGGTTTGGGCAAGCAGTGGCTGTACCCCGGAAACGGTGCAGGCAAGTGGCTGCCCAGGGTTTACCTCGGTGCCGGTTGGAACGTCATGACCAGCATTGTTGGTCCGGGTGACTTCAACGGTGACGGCAACGTCGACGTGTTGGCCCGGGATGGTTCCGGCAAGCTGTGGCTGTACCCCGGAAACGGTGCAGGCAAGTGGCTGCCCAGGGTTTACCTCGGTGCCGGTTGGAACGTCATGACCAGCATCCTCTAACCCCTCCCACTATGGAGCGATCCTGCTCCAACACACGCAGAGAGGCCTCCCACGCCAGCCGGCGTGGGAGGCCTTCCCTGTGGAACCTTGTTCACGCTGCGAAATGAATTCTGGCGTTTGCGTCCAAACGCGGCCTGCTCTCTGCCGCCACGGTCGCAACCTGGTCCGGGCTCAACGCCCGCTCACCCGGTCTATACGCCCTTCAGCCGGGGCGCAACCGGCGTGGGCGGTGGCCTCCAGCTGGTCGAGGCTAGCCCGTTCAACACCGTGTGGTGCTCCCTGAAAGGGATCAGGAGATAAGCGGGCACTGCGCATGGAGGAAGTTACATCCATCAGGGCAGCTAGGAATTTCCTTGTGGGCCTCGCGGTAAAGCTTCTCAAGATTTCCTTAAGGCCGAGGCGTCAATCTGTCCTTAGCTGGCTGGGGAGTTAGGCCCCCATAACTCATTCCGGTCAGCGCCGGGCTTGGCGTCGGACCCCAGATGCGATGCCAAGCCCGGCCAGGTCTCCCGCTCCAAGACGTGAATAGCCCACCCCGTGCCGCGCGTCGATGGAGCGCTCACGGATTGGATTGCGGAAATGCCCATCACCAGCAACGTCGCTTGGGACGAACGACTCGAGGCCTTCAAGGGCAGGGACACAGCTCAGTACGTCGAGACGGTCAAGGCCACTGCCAGCCGCTGCGCAGCCTGCCGGCTACCCCTTGGCCCCGGAGCGGCGTTGTCACTGATGGTCTTCATCACCGAAGGATCCGGTTCGGACGGCATGTCGTCGCTGACTTTCGATCCTGTTGTCTGTCATCTGCAGTGCCAGGCACCCGGGCTGAGTATGCGTGAGGCCATTGGACTGGTGGAAGGCGTGATCTCCGTGGGTGCACGGTTGGTCCTTAGCCGGGGAGGGGCGGGGACGGCCACCATTCCCGTGCTGGCCTACACCCTGGTACCCAACGTTGTTATTGGGGAACCGGGCGGGGAGATGACATCCGCGCTGGTGTCGCTCCTGCTGAACCACGGATTTCAGATGTCTTCCAGTGCCCGCTACAGCGACATCCTGGAGCGGGCTGTCCCTGCCGGGAACACCTGCATCTGCACCGTGGCCGACGGGGGAGCAGTCCAACTGCATGTTGACGGACTCCTGATGTGTTCCCAGCAGCTGGACAGAAAGAACCCCAATGATGCCGCCTGGCTGCAGGCCGCCGGCACAGGGCGTGTCCTGGTCATCAGCGGCGACAACCTGACGTTCGCGGAAACTGGCCTTGAGCTGGCCGCAGCTGCCCGCCTCGGCACACTCGTCTCGGGCTTCGTCCCGGCCCAATAACGCCTATCAAGCAAAGGGGAGCGGAGGGGACCACGCTGTCCCCTCCGCACCTACTCCGCACCAGAAGCCCCCATGCCAAGGGAAACCCTTGACCCCTGGTGCGACTTCTCCGAAGTCCACACCGCGGAGAAGTCTGTTGACGGATAGACGTTTTCGTCAATTCCGTACGTTCGAGTGTGATCCCTGCCACGGGGAGAGGTCAAGCAGTTGGCGGAATAAGACGCCCGTTCAGAGCGGCCGGGCAGGCGCTGGGGTGACAAGCAAAGGTCAGGCCCGGCGCGGTTCCTGCGGTTTGCGAAGTTCCGCGTCGGCCGCCTCACGAAGTGTCAGGTTACGCTCGTTTGCGGTCATGATGAGCTGCCAGGCGGCTGCGTCCCTGCTGCAGCCGCTTCGTGCAGCTATCGCTTCACATGCATCCTCTATCAGGGAACGCGATGCCAAGGTGGCCTCCAAAGCCGAGACCTGCTCGTTTGAAAAGGCAGTCTGGGACGGCCCGTCCGACCGGGAGACGGGGTCAGCCCCGGGCGTGCGGCGCGGGTTGGACCAGGAGGAGACGCCAGCTCGGCCGACGCTGGCCACGGACGCAACCGCCCTGGCTTGCAGCAGGGACCGGGCAACGGCTAACAGGTCTGCCGCTTCCGGGTGTTCGAGCCGATAGACAAGCCGGCCGTCCGAACGCAGGCACTGAATCAGGTGCTGCCCCCGCATTTGCGTCAGGTGCCGGGACAGGTGCGAAGGCTTTACCCCGGTGCCCTCGCAGAGCTCGGGAATTGATGACTCGCCGCGGCTGAGCAGCTCCAGGATCTGCGCCCTGACCGGATGGGCAATGGCTTTGAACAACTCAGCCGCAGCAGACATCGACGGCCCGGCCGCGCCCTGGGGAAGCGCCGGACTCTCCGAAATGCGTTGGCTCTTCATCCCTGCCTTCCCTTCAGCCGGCATGCACAACCTTAGGTTGTTGGTTTTTTCCCATCAGCGGGGGATGCGGCGTCCCCTGAAGCGGGTCAGTAGCAGAAGGACAACAGCTACGATCAACAGCACCGGAGCCACCCCCATGAGGAAGCCCAGCGCTTCGACGGCCAAGCCCACAATGAGGAGGACCACGGCGACGGCGACAATCACCAGGACTAGCGCTTTCATCAATTACACCCTTCGACCACACGGTTTAACGAGCCAGGACAGCAAAGAGGTTTCCCCAGCGTACGCCGTTTCGCGGCTGCACGGGCTACTAAGTTGTCCGGTCCACCCGCGAACGCCACAGGAGGTAGACGAAGTACGGGGCACCCACCAGCGCCGTCATGATGCCTGCAGGGATCTGGGCCGGGGCGATCACCGTCCGGCCGATCACGTCCGCGAGGACAACTGTGCAGGCGCCGATGAGGGCCGCCACGGGCAGAACCCGGACGTGCCGCGCGCCCACCAGTGTCCGGGCCGCGTGCGGTGCCACCAGTCCCACAAAAGCGATCACGCCCACGGACGAGACGGCACCGGCGGTCAGCAGCACTGCCACGGAGAGCAGCAACAGCCGGGAACCGGACAAACCGATGCCCAGCACACGGGGTGAATCGTCGTCGACGGCTATCAGGTCAAGGTCCCGCCGCAGGCCGGACAGCACAGGCAGCGCCAGAACCAGGGCCGCCAGCGGCGGCAGGACCGATGCGAAAGTCCGCCCGTAGGTGGAGCCGGACAGCCAGGTCAAGGCCTTGGTCTGGTTGTACGGGTCGGTGGTCACCAGAAGGACGGTGATGAGCGCAGCGAGCCCTGCACTGACGCCGATGCCGATTAACACAAGGCGGTTTTGCTGCAGTCCTCCCCGGAACGCAAGCCCAAAGACCAGCAGTGCGGCAAGCGCGGCACCCAGCAGCGCCGAGCCGGTGACCAGCCAGGAGCTTGCCACGGGGACGGTGGTGATGACGATGATCGCGGCGAGGCCGCCGCCGCCGGAGACCCCAAGGATGCCCGGTTCGGCCAGTGAGTTCCTGGAGACTGCCTGGATCAGGGCGCCGGCGATCGCGAGTGCGGCTCCAGCCAAAACTGCGGCCGTAACTCGCGGCATCCGGGTGCCCAGCACAGCGCTCACACGGTCGCCGGACTGGCCGGTCAGCCAGTTGGCAAGGTCGCCGAGCAGGAGTTTTGCGTCCCCCAGGAGTGCTCCTGCCACCAGCAGCCCCGCAAGGAGGACCACAAGGCTTACCAGCACGGCCAGGAAGAACCTGCGGGAGCGCAGGCGTGCCAGCGCGTCCCCGGCGACGCTCATGCCGGCGTCGGACATTCGCAGCGCCAGGATCACGAGGAACACCGCGCCAAAGACGGTGGTGACCGCGCCTGTGGGCACTTCCACTCCGGCCTGTGCGCCGAAGACCATGCGGACCAGCACGTCGGCCCCGATCACCACCACCGCACCGGCCAGGCCGGAGACGGGCAGCAGCGCCCGGTGCCTGCCCAGGCCGCGGACGCGGGAAGCAAGGAGGCGCACGATGGCCGGGGCACACAAACCCACAAAGCCGATGGGCCCCGCGATGGTTACCGCTGATGCGGAGAGGACCACGGCGAGGACGACGGCGGCCAGGCGGGCAAGGCGCGGATCCGCCCCTGCCAGCCGGGAGGCGTCGTCGCCGAGCCCGAGGAGATCAAGGCGGCGGGCAATGAGCAGCAGCCCGGCGGTGGCCGCCACAACCACTGGGGTGAACTGCAGCAGTTCGTCCGGGCGGGACTGCGCGAGGCTGCCCTGGCCCCAGGCGTAGAGGCCGGTGGTTTCCTGGCTGAACAGCAGCAGCAGCGCGCTGGTGGCAGAGTGCAGTCCCAGGGCCAGTGCGGTGCCGGCAAGCACCAGGCGGATGGGCCCGCCGTTTCCATTGGCCCCACCCCCGGACAAGGCAAGAACCAGTAGCGCGGCGGCGAGTCCGCCGGCAAAGGCCAGGCCTCCGGACAGCAGCGCCGGAAGTTGCACCCCGAACGCTGCGACGGCAACAATCACAAAGTGGGCGCCAGCGTTGACGGCCAGGGTGTCCGGTGCCGCCAGGACATTGCGGGTTGCCGACTGCAGCGCGGCGCCCGCCACGCCCAGCGCCACACCCACCAGCAGGCCTGCCATCAACCGCGGGACGCGCGATGCGACCAGGACGGCGTTCTCCTGGCCGGTGCCGGCGCCGGTCAGCAGCCCGAGCAGTTCGGAGGGGCCGACGTCGGCAGTTCCCTGGGTCAGGTGGATTACCGAGAAGAGGGCCAGGACCACCAGCCCGCAGGCTGCAGCCAGAGCTGCCCCGGGCCAGGCGCGGGACCCCGCCGGCGACGGTGCAGGGCCGCCTGCCACGGCCGCGGGGGCGGCCGTGGCAGGCGGGGCAGCCGGAGCGCCCCTCTTCAGAGTTTTGGTCATGACGCGGCGGTGCTACTTCGTCAGGGCCGCGACGATGGCGTCGACGTACTGGGTCATCGAGGCAGGGCCGCCGAACATCCAGATGCCGTCCTCGAGGCGGTGTACCTTGCCGGATTTCACGAACGGCAGCGACTTCCACACGGCGTTGCCGGCCAGTTCCTCGGTGAAGTCGCCGTCGACGCTGTTGGTGATGTAGACGAAGCTGTCTGCGTCGAGGGAGGTGAGGCCTTCGACATCGGTGGAGGCCAGGCCGTACGCCGGGTCGCCTTTCATGGTCCATGGCGTGACGAGGCCCAGTTCGGTGTTGATGTCGGTCAGCAGCGAGCCCTTGGCGAACGGACGGATGGAGACTTTGCCGTCCGCCACCCAGCCGTCGGCGAACGCCACGCGGGAGCCGGCAAGACCGGCCGTCTCAAGGGCGGCCTTGCCCTTGGCGACGGCGGCGTCGAATGCGGCCACGGCCTCATCGGCCTTGGCCTCCGTGCCCGTTGCCTTGGCCACGAGCTTCAGGTTGTCCTTGGCCTGGTCAATCTGCCGGCTGGCGTCAGCGGACTTCAGGACGACGACGGGGGCGAGGTCGTCGAGCTGGGTGATGACGGCTTCGGGCAAGTCAGCCGTGGCCACGATCAGGTCCGGGTCCAGCGACGCGATGGTGTCGAAGCTGGGTTCGCCGCGGGTGCCGATATCGGTGGCGCTGCCGTCCAGGGTGCCGGCCTTGACCCAGGCGCTGTAGCCCTTGATGTCCGTGACGCCGACGGGCTGGACGCCGAGGGTGGTCAGGTTTTCCACCACGTTCCATTCGGTGCCCACCACGCGCTTGGCCGGGCCGTCGAGCTTGACCTCGGCGCCGCGTGAATCGGTCAGGGTGATGGCCTCTCCGGCGCCCGCGCCGGAAGGGGAGGCAGCGGGTTCTTCGGTCGTGCCGCAGCCTGTCATCAGGATCGCCAGTGCGGCGGTGGCCGCAAGGACCTTGTGGATCTTCATGGACGTGCAGTCCTTTCGGGTTGGTGACTGTCGCTGTGGCGTCCGACGGCGCGGGTGCGGAGCCGTCCGGTGAGCGGGTCGGTATGGGTAACGATGGGGATGGAATAGACATCGGTGAGCAGGTCGGCGTCGAGCGCTTCGTGGGCGGGGCCTGCCGCCGCTATGCGGCCTTCGGAAAGCACCACCACGTGGTCGGCCAGTGCCGCTGCCTCGTCCAGGTCATGCAGCACCACCCCGATGGCCACGCAGTGCACCCGGGCGAGGTCGTACAGCAGGTCGAAAATCTCCACTTTGTAGCGCAGGTCCAGGTGGTTGGTTGGCTCATCGAGCAGCAGCACCGAGGTGTCCTGCGCCAGGCAGCTGGCCAGCCAGACCCGCTGCAGCTGCCCGCCGGAGAGTTCATGAACCCCGCGGCCGGCCAACTCGGAGGTGCCGGTGAGGTGCATGGCGCGGTCAACGGCTTCGGGTCCGTCCGGATCAGCTGAGCGCCAGCGGCCACGGTAGGGATGGCGGCCGAACTCCACCACTTCACGGACACTCAGCCCGTGCGGCACCGGACGGCTTTGCGACAGCAGCGTCACGTGCCGGGCGAAGTCGCTGCGCTTCATCATCAGGGCATCAGCGGCCCCGCTGGCGGAGCCGACCTCTATGGTTCCGGAGGCCGCCACGTGCAGCCGTTAGGCTGTCCTAATTCAACTAATACGTCACCGAAATGTGCGGTAATCCGGGGAACCCTGGCTCACTTCCCTTAACGGGATGACAACTGTGGTGCCCGAAAGGTCCTAGTCCTCGAAGTGGGTGGCCGTCTGCTTGGTGCCCGATAGCCGCCGGATGATCTCGTTGGCTACCACATGGACTTTCATGTTGCGGTTGTTCGATGCCCGCAGAAGAAACTTGTAGGCCTGCTCCTGGGTGCAGCGGTTCTGCGTCATGATCATGCCGCAGGCGAGGTCTATGGCGGTTCTGCTTTCCATTGCCGCCTTGAGGTCATCTGCGAGCAGTTCCGCAGTAATGATCCGCAGGATCAGCCGCAGGGCCTGTCCTGCAGTCCCGGTAAACACCGTCGCCTCGCGGATGGCTTCCGCCGTGAACTGTCCGGTAGCAGGGGCGAAGAAGTTCAGGCACGCTGAGGCGGTTTCGCCCACATCGACGGGTATACCCAAGACGCTTTTGTAACCCGCGGCCTCCAGGCTCCGGGAATACAGAGGCCACCGGGGGTCGTTCCGGGTATCGTCCAGCAGCACAGTGGTGAAGGTGCGAAAAGCTTCCAGGCAAGGCCCGTGTCCGAGGTCCTGTTCGATGCGGTCCAGGATCACCGCCGTTTCGCTGCTGCCGGCCACCGTGAGTGTCCTCTTGTAACGGCGCAGGGTGACGGCACACGCAATGTCGGCTCCCGTGGTGCGGCTCAGGGTTGCAGCAGCATGCGTGGTCATTCCGTCCAGGAAGGCTCTAATGTCCTCGCTCTCCACAATGAGCTGGTGGAGCTGCTGGAAGTCCTCGTACTGCCGGTCCGTGTCCACACTCTTCATGCTAGGAGCATGGTAGGGCGATCAACAGGGTTTGTGCTGGGCCCGGGGACTTTAGTTTGTGTCCCGCTCGCCCTCGTCTGCCTTGGGGTAGATCGCCTGGCTGTAGCCGGCGCGCCGCCCGTTGACGCCCATGCCGTTGAGTGTTTCATTCAGCGCGTGCGCCAAGATATCGCGCTCAATGGGAGGAAGGCTGAGGGCACCATAAACGTAAGCCTGGACCTCCGTCAGCCCGGCTTTCCCTCCAATTCCGAAGTATTTGATCCAAATCTGCTCAAGAGTCAGTGGTGCGGCCTCGAATGCTAACCGGAAACCTTGGCGCTGTTCGTCCTCGTCCCCAGGGACGGCCATAGTTCACCCCCGGTCATGATCGAGTCCCGGCATGGACTCGATGATCTTTTCTGCTACTTCCTGCAGCGTGCTGTTCTCTTTCAGGGCCATGGTCATTAGGTGCAGCATCGCGTCATGGTTTCCCAGGCCGCGGCTGGCCATAATAATGCCCTTGGCGGTGCTGATGATGTCGCGCTGCGTTAGCGTAGACTTCAGTTGCGCGCTCAACATCCGGCCTCTTTCACGGGCCTGGATATTGACCAGGAAAATCGAGGCCTGGGCTGCGAACAATTCCAGCAGCCGGATCAGCCTGTGCGACGCCGCCTTCGGGTTTGCCCAGTAGATCTTGATGGCCCCAAAAGCCAGGTCGCCGGAAAGAAGGGGAACGCTGACGCAGGAGCGCAGCCCCAAGTCGTTTGCTGCCTGGCCCCATTCCGGCCAGCGCAGGTCCGTCCGTACGTCCGCAATATCCACCGGGTGTCCGGAGGCCCACGCGCTCAGGCAGGGTCCCTGCCCAAGCTCGTATTGAAGGTTGTCCGCCTGTTCCACAACCTCGTTTGTGGAAGCGGCGCTGTCGCGGCGCCCGCTGGGGTCCATCAGGGAGACACCCGCACCCGCAGCGTCACCCACTGCCATTACCGCTGCCTCGGTGATGAGCTTCAGGGCGTGGGCAACTGTCTCCTCGGTAAGGAGCACGTTGGAGAAGCGGGCAAAGACGGCGGCCAGCTCGTCAGCCAGCGGCAATTCAGTGTCCATGACCGCTCCATTCCCAGCGTTTTGGCCCTTGGTGAACCAACTGCTTTCTCCTCTCATCTCAGCACACATAGCCTCCACAATCCACTCGATATGGGCTCATGTGGCGTGAAGATGCCGGGGCAGCCGGTGATGATCTGCGGCTGTTCCGTGGGTGCGTTCAACGGCGTCCAGCATTGCCGATGTCTGCATGGAAGCGGCGCACGCCGTGGTCATCGCAGCCCTTGTGCGGGCACTGGTGGAGCGCTCGGTCCAGGAGTGGCGGGCAGGCGTCCCGGCGCCTCGGGTGTCGGCCGCGCAGCTGCGCCTTGCACGCACCTCAACGGTGGGGTGGATATGGGACAGGCGGGCATCGAAGTACACCATGCCCTCGTCCAGAAGCACGCCGGAAGCCAGCAACGTCTCAACGTGGCGCCGGTACTCACGCAAGGATCCGAACTGTTCGGTAGGTCCCGCCGTCGGCCACCTGCTCCACGCCTGGTAGCGGTAGCTCGCATAGCCGCTGTTGGTTCCCTGCCAGAACGGGGAGTTGGCGCTCAGTGCCAGGAGCACGGGCAACCAGCGGCGGATACGGTGCAGGACCGCAACCCCTTCCTCCCCTGAGGCGACATGAAATCAGCCATGGCCCGGCCCTGCCGGATGGCCTCCGCCATCTGCTGCAGGGTGAAACAGGCAGGCCCAACCGCCTTGAGCTGCTCCTGCTTGACCTCCAGAGCCAGGACCGGACCCGTGGCTGCACCGGGACTCTTCATTCCGTGCCGCAGGGCCTGCTCCGCCACCGGCACCGGCAGTCCCGTGCTGGGATCCACGAGCAGGAACTCTTCCTCAACCCCGAAAGTCCGTTGGAAGCCCCCGTCGGGAGGGAGGTCAGGCTGCAGTTGAAGAGGTTTCATGAGATTTCCAATGAGGAAGGCACCCGGACCGGTGGCACAGTGTCCGGACGGCGGTGAAACTTACAGCCCTCCTGCAGGAGCTCCTCACCAGCCCCGGGAAAGGTAGTGGACTGCTGATCTTTCAAGACTACTCCGTATGTTGGCTGCTGGAAGGGCGCGGGGATAGTCCTTCCACCCCGGCAACTAAACCCGGCCAGGGAATCCAAGCAGGTGCCGTTTCAAGAGGTAGCTTGTTTGTTCCGCGCATTGCCTGATCCTCGTCAGATGGGTTGTTGCAATCCGGGGCAGGACAACGGACGGGTCCCCCTCACTGGAGTCAAAGCGCAGGGCCCCCTCCAGGTCAAGGGCAAGGCCCGCCAGCCGTTCCGCGCCCACCATCTGGCTTGAGGTCTTCAGGCTAAGAGTTGCGTCTTTGGCCGCGACAGCGTCGCCGGTGGTCAGAGCCGACCGAAGCCTTTCCAACCTGGTAGGCAGAAGGGCGACGAAGTCCTGGATGAAGACCTTCCAGACTCCTTCGTCGTGGTCGAGTTCCAAGTGCAACCTGTCCAACACTGAACTGTCCAGCAGGGGCAGAGCATCGCCGTCGTGCTGAGTCACGGCTGCCGTCCCGACACGAGGTCCACAGCCTCACACTTTGAAATGGATGGAAGGGGCCACGGCCGGCAGACCGCTCCAGACGCTGTCGGCTACCAGGTCAAGGGAATCCTGGTCCTTCTCAGCCCGGAAATGGGGGAGTAGCCCGGATGAAGTAGGGACCGATGACTCTTTGCGGAACCACGTTGTCCCGCCGCCTCCGTCATCGGCCCCGGCCTGATGGTGCAACGTTCGCACCCTAAGATGTTTCCCCAAGATCTGTCCCCCCTGAACAGTCGAAACGTTTGAAGAATTTCTTCTGTGACGCTCTTCAGGACGTTACGTGGAGGGGTTGGGGAGTACACGAGTAGTAAGTACTCGCATTTTTGGAACGACTACCTGCTTCCGGCGGTTCAGCCGGTACTGCGGTGCAAATCGTATGAGTGGCCTGCTTGGCGGTGCCGGCTTCTCAACACCGCCAAGCGATAAGACCTCAGAAATTCCCCCAAGAAAGGCCTCGGCTACTGGGCCCAGATCCCAGTTACTGCTCTGCGGTTCGGGGCCTATACGAACTACTGTGCACGGCCAGGCTCAAGAGCCTTGGCAGATATGGGCAAGGATGCCTCAAGAGTCGCTCAAGTTTCTCTCGGCACTGCAGGCCGCCGCGGCGGGTATTCAGGGTTTCTCCAAGTAATGGGGATCCTGTGCAGGAAATCTGCAAGCTGGGTGCGGGACAGTCTTCGCAAGGAAACAAGGAGACCAACCATGACGGTTTCACGCCGCCAGGTTCTGTTGGTCCGTGGACTCAAAGCCGGATGGGACAACGAAGAAGATTGAACACGTCACAGGTAAAGCGTCGCGGCAGACGGCGGCTCCCGGGCCGCCTGCTGCCGTTGCCAAAGATGCAGTTCTTTGTCGGCCGCTGGCCCCGCCTCCTGGTTGTGGCGCTGATTCCTGCCTTGGCCATCCTTGCCGTCCGCGCGTGGGTGGTGGAGCCTTTCAGCGTGTCGTCAGACAGCATGGAGCCCACCATTCCACAGGGCGCCGTGGTTCTTTTGTACAAGCCGGCAGCTGCGGCAGACTGGATCCAGAATGGCGTAGTGGTGGCTTTCACCAGCCCTGTTGACGGCCAATCGGCGATCAAGCGGGTCATTGCAAAGGAAGGGCAGACCGTTGCCATCCGGGACTCCGTGCTGTACGTGGACGACGTCCTCGTCCCAGAGCCTTTCATCGATCACAGCCGCATCGACGCAACGTACTTCGGACCGGAAGAAGTGCCCGCCGGAAGTGTCTTTGTAATGGGGGACAACCGCGGTGTGTCCATCGATTCCCGGGACTTCGGGGCCGTGCCTTTGACGGCGGTCCAAGGCACGCTGCTGACGGGTCAGAAATAACATCACCCGCTATGGTGCCGCCCTGGTCTGACGGTAAAGCCTGCACGGTGGAAAACCTGGCCCGGCCTAATGGCCCTACCGGTCACCGCCTTTGTCGTCGCCGGGGGCGTCGTCCGAAGCGTCCTCGTCCCTCAATCCGCCTTTGTCGTCACCCGGCGGGTCATCGGAGATGCTGTCATCCCTCAGGCCACCCTTGTCGTCGCCGGGCGGATCATCGGAAACGTTCGGGGCCCTGAGCCCGCCTTTATCGTCGAAAGCCTCTTGGGTGGGAATCACTGTTTGTGGCGGTGCGTAGGTCTGCGGTTCCGCGGGGACGAGTCGCGTTTTCGGGGCTGCATGGTCAGGGATTGCGGTGATGCTGGCTGTTGGGGTCGATGTGGGAAGCAGGGCTGCGCTGTCTTCGGTTTCCATGGTGCCGCTGCTGGGCGTCACATCAGCCGTAACCACCACCCCGGGAGCAACTTCAGGGGGAGGGCCGGCGTTTGCCTGGCCCCAGACGGTAAGGCTCGTGACACCGACTACAGCTGCGATGGGGAGATACCAGTAATTCTTCATCGAACTCGCCTTTCTTGGTTTGTGTTCCCACTCTGCCGGGCCGGGGTGAGAGGGGAATGAGACTTGTATGAGAGACCTCTCATGTACGGGTCTGGAGCTGGGGCTGGGCTGCAGGCGCAACTACAAAGCGGTAACCCGCGCCCCGGACAGCCAGGATTCGTTCGGGCCCGAGTTTGTTACGCAGGTAGCCCACGTAGACGTCCACCACGTTGGAGGACCCGTCAAAGTCGTATCCCCACACCCGGCTCAGCAGCTGTTCCCTGGTGAGCACCTTGCCCGCGTTCTCTACGAAGGCCCGGGCCATGGCAAATTCCCGGGCGGACAACGGTACCGTCCGGCCCTGGACTTTTGCGCTGCGAAGGTCGGCATCGAGCGTGACGTCCCCTTGCTCGGGGTGGGGCACCGCCTGGACTCCCGGGTTATCGCGCAACCGCAGGCGGATCCTCGAGAGGAGTTCCTCGAACCGGAAGGGTTTGGTCATGTAGTCGTCAGCACCGCCGTCGAGCGCGGCCAGGGTGTCCTGCAGCGAATCCTTGGCCGTCAGCACAATCACCGGAATGGTGCACTTCATGGCGCGCAAAGCTGAGAGCACAGCGAGGCCGTCCATCCTGGGCATGCCGATGTCCAAGATGAGCAGGTCGAACTCCCCGGAGCTGCCGTAGTCCAGGGCGCGGATGCCGTCCTCCACTGATGAGGTGGTGTAGCCGGCCGCGGTGAGCCCCTTGGTGATGAAGCTCGCGATCCTTGGCTCGTCGTCGGCGATCAGTATCCGGGTCATGGGGTTCCTCCTGGAAGTGAGAGCACAAACCGGCTGCCTTCATTGACCCGCGAAGTCACCCGCAGCGTTCCGCTGTGGGCTTCGGCGATGGCCTTGACGATTGGCAGGCCTAGGCCCGACCCTTCGCTGCCGCGGGAGACGTCGGCTCTGGCGAAGCGTTCGAAGATCCGTTCCTGGTCCGCGGGGCTGATTCCGCACCCCGTGTCAGCCACCCAAATTTCGAAACCGGCAAGCGAAGGATCCCGGGGTCCGTGCGGCGCCGTGCCGCCGGCTGTCGCGGTCCAGGCTGCACCAAGGGAGATAACGTCATGGCGCCGCGTGGACTGCACCGCGTTGGCGGCCAACTGTTCGATGGCCTGGGTGAGGCGGTTGCGGTCTGCGCGAACGTGGCCGCCGGGCATGCTTTCGATCTTCCACCGTCGATCTGCCAGGACCCTGATCCTGTCCATCGCCGCTTGAAGGAAGGCGTCGGCGTCGATCCATTCCAGCCGGACGAAGCCCGGACGGCCGCTGCGGGCCAGCATCAGGAGCTCATCCACGAGGGACTGCATGCGGTCCAGTTCCTCCAGGAGCAGCACCTGGGTCTCGCTGACGTCCTTGGGATCTTCCGCCTGCAGCAGTTGGAGATGGCCGCCGATGATGGTCAGTGGTGTTCGGAGTTCATGGCTGGCGTCGTCCACAAACTGGCGCTGGTCCGCGATGCCCTTTTCCAGCCTGTCCAGCATCCGGTTAAAGTCAGTTGCCAGTTGCGAAACGTCGTCGTCACCGGCTGGGACCAGCACTCGGGTGCTCAGGTCCTCAAACGTGATGGATCCGGTGGCCTGGCGAAGCCGCCTGATGGGAACAAACAGGCGGCCTGTCACTGCGAAGCCCACCGCGCCAGCCAGCAGCAGCGTGGCCAGCGACGCGATTGCAAAGGTGCCGAAGGACCCGATCATCTGCTCCCGCTGCCAGCCGACTTCGCTTGCTGCGACCAGCAACCCGCCGGGGCCTCCGTCTCCGTCTCCAAGCGATACGGAGGTTATAGCCAAGCGCACCGTCCGCGCTTCCAGCGGCAAGTCATGGAAGACAGTCTGATTTTCAACGTGCTGGGCGCGGGCTGCCTCGAGCAATTCAGGATCAGCGAGATCGGTGGGCTGCCCTCCGGCGGGCAGGAATGTATTGCCGCCGTTTACCGTCGCCATCACCGATTCGTACCTGCCGGGAGCGTCACCCTGAAGGAAAACGGTGAACAGCTGGTCGAGTGACGTGTACGGCCCGCCGCCCGGGGCGCCCTGCGCCGCAACGTTTTGAAGCCGGGCGGACTGCAGCAGGAGCTCTTCGTTGACACGGCTGTTGAGGGTGCGCAGGTCCAGGATGAGGGTGGTAATGCCGGTAACCATTAGGCCGGCCGCCAGGAAAGCCAGGACCGTGGCCAGTACCCGAAAGCGCACGGTGCGCAGTTCTGCGCGGAAGCCGTGCCAGCCCTGGGCCAGCGGCGAAGCGCGCATGCCGGCGGAAACTCTGTCCGTCATTGCGATCGGCGGTCTCATCCTGAATCCCGTCATATTGGTGCCATCACCACGGCGGTACCTGTTTTCTACAAAATTACGTAGGCCTGCTTGGGGAAAGCTTTGGTGGCGGAATCAACCCTTACGTTGTGCCACCTAGGCTTTTCCCAACGTTTGCCTCGAATCCCTGTTCCACGGGTTCACCTGCGGAAACGTCTCCCGCCGCTTGTTGCCCGCGGGGAACCGCTGAGGTTTCCGCGGCAGGGGTCCCACGTACCCCACGTGGGACCAAGTGCAGCGCGGTTTCAGATGTGAGTACTGACCACTGTTGTTCGGTAATAGCCCGCCCCCTTCAATGAGAACCACGCACCACCGAACTACTTTGGGGGGAACCTTCGTGATTACCTTGGAACTGGCAGATAGCACCGGGCCGGCAGGACTTGTAAGCGAAGTGTCGCCAGCAGGCGCCGGCGCTTCAGATTTCAGTTTTCGGCCCCCTGACCATCCGCCGCGGCGACATCGAGCTGAGCGCCAACGACCTTGGCGGACCCAAGCCCCGCCAGGTACTCGAAATTCTGCTGATGAATTTTGGCACTGCAGTGTCGAAGACCCGGCTTATGGATTTGCTGTGGGGCGGGAACCACCCGGCCGTTGCCCTGCCTACCCTTGAAAGTTACGTCAGCGTCCTCCGGCGCCACCTGCAGCCCGGCACCGGACGAACAGGCCCCCTGCGAACCGTCACGGGGGGCTATACCATCGACCGGTCATTGGTGGAACTGGACCTGGACCGGTTCGAGACACTGACCAAAATGGCCAGCCAGGCGGAGCCAGGTGCGGCGCTGGAACTGCTGACAGAAGCACTTGACCTGGCATCCGCTCCGCTGCTGGGGGACGAACTGCTGCCCGCTTGGGCAGAGGAGGAGCGGGCTACCCACGCAGCCCAGGTCAGCCTGGCCCGCGTCATGGCCGCAGAAACCGCGCTCTCGGTAGGGGAAGTCGGCAAGGCAATTGCGTGGGGCGGTGCCGCGGCAAAGGAGGATCCCCTCAACGAACGGGCTTGGACCGCGTTGATTCTTGGCCTTGAGCAGAACGGCGAGAACACTGAAGCCCTGCGGGCTTATGACCGTTGCCGCAGGACCATTGACCAGGAACTGGGCTGTGCCCCGGGTCCGGCGCTGCGGGAGGCGCAGACCAGGCTTCTGAGGAGCACCGCGGCAACTTCCAGGCCAGCGGAACCCCATCGCCCCAGCCACGGGTTCACGGATGGTGGTTCCATTGCCCTGATGACAGACCCGGATGTGGTCACCCGGCAGGAAACGGGACGCCTGCGGATCCTGATCGTTGATGACCACACCACGTTTTCCGACCTGCTGGCCGGTGCGCTGGACCGCGAGCCGGACCTGCAAAGTGTGGGAGCGGCGAAGTCCGTGGCATCCGCGGTGACGATGTTCCGGGACCTTGGGCCCGACGTCGTCATCATGGACCTGTACCTTCCTGACGGCTCCGGGCTCAACGCTGCCGAGCGTATCCTCGCCGAAGCGCCGGAAACCCGGATCGTAATGCTGACGGGCAACCCGTCGCAGGAGGCGCTGCGTGAGGCCGCGCGCATGGGCATCTGCGGGTTCCTTCCGAAGGACGGCGCTTTGGGAGTCATGCTGGACACCCTGAGGCACGCCCATGCCGGCAACATGATCGTGAATCCGTCCCTGGTGGCAAGGTGGGGCAGCACCGTCCCCTCCGCATCGGGACCTTTGGGGAAGTGACCGGCAGAATCACCGTGCGCAAACTTTTTGCGGGGAAGTCCACCCACGCCGCCACCGTTGGCCACGCCGCCACCGTTAGCCGCGACGCCGCCGAGCGGCGCGAGGTCAGGGCAGCCGTTGCCAGATTCCTCACTGCCGGTTTCGCGGCCCTCGTCCTGGTTGCCGTCCCCATCTCCTTCTGGGTGGGTGCCGAAGCGGAACGGCACGCCCTGGCCAACGCCAGGGACATCACCCAGCGCCTGGCCGATAACGTGGTGGGGCCCTTGATAACGGACCAGCTCCTGGCCCAAGACCCCGCCGCGATAGAACTGCTCGACCGGAGACTGGCGCCGTGGCTGGCTGAGAGCGGCGTGACCAGGATTAAGGTATGGGACGAGCACTTCCGCGTGGTCTACTCCGACGTTGAGTCGCTCATCGGGCAGGACTTCGAAGAGGAGGAATGGGCACGCGAGCTCCTTGAAGGCGGGCCGGCGACGGCGACCTTTGAATCCCAGACTGAAGCAGAGAATGAGTTTGAGGCGGACTCCGGCGAGCTCGTGGAAGTCTATGCCCGCTCCGCTTCCGCGAATGGGGCGCCGATGATCTTCGAGACGTACAGCACGGGGGAGGGAGTCCGCCGCGAACAGCAAGCAGTCCTGATGGGAATGGTTCCGCCCATGGCGCTGTCATTGGCGGTCCTCCAGCTGACACAACTGATTCCGGCCGTCCGCCTGGCACGGAGGATGCAGGTCCATCAGGCGGCGCGCAACGCAATGCTGCGCTGCGCCATCGAGGCATCGGACCAGGAGCGCCGTCAGATTGCCAGCGAACTCCATGACGAGGTGATCCAGGACTTGTCCGGGCTCGCCTACGCCTTGGAATCGGAGGAGCGCCGCGGTCCGCTGGAACTGCAGCCCGTGTTTGTCAACGCCCGGACGATGCTCCAGGACAATATCCGCACCCTGCGGGCCATGACCAGTGAACTTTATCCCCCTGACCTCGAGGAGCTCGGGCTCCAGGCTTCCCTGACAAGGCTGGAGGCACCCCTGGTTGAGCGCGGAATTGACCTTACGGTTGAGATCCCGGACAAGCTCGTGCTCGACCGGGACCGGGCAGTTCTGCTCTACCGGGTGGCGCGGGAGGCCCTGGTTAATGTCAGCAAGCATTCCTCCGCGCAATCGGTGGGAATCCGGATCTGGCAAACCGGCCAGAGGACACAGCTCACAGTTTCCGATGATGGCGTGGGCTTCAACCCGAGCGAACCCCGCACCGAAGGTCATTTTGGTCTGAGGATACTCGGGGACACGATCCGGCAGGCCGGCGGCACCTTTGAAGTCCGCTCAGCACCGGGAGCCGGAACTTCTGTCACCGCAGCGTTCGGCGTGGCCGCTCCCGCCCTCCGTTTCGCCGGGCGGCACCTTGTTGCCAAATCTTCCAGCCGGGACACAGCGGTGTTGAAGGCCACCTAGGTTCGATCTATAGGTCAGATACGTAGCGCGGGGGCCCCCGGGCATTGGTTTGAGTCACCATACTCACCTCAAGGCCAGGAGGCCCTCGTTCGTGCGTTAACCCCTGGGAAGAACGCCGCACCCCTGACAGGGTCAGCCGCAGCTGATCCCGTACCAGCATCGGCCACTCAGCGATCGATCCTGCCCATGAGTTGGAGATGCCGCTGCTTGGGTCCCAGCGCTCCCGTCCAGCAGCATCATTGCGGGAGGTCACTGAGCGCAGTCCGGCGCTTAGTGGTCCTTCCTTCAGCCGCACGAAGGACCATCAGGAGCACTGCCAGCGACTCTCGACGTTCACTTCGTTGAAGGTCCGACGGCGGCCGGTTACCTTGCTGAGAAAGGGCAACCTGCCGCCGTCGTAAGTTCCGCGGGCCCCGCCGGCGATGTAATCATCGCGGCACAAGCCGAAGCCCGGTGGCTTCCGGGTGTTTACCGGGAGCCACCGGGCTACGGTGGGGCTATTCATTTATGGGTGGAATTACGTATTCGTGGTGGCCTGCGGTCCGGCGGTGCCTCCCAGGTGGAATTCGATCTACAGAGAGCCGGGGTGGTGGTGCCGGCGGCGGTATGACGCCGCCGCAGGCTTCAGGTGCCGCCGGTAGCGGAGCGACTGCCGCCGTGCAACTGCTTCACTCATGAAACTGCTCCCCGTAAGTCAGACCTGAAATTTCAGTCCAACTTTCGGGGAGCAGTTCAAAGATCCGCCTTCTTCAGTGAATTCGGCTACCTTGTCGTGGCGGCTACCGTGATGGATCCGCCCGCGGAGGACGTCACCTTGATGGTTGGCGTCACTGCCGCGGTCGAGTTACGAGCGCGGATCGTCCAGCTACCATCAGCAGCGACCGTCGCAGTGCCGATCCGCGCACCGCTGGAGTTGGTTGCCGTGATTGTGTTGCCGGTGGTGATGCTGGCGCTTCCACCAATCCGCCATTCCCGCTTGTCAGCGCGGAACTCGGCCGTGGCCGTGAGCTGGTCCGCGGGAGTCAGGGTTGCCGAAGCGCCGGTACCAAAGGTTGCCGGAGCGCTCTCGCCTGCTGCGCTGGTCGCGACCAGCTTGAGGGTGTAGGTGGTGCCGTTGGTAAGCCCGCTCAGCGCGGCGTTACGCGCTGCCGCGTCCGTCTTCACCGTGACAGCTGTTCCGGATGCCGGGGTAGCCGTCAGGACGTAACCGGTAACCGGTGTATTGCCGGCGGCTGCAGCCTGCCATTCGACAGTCGCGCCGCCGTTGCCGGTGGTTACCCTAACCACGTTGGGAGCGGCAGGTGCAGTCAGTGCCCCTGCCTTCACGGAGAAGGCCACACGTTCAGCTGCAGTGTTGCCCGCAACGCTGTTAGCAGTGACGACGAAGCTGTACTCCGTTCCTGGTGTGAGCCCTTCGAGCTTGGCTGAAGTGGCACCGCTGCCGGCATCAGCCGTAGCGGCTACCTCATTCCCGGACAGCGCTTGAACTGTGTACCCGGTTACAGCCGAGCCGTTGGCGGCGGCCGCGGTCCACGTGACATCCGCTGAACCGAGCAGGGAACCGTCTTTCACGGCCACGTTGCCCGGAGCCGCGGGTGCGGAGGCCGCTGGGGGCTGCTCGGCAGACGTCACGCTAACCGTGCCGGCCGCCGCGGGGTTACTCGACTGTCCGTTCAAGGCCACTACCTTGACCGGGTACGCCTGACCGTCCACCAAACCGCGGATGGTTGCGCTTGTTGCTTCGGCTCCGACCTTGATGCTCACTTCCTGGTCGAGAACAGTATCCTCTGCGATTACCTCGTAGCCGGTGATGGCAGGAGCGTCCGCGGGAACGGTGGCGGCTGCCCATGTGGCGGTAATGCTGTTGTTGCCTGCCGTGCTGGCGAAAACCTCAGTTGGTTGGTTGGGTGCTTGCCCGGAGGGCCCCGCGGGGCATCCGCCGAAGCCTGGGCCGTCGATCTCCTTGAACTCGGAGATGGTCAGGCCGAGCTGGGCCTCGACGCCAACCGGCTCTGCCTGCCAGCTGGCGACGGACGGGTCACCAGCAAGAGCGGCATCCCGCTCGGCTTCGGAGAAGAAACCGTACGTCACGGTGAACTCGCCGTTCCCAGCGCTGCCCTCGACCGTGTAGCCGGCAGGTGTCTCATCGTCGGGCCAGCCGATTGCCCGCTCGCCGATGCCCATGTCCCTCATGTCAGGGTTGACGATTTCCACGGCCATGCGGGCGATGTCGACGTCCGCGCCGTACGTGCCCTTGACTACAACCTTGCCCTCGACATCACCGGCGTCCGGAGTGGGAGACCCGTCAACAGAGTCGACGTTCGTGATGACCGCCGTGCCTGCTATCGCTCCGTCTGAGCTGCCGTCCTCAAACTCGACCGTGACGTCGTCGCCTCCTGAGATGTTGGGTGTGACCAGATCCCAGCAGACACCTCCGGGGTGATTGACCTCAAGGAAGCCTGTGCTATCCACTACGCCGCGTGCGACGCCGATGAGGCTACCGCCCCGGGACACGCGGATGGTTGCGTCCTGTCCCGCCTGTGCAGCGTATCCCTCGATAGCTACCATGTCGCGCTTGGTGAAGATTTCAATGTTGCCAGGGCCGACCGGGGGGTTCGCCGCCATCACAACGGACGCACCAGCTCCCACAAGTGCCAGCGTGGTGGTTCCTGCGAGCAAGCCAGTGACAAGTCTGCGTGAGGACGAGTTACCAGGCGAACCGGGAGAAACAAGCTTTCGAAAGCTCATTACGGGTCCTTTCCTTAACGGAGCTCTCAGGCCCCGGAATAGTTCAGCTGCAGGACTGACGCCTGCGAGATAACAACCACTTTCATGAACCCGAGTTGGAGAAACGTTAGAACCCTTGTTGCAAAAACCTTGTCGAAGGCTGGTTCGGGGCAAAAACGCGAGGCCTTCCCATAAGTGGGGTGCAGGAAAAACTTTCACGAGGGCGGGCGGCCTTGTGCCGCTTATACCGCGGCGACGTCCCCCGACGCCGGACCCGGCGGTTGTTCAATCAGCGGCTGACATCCAGGATCAGTGGTTCATGAGTCACAGCTCATTCCGAACAACACCAGCGTCTTGGGGGGCACCTTGTGGAAACCTCGGATAAGGGCAGGGTGCCCAAGGAATGTTGGACCAGACAGGCGGCTTACGTTGACCCAGACAACCTTGAGGTCTCTACCTCAACCAGCCGTGGCTTTGGGCCCGGTGGTCTCCGGTCGGAAGCCGTCAGGGGCGGCCTTGGCGGATCTTAGGGGTTTGGCTACTAAAGCCAGGGTTTTGTTTTTTGCGGCTGGCGCTGCTGCGTATGACGTGCCAAGCGGCAGCACCACCGGTGGGGCGGAGCGGAGGAACCCGCGCGTGTAAGTCCCGGCGGTATTTCCGCGGGAAGCGGCTACCTAGTTGTTTCTGACGGGGCGGCTGCGTGCCAGTGCCGTCCCACCGGTGGCGAGGCCGATCAGGCCTGCGGCGAGCCCAAACCAGCCGGCAGTGTCCCCACCGTTTGATGAAGAAGCAGCGGCAACCGGCGCGGCGGGCGCCGCCTCTGCGGCTGCGGCGGCCGTCCTGGTGTGGGCCGCATCCGATTCTGCTGCCGTCGTCAAGAAGGACGGTGCCGGGTGGGACGGCTCAGCTCCAGTGGGTGCTGTTGATGCCGTTGCGGAGGACGTTGCTGCTGAATGGTCGTGGTCGGCAACCTCCGTGTCGGCCCAGTTGACCGTTGTCCCGTCCGTATAGCCCTGCGCTGCGGGCAGGACCACCGTGGTGCCGGCAACAGGGAGGCGGCCTACGGAAATGGTGAAGGTTTGGAACTCGTTTTGCCCGATCTGATGGGCGGAATCCGCGGTCCAGACCACGCTGGTAGGGGCTTTTGTGACCGTCGTGCCCTGGACCTCCACAGGTTTGGGCAGGTCTGTGGTGATGACTTGGGCTTTCCAGCCGTCGATGGGCTTGACTGAGACGGATGTCAGCGGGGTCTCGGTGGGCAGCTTCACTTCGAGCCGACTGGTTTTGGCTGTGGCGGATTCGTTAGGAACGCTGAACGTCAGCTTGGTAAACCCGCCCTCTTTTGTTACGGAGGGATCGACGGTTACGTGGGCAGTAGCTGCGGCCGCGCCGGCGGCCAGGAGGACAGCAGTGAGCGCGGCGGCCCCGGTGATTTTGAGGGTACGGCGGATGGAGGTCTTCACGGTGGGTGCCTTTCAAAGTGCATCGGTCAGGAACGGACGCCGCATGGCCTGCCGGGACTATCCCGGAAAATACCTTGCAGCCCGGGCTGTGTTAGGGAACCGGCGAGCCGCTCCCGCTCAGGCAGAGGGAGTGGCGAGTTCTTCATGTACAGCCGCGGACTCCCGGGCCGTGCTGTCCGCGGGCCCCGGATCCTGGTTCTGCAGGCTCTGGCCGCGGCGAACGATGATCATGGCGGCTGTAATGGCGAGTGCTACGGCGGCGATGGACCACATGATGGGGCCGCCCAGTTCCGCGGCAGCAGCCGGAGAGAACCCCCAGGGTTGGCCTACCAATGTGAACCAGGGCATCTCCATTGCAGGAGCCTGCTCCAGAAGTTTCAACCCGCCGAATGCGTAGACGCCGGCCATGCCTGCCAGGACGATCAGCCGGCTGCGGGAGCTGCTGGTGCCTTGGTCCGGGGCCGTGGTGAGCGCGGCGGTGGCGAGGGAGCCGGTGAGCAGGGCGAGCAGGGTCATGGTGCTGTAGCCAATTTGTCCCACGGCCGCCCATTCGAGCAGAGGGGTGTAGTAGATGACGAGCAAGGACGCGGCGAGGATAAATATGGTCAGGATTGGATCCCTGCGCAGCGCTCCCAGTACCGGTTCCACGGACCGATCCAGGAATTCTCTGACTCCGGTACTGCCGTCAGTCCTGGCCGTGATGGCCATTTTGGCCAAAGTCAGCGGGGCAGCCGGGACGAGCAGTAACGGCACCACGGCAGTGAGCATCATCTGGGTCAGTACGTGGGCGTTGAACAGGTAGCCCTGGTAGATGTGCACGCCCCCGTTCGTAACCACGAACAGGACAGCCATTCCCGCAAGCCACGCCACCGTGCGGTGCAGGGGCCAGGAACGGCCCCCGGCCCGGAGGCGCCGCACGCCGGCCAGGTACGCAACCACGGCGAAGCCGCAGGCCAGGATCCATAACGGGTCAGGGGCCCAGCGGGATAGGTATTCCCAAAGGCCGGGCTCGGGCAGCCCTGCGGCGAAGTCCCCGGCGGACGTCTTTCCGGATCCGGCGGCCGGCGGGGGTTCTGTTCGGGCCAGTGCCGCAGCCATCCCGGAGGCGGCGCCCATGACTGCGAGTTCGACGACGGCGAGGCCGGTGAAGTGCCTGCCGCCCCGGTCCGGGTTCTTTTCAATCCGTCCCACCGACCAGCGCCGGTGGAGTGCACCGATCAGCCCGAGGATGACGAAGACTCCGGCCTTGGCCAGGACGATCACACCATAGGGGCTCAGCAGGGACTCCACCGTGCTGATTCTGGTGAGGGCGCCCAGGAATCCTGAGACTGCGAGGGCGATGAAGCTGATCAGCGCCAGGGTCGAGTACCGGCGTACCGTGACGCCCAGCTGGCCGGCCGGCAGCACTGGTCGCAGCACTACCAGCGCAAGGAGGCCGCCGAGCCAGACCGCCGCGGTGGCCGCGTGGACGAACAGGGCGGTGGTGCTGTCCGCGTGGTCGATGCCGCCGGCCGCGTGGGATTTCATGACCAGCGGCAACAGTCCGGCGAAAGCCGCGACGGCGGTGACGGCAAGAGTGCGCCGGCTCTTGAGCCGGAAGCACATCAGTGTCACGGCCGCGGCTATGAGAGTGCTGAGTGCGCCGGCACGGCCGGCGTCAATCCTGGTCAGGTACGTCAGGAATTCATCACCGAAGCCCTCCGTAAGTGCCCGGTTGGCAAGGAGCAGGAAGCTTGCGGATGTGTGTACCGCAGCGGCCACGGCCCAGACCGCCGCCGAGCAACCAGCAAGCCGGAGTGCCCGCTGATACGGGGTTCCACTGTGGGGGAGTGCGAAGATTGCCAGCACCAAGGCGCCAATAGTGCCGGCACTGGCGAGGTTGAACACCAGCTTGGCGGTGGGCAAGCCCCAGGTCACGGCCGGGCCCGTCCTGTCCAGTAAGCCAGGGTTCGCGCTGCTGCCGTACGTGTAGGCCCAGACCAGCGACAGCGTCCCGCCCACCAGCAGGGCCAGACATGCCATTACCCGAGTTCTTAGCGACATTGCGCCCCTTCCGCCGCTCTACTGGCCCTGATCCCGTTTTCACGGCAATGCGGCCCTTTACGTCATGCCAGCTTGGTGTAACCCGCTTGGGAAATCCTTGGCATCACGGGTCCCCGGATTTCCCCAATGTTTTCGCAATGTCCTCCCCCCACTCTGTGTGCATGTCCATTTCACGCCGGCAGGCAATGCAAATAGGTGGTATCGGAATTATCGGCGCCTTTGGGCTTGCCGTCCCACTGGGATCAGTCGAGGCAAAGTCAGCAAGCCGGCTGGCTTTCGGCAACATGCCCAAGCCCTACCAGCGTTATTTGACCGTCCCCAAGGTGCTTGTGCCCTCAAAAACAACGGTGGATGCCGACGGCCATAACAGGCACCACTACCGCATTCAGCAGAAGCTCAGCTCGGCCAACATTGTGCCGGGGCTGAGCACGCCCATCCTTGGCTACAACGGGACGTTCCCGGGCCCCACGATCAAGGTGAATCAGGGCGACCGCATCACTCTCATGATGGACAACGTGCTGCCGCTGCTCCATCCCCAGTGGGGGTACCGGCTCGATACCTCCACCCACCTGCACGGTTCCGCTTCACTGCCCCAATTCGACGGGTACGCCAACGATCTGACCGGCCTCGGCTACTGCAAGGACTACGAGTACCCCAATTTCCAGCCGGCGCGGACTCTCTGGTACCACGACCATGCCGTCCACAACACAGCACAAAGTGTCTATTCCGGGCTGGCGGGCCATTACCACCTGCACGACGAGGTGGAACGGAGCCTGCTCCCGCAAGGAAAGTTCGATGTACCGTTGACCGTTTCCGATGCCATGTTCGCCGCTGACGGCTCCCTGGGCTACGACGACAACACCCACTCCGGCCTTTGGGGTGACGTCATCCTGGTCAACGGCGCTCCCTGGCCGGTCATGAAGGTCCAGCGGCGGATTTACCGCTTCCGCGTCCTTAACGCCTCCATTTCACGTTCCTACCGTTTCTCCTTGAGCACCGGGGATCCCGTGACAATGGTCGCCACGGATGGTGGCCTGATGCCCTCGGCCCAGCAGGTGACGTCATGGCGGCACAGTAGCGCGGAGCGCTATGAGATCCTCATCGACTTCTCCAAGTACCCCGCAGGAAAGCGCGTGGAACTGCGCAACGCGTCCAACAAGAACAACATTGACTACGACTACACCGGCAGGGTCATGGCCTTTGATGTGACGGATGAACCGGTGGACACGTCCGGACCGGCCGCAAAGGTGATGCCGAAACTGCTCACGTCAAGCACCACCATGAGCTTGAAGACTTCCGAGTCGGTGAAGACCCGGCGTATGCGCGTGAAGCGGGACGGCGACGTATGGACCATCGGCGGCATGACATGGGACGAGGTAGTGGAGAGCGGCTACCGGAAAGTCCTGGCAGACCCTGACCTGAATGACGTGGAAATCTGGGAAATCGAAAACAGTTCGGGTGGTTGGTTCCATCCGGTCCACATTCACCTGGTGGACTTCCAGATTCTCAGCCGCAACGGGCAAGCACCCTTCAACTACGAGCGCGGGCCAAAGGACGTTGTCTACGTCGGCGAGGGCGAGACAGTCCGGCTGCTCATGAAGTTTGAGCACCACCGTGGCCGGTACATGATCCACTGCCACAACCTCCCGCACGAGGATCACGACATGATGGCCCAGTTCAGCGTTGGCATGGACGAGAACGACCCCGACCCCAACGATCCCATCGAGGCGTCGCGGCCGCACCCGATCACCCCGGTGGTGGCGGAGGAACCGGCACCCGTAAATACTGAACTTGCTGATGGTAATGACTCAAGCGATTCGCCTGAGCCAACGGACACCGCAACCCCCACCCAAAGCGCAACGCCCACCCCGACCGCAACGGCTGAAGCCCCGGCCGCGCAGACCGAAGTCCTTAGCATCACCACCGCACGGCACCGCCTCCGGAAGGACCTGGCCATTGCGGGCACCTCCAGGGTCGGCGGGGCCGTCCCGTCCGGTTCGGCGTCGGTCACCATTTACGATGTGTCTTTCGGACGTGCCAAGACCAAGCTGGGAACAGTCATGATCAACTCGCTCGGTAACTGGTCCCTGACGGCCAAGCCCGGCCCGACCTACCAGATCACCGCAGTGACGGTCGAATCCAGCCGCGGCGGCACGGCCACCTCCCAGGTGCGCACGGACTGACGGACACAGGAACCCGCTACAGCCCAATACCCTCCGGCACTCGCCGGAGGGTATTGGCATAGTCGCCTTCAAACAACAGTGGCCGGGATGGCCGGTTGAGCTGGAATCAGCTGGTCGGTCACCAGCCTGTCGCGGCCATCAGCTTCCTTTCCAACTCTTCGGACATGCTTGCGGCATAAGTCGCGCTGAGGTGGTTGTTGTCCAGGTAGACGAACATGTTGCCGATCTGGCCCGGGCATGTGGTTTGGGTGCAGATGCTGTCAGACATATCCAGTAGCGAGAGCCCCGGAATCTGGTTCACCAGTGGGGTGAAAGGGGGCTGGTCCGGCAGGACGCTTTGTCTGGGTGGGTTGCAGGCGGGGTCATGGGGGCCCTTGGTCACAACGCAGTTTGACATGCTGCTGCGAAACCGCGGGTTGTCACGAATGCCAATGACGTCGATCCCCTGGGCGGTGGCCGCACGGGCCATCGCTTCGAAACCGGAAGTCAGCCTTTCGTTGGGCGAGGATGGACTTGCTGACGTGGCTACTGTGAAGATTGCATCCGGTTTGTGCTTTTTAAGGTACTGGTCAACCTCTGCGTTGAAGGCGGCACACACCTCGCTGACATCGGCCCCGGGAGCCGCATAAACACAGCCACCCCTGAGCAGTGAATACAGCTGCCAATGGTGCCGCTCGGCAATGGGTTTCAGCGCCCCCGTCCACTGTTGGGCATGGGAATTGCCTACAACCAGTACTTTCTTGTCCGGCTGCTCGATCTCCAGTGTT
Organism: Arthrobacter sp. V1I9; assembly: GCF_030817075.1. Taxonomy (NCBI): domain Bacteria; kingdom Bacillati; phylum Actinomycetota; class Actinomycetes; order Micrococcales; family Micrococcaceae; genus Arthrobacter; species Arthrobacter sp. V1I9. The sequence goes on from NZ_JAUSYU010000001.1 coordinate 846,936, forward strand.
TGCATGCAGTTTTTTTCGAGTGCTCCCGGCCCAGGTGCCATCTCGCCCTTGCAGCGAATATCAAGGTTCGCCCAGTCTTTGGAGAGTTTTGCTGCGGTCGGGAGGATTCCGGCGTCGGGATCTGTCGTGTCGATATAGGCGGGGAGAAGGGCTTTCGCACCCGGGTTGTTCCTTTGCGCTTCACTGAGCAGGACCCGGTTTTCCTCGTCCAGGGCATACCGCCACCCGGCGAGCGGGACGGCCGCCACTGCTGTTATCGCCACGATGGCGATGGCAGCCCGGCGGCGCCTGACCTCCGGCCACTTCCACTGGCGCCCCGGCGCGTCCACAAACCGCGATGTCAGAAAGGCAAGGACCAGGGAGGCGGCGACAACAGCACTGCCTGAGAGCCAACCGGCGTGGTCCTTTCCGGACCAGATGAGGTAAATGACAAGAACAGGCCAATGCCAGAGATACAACGCAAAGGAATTATTGCCCAACCGGATGAGGAACCGCGAGCTGAGGATCCTGTCCACTCCGAAGCGGCTTCCACTTTGGCCGGCCACGACGACGGCAGCGGCGGCCAGCGTCGGCCACAGCGCGATGAATCCGGGAAACGCGGTCTGGACCTGCAGGACCAAACCGCAGCCGAGCATCGCCAGCACACCTACCCAACCCAGCACCACGCGAACCATCCGCGAGAGAGCCAGGCCGGGCAGAACCAACGCCACCAGCGAGCCGAGCGCGAACTCCCAGAGCCGTGCCCCGGTGTCAAAGTAGGCCTGCGCCTGGTTGGAGTACGTGTAAAAGACCGAATTGATCAACGAGCCCACGAAGATGCCGCCGAACAGATAGGTCAGAAGAACCCGGTACCTTAACCGGAAGGCCTTAGCGGCTACCGCAGCAGCGGCAAAGATCAGGGGCCAAAGGATGAAGACCTGCCCCTGAATGGAAAGCGACCAGAAGTGCTGGAACGGGCTGGCCAGGCCGCGGTCCTCGGCGTAGTAGTCCACTGACTGGGCCTTCAACAGCCAGTTTTGGAAGTACAGCAGCGAAGCCCAACCCTGTTCCACAATGCCGAGCCAGCGGATCCTTGGCACGAAAAGGAACGTGGCCAACAAGGTCGCCGCAATGACCACCGCCGAGGCCGGCAACAGGCGCCTGAAGAGATGCAGCCAGTGACGGATGAGGTCCATCGACTGGTCCCGGTCGAATTTGTTTGTGAACTGCAGGGTCATCAGGAACGCCGAAATCATCAGGAAAACGTCCACGCCACCCGAAACGCGGCCCAGCCACACGTGGTAGGCCACCACCATAAGCACCGCCAGCGCACGGAGTCCCTGGATCTCTGGCCTGAACGGTGTTTTTGCCGGTGTTCGGGCAGCCCGGTAGGCGCGGCGGGGTGATGAAGAGACTATCTCGACTGACACTACATACCTCTCGGGGCGGGCGCCGCTGGATCGGGGCAACCCTCGATGATACCGCCGTTACGAAGCTGGAACGCCCTCCGGCCGGTCAGGATTCAGATGGAAACGCCACGCCTTCGCCCACAACGCGCAGGCAAAGCTCCATCCCTGGCCGGGCGAGGGAGGCGTTCCAGTGCCGGATGGTGATGACCTCGCCGCCGCCCGGATAGCGGTGGTCGGCTCTGCTGGCCAGTTCGGGCGGAACCGCAAGTTTTAGCCGCACAGTGGTTTCAGGGCCGAAGTAGTCGGTCTCCACCACCACCCCGCGAATGGGGCCGTCCTCGGCGATCCGGATCTGTTCGGGCCGGAGCATCAGCTGCACCCGGCCCTGCGCGGGTGGCCGGCGGACGGGGATCCCGCCAAGGGAACACGTCGCCAAGGACCCTTCCATCCAGGCGTCCAGGATTACGGCGTCGCCCAGGAATTCGGCGGTAGCGCGGTCCGCGGGGCGGGTGTACACCACAAACGGGTTGCCGATCTGTGCAAGCTTTCCGCCGCGCATCACCGCTACCTGGTCGGCGAAGGAGAGCGCTTCGGCCTGGTCGTGGGTCACCAGGATGGTGGTAACACCCGCCTGGTTCAGGACCTTGGCCACCGCCCTGCGGGTGGCTACGCGGAGTCCGGCATCGAGCGCGGAGAACGGCTCATCCAGGAGCATCAATTCCGGTTCACGGGCCAGGGCGCGGGCAAGGGCAACGCGCTGTTGCTGGCCCCCGGAAAGCTGGTGGGGACGCCTCTTGGCCATGGCCGGATCCAGCGACACCATCTCCAGGAGCTCGCGGACCCGGTCCGCCACCGCCCGCCGGCCGCCGTCCAGCTTGGCCTGGTCAAGTCCGAATGCCACGTTTTTTGCCACAGTGAGATGCGGGAACAAGGCGCCGTCCTGGGCCACGTACCCGATATGCCGTTTATGGGCCGGAACCCAAGCCCCATCGCCCGCCACCTTTTTTCCGCTGAGTGAGATGCTGCCGGTAGCCGGGTGCTCAAACCCGGCAATCAGTCGGAGCAAGGTGGTTTTGCCCGAGCCGGAGGGACCAACGATGGCGGTGGTTCCGCCCTTGGCGACGGAGAGGTTGACGCCCTTCAGCACAGCCTGCGTGCCGAAATTCCTTGTGAGCTCGGTGATCTCCAGGTGGCTGTTGGTGGACGTCGCCACGGACGGGGCGATCCGCGGTTCCGGCAGCCGGGGAGGGGATTGTTCGGTCACTGGCCGGCTACTTTCTTGGACTGCTGGAAGAGGAGGTAGGTCATGGGGGCCGAGAGCAGGATCATCAGGAGTGCGTAGGGGGCGGCTCCCGCATAGTCGATTTCGCTGCTCTTGCTCCAGAACTCGGTGGCCAGCGTGCGGGTTCCGTTGGGGGACAACAGCAGGGTGGCAGTGAGTTCGTTGGCGATGGCCAGGAACACCAGGGCAGCTCCGCCCGCAGCCGCGGGCGCCGTGAGCCGCAGGGTGACCCGGATGAAGGAGAGCAGCGGCGGCTTGCCGAGTGCCTGCGCGGCCTCATCGAGTTCCTTTGGCGCCTGGGCAAGCCCTGCCCGCAGGTTTACCAGGGCCCTGGGGAGGAACAGCAGGACGTAGGCAGCCACCAGCACCCCCGCCGTCTGGTAGATCCCCGGGACCACCCGGATGCTGACAGTTACGAAGGCCAGGCCCACCACGATGCCAGGCAGTGAGCTGGTGACGTAGTTGGAAAGTTCCAGGGACTTGCTGAACCAGCCGGGATGGCGGACGGCTAGGTAGGCCAGGGGGAAAGCCACCACAGTAGTGGCCACGGCTCCTGCCATGCCGTAGCCGAGGGTGGTCAGGAGGGCGGGCAGGAATTCATCCCCAGCCCATACGTCCGCCCCGCCTGCCGCTGTCCAGCGCAGCACGAAGAACAGGGGCAGCCCGAAGGCCAGCGCCGTGAGCGCCAGCAGGAAGAGCTGCGCCGGTACCTGATAACCGCGCAGCGGCAGCCGCAGCGCCTTGGCCTGTGCGCCTGATCCGATGCGGGCGTACCTGGCGTTCCCGCGGCTGCGGACTTCGGCGAGGAGCAGGAGGAGGCAGAAGAACACCAGGACGCTGGCCAGCATGTTCCCGGCGGCGCCGTTGAACGTGGACTGGTACTGGACCATGATCGCGGTGGTGAAAGTGTCGAAGCGGATCATTGCGAACGCCCCGTACTCGGCCAACAGATGAAGGCCCACCAGCAGGGCGCCGCCTGTCATGGCGATCCGCAGCTGGGGGAGCACCACCCGGAAAAACGTCCGCCAGGCGCCCAGACCCAGCGCCGCTGCCGACTGCTCAATGGCCGGGTCCAGCCGGCTGAGGGTGGCGGCGGCCGGGATGTACACGAGCGGGAAATAGGAAAGCGTGGCGATCAGGACGCCGGAACCCAACCCGCCCAGGGACGGGACGGCCGAAACCCAGCCGTAGCTGTTCACGAACGCGGGTATGGCCAGCGGTGCTGCCAGCAGAACCGCCCAGATCCGGGCACCGCGCAGCCCGGTGCGTTCAACCAGCCACGCGCCGGCCACGCCCAGGAGAAGGCAGAGCGGGACGGTGAAGGCCATCAGCAGGAGGGTGTTGAGGAGCAGTTCGAGGACCCTCGGCCGGAAGATGAGTTCGACGGCGGTGTCCCACCCGGTTGCCGCCGTCATGTAAACCACGTACCCCAGGGGGACGAGGGAAAAGAGGGCGATCAGCACCGCCAGGATGGACACCGCTGAAACGCCGAAAGGCGGGCGGGGGCTGCTGCCCCGGCCCGCCGTCGTCGTGCTCCCTTGAGGGGGAGCCGATAGATCAGGAATCACGAAATTACAGGAGTCCTGCCTTGGTCATCAGGTCGGTGACCTTCTGGGAGTTCAGCTTGGCAGGGTCAACGGTGGGCGCCTGCAGGTCCGCGATGGGGACAAGCTTCTCGTTGGCCGGAACATCCGAGGCGATGGCGTACTCGAAGGAGGTGCCGTCCTTGAGGACTTCCTGGCCCTTCTTGCCGGTGATGAACTTCAGGAACGCCTGCGCCGCGGCCGCATTCTTGGAGGTCTTCAGCACGCCGCCGCCGGAAACGGACACAAACGCGCCCGGGTCCTGGTTCTTGAAGTAGTACGGGGTGACGTTCTTGGAGTTCTCGCCGGTCTTGGCCTGGTCGCCGTAGTAGTAGTAGTGGTAGATCAGTGCGGCATCCACTTCACCGGCGTTGACTGCCTTCATGGCGGTGCTGTTGCCCTTGTAGGCCTTAAAGTTCTCCTTCATGCCGGCCAGCCACTCTTCCGTGGCAGCCTCGCCCTTGAGCTCAAGGAGGGCGGAGACGATGGCCTGGAAGTCGGCGCCGGACGGTGAAGCTGCCCACTTGCCCTTCCACTCCGGCTTGGCCAGGTCCAGCATGGACTTGGGCAGCTGGTCCTCGGTCAGCTTGTTCTTGTCGTAGACCAACACCGTGGAGCGGGCGGCGATGCCGGTCCACTTGCCGGTGGAGGGCCGGAATTCTTCGGGGACCTGCTCGGTGGTGGCTTTGTCCACGTCAGCGAAGAGATCGGCGTTCTCAACCTGCGTCATGGCGGGGGAGTTTTCGGTGAGGAAGACGTCGGCCGGGGACGCCGGGCCTTCCTGGATGATCTGGTTGGACAGTTCAGTGTCCGAACCCTGCCGCATGGTCACCTTGACGCCGGTCTCTGCCGTGAAGGCATCGATCCATTCCTTGGTCAGGCTTTCGTGCTGGGCGTTGTACACAGTGATTTCGCCCGAGACTGCTCCGGCTGATGCGGCAGCGGACGCTGAGCTCGTGGACGCGGGCGTGCCGCTGCCGGCGCAGGCCGACAGGCTGAGTGCTGCGCTGGCGGCGAGGGCGATGCCGGCCAGAGCGCTGTTGCGAATCTTCATTGAGGCACTGCTTTCTGGGGAAGAGTGAGGGCGGACCGGGGTCCCCGTGGGCTTTGGGGAAAGATACCCACCCGAGGAACTGTAGGGTAGGCAACCCTAAGGCAGAAGCAGGAAAGCGCTTTTAGTGACCAGCATCACATGAATTACGGAACTGTTGCGTGCCCTAATACCCGGCGCCCCCGCCCTTTGATCCCGCCCTTAGTCCTCGATTTCCGTGCTAACGCTGAGATCCTTCCACTCCTCCAGTTCAGTGAGCTCGGCATCGGCGACGGCGGCAAAGGCGTCCCAGGCGTCCTGCCCCAGCACCGCCAGCGACGGCGGGTTCGGGCTGTCCACGATCGCCAGGATGGCTTCGGCCGCCTTGGCCGGATCGCCCGGTTGGGTACCGTGGACTGTGTCGTTCTCTTTGCGCCGCTTGCCGGCCGTTTCGGCGTAGTCCTCGATCGCCGTCGCCGACTGGGTGAGTGAGCGGCCGGCGAAGTCGGTGCGGAATGCGCCGGGTTCGATGACGGTGACATTGATGCCCAGCGGATGCAGTTCCTTGCGGAGTGATCCCGAAATGCCTTCCAGCGCGGCTTTGGTGGCCGCGTAGTAACCGGAGCCGGCCGGTTTGAGGCGCGCTCCGATGGAGGAGATGTTCAGGATGGACCCGGACCTGTTCGCCCGCATGTCCGGCAGGACGGCCTTGATCAGGTCCACCGCGCCGAAAACGTTTGTATCGAACAATTGCCGGATGTCGGCGTCGTCCGCTTCTTCCACTGCTGCGCGGTAGCCGTAGCCGGCGTTGTTGACCAGCACATCGATGCCTCCGAAGCGTTCCTGCGCCTGCTTCACAACAGAGCTGATCTGGGCTCGGTCGGTGACATCCAGAGGGAGGGCCAGCGCCGTGCCAGGGAAAGCATCGGCGATGTCCTGCACTGTGGAGACGTTCCGGGCAGTGACGACGGCGTTGTGACCGTGGGTGAGCACCGCTTGGGCAAGGGCCCGGCCGAGTCCGGTCGAGCATCCTGTGATAAGCCAGGTGGCCATAAGTACTCCTTTTGGTTGAGCGGTTTACTGCATTAAGGGCGGATCAGGACTTTGAGGGATTCGCGGGAATCCATGGCGCGGTAACCATCCGGAACCTCGTCAAGGATGATGGTGCGGTCGAAGACCTTGCCGGGATTGACGAGCTTCGGTCCTACGGACTAGGTAACAGCACAATGGGCCCGGCTAACAGGGACTGTCAGACCCCCTGTTGCGCCGTCCGGTGCAATCCTGTTTGTCCTGGAGGTGGCCTGCGTCCAGGTGGTCATCGTGAGCACCGGAAGCTGCTCAGCATGGTGAAGCAGGACAAGATCCCTTCACCAGGGGAGCTTTGGTGTGGGTGGACGCGATCGTGTGGTCCATCGCCGCTACCTGGACCATGTTCGCGATGTTCTCCGCCGTGGTGGTGCTTAACGCCGATGACGCCGGTGTGCCGATCCTGCTGATCCTGATGCTGGTGGCCGGCGCCGCCCTCGGACTGGTGGTGGTGCTGCGTGCCCTGCTGCGGCAGGCAGCTGCGGTGCTAAAGAACGGCCGCGCGAAGGCAGTCCACTTCAGTACTTGGAAGCGATGTGCGGGGTCCTGAACTGCCAGCCTGGCGACCTGCTGGAGTTCGTGGAGGATTAAACGGCGCATTTGGGGTAACTAATTTCAGTGCGGCATTCGAAGTGTGACTGCAATCGCTATGTTCGTGATGGCGGCTGGAGGATAAGTTTTTGATTTAGTCGATTTGTTTTAGTGGGTTCTGGACTTTATGCAACATTTGGTTTTAGGCTTTGGGCATCCGTCGAATGCAACGGTACTGGGGGTGGTACGCATGGCTAAGGCTCGTTCTGCGTGGCGTGCCCTGCGCCCTGTGTTCCTTGCCGGCGCGGCGACCCTGACCTGGCTGACGTTTTCGTCTCCGGCGGCCTCAGCGGACGTGCTTTCTGATACGACATCGCTGTTGGGCGGGGTTACCAGTACGGTTTCTTCGGTAACGGACAAACTTGCCGGCCCTGCACCGGCTGCCCCTGCGGCCGCGCCTGCTGCTGCGGCGCCCTCGCCGGGTTTGCTTGGGCCTGTGGGCCAGGTTTCGGGGCTCGCGGACAGCATCGTCGCAGTGGTCCCGGTGGTGAACCGGGTGGTTCCCGCCGGTGCCGTGACGGTTGTTTCGGCTCCCGTCGCCGGAGTTGTTGACGGTGCTACCGCATCGGTGATGGACGTTGTTGTTCCGCCTGTTGCCGGTGCCGTTCCGGTTCTTGAACCTGTTCTGGAGCCCGTCGCTGACCTGGTCACAGGCGCCGCTCCGCTGCCCGTTGCCGTTCCCGAACTGCCCGCCGTTCCTGAGCTGCCGGCCGTTCCGGTGGATGCCGATCTTTCCGACGCCGCTGATCTTCCCGGCGGCGGCACCGATCCTTCCGCAGGCACCGTCGTCCCCGAAGGGGGCCAGGCTGTTGCCGAGGACCGGGACGCAACTCTGGAGGGCCCCGCGGCTGCGGACGTGCCCGCCGCCAGCGCTGTGCAGGGCACGGTTTTTGCCGGTTCCGCTGTCGGCGCGGTGGCCCTGGCGGGTACTCCGTCCCCGCTGTGGGCTGCCCTGGCCGAGTCCGGTGCCGGGGCCGGGGAGTCTGGGACGGCTGACCCTTCGCCTGTCCCTGCCCGGGCACCTGCTGTCCCGGGTTCCGGTGCCGGTAGCGGCACGTCGGCGTCCGGTTCTTCCGGGTCTGCGGCGTGGCTGAGCGTTTTCTCTGTTGATCTTCCTGTTCCCGGTGCCGTCCGTGCCGGGGAATCCTCTGAGCACGTCCCTGCACCGGTGTCCCTGGACCCCGGTTCCTCTCCTGATTAGTTGAGACCCGTCTGCCCCGTGTGTGGCAGAACGCGGCATTGCGGGTTGCTGAACGAGCAGCCCTTACCTCAACTATTTTCAGGAGACATCATCATGAGTTCGAACCTACGCAGGGGGATGCTTGGCACCCTCTTTGCCGGCGGGCTTCTAGCCTTCGGCTGCGCCGCGGCCAACGCCGCGGACACCATCAGCGGTCCGGACCTTTCCGGTTCCGCCCTCGTCTCGGCGGCGGCGTCCGCTGACACGGCGTCGTTGGGCCTGCTGGGTGGCCCAGCGCCGTCGGAGTCAACGGCCGTCGCCGCCGTAGTCAACGCCGCCGTGGACCTCGGAGCCGTCACCGGGACCGGCCAGGCCGCCAGCCCGGACCTCGCCGCGGCCGCTGTCGTGGATCTCGGTCTCGGCAATGCCGTCACCGCCGCACCTGCACCGGCCGCGACCGACCTCACTGCCGCTGCAGACGTCGTGGTTGACCTCGGCGCCGGCCAGGCCGCCGGCCCTGACCTCGCCGCGGCCGCCGTCGTGGATCTCGGTCTCGGCAATGCCGTCACCGGCGCACCTGCCCCGGCCCCGGCCGACCTGACTGCCGCCGCGGACGTCGTGGTTGACCTCGGCGGCGTCAACGGCGCCACCGGTGGAGTGGACGCCCTTGTGGACGTCAACCTTGGTGGCGTCAACGGCGCCACCGACGGAGTCCCCACCGGTGGAGTGGACGCCCTGGTGGACGTCAATCTCGGTGGCGTCAGCGGCGCCACCGACGGAGTAACCGCCGACGGTTTGAACGCTCTCGTGGACGTCAACCTCGGCGGCGTCAGCGGCGCCACCGATGGGCTCACCACCGGTGGAACCGACGCCCTGGTGGACGCCAACCTGGGCGGCACCAACGGCACCACCGATGGTGTCACCACGGAAGGGTTGAATGCTCTCGTGGACGTCACCCTCGGCGGCACCAACAGCGCCACCGACGGGCTCACCACCGGTGGAGTGGACGCCCTGGTGGACGTCACCCTCGGCGGCACCAACAGCGCCACCGACGGGCTCACCACCGGTGGAACCAACGCCCTGGTGGACGTCAACCTAGGCGGCACCAACAGCGCCACTGACGGACTGACCACCGGTGGAGTGAACGCCCTGGTGGACGTCAACCTCGGCGGCACCAACGGTGCCACCGACGGACTGACCGCCGACGGTTTGAACGCCCTCGTCGACGTCAACCTCGGCGGCGTCAACGGCACCGACGGAGTGACCGCCGACGGGTTGAATGCTCTCGTGGACGTCAATCTCGGCGGCACCAACAGCGCCACTGACGGACTGACCACCGGTGGAGTGAACGCCCTGGTGGACGTCAACCTCGGCGGCACCAACGGTGCCACCGACGGACTGACCGCCGACGGTTTGAACGCCCTCGTCGACGTCAACCTCGGCGGCGTCAACGGCACCGACGGAGTGACCGCCGACGGGTTGAATGCTCTCGTGGACGTCAATCTCGGCGGCGTCATCGGCGCCACGGATGGGCTAACCACCGGCGGACTCAGCGCCGTAGTAGATGCAGTGGTCGGTGTCGGCACCGGAAGCACCGGCGGTAACACCGGCGGACTGGTCACCGACCTCGACCTGGGACTGGGACTCGGACTGGGCAGTGACGGCAATGGCACGGAGAACCCCGGCACCGGCACACCCGGCACCGGCACACCCGGCGCCGAAACCCCGGGTGACGGCACCACAGGCGGCACCGGCACCGAAGACCCCGACACCAATACCCCCGGCACCGGCACCGATAACGGCACCGACACCAATACCCCCGGCACCGGCACCGATAACGGCACCGACAATGGCACCGATAATGGCACCGATAACGGCAACGGCAACGGCAACGGTACTGACACCGGCACCACGGGCACGAACAACGGTTCTGACGCCGGCACCGCAGCCACCGGTGGCTTCTCCGCAGCACCGGCCGGTTCCACCGCAGTGAGCGGCGCCATCGCCCTGGACACCACCGCCGGCAACACACCTGCCCAGGCAGGCACCACCCAGGCAGGCACCACCCGGGCAGGCACCACCCAGGGCGCCAACGCCCTGGCCAACACCGGCGCGGACGCCTCCCTGGTCCCGCTGGCCCTGCTGCTCCTGGCAGCAGGAACCCTCCTGATGCTCCGCAAGCGCAAGGTCTCCTAGGACACCAAACGATTGCTGACCGTGCCTGCACCCTGCGCCTGAAGCGGCAGCAGCCAGCAGGCTGAACGGAAGGAGGACCCCGCACAACACAAAACCAACACACGAAACAACGCAAACATGTCATCAGCACACATGTCCTTGTGGCCGATGGCCCGGCAGCGAAACCCACACACGGTTCCGCCGCCGGGCCCTCGGCGTGTGGTCACCCGTTTCGGCCGTGGCCCAGAAGTTCGTTGAGCGCCGAGAGCCCGGCGTGGGTCCCGTCTGCGGGAATCCTAGGATTCCGGATCCTTCCGCCACTAGTATCTGAGGCAAGACAAGGTCACCCTACGCAGGGGTCGGTGAAAAATGGTCGAAGCAGCAACGGCAGCGGTTTCCACGGTCATCCGCCGGAACAACGTCACTGTATCCGGGCGGGCCGACGGGCCGGTGATGATGTTCGCCCACGGCTACGGCTGCGACCAGGACATGTGGCGGAGGCTGCTGCCGTACTTCGCGGACGATTACCGGCTGGTGCTCTTTGACCACGTCGGAGCAGGCAATTCTGACATGGATGCCTACGACCGGGAGAAGTACGGGTCGCTGAACGGCTACGCGGCAGACCTGCTGGAGATCTGCGAGAGCCTGCAGTTGAACGACGTCATCCTTGTGGCGCACAGCGTCAGTGCGATGATTGCGCTGATCGCAGCGATCCAGGAACCCGAGCGGTTCTCCCGGCTCGTCCTGGTTGCCCCGTCTCCGCGCTACACGAACGACTCCGCGGACGGCTACGTGGGCGGCTTCTCCCAGGAGGACATCGAGGGGCTGCTGGCATCCCTGGACAGCAACTACTTTGCGTGGGCCGAAGCGCTGGCGCCGATGGCCATGGGCAACCCGGAGGCCCCGGAACTCTCGGAGGAACTCCGCAGCAGCTTCTGCCGGACCAATCCGTCCATCGCGCGGCACTTTGCCCGGGTCACCTTTCTATCGGACACCCGGCAGGTACTTGGGAAAGTGCCCACCGACAGCCTGATCCTGCAGTGTTCCGACGACCTGCTCGCACCGCCGGAGGTGGGCACCTACGTGCACCAGCATCTGGAACGCAGCTCCCTGGTGCAGCTGCAGGCCACGGGCCACTGCCCGCACGTCAGCGCACCGGCGGCCACGGCCGAAGCGATTCTGCAGTATCTGGCGTCCAGCCCGTGACAGCGAAGCCGGGCCAGGGTCCGGCCCACTTCGAGGCGTTGTTCAACCAGGCACCATGCGGCTACCTGGTGACGGACGACGGCGGCCGCATCACCGCGGTCAACGACACCTTTGCGAGCTGGACCGGATACAGCCGCTCGCACCTGCTCGGGTCCAGACTGCAGTCCCTGATGCCCGTCGGTGACCAGATTCTGTACTCCACCCACTGCATCCCGCAGCTGGGCATCAACGGCGCCGTGTCCGAAATCGCGGTCGAAATCATCGGAGCCGAGGGCGAACGCCGGGCAGCGCTGCTCTCGGCGTCACGGTCCCCGGCCTCCGATGCGAAGCCCGCCGTCGTCCGGGTGATCATTTTCAGCGCCCATGAACGCCGGATCTATGAAAAGGAACTGGTGGCAGCCCTCCGGGCAGCCGAGGAATCCGAGAGCCGGCGTGCCGAGGCCGAAAAGGAACTGCAGCACCTCGCCCTGCACGATGCCCTCACGGGCTTGCCCAACAGGGCGGGCCTGAAGTCGGAGCTGGACCAGCACCTCGCCGGCGGCATTGCCGGAGCGGGCAGGCTGGCCGTCCTCTTTATCGATCTCGACCATTTCAAGGCTGTCAATGACAGCCTGGGGCACGCGGCGGGGGATGAGCTGCTGGTCGCCGTGGCGCAGCGCCTGGCCTCGGCGGCGGCAGGAACAAGTACCGTGGCCCGGCTTTCCGGCGACGAGTTCGTGGTGGCGGATACCTTTGCAGGCCCGACGGAAGCCACCGGACTCGCGGCCGGGCTTCTGGAGGTCCTGAGGACACCGATGCAGATCGAAGGCCTGGAGATAGTCACGTCCGCGAGCATCGGGGTGGCTGTGGCGGAGGCTGCAGGGGAAACCCTTGAAGACCTCATCCGCCGCGCGGACATCGCCATGTACAGGGCCAAGGAACTGGGACGCAGCCGCTGGGAACTGCATGAGCCTGCGGAATCGGATCCCACTGTGGACCGGCTCCGCGCCTTGGGCGAGCTCCGGCGCGGAATCAGGGAGGGTGCCCTCCGCGTGCACTACCAGCCCCGGATTGACCTGCGCACGGGGCGCACCAGCGGGGTGGAGGCGCTGGTCAGGTGGCAGCACCCCACCCGAGGCCTGCTGCCGCCGTCGGAGTTCATCACCATGGCCGAGGAATCCGGGCTCGTGCGGCCCCTCGGCGCGTGGGTCCTGGGCGAAACACTGAGGCAGGCCGACAACTGGCGAGGGGAGGGTCCCGGCGGCGCGAGCCTTGAATTTGCTGTCAACTTATCCGCCCGCCAGCTCAATGACCCCGAGCTGGTGCTGATGGTGGAAGCTGCCCTCCGGCTGAGGAGCATCGACCCGGCGCTCCTGCTGCTGGAAATAACCGAAACCGCCCTCATGGCCGATCCTGCTGCCGCCCTCAAATCACTGACGGCCCTCAAGGACCTGGGCGTCGGACTCGCTGTGGACGACTTCGGGACGGGGTATTCCAGCCTGACCTACCTGAAGAAGTTCCCCATCGATGAACTGAAAATTGACCGGTCCTTCATCAACGGGCTGGGCTCGGACTCCGGAGATTCCGCCATTGTGGGCAGCTGCATTGACCTGGCGCACGCGGTGGGCATCCGGGCCGTCGCCGAAGGCGTGGAAACCCTCGCCCAGGTCCAGGCGCTCACGGCCATGGGCTGTGACCTCGCCCAGGGGTTCCACTTCGCCCGGCCGCTGCCCGCGCCGCTCCTCAAGGAATGGCTGGACGCAAGCGCGGGCGGCGAACCGGCCCGTGCTTGAGGGGCTTTCCTCAAACTAAGAGTGCAGCTACCCGTCTATTCGGATACAGCTGCACTCAAAGTCTGCGGAAAATCTGGAAGAAATAAGTCTGTGGCCGGCACACCTGGGCCCGATTGTTGGGCGCTGCGGGTGCCTTTCCTGCGAAGCTTTAGGCGGCGATCAGTGCACGCCTTGCGGGTGCGTGCTCCCGGCGCGGTGCCAGGACGCTGATGGTGCAAGGTGCCTGCTGCGGGTCGATCCTGGCCGGCAAATGATGGGTTTCGGAAGCGTTATGAAGCATTTCCAGGGCTTCTTCATCAACCCGTGCGTGGGTGATGTCCAGCTTCAGGTCCAGGCCTTCCCGTAAGGAATTGGCGCGCTTAACTACTACATACAGTGCGTTCACGCTGTGGATGGTGATATGCCCCTTTGCAATCACCAGAGCCTTGGCGTGGTCGAGATCTACACGGACAACGATGTTCAGCTTCGAGTTCAAGTTGTAAAGCCTTCCCCGGCATTGGCTGCGACGCTGCAGCTTCTTGCTATGGCCTATTTCTTAAGCCTCATCCAGAGTAAGGGGCAAATGTGACTCACGCAACATCTACGTAATTATTACACCGGCTAGGATGCTGAATTTGTGTCGGGGACGGCTGCACGCCGGACCAAGGCCCGGGCTTGGAAGGCTCCGTGCCTTCCCGCCCCGGCCCTCACGTCCGGACCCTGCTCAGCCCACCGCTTCGGGAAGCCTGCCGGTTAACACTGTCACCGGGGCTGACGACCAGCGCTCGCGCTCGGGCTCGAAGGAGATGACCACGGACGCATCGCTGTCCCGCGCCTCATCGATGGCGAGCAGCAGGGCATCCTCAACATGCCGCGCATATTCGAGCCGCTCGGCCAGTGTTCCCTGAAGGTCGCTGTCGTCGATCAGTGCATGGCTCTTGCCGTCCACGATGACCTTCAGAAGATACCCCTGGTCCTCGTGGAGGGATCCCCGGGTTGATGTAATCTCGGTGACTTTGTCTGCCCGGACCAGCCCGTTGCCGAGCGTACGGATCCACACTTCACCCATGAAATGAACCTCCCCTTTGGCCGTGGGCGCGAATCAGCACCCCATAAGGCAAACGCTAGTCCTCTACAAGGGTTTTGTGACCCCCAATTCTGTGCTTTTCTCTCCCGCCACGCCGGCCAACCTAGGATAAATCTGATGACTTCCCCGGATGATGCCCAGCCCTTTAGCCTTCGCAGCATCGCGGTGGCCGCTTTTGGCCCGACGCTGCTTTTCGGGATTGGCCAGGGAGCGATTCTTCCGGTGGTGGCGCTGACCGCCCGTGATCTTGGTGCTTCCGTTGCAGTGGCCGCCCTGATCGTCACCCTGATCGGGCTGGGCTCGTGGTTCTTCAACTTGCCCGCGTCCCTGGTCACCCTGAAATTCGGTGAACGCTGGGCGATTGTTGGCGCCGCCGTCGCTGCCGGCCTGGCGCTTGCCGCAGCGGCGCTGACCTCCCTGGTGCCCAACGGGCTCTGGTTGCTCGCGGTGGCGATGGCCGTCGTCGGCATGGCTGGAGCAGTGTTCGGGCTGGCGCGGCAGAAGTACCTCACCGAAGCTGTTCCCGTGGCGTTCCGGGCGCGGGCGCTGTCCACCCTGGGCGGCGTGAACCGGATCGGCGTGTTCATCGGGCCCTTCCTGGGTGCGGCCGTCATGCAGTTCTCCGGGATCGGCGGTGCGTACTGGGTGGGCGTGGTGGCGATGGCTGCCGCCGCGCTGCTGTCCCTCACCATCCCGGACCTCGAGCAGGCGGAAACGCACGACGGCGGAAGGTCCGGCCCGGAGCCGACTCTCCGCAGCGTGGCGGTTTCCCACGCCGGCGTGTTCCTGAGCGTGGGCGTGGGGATCCTGCTGCTCAGCGCCCTGCGCTCCTCGCGGCAGGTGGTCATCCCGCTGTGGGCGGACCACCTGGGCATGGACGCCACCTCGGCGTCCCTGATTTACGGGCTGTCCGGGGCCATCGACATGCTGGTCTTTTATCCGGCCGGCAAGCTTATGGACCGGAAGGGCCGGCAGTTTGTGGCCGTCCCGTCCACGCTGATCATGGGAACGGCGCTGCTGCTGATTCCGCTGACGGGATCCTTCGTGGGGCTGCTCCTGGCGTCGCTGCTGATCGGGTTCGGCAACGGCATCAGTTCCGGACTGGTGATGACCTTGGGCGCAGACTTCTCGCCGGACCGGGGGCGCGGCCAGTTCCTGGGGCTGTGGCGCTTTATGGCCGACGCCGGATCCACCGGCGGGCCAGTCCTCCTTTCCGGCGTGACGGCCCTGGCCTCCCTGGGCGCGGGAATCTCAGCCACAGGAGTACTGGGGTTCGCGGCGGCGGCCGTCTTCGCCGTCGTAATTCCCCGGCTCAGGCACCGGCGAAACTACTGACTACGGCTATCCTCAACAGATGACTCAAACGGGCATGCCCACTCGAATCAGTGCGCTGCAAAAAGGCGTGTGGTGGCTGCAGGACTATCTTTATGCCGGCGTATGGCAGGTCCGCGGCATACTCTCGCGTGTGCAGCCCGGCTCGTTCCACCAGGGCCACCGCGCACCCGTGGTGATCATCCCCGGTGTATACGAAAACTGGCAGTTCATGCTGCCCCTCATCCAGTGCATCCACGACGCCGGCCACCCGGTCCACGTGGTGACGGTGCTGCAGCGGAACAGCCTGGGCGTCCCTGCAGCCGGCCGCCTCGTGGCCCAGCACCTGGAGGAGGCGGGCCTGCGGGATGCGGTTATCGTGGCGCACAGCAAGGGCGGGCTCATCGGGAAGTACGCCATGCTGAACCTGGATCCGGAGCGCCGGATCGACCGGATGATCGCCGTCTGCACTCCATTCTCCGGCTCGCGCTACGCCAAGTACATGCTGCTGCCCAGCCTGCGGATCTTCTCGCCCCGCAATGCCCTCACCCTTCAGTTGGCCCGCGAGGAAACGATCAACCGCCGGATCACGTCCATCTACGGCCCGTTCGATCCGCACATTCCTGAGGGCAGCGTCCTGCCGGGGGCTACGAACATCGAACTGCCCACGGCCGGGCACTTCCGGATCCTTGGGGACTCCGAAACTGCGCGGATCATCGTGGAGCAGCTGAGCCTTCCTGCCTGAGCCGGTTGCCGGGTTTGAGCCATGCCGCTCTGGCGGGCGACGCCGGGCTGCAGGGTTTAGGCCCGCACCTTTTAGGCTGGTCATGGATTGGCGACCGAAAGGAGAAGCACTGTGACGTCCACTGACGGGAAGCGGGCCGTTCCGGACGAGCCGGACCACTCGCGTTCCAGCAGCTCCAGTGAGCGCCGTCAAAGCAGGTGGGCTACGGTCCTGGCGGTCCTGCAGCGGCTGTTGTACCTGGTGGTGACCATTGCTGTCGGCTGGGCCGTTTATGCCTTCCTGCTCGCCCGGCTTTCGCGTGGGCCGGAGCAGGCGTGGGTGTTCCTGCCGGTGTGGCTGATCCTGGCTTACGCGCTGCTGCCGCGCATCCACAAGATCCTTAGCAGCCTGTACATCCCGGACTACTTCATCGGACGGACCAGGACGGGCGACGGCGTACTGGGCGATCCCGTGAACCTCGCCGTGGTGGGACCCAAGGAGGAGTTGCGGCAGGCGATGCGGACGGCGGGATGGGTGGAAGCCGACCCCATCACCCCGGCCACGGCCTGGCGTACGCTCACCTCAACTGTCCTGGGACAAAGCTACCCGCAGGCCCCCGTGAGTTCGCTTTACGTTTTCGGCAACAAGCAGGACCTTGCGTTCCAGCGGGAGATCGATGGCAACCCGCGCAAGCGGCATCACGTGCGGTTCTGGAGGTGCCCGGCCGGCTGGATGCTGCCCGGCGGACTGGCCGTGGACTGGGTGGGGGCCGGCACGTATGACCGAAGCGTGGGGCTGTCCCTGTTCACCTTCCAGATCACGCACAAGATCGCCGACCGCACTGACGAGGAACGCGACTTCATCATCGAGACGCTTCGCTCGGCCAACGCAGTTGAGTCCGTGCACGTCATCCTCAATTACTACAGCGGCTACCACCACCGCAACGGCGGCGGCGACGCCATCCGCACCGACGGGCACCTCCCGATCATCGACCTGCACCCGCCGGACAAGTTGCGGCGGGTGGGACCTTCTGAGGGCTGAAGGCGCTCGCTTGGTGGAAGTGAATGACTGTGCGGTTGGCGCAGGGCTGCAGGTCAACCGGGGGCGGGGCTCGTTGCCGTGCCCATGATGTGAGCAACTGGAGGGACCAGCGGGCCCGCGGAGAAGCCGAAACGCCGGCTGGCCACCTCGGTGAACCCGGCGTCGGTGATGGCCTCGAGCGTGTTCCGGTTGAGGTGGCAGCCGCCTGCAATCCGCTGCCAGGCAGGGGTCAGCAAATCCTCGGCGGCGGCGGCCAGGCGGTTGTTGGAGCGGACATGCTCATAAAAGGCCAGTGTCCCTCCGGGGCGCAGGACCCGGCGGATTTCAGCGAGCGCCGCGGCCGGGTCAGGCACGCTGCAGAGGACAAGGCTGGCCACTACGGCGTCCGCGCTGGCATCCTTCGCCGGGATCTGTTCGGCGGCAGCGGCCAGAACCGTGACGGGAACCGGTGCGGAGGCGGCATTGGCCACCGCAAGGTCCCGGAGGCCATCGTCCGGTTCGATGGCAATTACCTGGGTCACCGTGTCCGGATAGAGAGCGAAGACGGAGCCGTTACCGGCGCCGATTTCGATGACGGTTCCGCTAAGGCCGGCAAGGATGGTCCGCCGGTGTTCTGTCCCGCCGCGGCGGTTCATCACCTCCACGGCCCGCGGGTAGGCGCGGGCGAATCGCGGGTGTTGCAGCTCCGCCGGCCCGCTCTCGCCGGACGGGACTGGACCTTGCTTTCCTGCGTCCCTCATAGCTTCCTTCTTCCGCAGCAGCGCTTGCAGCTCGAGGTGTTCGCAGCCCATCCCGGCCCGTCCTCGTCAAGGAGTTGCACACCTCCGGACTGCCGGGCGTTATTTGCCTGCCATTATCGCGCAACGAGATTCGCCTGGAGAACTACGTTCTCAAATGCCGCCCCGCCAATGTTTCACTCAGTCTGCACTGAAGGAGTTGCTGGGCTCCCCGGTCAGTGTGCCGCTGCTTGCAGTCAGGGTGCAGCCGGTGGCTTTTCCTGCAATTTCAAGGTCCGGGAAGGAGGCTGCCCCGGCGGACAACGCGCGGATGAGCGTGCCCTTGAGGGTGCAGTTGGATTGCAGCGTGACCTGGCCGGGACTGTCGGTCAGGTTGCCGAAAGCGTCCAGGACACGGACCGTCACCGGGGGCGTTATGGGGGTGTTCTTAATGACGACGGCAGCGATGGCATCGAACTTCAGTTTTCCCGCTGCTGCGGCGGTGATGGTTGCGGTGACGGGTACGGCAGCCGTGAGGCCGGGTGACGCAGCAGTAATGGTTGCAGTACCCGCTTTGGTGTCTCCGTAGAAGAACGACGCCGACGAGGAACCGGCGGGGATGGTCACCGCGGCGATCTTTGCACCGTTCGCCGTGGCAGCAAAGATGGTGGTGCCGGCTGAGCTGGTGGCGAGGAAGACCGGAGAAATTCCGGCGGCTACTGCATTGCCGTAGGCATCCTGGCGTTGCACAGTCACGGGTCCGAGGACCGCCGCGCTGGAGGCAGGACCCGTGAGGGCTGCCCCTGCCGTTACTGCCAGTTTCGTGGGCGTGGCGGCGACAACCGTGAAGCTGCTGCTGGCCATTCCCGCATAGCCAGGGCTGGAAGCGATGAGGGTGTAGCCGGCGCCTGCCTTGTTGATCGAGAGGCCGCTGAACGTTGCGGTGCCGGACCAGTTCGTATAGGCAGTTGCGGTTCCGGAAAGGGTTCCGTCCGCCGGGTTGGCACCGAGGCTCACGGTGATGGGGACGCCTTCGTCCCACACCTCCAGACCGAAGGCGGTCCGCAATTGCACCTTGAAGGAAGCGATCGCCGCGCCGGCTGTTGCGGTTGCGGACGGCTGCGAGTCGAACGATAGGTCACGGCGGCTGGTTACCGCCACACTTCCGCTCACCGGGCTTGTTGCTGTCCACGAGCGGTGGACGGCGGTTACCCGGTACCGGTGTGTGCCTTCGGGAACGGAGGTGTCCGTGCAGGTCGTTTCTGCCACTGGGGAGGCAGGGCTGGAGCCGCAGGCGGCCACCACTGTGGAACCGGTGATCCGGGTGATGTAGTAGCCGGTGGGAACCACATTGCCGGCAGAGCCTACCCAGCTGACGGCAACATTCGAGTTGCTGCTTGCCGGCGCCGAAACCTTGGTGGGCGGAAGCAGCGTGGCGACTGTCGCCGTCGTACTTCCGGACCCGGAGGCCCGCCAGTAGGCGGAGGCCGGTGAAGCACCTGCGAAAGTGGCGATGAACAGGACCACGAGCGCCAGCATTCCGGCACGTGCCATCCGGTTAACACAAACCAGCTCCCGCCGCAGCCGGGGGGAGGCTTCGGGGGAGCTGGCGACTGTGGGCACGGGAACCTTTCCGGGAAAGTCGGGCTTGATAGCGGCTAGGCGGACTTCATCACCATTGGGCTATGAAGCTGATCGACTGCTTCAGGAAAGCGATCCCGTGCCCTCTTCAGCTGGCCTCAAAATGCAGAGGGACTGAAGCGTTTTGGCACCCATCCTGGTTGACCGTGGGACGGTTGATCATTTGAAGACTCACGGTGCCGGTCACACTTTTGCCGGGCTCGATCTGCGTGCGGTCAAAGGAGGGAGTTCCCACGGCAAAATCTTCGTAGGAACAGCCGTCGCCTGAGACCCACGGGGTGCCTTTGGAGTCTGCCACGCTTACCTTGATGCTCTTGAGCTCTTGGACGCCACTGCCCGGGTTGTTCACAGTGAAGGTAGCAACCTGCACGGGACCATTGGGGGAGAGGGGGTCACCGGCAATCTTGCTGGTGACAACGAAGTTGGCCGATTCTCCCGCCGAAGCAGTAGTGTCATGAGTCCCCGTCGCTGACCAGTAGGCGAAGGCGGCGCCGCCGCCGATGGCCACCAGTGCAGCGGTGGTGCCGATGATGCGCTTTTTGCGTCCTGCAACCTTAGCCATGTTGTGCCCCTAATACGTTGTGCCGTGTTCCGCTGAGACCTTGTGAGCCTGTGCGGCTCCGATAGGAATAGCTTGGTAGAGCTCGCTCAAATTACGCCGACGTAATCACTCAAGGTTCTGTCAAGAGTTTTTCGATGTTTGCGCAGGTCAAAGGCGCAAAGTGAGGTCACTTGGGGGAGCGGGTTGCGGGGAGGGGCACCCGGGTCTGTTCGCGCAGACCAGGGTGTGCGAACCTGTGGTGAGGGGCCGTTTCGCCGTGGCAGGAGGGCTGAAGTGAGAGTCGCCTCCGGGCAGTTCAGCGCCGGCAGGGAACCCCAGCGGAACCTGCTGCACATCGGGCGGCTGATGGAAGCTGCCGCCCTTGGTAACGCGGATCTGCTGGTGCTTCCGGAATCCAGCCTCTATGCCAGCGCCGAACCTGCGGGCGTCCTCGCGGAAGTGGCCGAGCCCTTGGACGGTCCCTTCATCGGCGGTATCGCGGCACTTGCAAAGGCGCTCCGCCTTCCGGTGGTGGTGGGCACCGCGGAGGCCAACCCCAACGGCCTTCCCTACAACACACTGGTGGCCATCGACGCCAGGGGCGCAGTGGAGGGTACGTACCGCAAAATCCACCTCTACGACGCCTTCGGCTACCGCGAAAGCGACGGAACCAGCAAGGGCACCATCGGCCAGCCGGATCTGCTCTCCTATGGCCAGCTTCGCCTGGGCATGCTCACCTGCTACGACCTGAGGTTCCCTGAGAGCGCGCGCTACCTGGTGGACGCCGGAGCCAACGTCCTGCTGCTGCCGTCCATGTGGATCGTGGGTCCCGGGAAAGAAGACCACTTCATGACCCTCGTGCGTGCCCGCGCCATCGAGAACACCTCGTACGTGGTGACTGCCAACCAGTGCGGTCCGCTCGCTACGGCCTACTCGATTGTGGTGGATCCGTTCGGGGTGGTCATCGCCAATGCCGGCGAAGCGCCGCGAGTGGTGTTTGCCGAACTCGAACCTGAACGGATCGCGGCTGTGCGGACCCGCGTCCCATCCCTCCGGAACCGTCGTTTCCGGGTGGTCCCCGGGGACAAGGAATGAGCCAGGAAGTGTGATCGTCTCGACACCTGGAATTGACACTGACGAAACATTCCGGGCCTCCTGCGGCCCTAAAATTGAGGCAGTCAGATTTTCCTGGAGGGACCCTAGTGCACACCACCGACGCCGCGATGAAACCAGTCATCGGACTCACCACGTACCTTGAAGAGGCGCGCACCGATGGTTGCGGCACGGTCAGTGCGGCCTTCCTGCCCGAGACGTACCTGAAGCCCATCATCGCCGCGGGCGGCATGCCCATCCTCCTGCCGCCGCAGCCGGTGCTGGAGGGCATGATCGAACAGCTCGTGAACCGGCTCGACGGCCTGATTGTTCCCGGCGGCTGGGATGTCGACCCGGCCCTCTACGGCCAGGAAGCCCACCCCGCAACTGACGAGCCCCGCCCGAAGCGTGACGCCTGGGAGCAGGCCCTGATCAAGGAAGCCATCCGCCAGGACGTCCCGCTGCTATGCATCTGCCGGGGCGAGCAGCTGCTGAACGTCACGCTCGGCGGCAGCCTGCACCAGCACCTGCCTGACGTGATCGGCAACGGCCAGTACCAGCCCGGCGGCTACAACTTCAATAGGATCCCCGTGGAAATCAAGCCGGGTTCCCGGCTTGAACAGTTGATCGGCGCCAACCCCGGGCCCGTGCCGGTTTCCCACCACCAGGCCGTGGACAAGCTCGGGCACGGGCTTGTGGCTGCCGCGTGGAGCGAGGACCAGGTGGTGGAAGCCATCGAATACCCCGCAAGCACCTTCACCATGGGCATCCAGTGGCACCCGGAGGAGCTGCCCGAGGACTTCGGCCTCTTCCGCGGGTTCGTCGAAGCAGCCCGCCGAAAGTTCCTGTCCCGGCTCCTGCCGGCCTCGCCGTCGTCGGTCTCTGCGGAGCTCAACGCCAGCCTTGCCGGGCCGCAGCTCCGGTAGGGCAGCCACCCTGCCCCGCAAGAGGCTGCAACAGATCCCAGGGACCACCCCGAAACAGCGCGAAAAGCGCTTTGTTTCGCGGTGGTTTTCTGTGTCAATGCCTTGCGGACAACAACTAAGCATGCTTAGTATGTTTGGACGATGAGGTTAAGCCAAACGCTTCAAGGTTTGAACCAAGGAGCAATCATGGCCTCTAACTGCAAGCAACTTCCTCCTGTCCCAGGACGCCTTCCCCGTAAGGGAAGTGCCCGATCCCAGGGGCTGCGGTAATGCGCCGGGTAGGAGTTGAGGAGGAGTTCCTCATTGTTGACTGCGTTGACGGGCATGCCGTGCCGCTGGGCGAATTGCTGGATCGCCTGAACGATGACGACGGTCTCAGCAGTGAGATGAAACAAGAGCAGATCGAAACCTGCACGCTACCGAGGACCACTCTCGACGAGCTGGCCCAGGACATCACAGCGCGCCGGGCGAGCGCCGATTCCGCCGCGCGTTCAGCAGGGGCGCGTGCCGTCGCCCTTGCCACGTCGCCCCTGCCGGTGCAGTCCACCGCCACCCCCGGGCTGCGGTACCAGCGGATGATCCAGAGGTTCGGACTGACCGCGATCGAGCAGCTTACCTGCGGCTGCCACGTGCATGTGGAGGTCGAGTCGGACGAGGAAGGCGTCGCCGTCCTGGACCGGATCCGGATCTGGCTTCCCGTACTGTTGGCTCTCACTGCCAATTCGCCGTTCTGGAACGCCATGGACTCGGGCTACGCCAGCTACCGCTCCCAGGCCTGGAACCGGTGGCCCACGGCGGGACCGTCGGAAGTTTTCGGCTCCGCCGAGGCCTATCACTCTGAGGTCCAGGAGATCCTGAGCTCCGGAGTCCTTCTGGACAAGGGGCAACTCTACTTTGACGCCAGGCTCAGCCACCGCCACCCCACCGTTGAGGTCCGGGTAGGGGATGTGTGCCTGTTCGCTGACGACGCCGTCCTGCTGGCCGCCCTGGTGCGCGGCCTGGTGGAGACGGCAGCCCGGCAGTGGCGCGACGGCGTGCCACCCGTGCCGGCCTCAGCCGTGCAGCTCCGGCTTGCTTCCTGGCAGGCGGGCCGCTACGGACTCGACGCCGACCTGCTGGATCCGCTCACCGGCCGGCCGAGGCGGGCCTTCGACGTGGCCATGGCACTGCTGGACCACGTGCAGCCCGCGCTGAAAAGCCAAGGCGAGTTCGACATCGTGGAGTCGTTGCTGTTCCAGGCCTTGACCCGCGGCAACGGCGCTGCCAGGCAGCGGGAAGCCTTCGCCAAGGCGGGCAGCATGTGTGACGTTATTTCCGACGCCGTCGAGGTCAGCAGCCTGCCCACCACGGCGCTTCGAAAGCTCACGGATTCGCCGCTGCTGGCAGGCGACCAGAGTTTGTAGATCGGTGCAGGGAACGAGGACCCCAACATGTGCGGAATAGCCGGCGAAGTTGCCTTCAACGGGAGAAAAGCCTCCCAGGAATCGGTTCTCAAGATGATGGGGGCAATGGCATCGAGGGGCCCGGACGGGCGGGGGACCTGGGAGTCGGGCTGGGTGGCACTGGGGCATCAGCGCCTCAGCATCATTGACCTTTCAGAGGCGGGTGCCCAGCCAATGCTGGACGACGGCGGCCTGGCCGTCACGTTCAACGGCTGCATCTACAACTACAAGGAACTGCGCCGGGAACTTGAGCCCGAGTTCACCTTCCGCTCCACCAGCGACACGGAGGTAATCCTGAAGGCCTACCGGAAGTGGGGCGATGACTTTGTCCACCACCTGGTGGGAATGTTTGCGGTGGCGCTTTACGATCGGCAGCGGCAGGAAGTCCTGTTGGTCCGAGACCGGCTGGGCATCAAACCGTTTTATGTTTCGCAGGTGCCGGGAAGGGTGCGCTTCGCATCCAGCCTGCCGGCGCTGGTGGCCTCGGGCGGGATGGATACCTCCATCGACGAGGTTGCGCTGCACCACTACCTGAGCTGGCACTCGATCGTGCCAGCGCCGCGGACTATCCTCCGCGGCATCCGAAAGCTGCCGGCCGCCACCATCCGGACCATTCGGGCCGACGGGACCTGGCACGACCGCGAATACTGGAAGCCCAGCTACACCCGGCGTGCGGTGCACGCGGGCTGGTCCGCCATGGATTGGCAGGACGCGGTCCACCAGTCGCTTCAAACAGCAGTGCGGCGCCGGATGGTTGCCGATGTGCCGGTGGGTGTCCTCCTCTCCGGCGGACTGGATTCGAGCCTGCTGGTTGCCCTGCTGGCGGAGGAGGGCCAGCACGGACTGTCCACCTTCAGCATCGGGTTCGACGGTGCCGGCGGGGACTCGGGGAACGAGTTTGTGTATTCCGACGTCGTGGCCAGGGAGTTCGGGACACGGCATGAGCGCCTGCACATCAGCACTTCCGAGTTCGCGCCCTCCATTGATGGCGCCGTTGGAGCGATGTCCGAACCTATGGCCAGCCATGACGTGACAGCGTTCCACCTGCTTTCGAAGACTGTTGCGCAGCATCTGAAGGTGGTGCAGTGCGGCCAGGGCGCAGATGAGGTCTTCGGTGGATACGCGTACCACCAGCCGCTTGCCCGGGTGGGCCGCTCGGAGGCCCAGGGCGTGTTCACCTCAAATTTTGTCGACCACAGTCATGCCGAGCTCTTGGACATCGTCGAACCCGAGTGGTACTGCAGCTCTGACGTAAGCAGCCAGGTCCTGGCTGCTTACCTTGAAGCCCCGGGGGCTGATACCGCCCTGGACGCGGTGCTCCGCCTGGACACCCACCTGCTGATGGTGGACGATCCCGTAAAGCGGCTGGACAACATGACAATGGCCTGGGGCATCGAAGCCCGCGTCCCGTTCCTGGATCATGAGCTGGTGGAACTTGCCGCGTCCTGCCCGCCGGAGCTCAAGGCGTCGCAGGGCGGCAAGGGCATCCTGAAGGACCTGGGCCGGCAGTTGCTCCCGGCCGCGGTGGTGGACCGGCCCAAGGGATACTTTCCGGTGCCCGCCCTCCAGCACCTGGAGGAACCCTTCATCTCCATCGTGCATGAGACCCTCCACGCACCCGAGGCCAAGCAACGCGGGCTTTTCCAGCCCGCGTACTTGGACGGATTGCTGGCCGATCCCAACATGCAGAAGACCGCGGTCAACAGCAACGCGCTATGGCAGCTGGCGCTGCTGGAGATGTGGCTCCAGCGCCACGGGGTGGGCTAAGGCGGGAGGTGACGTCACCGCCCTGGTGAGTTGCGCCGTCGTGCGGCGTACGCAAACATGGCCGTGGTGGCGACGGTGGCCAGATACCCGGCGATCACGATCAGCGAGATGCCCGCCCAAAAGTAGTTCGTGGTGCTGACTTCCTGCCAGGGGCTCGGCGCGATCCGGGCCAGCGAATACATCGCCACCGCAGCCGAGGCCAGCCCGATCACCACTGGAAGCGTCAGCCAGATCCGGGCAGAGCCCACGTGCGCGCCGAAGCCGTCCCACGCATTCCACGCCCCGCGCCGGACGATCAGCCAGCCCGCGGGAATCATAAACGCGCCCACCAGCAGGAATGCTGCCACCACGTCGGCCGGCCGGTGCCACTGGTTGATCAGCGTGGACACCCCGGAAGCAATGGCGAACGTCCCGCCCACAAAACCGGCCATCGGGCGCCAGCGCGGCGATGCCATCAGGAAGACCGCAGCCGCTGCCGACGCCGCCAGGGTGGTGTGTCCGGACGGCAGCGAGTTCAGCTCCAGCGTCACCACGCCCTTGTCCGGCCGGGCCGGCAGCACATCCTTCAGGACCTGTGTGGCGATGTTCGCGCCGATGCAGGCAGCCACCGCAATGCCGGCCTCCGTCCATCGCTTCCGGATCACCGTCACAAACAGCACCACGACGGCGGCCATCACCAGTGAAATGGTGGGCAGCAGGTCCAGGAACCTGGTGGTGGCCTTGCCCGCCGGCCCGTGGATGTCCACGGCTTCCACCAGCGCTGACTCGTCGATGAACTGCCCCGTGGTGGTCTGGACGAAGTAGTAGTAGGTGGCGATCAGCCCGGCGATGCAGGCCAGCGTGGCAAGCACGAACAGGAACCCTGACCCCGGAGCGGGGCGTGCCGGGGTCCTGGTCTGTGCTTGCCGTTGAAAAGTCATCGCTTCAAGGTTGTCACAGAAAGCTGGGATCCTGCCGCATGTTGACTGGCAGCGAGGCGCCCCGCCGGCGCTTCCCCGGGGCGGGGCACCTACCGCAGGCCCGCGACCAACTCCTCGATGATCTCGAACTGCTCCCGCACGCCGCCCTCCATGCCGGACTGCGCAATCATGTCCCGGACTTCCTTGCTGCCGGCGTCGGTGCGGATGCTGACCAGGGTGGCGCCGCCGTCGGCCTCTTCAAACGTGACGCTGGTGACCACAGCCCCGTCCTCGCTGTCCGGGCCGGCGTCCGGCGTCTCCATGATCTCGGTGTGGACGATCCGCTCGTTTGGCACAATCTCCCGGTACGTCCCGTGGAAGGCCACCTCGAATTCACCATGGGCCACCATCACATACCGCCATGCCCCGCCCACCCGGAAGTCCATGTCCGCCACGGTCATCTCACCGCGCCTGCCGGGCCACCATTTCCGGACAAGGTCCGGCGTAGTCCAGGCCCGGTACACAAGGTGCCGGGGCGCGTTGATGGTGCGGGTGATCAGGATTTCCTTATCGCTGGGGAAGGTGACGTTGATGGTGCTTGTCTGTGCCATTGCCCTGCTCCTTTGCCTACTTTTCCTGCTCTTTGAGGTCTTCCGCAACGCCCTCCAGAAGATCGAGGCGCTCTTCCCAGAGGTGCCGGTAGCCAGAGACCCAGTCGTGGATAGGTTTGAGGGCCTGCGGGTTCAGCCGGTAGACGCGCTGCCGGCCTTCGTCCCGGACAGTGACGGCGCCCACTTCCCGCAGCACCCGCAAGTGCCGGGACACGTGCGGCTGCGCCATGCCCAGCAGGTCAACGAGCTCATTGACGGGGCGCTCGCCGCCGGCCAGGGCGTCCAGTATTTGCCGGCGGCGGGGCTCAGCCACTGCGTTGAAGGTATCCGCTGTTGTTGCTGCCCGTGCCATGCGGCGATGATATACCCATGCCGATATGCATTGGAAGGGTCTGTTTGTCACCACTTGTACAGTGGGTCCATGCCTACGCCGCCTGTGCCCGACCTTGAGGAACTGCTGGCCGGCGCGCACGTGGTCAGCCTGCCCATGCGCGTGAAGTTCCGCGGAATCATGGAGCGGGAGTCCCTGCTCCTGCAGGGCCCGGCCGGCTGGGGAGAGTTCTGCCCGTTCCCGGAATACGGCGACGCCGAGGCTTCCCGCTGGCTGGCTTCTGCCGTTGAGGGCGCGTGGCAGGGTTTTCCGGACCCGCTGCGTTCGGTCATTCCGGTCAACGCCACCGTCCCTGCCGTTGCTGCCGGGCGGGTGCCTGAAGTTCTTGCGCGCTTCGGCCGGGTGGACGCCGTGAAGGTCAAGGTGGCCGAGCAGGGCCAGACGCTCGACGACGACGCCGCCCGGGTCGCCGCCGTCCGCTCTGCCCTGCCGGGCGCAGCCATCAGGGTGGACGCCAACGGGGGTTGGGACGTGCCCGCCGCCGTCGAGGCTTTGTCCCGCTTGGCGGACCTCGGGCTTGAGTACGCCGAACAGCCGGTTCCCACCATTGACGGGCTGGCCGAGGTGCGGCGCGTTTTGCAGGCTGCCGGTACGCCGGTGCTGATCGCGGCCGACGAAAGTGTCCGCAAGGAATCCGACCCCCTGCGCGTGGCACGTGCCGGTGCCGCAGACCTGATCGTGGTGAAGGTGGCGCCGCTCGGGGGAGTGCGGCGCGCGCTGGACATTGTGGCCCGGGCCGGACTGCCCGCCGTCGTCAGCTCAGCGCTGGACACCTCGGTGGGCATCCGTGCGGGCCTGGCCCTGGCGGCGGCGCTTCCGGATCTGCCCTACGCTTGCGGGCTGGGGACGGTGTCCCTGTTCGAATCGGACATCACCACCGATCCGCTGGTGGCCGACGACGGCGCCATCCGCCTCCGCGATGTTGCCGCCGACGCCGGGCTGCTTGAGCAGTACTCGGCAACACCTGCGCGCCGGGACTGGTGGCTGGCCCGGCTCCGCCGCGTCCACGCATTACTGCAGGTCACGCGGGGTTAACCGGAACTTCACCTTGCTGACTACTGCGCGTAGAAACCGGCTGACAGGGTGGGCGGACCGCATCGATTTTTTTGGAAGGCCCCCATGTCTGAAACGACTGCCCGCAAGTTCACCCTGCTGCCGATGCTCGGCCACACCAAGGGCAAGCGCAGCGCCGTCACCTGTGCGCTCAAGTGCGACAACGCCTGCTCCGGCGACGTTTGCAACACCAGCTCCAACAGCTACTTCCGCGACATTGCCTCCGCCACCATGTCCCGCCGCGCCGCCCTGGGCTTCGGCGCCGCCGGTGCGCTCGCCGTCGTGCTCGGCAGTGCCGCCACGTCCCCTGAATCCGCAAGCGCTGCCGGCCTTTCAAAGGCCGCCAAGGAGGGCTTCGGCAAGTCGAAGCTCCAGTTCACCGCCATCCCGCCGATCGACGCCTCCGTCGACGCCGTCACGGTTCCGGAAGGCTTCACCTGGAAGCCGGTGATCCGCTGGGGCGACCCCATCTTCAATGACGCGCCGGAGTTCGACCTGGACAACCAGACGGCCGCCGCTCAGGAAAAGCAGTTCGGCTACAACAACGACTACACGGACATCCTGGAAGTCCCGGGCAGCAAGGGCCGCCGCGCGGTGCTCTTTGCCAACCATGAGTACACCAACGAGAACATCATGTTCCCGGCCACCATGCCCGCCGAGCAGATGCGTGCCGTGGGGGCGGCCGCGCACGGCCTTACCGTGGTGGAGCTGGAGCGCCAGAACAAGAACAAGCCGTGGACCTACGTCAAGGGCGCGCCCCTGAACCGCCGTTACCTGAACAACACCGTCTACGAACTGACCGGTCCGGCCGCTGGCTCATCGCTGGTCAAGACGAAGGACGACCAGGCCGGCCGCTTCATCAGGGGCACGCTGGGCAACTGCGCCGGCGGCACCACCCCCTGGGGCACCATCCTCTCCGGCGAGGAGAACTTCAACGGCTACTTCGTCTCCCCGGGCACCTCCCCGGAGGACAAGCGCTACGGTTTGACCAACAAGGCCACCGCCCGCAAGTGGGAGCTGGACGAGGACCGCTGGAACACCCGCAACCCGGGCTACGAGAATGAGGCCAACCGCTTCGGCTGGATCGTGGAAGTTGACCCGTTCGACCCCTCCTCCACCCCGAAGAAGCACTCGATGCTGGGCCGCTTCAAGCACGAGGGCGCCAACGTGATCATTGCCGAGTCCGGGCACGTTGTGGCCTACTCCGGCGATGACGAGCGCTTCGACTACCTGTACAAGTTCGTGTCGAAGGACAAGTACCGTCCAGGTACAACGGCTGCCGACCGCAAGCACAACATGACGCTGCTGTCGGCCGGCAGCCTGTACGTCGCCAGGTTCACCGGCAATTCGCCTGCTGCTGAGATCACCGGCACCGGAAACGTGCCTTCAGACGGCGCTTTTGACGGCATCGGCGAATGGCTGCCGCTGGTGGTGGACGGCAAGTCCGCAGTTCCCGGCATGTCCGTGGAGCAGGTCCTGGTGTACACGCGCGTCGCAGCGGACAAGGTTGGCCCCACCAAGATGGACCGCTGCGAGGACGTGGAGCCCAGCCTGCACACCGGCAAGGTCTACGTGGCCTGCACCAACAACTCCAACCGCGGCACCGGTTCCAACGAAAAGGCCACCGAGGTCAACCCGCGCAACGAGAACCGCGACGGCCACGTTGTGGAAATCACCGAAACCGGCGACCAGACTTCAACCACCTTCACGTGGAACCTGCTGATGGTATGCGGCGATCCCGCTCAGGGTGATGTCACCTACTTCTCCGGCTTCCCGGTGGACAAGGTCTCGCCGATCTCCTGCCCGGACAACCTTGCGTTCGACTCCGTGGGCAACCTCTGGATCTCCACCGACGGCGCCCCCTCCGGCATCGGCAAGGCGGACGGCCTCTTCAAGGTCACCCTGGAAGGCGCAGAGCGGGGCAAGGTGGAGCAGTTCCTCGCCGTCCCGCGCGACGGCGAAACCTGCGGACCCATCATCCACGACGAGGAGCGCACCGTGTTTGTTTCCGTGCAGCACCCGGGCGAGGACGGGACGTTCGAAAAGCAGGTCTCCTTCTTCCCGGACTACGTCCCGGCCGGAACGACGCCGGCCCGCGGCCAGGCACGCGCACCCCGCCCGTCAGTGATCCAGGTGTTCCGCGGCTAAACCCTGCCGGCACACCACGGCGCGCGCTCACTTACGGCCGCTTTTCCTCTGACGCCCGCTCTTTTAAGGCCGCTTTTCCTGTGACGCCCGCTCACCCTCTCTTCAGCAAGACCGCGGAGGGTGAGCGGGCGTTTCTTTTGGGGCGGCCACGAGTGAGCGGGCGTCGGGGTGGCAGACTGGACCAGTGCCTTCTGAGAATTCCCTGACGTCCCTCGCTGCGGCCCGAATCGTTGTGCAGATACTGGTCGACGGCGGTGTGCAGCACGCGGTGGTCTCGCCCGGTTCCCGGTCCGCCCCCATGGCTTATGCGTTGGCGGAAGCGTCGGCGCAAGGTCGAATTGAGTTGCTGGTCCGGATCGATGAGCGTTCCGCCGGGTTTACCGCCCTGGGCCTGGCACTGGCCACCGGCTCGCCCGCGGCTGTGCTCACCACGTCCGGGACCGCCGTCGGCAACCTGCTGCCGGCCGTGATGGAGGCCAACCATGCGGCCGTGCCGCTGATCGTATTGTCCGCCGACCGGCCGGAGGAACTGCGCGGGACCGGCGCCAACCAGACCACCATCCAGCCTGACATTTTTGGTGAGCAGGTTCGCTTCGCCGTCGACATCCCCGCCGGTACCGACCCCGAACGCGCCATCAGGACCGGCCTGTCCGCGGCCACCGGGGCGTTCCCCGACCTTGCCCCCGGCCCGGTCCAGCTCAACCTGGCCTTCCGGGATCCGCTGGTTCCCGGGACCGGAGAGAAGCTGCCGACGTCGGCTGATCGGCCTCGCTACCGGGGGGCCACCGAGCCGCTCGTCATGAATCTGCCGCCGGCGTCCACCGACCTGCCCGAGCGGCGCACTGTTGTCCTCGCAGGCCACGACGCCGGCCCGGTCGCCGAGGCGTTCGCCCGCGCCCATGGCCTGCCGCTGCTGGCAGAGCCCTCCTCCAACGCCCGCTTCGGGCCCAACGCCGTGGGGCCGTACCGGCTGCTGCTGGAACACTTTGGGCCCGGGTCAGCAACGCCGATCGAGCGGGTTGTCCTGTTCGGCCGCCCCACGTTGTCCCGGCCGGTCGCGGCACTGCTGGCCCGCCCGGACGTCCAGTCCGCCCTGTACCAGCCGCTTCCGGTGGCCTGGTACGAACCCGGCCGGCGCACGGAACTGCCGCTGGAAAGCCTCGCGGACCTCGCTGATTTCGCCGGCCGCGGCCCGTCGTCCTGGCTGGACACATGGCTGCTCGCAGGATCGGCCGCCCAGCACGCGCTTGACCGGATCCTGGCTGAGGAAGCGCCCGCCACCGGACCGGACGTCGGGTCGCTGGTGTGGAAGCACGCCCGGGGCCAGCTGCTGCTGGGCTCTTCCAACGGAATCCGCGACGTCGATCTGGCTGGCCTGCCAGCCCCTGAACCTGCCGCCACCGTTTACGCCAACCGCGGCCTCGCCGGGATTGACGGCACCATCTCCACCGCCACGGGCATAGCGCTCGGCGGCCGGCAGGAAACCACAGTCCTGCTGGGCGACGTGACCTTCCTGCACGACGCCGGCGGCCTGCTCCTTGGAAGCGGGGAGGAGCAGCCGGACTTGCGGATCGTTGTACTCAACGACGCCGGCGGAGCCATCTTCGACCTCCTCGAACACGGTGCGGTGCGTGAGGCCGGGACGTACGGTGACGCCGTCGAACGCCTCTTCGGCACCCCGCACACAGTGGACCTCGCGGCACTCGCCGCAGGGTACGGCGTCGGGCACTGCTCAGTAAGTACGACGGCGGCACTCGCCGAAGCGCTCAGCCAGCCGATCGAGGGCCGCAGCATCGTGGAAGTCCGCACGGACCGGCACGGCCTGCGCGCCCTGCACGGGCGGATTAAAGACGCAGTTGCCGCAGCGGTCGGGGGAGTGCTGGCGGGCTAGCCACTCAGCCGGTGGGAGGCGTGAATTGGCTTGCGCTGAAGACCGCTCCCTGCGGGTCCCGGATCAGTGCTTCGCGGGTCCACGCGGTGTCGTCCTGCCCCAGGATCTCGGCGCCGAGCCGCTCGGCGTCGGCCACGGTCTGGTCGCGGTCTGCAACGGCGAAGGTAACGTGCCAGTGCGGCGCTTCGCCTGCTGCAGTGGTGGCAATCCAGGCGATGGCGTCTTCGAAGCCGGGTGGCGCGGAGATCCCTGATTGCCGTGCCCTGATATCCGGATCGGTCGTGGCCTCGAGATGGTCGCCGTAGCCGGGCCGGCGGACCATCAACCCGAACCCGACGTCGTCAACCTGCCAGCCGAATGCCTTCGCGTAAAACGCAATACTCTCGCCGGGGTCCGGCGTGTGGAGGTCGCTGAAATTCCAGGCACCCGGCTGGTTGACCACCTGCGCCCCCAGCCGCCGCTTCGCCTGCCAGAGGCGGAACCCGGCACCTTCCGGTCTGCCAGCGCGGCGCTGCGGCCGCCCTCTCCCGCATCTTCCGGGGTGGATACTACTTTCGCGCCGGCGGTGACCAGCTTGCTCACAGCGTCGTCGGCGTCGTCGACGGCTATGTACGTATTCCACGCCGTTCGTTCCCCGCCGCTGCCCAAGCCGGCAACGTCCAGGCCGTCGAGCTTCGCTATCAGGTAGCGGCCCGGCGCTCCCGGTGGCATGACGTCCTCGAAGGTCCAGCCAAAGAGTCCGCCGTAGAAGTCAATGGCTGCCTCGACGTCGGGCTGCTCTGTGTCCACCCAGGACGGGACACCCTGCGGGTAGGTCCGTTGGTTCATCGCTCGCTCCTGACTTCCTTTATCGCCGCTTCAAATGCCGGCAGGCTGCGTTCGATCATGTCCTCGTTGGCGGTCAGGGAGATCCGGAAGAAGCCCGGCGTCTCGAACAGCGTTCCCGGGAAAACAAACACACCCCGGCGGACGAGTGACTCGGTGAACGCCTCGTCGTCCGGGGTGGGGGACGGCACATATAAGTAGAAGGTGCCGTCGGGCCGCGGCACCCGGTAGCCCATGCCGCCCAACGCGTCCATGAGCCGGTCACGCCGCCGCTGCAACTGGTTTACGTCGATGGAGAACTTCTCCAGTTCGGGCAGCGCGTGCTGGAGCAAGGCGTTCGGGTAAATCCAGCCCATGGCAACTTGCAGGCCGGTGATGGCGGGGCGCATCCCATCCCGGTCCGGCATGGTGGGCGGCAGCGCCAGGTACCCCACCCGCTGGCCCGGCGAGAGGTGCGTCTTGCCGTAGGAGTAAGCCAGCAGCGTGTGCGCATAAAACTCCACCGGGCTGTGGAAGCGGAGGCCGTCGAACACAATCCGGTTGTAGGCCTCGTCCGAGACCAGGTAGATGCGCCGGCCGGTCCGCGCCGAGGCCGCCTCCAGCAGTTCCGCCAGCCTGCCCAGCAGTTCCGGAGGATAGATCCGCCCGGTGGGATTGTTGGGCGAATTGACGATCACCACCCTGGTGCGTTCCGTGATGGCAGCCGCGATCGAGTCGATATCCAGGTCGAACGTGGCGGTGTTGACCTTAACCGGGACGAGCCCGGCTTCAAGGATCAGCGGCTCATACAGGAACCACGGCGGAAGGCTGTAGATGACTTCGTCGCCCGGATCGGCCACGGTCTTCAGCGCCAGCGCGATGGCGGCGAAGCCACCGGTGGTGAGGTAGATATCCTGCGGACGGAACGGGACGTCCAGCAGTTGCTGAAGCGACTCCGCGGCAGCCTCCCGGGCTGCGTCACCGTTGGTCTGGTACGCGAACCACTGGTCATGCTGCGGAGTAAGCGCGTCCCGCAGCGTGTTGACGTAGCGGTCTGCAGGCATCTGGTGGGGGTTGCCGAAGGTGAAATCACAGATGCCCGTGTGGCCCTGCCGGCGCAGCCTGGCCGCCGTGAAGAAGGCGTCGACCCGCTGGAAGGAGGGAATCGAGGCCAGCCGTGCCGCGCGATCAGACATCGCCGATGCGGCCTGGGATGTGGTTATCGGATCTGTCATGCCAGCGCTCCTGGGTAGAGCGGCCAGGTAGGCCTGCTATGCGGATTGGCAGCGCGCTGCTGAGCCAGTGGAGGCTGTAAGGGACCCATTGTCGAATGCAACACTCGTTGAAGTAAAGGACCCGGCCGGAACGAAGGCCGGAAGCGGATGGCTGGCCCCGCCGTCGTACGCTCCCTGCGAGGCCCACGCGCAAAAGCCCCCGTGACACGCAAATGCCCCGGCGCTACGGATACGTCCGTAGCGCCGGGGCAGGTGGCTGTCGTCAGCGGATAACCGCGTCGATAAACGCGCCTACTCCTCGATCTCGATGTGCGTCGGATCGAGCACGCGGCGCAGGAACTCCTTGGTGCGAGGCTGCGTGGGGGCGGAAATGACCTGTTCGGCCACGCCTTCCTCCACCACAACGCCGCCGTCCATAAACACCACGCGGTCGGCCACTTCGCGGGCGAAGCCCATCTCGTGGGTCACCACCAGCATGGTCATGCCCTCCTTGGCGAGGTTCCGCATAACCGAGAGGACATCACCCACGGTCTCCGGGTCCAGCGCCGAGGTGGGCTCATCGAAGAGCATCAGCTCCGGGTCCATGCTCAGCGCGCGGGCAATGGCCACACGCTGCTGCTGGCCGCCGGAAAGCTGGTCCGGGAAACGGTCCGCGAGGTGTCCCAGCCCCACACGCTCCAGGTTGTGCAGGGACACCTTGTCCGCCTCAGCCTGGGAGCGCTTGAGGACCTTCGTCTGAGCGATGGAGCAGTTGCGCTTGGCGTCCAGGTGCGGGAACAGGTTGAACTGCTGGAACACCATGCCCACCTTGCGGCGCATCTTGTCGATGTCCACATCGGGATCGGTGGCCTCGAAACCGCCTACGTGGACGCTGCCCTGGTTGGGCTGCTCCAGCAGGTTGACGCACCGCAGCAGGGTGGACTTGCCGGACCCGGAGGGCCCAATCAGGCACACCACCTCGCCCGGCGCCACGGCCAGGCTGATGCCCTTCAGGACCTCGTTGGATCCGTAAGACTTGCGCAGGTCCTTGATCTCCACGCCGGCGGCGTGGACAGTTGCCGTGCCACCGCGGGAGTTGTTTACGACGTCGTTCATTTGTCTTCCCTGCCTATCGCTTGGTCCGCGCGCTGCGGCTTTCGAACTTCCGGGCCAGGAGGCTCAGGGGGATGGTGATCACCAGGTAGAAGGCGCCGGCCACGAGGAGCGGGGTGAGGCCTGCGCCGAGGCTGGAGATGCCGTCGCGGCCGAACTTGGTGAGCTCATACTGGGATGCGGTGAGGCCCAGGACGTAGATCAGCGAGGAGTCCTTGGTGAGCAGGATGACCTCGTTGGTCAGCGGCGGCAGGACGATCTTGAATGCCTGCGGGATGACGATGGTGACCATGGCGCGCCACTGGGGCATGCCCAGGGAACGGGCGGCCTCGAGCTGGCCCTTGGGTACTGCCTGCAGGCCTGCGCGGAGCGTTTCGGCAATGTAGGCCGAAGCCACCATGCCGAGCGAGATCATTACGATCACGGTGATGTTCCACGAGACGCCGAACGCCAGCGGAACGCCGTAGCCGAAAGCGATGAAGACCAGCAGGGCGGGGATGCCGCGGAAGAATTCGATGTACCCGGTGGCGATCCAGCGGTACAGCGGGAAGCTGGACAGCTTCATCAAGGCCAGCAGCAGGCCGCCGGAGAGGCCCACGATGAAGCCGAGGAAGGTGTAGATCAGGGTGTTCACCAGTCCGGTCATAAAGATGCCCGGGAACATGGGGCCGATCTTGGCGAAGTTGAAGACGCTGTTGCCGATGGTCTCCCAGTCGGTGGCCAGGATCAGCGCGGCGACGGCCACAA
This sequence comes from Arthrobacter sp. V1I9, assembly GCF_030817075.1. Taxonomy (NCBI): domain Bacteria; kingdom Bacillati; phylum Actinomycetota; class Actinomycetes; order Micrococcales; family Micrococcaceae; genus Arthrobacter; species Arthrobacter sp. V1I9. Next base: position 883,367 of record NZ_JAUSYU010000001.1, read on the forward strand.
CAAAGATTCCGGCCTGGACATACAGGCTTACTCTGGCTCGCTGACGTGCGGTCATTGCCATGGGTTGCTCACATTCGTTGTGCGTGGCAGAGGCCCCGGACGGACTGCGGTACAGCTCGTCCGGGGCCCCCGGCTGCGTAGTTCTCAGGGCCGTGACCGAACCAGGGCGGGGGAGCCTCAGGCCTGCACGGCGACTACTTGGCGGTCTTGGCTACTTGGCGGTTTCGCCGAACCAGGTGGTCTTGAACTTCTCGAGGGAGCCGTCGTCGGTGAGGCGCTTGAGCGTGCCGTTGACCTTCTCCGCCATGGCGGTGTTGCCCTTCTTGATGGAGATGCCCAGCTGCTCGCCCGTGGCGAACTCCTCAACACTCTTGAACTTGGGCTGGTCCTTGATGGCGTAGCCGAGGACGGACTGGTTCCCCAGGGCGGCGTCGATGGTGCCGGCCTCGAGCGCCTGCACGAGGAGGCCCGTGTCCTCGAACTGCTGGGCGTCCAGGCCCTTCTCCTGTGCGTACTCGGCGCCGGTGGTGGCCTGCTGGACGCCCACCTTCTTGCCCTTGGCTCCATCGAGGCCCGTGATGCCGGACTCTTCGCTGGCTACGAGGGCCAGGTCGTCATCCAAGTAAGGGGTGGAGAAGTCCATTACGGACTTGCGGGTGTCCGTGATGGAGATGGAGGAGATACCGAGATCGCACTGGGTCAGCGCGGTGCCGGTCTCGATTGCCTCGAACGAGCTGTCCACGATGCTCAGTTCGGCGCCGAAGTCCTTGGCGAGTTCCTTGGCGATGTCCACGTCGAAGCCGACCGTCTGGCCGTCCTTCTCGAATTCGAACGGCTCGTAGGGGATGTCCGAGCACACCGTCAGCTTGCCGGCGTTGATGAGCTGGATGCCGCCTTCGGAGGCTGCCGGTGTGGAGCTTCCGCCGCCGCAGGCCGTGAGGGTGAGGGCGCCGACGGCGAACAGTGCTGCTGCCTTGGCGGTGATCTTGGCCGTGGCCAGGGACTTGAGCTGCATGTTTCTTACCTTTTGTTGCAGGAGTGTGCGGTACTAAATCGGTTCATAGTGTAGCGCCGATTAGGAGATATGCATCACAGGAAACTTAGATTCACTATTGGATAACCAATTTACCGTTGTTTCAAGCCTAGGTGAAGCAGCGGTGTCCCGTATCCCGGACTCTCTGGCTAGTTGCTGATTCCGAGCGACTCCAGCATGGGCCGGAACTTCGCCCAGGTCTCCGCGAGCTCAGCTTCGGCCTGGGAGCCGTCCACTATTCCGCAGCCGGCATACAGTCGCACGGTGTCGCGGGACTCGATGACCGCTCCGCGCAGGGCAATGCCCCACTCGCCGTTTCCGGCGGCATCCAGCCATCCCACCGGACCGGCGTACGGCCCGCGGTCCAGGTGCTCCAGCTTGCGGATGAGCGCGCCGGCCACCTGGGTGGGGGTCCCGCAAACGGCGGCAGTGGGGTGCAGCGCGTTGATCAGGGCGAGGCATGTGGGGACGTGACCTTCCACCTCAGTGAGTTCTGCCTTCACGTCCGAGGCCAGGTGCCAGACGTTTGGCAGCTCCAGGATGAAGGGTTCATCGTGCGCGTTCATCGCTTCGGAGAACGGCGCCAGCTGGGACGTGAGCGACTGGATCGCGATTTCGTGCTCATGCCGTTGCTTCTCTGATCCTGCGAGCACCCGGGTGGCGTAATCCATAGGGAGGCCGTCCTCGCCGTGCGCATCGCGGCGGTCCAGGGTGCCGGCCAGCACGCGCGCCTGGGCGGTACGTCCCTCCACTTGGATCAGCATCTCAGGCGTTGCGCCGACCAGCCCGTCCACCCCGTACGTCCAGCATTCGCGGTATCGGCCGGCGAGCTCCCGCAGCACCTGCGCGGCGTTCACGCCGGACGGAACGGTGGCAACGACGTCGCGCGCCAGTACCAGCTTCTCCAGCGCACCGGTCCGGATTTCGGCCACACCTGCTTCCACGGCAGCCATCCAGTCCTCCTCGCTCAGCGATCCCGTGTGCAGGGTTGCGCCGGCAGCAAGGGGAAGGGGACGTACGACGGCGCCGCCTGACCGCGGGCGAACCGCGCCGGAGGTACCGTCCCCGGCAGAGTCCGCTGCCGCCATCGTGCTTTCGCCGGAGGGGGAGCTGCTGCCCAGCAAACGGTCCAGTGCGGCGAGGGCGCCCTGCTCGGTGAGGGGGCCGTCGTCGAACGTCAACTGGGTGAGCCAGGCCTGGCCGTCACGGACGCCCACAACAACCTCGGGCACGATCAACCGGGATTCGTGGGCTGAAGTCTTGGAGAAAGCGAAGGATCCGAAGGCCACTGGACCTGTCCCCGGGAGTTCCACGGAGTCCGTGATGTCGGCTTCGAGGACCAGGTGGCGCCACCAGATATCGGCTTCGAGGAAGCGCTCGGGACCGGTGGCGGTGAAGCGGGTGATCTCGCCAAAGCCCACCAGCCCTGCCTCACGGCGGGTCCAGCAGAGCACATCGTCCCGGACCAGAAACGACGGCAGCCCCCCGGGGAATTTTTGGCCGTCAAGGGGGACTGTCAAGGTGCGGAACGTGCTGGTCATGATGGATCAACACTACCCCTCACGCTAAACCGCAGTGGCGTGCGGCGCCTCGAACCACTTGTACCCCGATACCCACCGCGGGCCGGGCCGGAGCATTGGCGCGGGCCTTGGTCCGGACCCTCCTGAACATTTGAGACAATGTCATGGTGAACCGAGCATCCTTGGATAAGCGTCCGGACGAAGTAGCCACGATGTTTGACGACGTCGCCCCCAAATACGACGTCGTCAACGATGTCCTGTCCCTGGGGCAGACCCGCCGCTGGCGCAAGGTAGTGGTGGAGGCAATGGAAGCCGTCAAGGGCCAGCGGGTCCTGGACCTGGCCGCCGGAACAGGTACCTCCAGTGAGCCATATGCCGATGCAGGCATAGACGTGGTGGCCTGCGACTTCTCCCTCGGAATGCTCAAGGTCGGCAAGCGCCGCCGCCCGGACATCGACTTCATCGCCGGAGACGCCACTAACCTGCCGTTCGCCGATAACACGTTCGACGCCACCACCATCTCCTTCGGCCTGCGCAACGTCAACGAGCCCAAGAAGGCCCTGCAGGAGATGCTCCGCGTCACCAAGCCCGGCGGTCGCCTGGTCATCGCCGAGTTTTCCCAGCCCGTGGTTCCGCTTTGGCGCACCATGTATACCGAATACCTCATGCGCGCCCTCCCGCCCGTAGCCAGGAAGGTGGCCTCCAACCCGGACGCCTACGTGTACCTCGCCGAATCCATCCGCGCCTGGCCGGACCAGGACCACCTCGCAGCATGGCTGGAGGAAACCGGTTGGGAGAAGGTCACCTACCGCAACCTGTCCGGCGGAATCGTGGCCGTGCACCGTGCGTTCAAGGCCCCCGACTCAACACCAGACGGCGCAGCTGCCGCCATCGCCGCGCACAAGGGCCCCGTGGCCAAGCTGCGCCGCAACACCCGCTGACCTGTGAGGGTATTGATTGTCGGCGCGGGGCCGGCCGGCTCCACCGCCGCGTACTACCTTGCCAAGGCCGGCATCGACGTCACCGTCTTGGAGAAGACGAGCTTCCCGCGCGAGAAGGTTTGCGGCGACGGCCTCACCCCGCGCGCTGTCCGCGAAATCCAGAAACTCGGCCTGCCACACCCTGAAGGTGACGGGTGGCGCCGCAACAAGGGCCTGCGCCTAATCGCGGGCGGACGCACCATCGAGCTGCCCTGGCCCGAAGTGTCCGATTTTCCGCAGTACGGACTCATCCGCACCCGGCTGGGTTTTGACGAGGAACTGGCCCTCCACGCCCGGGCCGCCGGCGCCACAATCCTTGAGCGGCACAGCGTCACCGAAGCCCTCCGGAACGACGACGGCCGGGTCACCGGCGTCCGCGCCGCCGTCCTTGACGAGTCCGGACGCAAGACGGGGGAGACGCACGACTTCAGTGCCGACGTCGTACTCGCCGCTGACGGAAACTCCACGCGCACGGCCGTATCCCTCGGCATCCAGAAACGTGACGACCGCCCGCTTGGCGTGGCTGTTCGCACGTACTTCACCTCGCCGCGCACGGACGATGACTGGATGGAGGGCTGGCTCGAGCTCCCCGGCCGCGACGGCAAGCTGCTGCCGGGCTACGGCTGGGTGTTCGGCGTCGGTGACGGCACGTCCAACGTGGGCTTGGGCATCCTGAACTCGTCCAAGGAATTCGGGAAGCTCGACTACAAGCAGGTCCTCCGCGAGTGGACCGCCGGGATGCCCGCCGACTGGGGCTTCACGCCCGAGAACCAGGTGGGCGAAATCCGCGGCGCCGCGCTGCCGATGGGCTTCAACCGAACGCCGCATTACTCACCCGGACTGCTCCTCCTCGGGGACGCCGGCGGCATGGTGTCCCCGTTCAACGGCGAGGGCATCTCCTACGCCATGGAGTCCGCGCGTTTCGCCGCCGAGTTCATCATCGACGCCTCCTCGCGCGCGGCCTCTTCCGGCGGAACGTACGACGCCGACACGCACCTCTCGCGGTACGCGGGCTATGTGCGGGACCAGTGGGGCTCGCACTTCACGCTGGGGCGGGCGTTCGCCGCACTGATCGGCAAGCCGGCGGTCATGAAGCTCGCGCTCCGGACCGGCATGCCCATCCCGGTGCTGATGCGGTTCGTGGTCCGGCTCCTGGCCAACCTCACGGACCCCGCGGCGAAGGGCTTCGAGGACCGGGTGATCCGGGTCCTGGAATCCCTGGTTCCGGCCACAACAAACACATCGCACGCTCCGTCGGCTTCGAATCAGCGGTATCCGCAACAAAAAGTTAGGGTTAACCAGTGAACAACCCCGCAGACCACAGCTGGACGCACGCCGGGCACGGCCTGCCGGAGTCCGAACCCAGCCTCAACACCACCGCCATCGCGACGGGTTTGCAGCTGCCCGCTGGCTTCGCCGCCATCGCCGGGGATGCCGAGCTGGGGCCGGCCATCACCACCAACCTGGCCCGCGTGGAGAAGAAACTCCGCGAAGCCATTGCCAACTCCGATCCGCTGGCTGACGCAACGTCGCGCCACCTGGTGGAAGCCGGCGGCAAGCGCATCCGGCCTTTGCTGACGCTCCTTTGCGCCCACCTCGGCGACGCATCGCTTCCCGCCGTGGTGCAGGCCGCCGTCGTGGTGGAACTGACGCACCTCGCCACCCTGTACCACGACGACGTGATGGACTCCGCTCCGTTCCGCCGCGGTGCCCCCACGGCCCACGAGGTGTGGGGCAACTCTGTTGCGGTCCTCACCGGCGACCTGATTTTTGCCCGGGCCTCGATCCTGGTGTCCGAGCTCGGCTCGCGCGCGCTGGGGATCCAGGCGCGCACCTTCGAGCGGTTGTGCCTGGGCCAGCTGCACGAAACGGTCGGGCCACGCCCGGACGAGGATCCCGTGGAGCACTACCTTTCGGTGATTGCAGACAAGACGGGTTCCCTGGTTGCGGCATCCGGCCAGCTCGGCGCCATCTTTGCCGGCGCTGACCCCGCCTTCGAGTCCGTTTTGGTGGAGTACGGCGAGAAGGTGGGTGTGGCCTTCCAGCTTGCCGACGACGTCATTGATGTCACCGGCATCAAGGTCAAGTCCGGCAAGTCCCCGGGAACGGACCTGCGCGAAGGTGTTCCCACGCTGCCGGTGCTGCTCCTGCGCAGGGCCGCTGCCGATGGTGACCGGTCCGCCGTCGAACTTCTCCAGCTCATCGATGGCGACCTGACCTCCGACGAAGCACTGGCCGAGGCTGTTGCCGGTCTTCGCGGGCACCCGGTTACCGCCGAATCCTGGGTGGTGGCGCGCCAGTGGGCAAATGAGGCCATTGCCGCGCTGGCCCCGCTGCCCGAAGGGGTGGTCAAGGAATCGCTGTCCAATTTCGCGATGGCCGTGGTGGACCGCGCCAGCTAGCTTTCTCTGTGGAAGCCCGGCTCCGTGGTGGCGCCGGGCTTTCTGCTTGGGTGGGCTGGTGGCGCCTGCCGTTAAACGGGACAGCCCCGGTCCGCAGCGCTGAATGACGAGTCATCCGTGCTGTGAGCCGAGGCTATCTCTCCGTTCGCATCAGACCCGCCGGAGGCGTTTAGCGGATCCGTGAATAGTTTATGACAGCTTTGTCACAAGATGCAAGTCCGTTGTTACGGCCTTGTCAAAGACTTTCTTGCCGTTGTACGCCCTAATTGCGTCTCTTATGAGCCACTGCACCAGTGTTGCCCGCAGAATGGCGGGATGTAAGTCGGAGCCAGCCGCTAAAAGTCACGCATTCGGGTTTTAAGCGTCGCCCATGACTCGGGTTGTGTGTTGTCCACATAGCACCAGTCCTCTCTCGCGAGGGGGTCTTGAGCAACGACACGCTGGGCTGATGGACATCATCGATTACCTGAACCGGCAGGGCGGGGCGGCTCGGGCATCGCAGTTGAAGAAGTCCGGCTATACGCGGGCAGCGGTTAATCAGGCTGTCGCACTGGGAGTGGTGGTCAAGGTGCGACGCGGCGTTTACGCGGTGCCGGGCCCAGGCGTCCTGACCTCAGCCTTGGCTGCCGGCGGCAGGCTGACCTGTCTCTCGGCCGCTCCCGTTTATGAGCTCTGGACACTCAACACCGCCACATTCGTGCACCTCTGCCGCAGTCACCCCACCAGCACCCCTGGCGTGAAGGACCACGGCCGCCCCACGCATCCACGGCATGCTTGGCTGCCTGTAGTTGGGCTCGCAGACGTGCTGCTCCATGCCCTGCACTGCCTGCCCGAACTGGAAGCGCTAGTCATGGTGCAGTCGGCGGTGGGCAACGGAAGTATTTCGCTGGAGTTCCTGTTTGAAAAATGCCAAGGCCGCCGGAACGGCAAAGTGCGCTCGGTACTGGACCTCGTGATTCCCAGGGCAGACTCATTACTTGAGGTTCTGGCCAACACCTACTTCGTCCGGGCCGGCCTGCGGGTGCGCAGGCACGTCGTGATTCCCGGTGTGGGCGAGGTGGACTTCCTGATAGAGGAATGCCTTGTGGTGGAAACCGACGGTGCCACCCACTTCGAACCACGGGCGGTCAAGAAGGACCAGCGGCGGAACAACAAGAGCATCGTGGGTGGATATCTAGTGCTCCGCTATTACTACGAAGACGTGGTCCATTCGCCGGATGCGATGGTTGCGGAGGTCCTGGCAGTCCTCGAGCTCAGGCGCAGGGGCGTTTTTCCGGTCGGGACGGCCACGCGCCAGACCAGAATGCGCAGCTTTTAGCCACTGCAGAAAATCAGTTCCATGCAAATCCCGCGTCCGTGGCCCACTCCGGCACCATAAGTTACGCATTCCGGTCGTCGGACGTAGCCCAGCACCCTGCCAAGCCAGGACACCCTAGTCTTCGTCGTCCTCGAACGCCCACTCGAACATGTCGAACACGAACTCCGAGAACGTGCCCTCTTCGGACTTCCACTGGCCGCGGGTGTTGTTGCGGCGGTACACGATGGGATCCGGGACGCCGAGGTCGCCGACGCGGAAGCCCCAGGTGTACTCCTCTTCCTCATCCTCGAGGAACATCAGGAAGCCTTCGTCGTCGACTTCGAGCTCGTCGGGATCCCAGAAGTAGTGGTAGGCCTCCATCAAGTCCTCGCAGCCGCCGATGGCCAAGTAGAACTCGCGGAGGACCAAGGGGATCTCGAATTGGTGGTCGGCCAGGGCCTTGTCCAGCTCCTCGGCGGGCAGCCCGTCCTCTTCCTGCCATTCGTCCTCGAGATACTTCGGAACCAGCGCACGGAATTTCTCGAGGAACATGTCAGTCATGCTTCATATCCTAGCTAAAAGCCGCTCCGTGATTCGCCGCCCGCAGAGCTGGTGCGGTGCCACCCGTTGACGGCCAGCGGGATATGCCAGGAGCGCCGCCAGGCCACTACCCGGAACACAAAAACGAGGGCAGCCACCACGCAGGCGGTCAACGCATTAAAGGCTCCCGTTACCCACAGCACCGTGGTCAGTGCCGCGCCGCTGAAGGCCGGAACAGCGTATAAGTCCCGGGAGTTGAACAGCTGCGGCACTTCGTTGGCAGTGATGTCGCGCAGCAGCCCGCCGCCCACCGCCGTGGTAACGCCCAGCAGCACCGCCGCCACCGGGTTGACGCCGAAGGACAGCGCTTTCAGGGTTCCGGTGATGCAGAACAGGGCCAGTCCGCCGGCGTCGAACAGGACCAGCAGCGACGTGAAGCGTTCCACGCTGGAAAACAGGAAGTACACCAGGAACGTGGCCAGCAGCGGCGGCACGAGATAGGCCGGATTGGTGAAGGCGGCAGGGACGCTGTTGAGAATGATGTCCCGGATGACGCCGCCGCCGAGTGACACCAGGGAGGCCAATAGTAGCGAGCCCACAATGTCGAACTGCTTCCGGGCCGCCAGCAAGGATCCCGAGACAGCAAAGAAGAAGACACCGGCCAGGTCCAGCCATACCAGGGCGATGTCAAAAGGGAATGTCATGGAGCGTCCCGGCAGTTCAAAGAGGGCGGACAGGGCGGCTCCAACGTTACGCTAGCCCCTATGAACAGCCCCATCATGATCGCCTGCGCCCATGGGACGTCCAGCACACAGGGTGCTGCGGAGGTGAACGCGCTGCGGGATGCCATCGCCGCGCTCCGCCCGGGCCTCGACATCCGCGAAGCGTACGTGGACGTCCAGCAGCCGGACTTGGTGGACGTGGTGGCGGGCCTGCCGGAGGGGGAGTCCGCAGTGGTGGTGCCGTTGCTGCTAAGCGTGGGATACCACGTGAAGGTGGACATTGCGAAGGCAGTTAAGAGCCGTCCTGGGAGTGCGGCTGCCGCGCCGCTGGGTCCGGATCCGCGTCTTGCCGCGCTGCTGGACCAGCGGCTGCGCGAGGCCGGGGTGACGGACCGCGACGTGATTGTCCTGGCCGCCGCGGGCTCGTCGAACCCCAGGGCAGCGGTGAGCGTGGAGGAACTGCTGGGCCAGCTCCAGGAGTTGCGGACCAACCGGATGGTGGCCGCCTATGGTGCCTCCGCCAAGCCTTCCGTGCCCGACGCCGTCACGATGCTTCGCGAGGAACTTGAAGGAGGTGCCGGGGCGGGGGAGTCCGCCGGAGCTGACGACGTCGGCGGGCGCGTGGTGATTGCCTCCTACCTCCTGGCGCCGGGCTACTTCCATGACCAGCTCGCCAAGGCGGGTGCCGACGTTGTAACGGAACCGCTGCTGCCGTCCCCGGTGTTGGCCGAGATCGCGCTGGAAAGGTACGACGCCGCCGTCGCGAAGGCCGCCGAAACCGCAACCGAAACACCAACCGAAGCGCCATCCAACGAGCCCGCCGCAGCCCCTACGGAAGCCAGATCGGATGCACAGGAGGGTGGCTTCTTCAAGGCCGTCCGGCGTTTCGTGACGAAATATTTCCCTAGGTGACTCAACGTTTCCGGGCCTTTGTGACGCTATTCGGGCGGGACCTACAGTCGATGCATGACTGATACAGCTCTAGCCGGAGCGTCCGAGGACACCGCCGCCCCGAAGCGCCCGGCCCGCCCGTCCCGACCCGCCGCGAAGCCGCACGGTCAGTGGAAAGTGGACGGCAAAACGCCCCTGAACGCCAACGAAACCTGGAAACAGGAAGACGACGGCCTTAACGTGCGCGAGCGTATCGAAACCATCTACTCCAAAGAGGGCTTCGACGCCATCCCCGGCCAGGACCTGCACGGCCGGTTCCGCTGGTGGGGCCTCTACACCCAGCGCAAGCCCGGGATCGACGGAGGCAAGACCGCAACCCTTGAGCCGCACGAGCTCGAGGACAAGTACTTTATGCTCCGTGTGAGGATCGACGGCGGCGCTCTCACCACCGAGCAGCTGCGCGTCATCGGCCAGATCTCCGTTGACTTTGCACGGGACTCGGCCGACCTCACGGACCGCCAGAACATCCAGCTGCACTGGATCCGAGTGGAGGACATCCCCGAGATCTGGACCCGCTTGGAAGGTGTTGGCCTCTCCACCACCGAGGCCTGCGGCGACGTTCCGCGCGTCATCCTGGGTTCACCGGTAGCCGGCATCGCCAAGGACGAGATCATCGATCCCACCCCGCTCATTGAAGAGCTGGGGGAGCGGTTCATCGGCAACCCGCTGCTGTCCAACCTGCCGCGCAAGTACAAGACGGCCATCACCGGCCACCCCAGCCAGGACGTGGTCCACGAGATCAACGACTTCGCCCTGGTGGGTGTCCGACACCCGGAACTCGGCATCGGCTACGACCTCTGGGCCGGCGGCGCGTTGTCCACCAACCCGATGCTCGGCAAGCGACTGGGTGCGTTCGTCCGCCCCGAGGAAGCTGCGGACGTGTGGCTCGGCGTCACCAGCATCTTCCGCGACTACGGCTACCGCCGCATGCGCACCAAGGCCCGCCTGAAGTTCCTGATGGCAGACTGGGGGCCCGAGAAGTTCCGCCAGATCCTCGAGGACGAATACCTGGGCTACAAGCTGGCCGACGGTCCGGCCGCGCCCAAGCCCACGTCCCCCGGTGACCACATCGGCGTGCACGAGCAGAAGGACGGCAAGTTCTTCATCGGCGCCACCCCGCTGGCCGGCCGGCTGTCCGGCGCCGGGCTGGTCAAGCTCGCGGACACCCTCGAGGCCCGCGGCTCCTACCGCCTGCGCACCACCCCGCACCAGAAGCTTGTGGTCCTGGACGTCGAAAAGGAGCACGTGGAGCCCCTGGTGGCCGAGCTGGACGCGCTGGGCCTGTCCGCCCGACCGTCCGTGTTCCGCCGAGGCACCATCGCCTGCACCGGCATCGAATACTGCAAGCTCGCCATCGTGGAGACCAAGCACACCGCTGCGACCGCCGTTGCTGAGCTGGAACGCCGGCTGGGCGACCTCGCCGCCTCCGGTGAACTGCCGCACGCGCTGTCCCTGCACATCAACGGCTGCCCCAACTCCTGCGCCCGCATCCAGACCGCGGACATCGGCCTCAAGGGGATGATGCTTCCCACGCCCGACGGCGACCCCTCCCCGGGTTTCCAGGTCCACTTGGGCGGCGGCCTGGCTTCCAACGAACGCGAGGAAGCAGGCCTGGGACGCACCGTCCGCGGCCTCAAGGTCTACGTTGATGACCTGCCCGACTACGTGGAGCGCGTAGTCCGCACCTTCGTAGCCCAGCGCGCCGAAGGCCAGACCTTCGCCGAGTGGGCCCACGCAGCAGACGAGGAGGCACTCCAGTGAGTAAGCACGCACTTGGTGTTGATCCGGTTGTTGCACCGGCTGAGGCTTCGGCAACGGTTGAGGAGACTGTGGCCTCCGCTGCTCCCGCCCTCCGCAGCAAGGACGAGCTGAAGGCCCTGGCCGAGGCCGGCGCTGCCGAGCTCGGCTGGGACGCCCCGGCCCGCGACGTGATCGCTTGGGTGGAGCGGAACTTCGATCTGCCCGCGGTCGCCGTCGCCTGCTCCATGGCCGACGCCGTCCTGCCCGCCCTGGTGGCGGACCAGCTGCCCGGCGTCGACGTCCTGTTCCTTGAAACCGGCTACCACTTCCCGGAAACCTACGCCACGCGCGACGAGGTGGCGGCAAACCTCCGGGTCAACGTGGTGGACGTGCTTCCCGAAAACACCGTGGAGCAGCAGGACCGGCTCCTGGGCAAGGACCTCTTCGCCCGCGACGCTGCCCAGTGCTGCGCGCTCCGCAAGGTGGCCCCGCTGCGCCGCACCCTGTCCGGCTACGAGCTTTGGTTCACCGGCGTCCGCCGCGACGAAGCCCCCACCCGCACCAACACGCCGCTGGTCACCTGGGACGAGGCCAACGGCCTGGTCAAGGTAAACCCGATGGCCGCGTGGACCTTCGACCAGCTGGTCCAGTACTCGGACGACAACCTCCTGCCCGTCAACCCGCTGCTTTCCCAGGGTTACCCCTCCATTGGCTGCCAGCCCTGCACCCGGAAGGTGGCGCCGGGCGATGACCCCCGCGCCGGCCGCTGGGCGGGCTCCGACAAGACAGAATGCGGACTACACGTATGAGCACTTTCCTAACCGAGGAGACTACCCAGGTGACTGACTCCGCCGTCTCCACCCGACTGAGCAGCTTGGACACCCTCGAGTCCGAGGCCATCCACATCATCCGTGAGGTAGTCGCCGAGTTCGAGAAGCCCGCGCTGCTGTTCTCGGGCGGCAAGGACTCCGTGGTGATGCTGCACCTGGCCACCAAGGCGTTCTGGCCAGGCAAGGTCCCGTTCCCTGTGCTGCATGTGGACACCGGCCACAACTTCCCCGAGGTCATCGACTTCCGCGACCGCACCGTCGAGCGGCTGGGACTGAAGCTCGTCGTCGGCTCCGTGCAGGAATTCATCGACCGCGGCGAGCTGGCCGAGCGTGCCGACGGCACCCGCAACCCGCTGCAGACCGTCCCGCTGCTGGACGCCATCCAGCAGAACAAGTTCGACGCCGTCTTCGGCGGCGGCCGCCGGGACGAGGACAAGGCCCGCGCCAAGGAGCGCATCCTGAGCCTGCGCGATGAGTTCGGCCAGTGGGACCCGCGCAACCAGCGCCCCGAGCTGTGGAACCTGTACAACGGCCGCCACACCGTGGGCCAGCATGTCCGCGCGTTCCCCATCAGCAACTGGACCGAGCTGGACATCTGGCGCTACATCGAGCGCGAGAACATCGAGCTCCCCGGCCTGTACTACGCCCACGAGCGCGAGGTCTTTGCCCGCGACGGCATGTGGCGCGCAGTCGGTGAGGTATCCCAGCCGCTGCCTTCCGAGGAAGTCATCACCAAGACCGTCCGCTACCGCACCGTGGGCGACATGTCCTGCACAGGGGCCGTCGAGTCCGACGCGTACACCGTGGCTGACGTTGTTGTTGAAGTCGCTGCCTCCACCCTGACCGAACGTGGCGCCACCCGTGCAGATGACCGCATCTCCGAGGCCGCCATGGAAGACCGCAAGAAGGACGGGTATTTCTAATGAGCACCGAAGCGCTTCTCCCGGCGGACCTGGAAACAGCCCTGCCCACAACGCTCTTCCGGTTCGCCACCGCAGGATCGGTCGACGACGGCAAGTCCACTCTGGTGGGCCGCCTCCTTCACGATTCCAAGGCCATCCTGGCCGACACGCTCGACGCCGTTGCACGCACCTCCGCGGACCGTGGCTTCGGCGGAGCGGCGGGCGGCATCGACCTGGCCCTGCTGACCGACGGCCTGCGTGCCGAGCGCGAACAGGGCATCACCATCGACGTCGCCTACCGCTACTTCGCCACCGACCGCCGCAGCTTCATCCTGGCCGACTGCCCCGGGCACGTGCAGTACACCAAGAACACGGTGACCGGCGCGTCCACGGCGGATGCCGTCGTCGTACTCATTGACGCCCGCAAGGGTGTGCTGGAGCAGACCCGCCGGCACCTGTCCGTGCTGCAGCTGCTGCGCGTGGCGCACGTGATTGTGGCCGTGAACAAGATTGATTTGGTGGATTTCAGCGAGTCCGTGTTCCGCGAGATTGAAGCGGACGTGCAGCAGGTTGGGCGCGAGCTCGGGCTGGGTTCGGACGGCATTACCGACCTGCTGGTGGTGCCCGTGTCCGCGCTCGACGGCGACAACGTGGTGGACCGCTCCGAGCGGACGCCCTGGTACACCGGCCCTGCACTGCTCGAGGTCCTCGAAACCCTTCCGGCCGCCGACGAGCTGGAAAGCCACCTGGAGAGCTTCCGCTTCCCGGTGCAGCTGGTCATCCGGCCCCAGGGCGCCCTGGCTCCGGACGCCGTGGCCGCCGGCCTGGATGTGGAGGCCTACCGTGACTACCGCGCGTACGCCGGCCAGATCACTGAGGGCTCGGTCAAGGTGGGGGACAAGGTCTCCGTCCTGACCCCCGGCCAGGACCCCCGCACCACCACCGTGGTGGGCATCGACTTCGCCGGCGCCTCGCTGGAGGAAGCTGCCGCCCCGCAGTCCGTGGCCCTTCGCCTGGCTGAGGAATTCGACGTCGCCCGCGGTGACACCATCGCCGCGGCCGGCACCGTCCGCGAAGCGTCGGCAGACCTGTACGCGTCACTGTGCTGGCTGTCCCCGAAGCCGCTCCGCGAGGGCGCCAAGGTGCTGGTGAAGCACGGCACCCGCACGGTGCAGGCCCTGGTCCGCAACGTTGGCGGCAAACTTGACTTGGCCACCTTCAAGCTGGAGCCGGCGTCCACCCTGGAATTGAACGACATCGGCCACGCGCAGCTCCGGCTCGCCGCGCCGCTGCCGCTGGAAAACTACCTGCACCACCGCCGCACCGGTGCCTTCCTGGTGATCGACCCCCTGGACGGCAACACGCTGGCCGCCGGCCTGGTGAAGGACCACCCGGGCGACCACGAGGACGAGCGCTACTCGATCTAGTACCGCCTGAATCTAGTTCTTCCCGATTCGACGGTTCCCCGCGGGTTCGACGTTTCCCAACGTCGATCCTGCAGGGAATCGTCGAATCGGCTGTTTAAGTGAGAGATTTACGTTAGTGCGCACCGGCGAAGTGGGAGGCCAGGCATGGAGACCATCAACAGCAAGCTGCTCAACTGGGCTTCGATCCTGGACCCCCTAACGCGGGAACAGGCCGTGATGACTGCCGAGCTGCCGTTCATCTATCCGCACCTGGCGCTGATGCCTGACGCGCACCTGGGCAAGGGCGCCACCGTGGGCTCGGTCATTCCCACATTGCGCGCAATCATTCCCGCGGCCGTGGGCGTGGACATCGGCTGCGGCATGATTGCCGTGCGGACCCAGTACTCGCTGACGGACCTGCCGAAGGACCGGCGGCGGCTCCGCGAGGACATCGAGCGTGTGGTTCCGCTGTCCGCCGGGCACAACAATAAAAAAGTGTTGCCCACGGCGGAGCCCCGGATCGCGGAGCTGAAGCAACTCGCGGCGAAGGCCGGTTTCAACCCGGCCCAGTACGTGGCAAAGTGGGAGCTGCAGCTGGGGTCCCTGGGCTCGGGCAACCACTTCATCGAGGTCTGCGCGGACGAAAACGACGACGTCTGGCTGTTCCTGCACTCCGGCTCACGCGGCGTGGGCAACAAGATCGCCCAGCACCACATCGGCGTCGCCCAGCACGTGTCCCGGAAGCACCAGATCCGCCTGCCGCACCCGGACCTCGCCTACCTGGACGAGGGGACGCCGCAGTTCGACCGGTACATCGCTGAGCTGCGCTGGGCCCAGCACTTCGCGCTGCTGAACCGCGAGGAAATGATGGACCGCGTCAGCACACAGTTCGGCCATTGGGTGGGCGGTCCGGTGCACGAACGGGAGCGCATCAACTGTCACCACAACTTCACCCAGCAGGAGACGCATTACGGCAAATCCTTGTGGGTGTCGCGGAAGGGCGCCATCAAAGCCGCGCCGGGCGATCCCGGACTGATCCCCGGTTCCATGGGAACGGCGTCGTACGTGGTGGAAGGACGGGGCAACCGCGAATCCCTGAACTCCTCGCCGCACGGTGCAGGCAGGGAGTACTCCCGCAACGCCGCCCGCAGAACGTTCTCGCTGGAGGAGCTTAAGAAGGCCATGCGGGGCATCGAGTTCCGGGCCTCGGAGGCATTCATCGACGAAATCCCGGCAGCCTACAAATCGATTGACCAAGTGATGCAGGACGCCGCCGACCTCGTCACGGTCCGGCACAAGCTTCGGCAGCTGATCAACGTCAAGGGCAACTGAGGGGCTGGCGCTTCAGGACGCGCCGGCCGCCTGGGCTGCGGCGCGCGTGCGTGCATCCTTGAGCAACGCCTTGGCCTGGCCGGGGTCGTCGGCCGTGCCGCCGTCGGCATTCAACTCCAGTGCCCGGTCCAGGTCTTCGCGGCTCTTCAGGGGCCAGACGTGGACCTCGATGCCGGCTGCCTGCAGCTGTTCCACGTGCACCGGAGTGAGATGCTCAAACCCCGTGTAAAGCGTGCCCGCGCCCGTGACAATAAGGACATCCTCAAGTTCTTCCTGCTGCCGGCGAGTAGCTGCAAAGGCGCGGACAATGAATCCGCGGGGAACGGCCGGCAGGTGCAGTGCGAGGAGGAACAGTGCTTCCGGGAGGAAACTCGAAAACTTGATGCGGCCGATGTGGGCCGGATTCTGCGCGAGCAGTTCGGCCAGGGCCGGCACCGTGGACGGGTCCTTGATCTCCACCTGGAGCGTGACGTTCGTGAGCTCGAGGACTTCGGCGAAGGTCAGAACCGGCTGTCCCGACGCCAGCGGAACCTCGTGCACCTGGGCAAGTGTCAGCTCGGCGACAGGCATGCCCGCATTCAACCCTCCCGCTGCCAGCCGCTCAAGGGTTGGATCGTGAAGGACGATAGGGACGCCGTCGGCAGTGACGCGCACGTCAAGTTCAATTTCGTCAACACCTGCGGCCTCGGCCAGGAGAAACGACACCGCGCTGTTCTCGGGTGCCAGGGCCATGGCTCCCCGATGGCCGACGACCGCAAAGCCGGCATTACACGGGCGGGGCCGGGCGTAGTGGTTCGGAGAGTCAGTGGGCAACTGCAGAACAGGAAACACCTGGTTGTTGGTCACAACCAAAACCTAGGGAGGCAAGGTCAACCGGCAGGTGGAGCGACCTTAACGGGGGGAAAACATCCGGTCAAAAGCCCGGGCGCTTGAGGGACACACAAGGTGGCACGGGATCGTCAGCTCGGGTCGGGCTTCTGCTTAAGGGCTGCCCGCAGGAGATAGGTAGTCTGCCGGCTGCACTGTGTGAGCCGCCGAAGATGGACCGCCGCCAGCTGGGGCAGTGCAACGGCCGGGTCGGTGTCGCGGGTGTCGTTGCGGATGGCCTGCTCAAGGTTTAGCGCCATCCCCGCCAGCCGCTCCGCCCCGACCATCTGGCTTGAGGTTTTGAGGCTGAGCACTGCTTCCATGGCTCCCTTAAGGTCCCCGGTGGTCAGTGTTTGCCGCAGCCGCTCGGTCCGCTGGGGCAGGTGCGCGATGAAGTTCTGCACGAAGACCTTCCAGACTCCTTCATCGTCGTCCAACTCCTCGCGCAACCTCACCAGCACGGCAGGATCCAGGAGGGGTGCGAAGCCATCGCCCTCGCTCACGGTGGCCCCCCATGGGCAGCACCCGTGCCGGGACTCCGCCAACCATGCAACCGTCGCCTGCAAAACCCGATACCCATGACGCACCCCTGAAGGTCGTAAACCGATGAGCCTCCCAGCAGGACTTTCTATGGACGCTACGGGGCGGCCGTTGCGGAGGCACGAGTAGTGAGTACTCGATTCTCTTAGGACGGGGAATCGGCAGTTCCAAGTGGCTGGCCCACCGTCGCCGGAATATGACGATAAATGAACTCGCGTGACCCCCCGTTTCCGCTTCATTGAACGGCTTTGGGCCACTCCCTATGGTGAAACAATGACTAGTTCCAAGCCCGGGATGACCCGCATCGTGGCAGGCGAAAGCGCGGTTCCCAAGCGCAAGCGTGCCATCGAGGCTGCCCTGGCTGTTGGCCTGGTCCTGCTGATCGTGGTGGGCGCGGTGGTGGCATCGACTGTTTCGCGTAACACCGAGGCGCTGGCTGTTGGACCCACGCCCGCTGCGGAACTGAAGCTCGGTTACTTCGGCAACGTCACGCACGCGGCCGCGCTGGTGGGCATCAAGGAAGGCTTCCTAGCCGAGGCCCTGGGCAGTACCGCCCTCAGCACCGAAACGTTCAACGCCGGGCCAGCGGCCATCGAGGCCTTGAATGCAGGCGCTATCGATGCCGCCTACATCGGCCCCAACCCGGCCATCAACTCCTTCGTGAAGAGCCAGGGCGAATCCGTCAGGATCGTGGCTGGCGCTGCTGCCGGCGGCGCCCAGCTGGTGGTCAAGCCCGAAATCAACTCTGCCGCAGACCTCAAGGGCAGGATTCTCGCCTCCCCGCAGCTTGGCGGCACCCAGGACGTTGCCCTTCGCGCCTGGCTTTCGGACCAGGGGTACAAAACCAACGTTGACGGCAGCGGCGACGTTGCCATCAATCCCACCGAAAACGCGCAGACGCTGAAGCTGTTCCAGGACGGAAAGCTCGACGGCGCGTGGCTGCCTGAGCCGTGGGCGTCCAGGCTGGTGCTCCAGGCCGGAGCGAAAGTGCTGGTGGATGAAAAGGACCTGTGGGACGGCAGCAGCACCGGTAAACCGGGCGAGTTCCCCACCACCGTCCTGATTGTGAACCAAAAATTCGCGGCCGACCACCCGGACACCGTGAAGGCGCTCCTGGCCGGCCATGTGAAGTCGGTCGCGTGGCTGAACGAAGCGCCTGCCGCACAGAAGGCCTCCGTCATCAACTCGGCCCTGCGGGAATCAGCCGGCGCAGCCCTGGCCGACGACGTGCTCGCACGGTCCCTGGCCAACATCACCTTCACCCTTGACCCGCTGGCCGGAAGCTACCCGCGGCTGCTGCAGGACGGAGTGGAGGCCGGCACCACCAAGCAGGCCGACATCAACGGACTCTTTGATCTTCGTCCGCTCAACGACGTCATCGCCACCGGCGGCGGCGCCAAACCTGTTTCAGCCGCCGGCCTCGGCCAGGACTGACTCCCTTTTCTTTCACCACCTACCTAAGGACGGCACCATGCCAGTCGTACTGGAACACCTGGGCAAGCGCTTTGGCGACGGCGCCCCGGTACTGGACGACGTCAACGCCGACATCGGCAAGGGTGAGTTCGTTGCCCCCCTCCTCGGTGCCTCCGGCTGCGGCAAGTCCACCCTGCTGAACATCATGGCGGGACTGGAGGCCCCGTCGTCGGGCGCGCTCGAAGTGCCCAGCGACGGTGCCGCCTTTATGTTCCAGGACGCCGCCCTGTTCCCTTGGCTCACGGCCCGGGAGAACATCGAGCTGGCACTGAAGCTCCGCGGCGTGGGCAAAGCCGAGCGCAAGGCCAAGGCGCAGGAGCTCCTCGAACTGGTGCACCTGGGTACGGCGGGGGACAAGCGCCCGCACGAACTGTCCGGCGGCATGCGCCAGCGCGTATCCCTGGCTAGGTCGCTGGCGCAGGACCGGCAGCTGCTCCTGATGGACGAGCCGTTCGCCGCCCTGGATGCCATCACGCGTGACCTGCTGCACGACGAGCTTGAGCGCATCTGGAAGGAAACCGGGCGCACCATCGTCTTCGTGACCCACAACGTCCGCGAGGCCGTGCGGCTGGGCCAGCGTGTGCTGCTGCTGTCCTCCCGCCCCGGCCGCGTTGTCCAGGAATGGGCCGTCACCGAGGAACACCGAACCGACGCCGGGCTCGCCGGCCAGCTGACCGGGGTCATCACCGCCCGGCTGCGTGAGGAGATTCGCCGCCATGCCAAGTAACCCCACACCCCTCGCCGAATCGGATCCGGTGGTTGAGCCCGTCGAAACCCGGCACATCCATGCTGCCCTGACCCGGTCTTCCACGGGGCGTGAGGACCTGCGGGAACTCGAATCCGGACTTGACTCCCTGCAGTCCGACTCCGACCGCAAACACCGGGTCGACTGGAGCCGGGTGCTCCTGCCGATCGCGGCCCTGGTCACCCTGGTCCTGATCTGGCAGTTCTATGTCTCGCTTGGGTTGAAGCGCCGTGACCAGGTACCCGGTCCCATCGATGTGCTCAACCAGATGGGAGTCCTTTGGAACGAGGGCAAACTGCAGGAAGCCGTGTGGACCTCCATGGAGCGGGGGCTGGTCGGCTTCATTATCAGCGTGGCCATCGCAACTCCGGTAGGCCTCCTGCTGGCCCAGGTGGCTCCGCTCCGCCGCGCTTTCGGGCCCCTGATTTCCGGCCTGCAGGTGCTGCCCTCGGTGGCCTGGGTACCGGCCGCCATCATTTGGTTTGGCCTTACCGACGCCACGGTGTACTTCGTGATCTTTATGGGCGCCATTCCGTCCATCATCAACGGGCTCATCTCGGGCGTTGACCAAATTCCGCCGCAGTACCGCCGGGTGGGCACCGTCCTGGGCGCGTCCCGGCTCCAGATGGCGCTGCAGATCATACTCCCCGCCGCGCTGCCCGGGTACCTGGGCGGCCTCAAGCAGGGCTGGGCCTTCTCCTGGCGCTCCCTCATGGCCGCGGAAATCATCGCCGTCGGTGGCACTATCGGCTTCGGCCTGGGCTCCCTGCTGGACCAGGGCCGGCAACTGTCGGACATGTCCGTGGTGATGGCGGCGATCCTGCTCATCCTCGCCGTCGGCATCCTGATTGAACTGCTGGTGTTCGCGCCGATCGAGAAGCGCCTCCTGCGCAGCCGCGGCCTGCTCGCCGGCAGCACCCGGTAGCCAGCGGCGGCCAGCCCCTTATAGAACCAACACCAAGAGCCCGACGGCGAGTCCCACCGTCGGGCTCTGCTGTACTTACCGACCCGTTTGCGTCACTTTTGGCACGTCCACCTGCCCTCGGCCCCGTAACGGCGCGGTCGGACTCCGGTGCCGGCAGCGAAAGTGACGCCTTTTGGTCGTCCAAGAAGTGGAGGCCTCTGACAGACTGGCCCAATGACCGTCAGCTTCGTGTGCCGTACCGAATCCGCATTGCCGCCGGAGAAACTCTTCGATCTGGCCCGCAGCATCGACCTGCACGTGGACTCGCAGGAGCGCAGCGGGGAGCGTGCAGTCGGAGGCGTGACCTCCGGGCTGATCGGCGAGGGGCAGGAAGTGACGTGGCGGGCGCGGCATTTCGGAATCCCCATCACCATGACCAGCGGCATCACAGAATTCACATTCCCATGCAGCTTCACGGACGAACAGATCCGGGGACCGTTCAAGTCCTTCCGCCACGTCCACGAGTTCGAGGGCACTGGCACCGGCAGCATCATGACCGATCGGGTGGAGTTCGCCGCCCCGTTCGGCCTCCTGGGCCGAGTGGCTGAACGGTTGGTCCTGCACCGGTACCTACACCGGCTCATCCGGGACCGCGGCCACTTCCTCGCCAGCATCAGCGGACACACCGGGGCGCCTTGACGCGGCTCGCTGCAGACTCAGCCACCAGCGCCCCGGGCCGTCGTCGCTGTGAACCGCGGCGGAGGCCCGCGACGGCCAAGCCTTGTGTGACGCAGCGTTACCTTACGTGAACTGGTGTTGCTCGGCCTTTGTGGGCCATTGTGACGCGGCCCTACCGTTGATTCATGGCAATTCAGGATATTTACCCCACAGCGCTGCGGCTGCTCGGCCGCCCCGTGCTGGTGGTGGGCGGCGGCCCCGTGGCTGCCCGCCGCGCCAAGGGCCTGCTTGACGCCGGTGCCCGGGTCACCGTCGTAGCCCCGGTTGCCTCTGACGCGCTTCAGGAACTGGCCGACGCCGGCCTCCTCATCTGGGAGCCCCGCACCTACTCTTCCTCCGACGTGGACGGCGTCTGGTTCGTTCAGACCGCCACGGGAGACCCAAAGGTTGACGCCCAGGTCTCCGACGATGCCGAGGCCCAGCGGATCTGGTGCGTCAACGCTTCCGACCATGAAGCCTCCGCCGCCTGGACCCCAGCCGTCGCCGAGGTGGACGACGTCAAAATTGCCGTGAACGCCGGGGGAGACCCGCGCCGCGCCATGGCCGTCAGGGACGCAGTCGCCACAGCGCTCGAAACCGGCGACCTGCCGCTGCGCCGCCGCCGGGCCTCCGGGGGAAGCGTGGCCCTGGTGGGCGGCGGGCCCGGCGACACCGGCCTCATCACCGTTCGCGGCCGCCGCCTCCTGGGCCAGGCCGACGTCGTGGTCGCAGACCGCCTCGGGCCGCGCGAACTCCTGAACGAGCTGGCCCCGGACGTGCACGTCATCGAGGTCGGCAAGACCCCGGGCCACCACCCCGTCCCGCAGGCAGAGATCAACCGCATCCTCGTCGAGGAAGCCCTCAAGGGCCACCGCGTGGTTCGGCTCAAGGGCGGCGACCCCTACGTCCTGGGCCGCGGCGGCGAGGAAGCCGAATACTGCCGGCAGCACGGCGTCGAGGTTGAAGTGGTTTCCGGCGTCACGTCCGCGATCTCCGTTCCCGCCGCCGCCGGCATTCCCGTCACACACCGCGGCCTGGCCAAGGGCTTCAGCGTGGTGACAGGGCACGAGGAACTGTCCGAAGTTCCGGCCCGCCCGGACCACACCGTTGTCCTGCTGATGGGCGTGGGCCAGCTGCGCGAATCGGCGTCCGCTCTGGGCAAAGCCGGTCTCGCTGGCGACACCCCGGTTGGTATTGTGGAAAACGGCTATTTGCCGAACCAGCGCGTCACCATCGGTACCCTCGGTTCCATCGCGGACCAGGCGGAAGCCGCCGGCGTCGCAAATCCCGCAGTGATTGTCATCGGTGACGTGGTGCGCGTCAGCCCCTTCGCGCCGTCGCACTTCAAAACCGCTGACTACAGCACCATCACCCCCAACAGCCCCCGCAAGACCCGAAGCACCAGCACCACCCCGGACAAGCCCCGCGTCCTCACCACCTAGCACCCACCCAACCAGCTCGCAGTAGATGTCGTTATGAGCCGTCAAAAAGTACATTTACTGCCAGCCAGTTGGGACGGACCGAAGAAAAGGAACACAGCCGTGTCATCAAGCACCACCGTAGGTTCTGCCGAACGTCCGCTGCGCGTCGCCGTTGTGGGCTCCGGCCCGGCAGGCGTCTACGCCGCGGACATCCTCACCAAGAGCGAAGCCGTCAAGAGCGGCGAGCTGACTGTCAGCATCGACCTCTTTGACCGCTACCCGGCACCCTACGGCCTGATCCGCTACGGCGTGGCCCCGGACCACCCCCGCATCAAGGGCATCGTCAACGCCCTGCACAAGGTGCTGGACCGCGGCGACATCCGCTTCTTCGGCAACGTGGACTACGGCACGGACCTCACCATCGAGGACCTCCGCACCCACTACGACGCCGTCATCTTCGCCACCGGCGCCATCAAGGACGCGGACCTGAACATCCCCGGCATCGAGCTGGACGGCTCCTACGGCGGCGCGGACTTCGTCTCCTGGTACGACGGCCATCCCGATGTTCCCCGCGAGTGGCCGCTGGAGGCCAAGGAAATCGCTGTGATCGGCAACGGCAACGTGGCCCTGGACGTGGCCCGTGTCCTGTCCAAGCACGCTGATGACCTGCTGGTCTCCGAAATCCCGGACAACGTCTACGCAGGCCTGAAGGCCTCACCGGTCACGGACGTGCACGTCTTCGGCCGCCGCGGCCCGGCCCAGGTCAAGTTCACCCCGCTGGAGCTGCGCGAGCTGTCCCACTCCAAGGACGTGGACATCATCCTGTACCCGGAGGACTTCGAGTTCGACGAAGAATCCGACCGCCAGATCCAGACGAACAACCAGACCAAGACCATGGTGGGCACGCTCACCAACTGGATCGCCGAGCAGCCCGAGGACCTTTCCGAGCTGAAGGCCTCCCGCCGCCTGCACCTGCACTTCCTGCACAGCCCGGTGGAGATTTACGACGACGCCGAGACGCCGGGCAAGGTTGCCGGCATCAAGTTCGAGCGCACCGAGCTGGACGGCACGGGCAACGCCCGCGGCACCGGCGAGTTCGTGGACTACCCGGTGCAGGCCGTCTACCGCGCCATCGGCTACTTCGGTTCAGCCCTGCCGGACGTTGAGTTCGACCACAAGAAGGGCGTGGTAACGAACGACGGCGGCCGGGTCCTGGACGCCGCAGGCCAGCACGTGCCGGGCATCTACGCAACTGGCTGGATCAAGCGCGGACCGGTCGGCCTGATCGGCCACACCAAGGGTGACGCCCTCGAGACGGTCACCTACCTGCTGGAGGACCGCGAAAACCTGCCGGTCGCCGCCGCGCCCGAGGCGGAGGCCGTCGTCGACCTCCTCGACGCCCGTGGCGTGAAGTTCACTAGCTGGGAAGGCTGGCTGGCGCTGGACGCCCACGAGCTCGCCCTCGGTGCAGCCGCCACGGAGGCCGGCGGTTCACACGGCGTCGAGGTCAAGCGTGAGCGCATCAAGGTAGTGCCGCGCGAGGACATGGTTGCCATCTCCCGCGACGGCGTCACTGCGCAGGTCTAGCCGTTTAGCTTCAGAGTGGGGCCACGTGCCGTCCAGCCCGGTTTGGGTTTTGGGCGGCACATGGGCCCCACTGCTTTAAGTACCGGTCACTTAGCCCGGATGCGCTACTTCCCGGCCCCGCCCACCGCCATCAGCTCCAGGCGCTGGAGGGTCTCGCGGTTCCGCACCGTGATCATCGGGTCCCGCATGATCTTGGGCACCTTCCTGCCCGGACCGCGGATGGCGTCCTCGGAAATGGTGACAAGGCATTGCCCGCCCTGGTCCTGAAGTGTGATGGCCACCTTGGCTTCGCCCATCGGCCAGCCGCGAGCCACCAGTTCCAGGGACTTTCCCGGTTCGACGGCGGTCACCCTGGTGCTGTCGTTGATCACCAGCGGCCAGGCGCCTACGGAGTGATGAAGGCGGGATCCGACCTGCGGCCAGGTGTCGTCAACGGCGCGGATCCGGGAGGCGCCCACTACCCAGCCGGAGTACAGCCAGCCATCGGCAATCACCCGCCAGACGTCAGCGGCAGGGGTGTTGAACAGCTGGGACACGGTGGACATGGTGTTCCTTTCTGAGGTGGCTGGGCTGGTGTGGCTCCCCGCCGGAGCGGGGTGGGCGGCATAATGCGCGACGGCGGGTGGTGCCGGTCGCTGTGCCGTCCGGTAGGAGCGCTCCCGCAGGCGGCGTGTCCAGTCGTAGGTCTGTGCACCCGGCGGTTGGTTCTCGAGGGGATTGAAACGGAGGGGAGGGTCAGCCGGTACCGGGGCGGCCCGCAGCCGCAGTTCCCCGCACTGCCGCCACTGCCCGGTGGGCTTGGCCCAATACAGCCCCAGTACCCACTCGCCGGCCGTGACGGACCCCGCCTGCAGGCTTATGGTCCGAAGCCCCAGGAGCACGGGACCCGTCCGGCCGCGGTAGGGCATCAGCGTGGTGAAGGGTGCTGATGCCGCGTCGAGCTTGGGCTGGAGCAGAAACCTCCCGGGAAGCTGCCAGCCGGTGGAAGCAAACAGCACGTCCGCTGCGCCGCCGTCTCCGGCATTGGTGCCCGGACCGCCGTCGTCGGCCTTGGCCAGGGCGCCGCCGCTGGACGGTGTTACCCGGAGCGCGAGCCCCAGGACGTCCGGAAGCCCCTCCGGCAACCCGGCCGAACGCGAAAACCGCGCTGCAACGGTATCGATGCCTGAGGAGTCGAGCCAGTCCAGGCCGCTCGGCTCGCCAAGATTCCCGGTCCTGGTCAATTGACCGGCCAGGCCGATGCCCTTGGGGTGGATCGGCCGGTCGGGGCGGGCCACCTTAAGGAGCCGGAACAGGGCAGCAAAAGCCCGGCCCGCCGTCTCCGTGACGCCGGGGACCACGTCCCGGGCCGCGCCGCCGTGCGCTGCTTGCTCCCTCACAAAATGCGTCATGCTTCCTTCCTACCCACAAAAAGGCGGAACTACATGCGTCCGAACCTCGACCGGATCAGGGCGAAAATTCCGTAGGCAATGAATCCTGCCCCGATGACCACCAGCAGATACGGGCCGAAGGGATGGTCCCGGAGGGCTTTGAGTCCGCCGTCCAGCCCAGTGGACTCCGCGGGGCTGTGCTTTGCGGCGGCGATGACAAACAGCAGGCCGGTAAGGCCGAGGGCGGCACCTTTGGAGATGTGACCGGTGACGCCGAGGGTGTCGATGAGCCTGCCGCGCCGGGTGCCGTCGAAGTGAAAGAGTTCGTCCTTGAATCCGCGCCGGACGCCCTTGAATACGAAGTAGATCCCGATTCCAATGATGGTCAGGCCCAGCGCCACCAGTGCCCACAGCCCCAACGGCGTGGCCATCAGCGAGGCGCTGAAATCACTCGTACTCTCACTGGAATCCCCCCGCAGCCCCACGGCGAAACCGGCGAAGCTGAAGCCGACGCTGGTGTAGGCGATGGCCAGGAAGCCCGACGAAATAAGTTTGGAGATTCGTTCCTTGCGGGGCAGGCGCCGCGCCCTCAGGGTGGCCTCGCTCGCCTGCCACAATCCCAGGCCAAAGCACGCCAGCACACAGGCCCACATCACCGCTGGGCCCCACGCGTTTGCGGCCAGTTGCTCAATCGCCCCGGTGGGTTCCGCCTCGCCGGGCTGGCCGAAAGCCACTGCGACGGCGATGGCGCCGATGATGACATGCAGCAGGGCCATGACGGCGAAGCCTGTGCGGGCGAGGACGTCGAGGGCGGGGTGGTTGGAGGCCTCCTCGACGGCGTCCGCGGCCTGGCTGATGGTGGATTCGCTGTCCGACACAGGTCAGCCGTTCATGGGCCCTTCGGCACGAATCTTCTCCGCGCCGGGTCCCTCGACGTGGACGGTGCAGCGGACCACGAGCTTTCCGGGTGCATTGCCCAGTTCCACCAGGGAATCGTCCGCGCTCAACACCGTGAAGACCTCAGAGCCCGCCACAACGGCCACACCCTTGGCTTTCGCCGTGTCCCGCGCATTCCCGAGCGCCTCGCGCTGAAGCCCGTCCAGGTAGCTGTTGTCATCTTCCCGGGCGGGGTCTCCGAAGGCCCAGCCAAACAAACTCCCAGTAATTCCCATGACGACGATAGTACGCGGTCTGCCGGAGCAAGACGGGCTTTCGTAACATTAGTAAGTGTGCTTACCATAGGCGGACCATGACCTCGATGGGACACAGTAAGTGAAGTCCGCAGGCGCGGCATCTCAACCAGTTCAACGTTAGGAATGCACATCATGGCAGGAAATCTCATTGCCCGGTCAGTCCACGATCTGACGGCAGCAGCGTGGTTCGGTGGATCCCTGATGGGTGCCATCGGCCTGAACGGCGCAACGGCGGAAGCCAAGGACCCCTCCGAGCGCACCCGCCTTTCCAGCGCCGGCTGGATGAAGTGGGCACCGTTCCAGACGGCGGCGTTTGCCTCGCACCTGGTGGCGGACCTCGCCATCGCCTGGGAGAACAAGGACCGCATCGCGCAGCAGGACGGCGTCGCCCGGGACACCGCGATCAAGACGGCGGTGACGGTGGCGGGTGCAGCCGTAACCCTGTACTCCGGGATCCTTGGCAAGAAGGTCGAGAAGCTCGCAGCTGAGGGTGCCCAGGGCGCCACCGAGCCGCGGCCCGATGCTTCCGACGAGCTCAAGGCTGCCCAGCAGCAGCTCAAGATGCTGCAGTGGGTCATCCCCGCCTTCGCCGGACTCGTAGTGATCCTTGGCGCCAAGCACGGCGAGATGCAGCGCCCCAAGAACGTGTTCGCGGGCCTGCAGAAATAACCGTGCAGCGGTCAAAATGACCTGACGACACGCAAAAAGGATGGCGCATCCGGGATACCGGGTGCGCCATCCTTTTTGTGCGTCGACACAGTTGGCCGGCAGCTTTAGTTGGGCCGGCAGCCCTAGATGGGCTGGCTGTTGGGCGGTGGCAGGTCCGGGTTCATGTCTTCCATGTTCGGATCCTCTGCTGTCCATACCTGGATGATGGCCCAGGCGACGGCGGCCAGCGGGACGGACAGCACCGCACCCACGATGCCGGCCAGGATGGTTCCGGCGGTCAGCGCCATCAGGATCACCAGGGCATGGAGTTGCAGCGACTTGCCCATGACGATCGGCTGCAGGAGGTCGCCCTCAAGCTGGTTGACGGCGATAACCACCGCCACCACAATCAGCGCCACCACGGGACCGTTGGCCACCAGGGCCACCAGTGCGGCGAGGATGCCCGCAACAGTTGCACCCACCAGCGGGACGAAGGCTCCGATGAAAACGATGATGGCCAAGGGGATGGCCAGCGGAACCTGCATGATCAGCAGCGCAGCCCCGATGGCGACGGTGTCCACCAGTGCCACGATGGCGGTGCCCCGGACGTAGCCGCCCAGGACCTCAAGGGTGCGGCTGCCGACCCGCCGCAGCTTTGCCTCACGTTCCCCCTTGAAGGGGCGGAGGAAAAAGTTCCAGATTTTGGCGCCGTCCTTCAGGAAGAAGAACAGGATGATCACCACAAGGCTTGCCCCGGCAAGGAACTCAGTAACCACGGAGAGTCCCGTGAGGGCACCCGAACGGACCTGGCTGCTCGTCGCGAACTGGGTGATTCCCTCACGGGCCTGGTCCAGCTGCGCCTGCTCGAGGGGGATGGGGCCGGTGAGCAGGAACCGCTCCAGCTCATCCAGTCCTGAAGCAGCCTGTTGTGCAAGTTCGCCCCACTGATTGCGGACCGAGTAGTAAATCACAGTGGAAACGGCGCCCAGTACCAGCAGCAACCCGATAAACGCGATGCCGGTGGCCAGGCCGCCTTTCATCCCGCGGCGCCGGAGCATGTTCACGAACGGGCCGATGGCGGCTGCCAGGATGAGTGCAATCAGGATCGGAATTACCAGGAGCTTGATCTGCATCAGCGCGTAAACGGATACGACGGCGACTGTCAGGATCAGCAGGACCTGCGCCGAGCGGACGCCCACCCTGCCCAGCCCATCGGCCCATAGCGCGCTGGGGGGCTTGGGTTCCTGCTTTCTTGAAGTGGCTGCGGGTGCGGGTGCCTGCTGGTGCAGGCCTGACCCGGCCGCGGGGACCGGCTGCGGAATGTCGCTGCCCGGCCCGTGGTCGGGCAGGCGTGTTGCTCGCGCCATGGGGACTCCTCATTATCGGCTGGTGCCCTGGGCGCGCGTGTGCGCGGCAGGGATACTACCCTTCTCAGATAGTAAGCCTACTGACCGATTAAGGAAGGGCGAAACCCCGAGGAGCGGATTATGCGGCCAGCCACTCCGCGCAGGAGTTCAGGTTTGCGTTGACGGTTGCCACGGCGGCGTCCTCGTCCCGATGCTCAATAGCCGCGAGCAGGAGGTCATGCCCCTCGTGTTGGAGTCCCTCGAACCCGGGCCGGCGGAGTTGCTTTTGAAGATCCTCGTGCACCACGGCGCCGAAGCTGACGTAGAGCTCGTGCAGCAGGGGATTGCCGGATGCCTGTGCCACGCGCTCATGGAAGCCCCAGTCGGCCCGCGCCCACGCCTCGTAGTCTTCCGCGTTCCAGGCCTCGTTCCGGCCGGTGAGGAGTGCGCGCAGGGCTGCGACGTCGTCGGCCGTTGCATTCCGTGCGGCGAGCCGGGCCGCCTGCGTGTCCAGGCCCAGCCTGACTTCCAGGATGTGGGCCTCCGTGTGGTCCTGGTACATGCGCCGGGCAGCGCCCGAGATTTCGCTGGTGGCCCGCACGTAGGTGCCATCGCCGCGGCGGACTTCCAGCATGCCGCTGTGCGCGAGTGCTTTGATGGCCTCACGGAGGGTGCCGCGTGAGACGCCCAAATCATTTATCAACCCGGTTTCTGACGGGATGCGCTGGTGGAGGGGCCACTCGCCGGACTGAATCATGGTCCGAAGCTTCGTAGTGACTTCATCGGCCAGCGGCGGGCGGTGGGAAGGGCTCAGAGCCATGGCGTCCTACTTCCGCTTGCCGGCGGCGCGGCCGGCAGAGGCGCCAGCCAGGTTGCCGGGCGAAGTGCCGGCAACGCTGCGGGTCATCGCGCTGCCTGTGATCAAGTGGGCCACCACAACCTGAACCAGCGCCAGGGCCAGCAGCAAAGCGAGGGGCAGGGTCCAGCCGCCGGTGGCGCTGTGCAGGAGCCCCATCCCGAACGGGCCGGTGGTGGCGAGCAGGTAGCCGATGGACTGGGCCAGCGTGGACAGCGCTGTGGTTTCGGCCGTGCTTGAACCGCTGCGGCTGATCATCACCATAACCAGCGGGAAGATGCCCAGGCCGAAGCCCAGCAGGATCGCGGGAACGATGGCCAGGCCCACGGGCAGGACCAGGAGCAGGGCCACGCCTGCCGCCATGGTGATGCTGACCAGGTAAAACGCGGGGCGCAGCATCTTGGGGCGGGAACCGATGGCGATGAGCAGCATGCCCGAGGGAACGGATACCAGCTGCATCAGTCCGAACATCAGCCCACTCTCCGAGGCATCTAGCCCCATAGTGGTGAGCATGTACGGGAACCAGCTCAGCAGTGCGTAAGCCAGCAGGGACTGGAGCGTGAAAATAGCCGTCAGCAGCAGCCCTTTCCGGGTGCTCAGCAAGGGCCAGGGGGACACGTGCCCCGCCGTCGAACGCGTGCTGTTCCGGTGGGCGTGCAGAGCCACGGGCAGGAAACCCAGGAACGCCGCCACGGCAGTAATGCCAATGGCGCCGACGGCGGCGGACGGGGATCCGAGGGCCTGAGCCAGCGGGACGACGGCGACGGAGGCGACCGTAGCCCCGGTGGTCATGGTCACCGTGTAGACGGCGGTCATGAGGGAGGTCCGGTGGGCGAAGTGCTCGCGGATGAAGGACGGCATTGCCACGTTGCAGACGGCGAGCCCGGACATTCCCACTACGCTGCCGGCGACCAGCATCCCGGTGGCGGGGATCCCGCGCAGCAGGAGGCCGCCGGCCAGCATGGCCAGGGACAGGAGGATCGCCTTCTCCACCCCCAGCCTGCCCGTAAGCCATGACGTGCCCGCTCCCGCCAGGGCAAAGCACAGGGTGGGGATCGACGGGATAAACGCAGCCACCAGCGGCCCGTAACCCAGCACCATCTGCAGGTCGTGCAGCAGCGCCGATGCCCCGGTGATGCCTGCGCGCAGGTTGAGCCCAATCAGCACCAGCGCAATTACCCCGAATACGACGGCGGATCGGGGCCTGGTAGGTGCTGTCCCGGCAGTCATCGCGGACGCGGCAGGCCCGGGCGAGGGCGCGGGTGCCGATGCAGGTGCGGGCGCGGGGGCTGTGAGCGGTGCAGGGGCAGGGGGAGTGGCGGGCATCCTCCTAGGCTAAAGGTTAGACGTTTGATGTCTCCAGTTTTGTGGCCAAGCTCTCCCGGCACATCGCGCCCGGGAATAGACTTCCAGCGAGGGCCCTGCCGCCACCGTGCCGGCCCGCACGCAGGACCTACGCGGAAGGACGGCTGTGAAGGCTTCCCAGGGAATCGAGATAGAGAAGAAGTACGAAGTCGGCGACGACGCCACAGTGCCGGCACTGGAAGGACTGCCAGGCGTTGCCCGTGTTGGGACTCCCCATACTGCTGAGCTTGAAGCTGTGTACTTCGACACCGACCGGCACACGCTCGCATCCCGCCGCATCACCCTGCGTCGCCGCACTGGTGGGATCGACGCCGGCTGGCACCTGAAGCTGCCCCCGGAAGCCCCTGCCGGATCCGGAACGGAACCCCAGCAGCGCCGGGAGCTGCACGCACCGCTTGGCCAGGCCGACGTCGTACCCGACGTCCTGCTTGCCCGCGTGCAGGCGCACCTGCGCGGGACGGAAGTGACGCCGGTTGTCCGGCTCGAAACACGGCGGACCACCCACGCGCTCTACGGGGAGGACGGCGGGCATCTGGCGGATCTGGCCGACGACCAGGTGGAGGCGACCCGCCTGCATGGTCCGGCAGGTGAACAGCCGCAGCGCTGGCGGGAGTGGGAACTGGAACTCGTGGACGGCGGGCCGGAGCTTTTCGGCCCCGCTGAGGAGCTCCTCGCAGCTGCCGGAGCCCGTCCCGCCGGGCACGCATCGAAACTCGCGCGGGCACTCGGCGGAGTTTCAAAGGGGAGGGGAGGACTTGAGGAGGAAAGTCCCGCGGCGCTGATGGCCGGAAAGAAGGCCCCGGCGGCCGCCGTCGTCACCGTGTACGTGGCGGAGCAGCTGCGGCAACTCCTCGCCGAGGATGCTGCGGTCAGGCTGGAGGAACCCGAGGGGGTCCACGACATGAGGTCCGCAGTCCGGCGCATCCGCTCTGTGCTGGCCGCCTACCGGAAGCTCTACCGGGCCGTGCCGGTGCGGCGCCTGCGGGACGAACTTCACTGGTTGGGCCTGTTGCTGGGCGAACCCAGGGACGCTGAGGTCCTGCTGGGCCATCTGCGGGCGCACCTTGATGAGCTCCCGCCGGGCGAGGGCACCGACGCGGCGAGGGAGCAGGTGGAGCGTAAGGCCGGGGCTGCGTTCGACGCCGGCTACCGGCGGCTTCAGGAGGCGCTGCAATCGGAGCGCTATTTCCGGCTGCTGGACGATCTTGAAGGCTTTTGCAGCCAGCCGCCGGTACTGTCGCGGGCCGTGGCCCCAGGACGTGCCATGGCCGCAAAGGTGGTGGAGAAGTCCGCCCGCCGGCTGCGGCGCTCGCACAAGGCTGCAGCGCATGCCCGGCGCGGGACCGCCCACGAAAACGCCCTTCACCAAGTGCGCAAGGACGCCAAGCGGCTGCGCCATGTGGCCGAGTCGGCGGGGCTGGTGCATGGCGGGCGCGCCAGGAAGGTGGCCAAGGCCGCCCACCGGCAGCAAAGGATCCTCGGCGATTACCACGACGCCGTGATTGCGCGGAACCTGCTCCAGACCCTCGAAGCGAGCCAAGGGCTGCAGGAGGCCACGGCTGAGGTACTGGCAGCACTTCGTAGACGCCAGACGGACCTGATGGAAGCGGCCGAGGCCAAGTACCGCAAGGCCCGCAAGAAGTCCCGCGACCTGCTGAAGCCCCGCGTCATCTAGTCCCCACCCGCCCCCTAGCCTCGCAAGCTCGGCCAGGGAACCCTGCGGGCGTGGGCCCACCACCCGCCCCCTAGCTGTACTCAGTCAGTAGGTTGGTTGCACCTGCTGATGGGTGGTTTGCCTCCGAGGCTGCTGTGTGGCCGGTGGTTGTTGTAGAAGTTTAGCCAGGGCTGCAGGGCGTCGGTGCGGGCTTGGTTGGATGTAAAGGGTTGCCGGTAGGCCCAGCCTTCCTGGAGGGTCCGGTTGAAGCGTTCTGCTTTGCCGTTTTGCCAGGGGTGCCGGGGTTTGATCAGGATGTGTCTGGCCCCCAGTGCAGCGAGTGCGTTCTGGAAGTCGCGGGAGAGCCGGTATGCGAAGGCGTTGTCGGTCAGGACACGCCGGACAGGCGCTCCGTTGGCTGCCATCGCCGCTGCCGCCCGGGCGAGGAAACCTGCGCAGGTCGGGCCTTTCTCGTCGGGCAGGACCTCGGCGTAGGCAAAGCGGGTGTAGTCGTCCACGGCGACGTGGACGTAGTCAAAGCCCATCCTCTGATGCGATTTTCGGTGGTTTGCCGGGCTCTGGAAAGGGTCTGCCCGCCAGCCACCTCCTGCGGGGATGCGCCCAAGTTTCTTGACATCGACGTGGATCATGTCGCCCGGCGCGTCGCGTTCGTAGCGGCGGTCGGTCGCCTGTGATCCCCGGATCCGTGCCCCGGTCACGGGGTCCAGGTCCCACAACCTGGGCATGCCCGCCCTGGCCAGAATCCGGGAGACAGTCCGGGCGCTGGTCCCGCAGCGCAAGGCCAGGTCCGTTGGCCCTTCCCGGTGCTCCACGCGCTGGGCCAGGACATCTGCAACGACCTCCGCTGCGGTGGCATGAGGGCATGACTTTGGGCGGGAGCTGCGGTCCTGCAAGCCGGTCCAGCCGTGGGTCCGGTATCTGCTGATCCAGCGGTGCGCGCAGGTCCTTGAGATGCCCATTTCCTTCGCTACATGGGCAACTGGACGGCCAGTCAGAACGCGTTCGACGAGGATTCGTCTACCGGTCGGAGTCAATCGGGCATTACGGTGGACCATGAGGACCTCTTAGTCGTTGGCTGCGTGTGGTAACCACCAACCTAAGAGGTCTTCACCTATTCACGATGTAACCAACGTCCTGACTCAGTACACCTAGCCTCGCAAGCTCGGCCAGGGAACCCTGCGGGCGTGGGCCCACCACCCGCCCCCTAGCCTCGCAGGGACACGCTACTTTCCCTGGCGCGCGGACAGCCGGGCCACCGCCAGCGCGAGCCAGAGCTGCACGCGGTCGGTGGTGACGGCGGGGTCGTAACCGGTCAGTTCGGTGATCTGCGCCAACCGGTAGCGGACCGTGTTCCGGTGCAGGGTGAGTTCCTCGGCGACGGCGGCCACGGACCCGTTGTTGTTGAGGTAGCTTTCCAGCGTGGTCATCAGTTCGGCGCCGTGGGCGGCGTCGAAAGTGCGGAGCGGATTCAGGGACTCGTGGGCCATGTCAGCCAGCGGCACGTCCTCACTGGCCAGCAGCAGTGACGTCAGGCTCAGCCGCTCCGGCTCGTTGACGGGGAGTCCGTGGCTTGCCGCGTCGCGCGCCTCGAAGTAGCTCCAGCGCAGGCCGTTGGGCTTGGTGTACGCGCCGCCGATGCCGATGGTCGCGTGGATGCCCGCCTCAGCCAGATGGTCGCTCAGCTTCCGCGCGAGTGCCGGCGCCGCACCGCCGTCGTCGTTCATCACCAGCATCAGGTCCTTGCCCACGACGGCGGCAACGGTGTTCTCCAGCTCCCGCGGCACCGACGTGCTCACCAGCGCTTTGTGATGGGCCGCGGAGACGGCCAGCAGCACCACGTTCTTGCGGGTGCTGTTCACGCCGACGCCGGCGAGGCGGCGCTGGGCCTCGCTAATTTCCAGCGCCCCGTGGATCACGTCCTCCAGCACCTGCCCGCACAGGGCACGCTCGGACTGGCGCTGCTTGACCATGTTGTTCAGTTCAACGCTGATCAGGTTCTGGGCGTAGCCGATAATGCCCGAGTCCTCGAAGGGCTTGCGGACCCACAGCGTGCAGGCGTCGCGCCGGCCAGTGGGGATGGGGTAGGAGGCCCAGGTGTCCGCCTGCGGGGTGTCCGTGCTGCTGTTGTACAGCTGGGCAGTGAACTGGGTGAGGGCAATGTCCGCCCGCAGCATGCCGCCCAGATGCTTGAGGAGCTCGGCCAGGCCCCCGCCCGTCAGCAGTGCTCGCGCCAGGACCTGGTGCCCGGCGATCAGGCGCTCGAGCTTGGCGTAGTGGTCCGCCGACTGGGCGTCAGCCACCAGCTTGCCGATGGCGATGAACGGCGTCGCGTACGGGACCTCCACAACGGGCAGGCCCCACCGGTTCGCCTCCGCGAGCAGTGCCGGCGGCACCGCGTCATGCGAAAGCCCCACACCAAAGCCGATGCCCACGGCGCCGGCCCGCTGCACCTGCCGCACGAACCGCCGCTGCTCGGGCGCCGACTTCAGCCGCAGGCCGGTGGTAAGGATCAGTTCACCGCCATTGATGAACCGCTGCGGGTCCTCGAGTTCGGTCACTGCCACCCAGTTGATGTCCTGGTGCCAGGTGGTCTCGGCTACCCCTGCCTTGGACAGGTTCAGGGACTTGACACCCAGAAGGGCAGCGAGGGAAATGGCCATGAACCAAGGATAAGCGGGCGCTAGTCAACCGCACTAACAAGCAGCAGAAAGGGTGTGCAGGTGGCTATTCACGGCGCAGGGGTGCTGGCATAGGCTCAAGGCAGTCAGATCCATCCGCCTTGCGCCGATGGCCCCCAGGAAAGAGGTTGCACACCGTGGTCCAAACCTTGCAGAACTTCATCAACGGGACGTTCGTTACGCCTGCCGGCGCCGGCACGCTGGACATCG
This sequence comes from Arthrobacter sp. V1I9, assembly GCF_030817075.1. Lineage (NCBI taxonomy): Bacteria > Bacillati > Actinomycetota > Actinomycetes > Micrococcales > Micrococcaceae > Arthrobacter > Arthrobacter sp. V1I9. Next base: position 918,617 of record NZ_JAUSYU010000001.1, read on the forward strand.
TCAACCCCACCAACGGTGACGTTGTGGCCCACTCGCCCATCTCCGCCCAGGAAGACGTTGACGCTGCCATGGCTGCGGCCAAGGAGGCCTTCAAGACCTGGAAGCACGTCACCCCGGGACAACGGCAGCTGATGCTGCTCAAGCTCGCGGACGCCATTGAGGCCAACAGCGATGAACTGGTGGAGGCGCAGCACCGCAACACCGGCCAGGTGCGGTCCCTGATTGCCTCCGAGGAAATCGCTGCCGGCGCTGACCAGCTGCGCTTCTTCGCCGGAGCCGCGCGCATCCTCGAAGGCAAGTCCGCCGGAGAGTACTTCGAAGGACACACCTCCTACGTGCGCCGCGAACCCATCGGCGTCGTGGCCCAGGTTGCTCCCTGGAAACTACCCGTTCCTGATGGCCATCTGGAAAATCGGCCCCGCGCTCGCAGCCGGCAACACCGTGGTGCTGAAGCCCTCGGACACTACCCCCGAATCCACCCTGGTCCTGGCCCGCCTTGCCGGGGACATCCTGCCCGCAGGGGTGCTCAACGTGGTGCTGGGCACCGGCAAGACCGGCGCCATGATGGTGGACCACAAGGTCCCGGGATTGGTGTCTATCACGGGCTCGGTCCGTGCCGGCATCGCCGTCGCCTCCGGTGCTGCCAAGGGACTCAAACGTGCCCACCTGGAGCTTGGCGGGAAGGCACCGGCCATCGTCTTCAAGGACGCCGACATCAAGAAGAGCGCCGCGGCGATCGCCGAGTTCGCCTTCTTCAACGCCGGACAGGACTGCACCGCGATCACCCGGGTGCTGGTGGAGGACTCCGTGCACGACGACGTGGTAGCCGCCATGGTGGAGCACACGAGAACCCTGCGTACCGGCTCCCAAAACGACGAAGACAACTACTTCGGCCCGCTGAACAACGTCAACCACTTCAACCAGGTCACGTCGGTGGTGGAAAACCTCCCCGCGCACTGCCGCATCGAAACCGGCGGACACCGGGCAGGGGAGAAGGGCTTCTTCTTCGAGCCCACCATCATCACCGGCGCAAAGCAGTCGGACAACATCGTCCAGCAGGAAACCTTCGGTCCGGTCATCACCGTGCAGAAGTTCAGCACCGAGGAAGAAGCGGTAGAACTGGCCAACGACGTGGACTACGCACTGGCCTCCAGCGTGTGGACCACCAACCACGGCACTGCCATGCGCCTGAGCCGGGACCTGGACTTCGGCGCCGTCTGGATCAACACCCACATCCTGCTCACCGCCGAAATGCCCCACGGCGGCTTCAAACAATCCGGCTACGGCAAAGACCTCTCCATGTACGGCGTCGAGGACTACACACGCATCAAGCACGTGATGTCCGCGCTCGACTCCTAATCCCCACCGACGCCATTCAGTAAAAAGGAAACACCATGACCACCACCGCATCAGACATCACCTTCCGCCTCGAGCAAAAGCGGCGCATCCAAGCCGACTTCCCGGGCCCCAAGTCGCTGGCCCTGGCCGAGCGGCGCAAGGCCGTGGTCGCCGCGGGCGTCGCGTCCGGCGTCCCGGTCTATGTTGCCGACGCCGACGGCGGCATCATCCAGGACGTCGACGGCAACTCCTTCATTGACCTGGGCTCCGGCATCGCCGTGACCAGCGTCGGGGCCTCGGATCCCGCCGTCGTAGGGGCCGTGAAGGAAGCCGTGGAGCACTTCACGCACACCTGCTTTATGGTCACCCCGTACGAAGGCTACGTCGCAGTGGCCGAGCAGCTGAACCGCCTCACCCCGGGCGACCACGAAAAGCGCACCGTCCTCTTCAACTCCGGCGCCGAGGCAGTGGAGAACGCCATCAAGGTGGCCCGCCTGGCCACCGGCCGCGACGCCGTCGTGGCTTTCGACCACGCCTACCACGGCCGCACCAACCTCACCATGGCGCTGACCGCCAAGGCCATGCCGTACAAGACCAACTTCGGCCCGTTCGCGCCCGAGGTCTACCGCATGCCCATGAGCTACCCGTACCGCGAGGAAAACCCGGAGATCACCGGCGCCGAGGCCGCCAAACGCGCCATCACCATGATCGAGAAGCAGATCGGCGGAGACCAGGTTGCCGCGATCATCATCGAGCCCATCCAGGGCGAGGGCGGCTTCATCGTCCCGGCCGAGGGCTTCCTCCCGGCGCTGGCCGAATGGGCCAAGGAGAAGGGCATCGTCTTTATCGCCGACGAGGTCCAGTCCGGTTTCTGCCGCACCGGTGAATGGTTCGCCGTCAACCACGAGGGCGTCATCCCGGACATCATGACCCTTGCCAAGGGAATCGCCGGCGGCATGCCGCTGTCCGCCATCACCGGCCGGGCAGACCTGCTCGACGCCGTCCACCCGGGCGGCCTGGGCGGCACCTATGGCGGCAACCCGGTGGCGTGTGCTGCCGCGCTGGCCTCCATCGGCTCCATGGAGGAATACGACCTCGCCGGCCGTGCCCGGCACATTGAAGCGGTGGCCACCACCCGGCTGCGTGAACTGCAGACCGAGCTGGCCGGGTCCGACTCTGCCGTGATCGGCGACGTCCGCGGCCGCGGTGCCATGCTGGCGATCGAACTGGTCCAGGCCGGCTCCAAGGAACCGAACCCGGAACTCACCAAAGCTGTTGCCGCCGCCTGCCTCAAGGAAGGCGTCATCATCCTCACCTGCGGCACCTACGGCAACGTCATCCGGCTCCTGCCGCCACTCGTCATCACCGACGAACTGCTGAACGACGGACTGGATGTCCTGGCCGCGGCCATCAAGGCCAACGCATAAACGCTGGCGAAGTTCCAGCCAAGTAAACGAGACAGAGGCGGCACCCCCAGTACCGGGGTGCCGCCTTCTTTTGTGCAGCAACCCCTCCGGGAACACCTACCCTGCCCCTAACGTCAACCTGTCAACTACCTAATTCCCCCCCCTTTTATACGCGGGAAGTACCCAACCACCCCGCTAAACGAGAGAGTGCTCGTAAGTATCCCTAAGGCTCTCATTGAAGTACCGGGTACTCGTGTTGAGCGTCAACCACTCCTCGTAACTTGGACGTATCGGCGAGCCACGCAGCGGCAGCCGAAAGCCCCTAGTTGAGGAGAGCCGATGAAACGCTTCGAACCTGACTATCCCCCAGTGGCGATACCACTGGACGCCGGGGCCGCTGCTTGCGTGGAGGGGAAGGGCCGGCGCCAAGCCACGGACAGCATGTTGCTAAAGACAGGGGAATTGCCATGACTCAGCTATCCACGGGAACCGAGGACCGGACCGTCCACGCTGCCGCCACGCGTTCGACTCTTGAGGACAAAAAGCACCATCGCGGCCGGCGCTTTTTCGGCAACACCGACCTCCATGCCGCACGGCCGGAATCAATTCCTGAGCAAGCGTCCCCGGCAGTCGCCCCGGACGCAGATCTGTGGGACGAAGGGCGTGTGGCGGCCCGGGCCGGAAACCATGAGAGGGCCATCGCCTGCTTCGTCGAGGAAGCGGAGGCACGCTCCATGCAGGGCAGCCACGGCCGCGCCGCAATTGCGTTCCGGACGGCCTCAGAGGAGGCCCGTTTGCAGGGGATGGCAGAGCAGTGCGACCAGCTGCTCGAGCGTGCCGCAGCGGCCTACACGAGTGCAGCGGAGCGCAGCGTGCTCGCACAGGACGCCACGCATCAGGCATGGATCTCGGCGGCCAAGTGCTTCCTCCAGCTGCAGCAGTTGGACAGGGCGGCCTGGTGCATCGAGCAGGCCCGCATGGTGTCCGGCCACACCCGTGCTCTTGACGAAGGCGCTATGACGCCATCATGAAGATCCTACTGACCACCGAGGGAACCTACCCCTACTATCAAGGCGGAGTGTCAACGTGGGCACATGAACTGGTGAATGGGCTGCCCGAGCATGAGTTTGTGGTGGCTGCGGTCATCGGCGGCCCCGATGTGACCCGCGCTTTCAACGTCCCGGAGAACACCAGCATCGTGCCAATCCCGTTATGGGGAACGGAGAAGGTGGACGAGTATGTCCAGCCGGATCCCAAGACCCGACGACGGAACTCACTGCGGGGAAAGTCACGGGAAAAGGCACTGGTCGAGCTGCTCCTGCCGGCATACGAGGAGTTGATCGGACACCTCCTGGAGACCAGGGAACCCAGGGCCCTCGGTGCAGCCATCGCTGACATAGCCAGGTACTGCGAAACCAACGATCTGCATGAGGGATTGCGTGACCCTCGATGCTGGCAATTGGTGCGCGCCCGGCTCAGCGAGCATCCGCTCCTCACCGACATCTCCATGGCCGACGCCATCGACTTCGCCCGTTCCCTATATCGCTACCTGACGCCGCTGGCAGTTCCCCTGCCTGACGTGGACGTAGCGCATACGTCCGGGGCTGCGCTCTGCGCGCTGCCTGCACTCGCCGCCAAGCTGAACCGTGGCGTCCCACTGCTCCTGACCGAGCACGGGGTCTACGTACGGGAACGTGTGCTTCATCTGGTCCGAAACGACACGCCACTCCTACGAAAGGTGCTGCTGGGCAATCTCTACCGGGCCATTGCCCGTTGCGCCTACACGCATGCCGACGTCGTCCTGCCGGTCTGTGCGTACAACACCAACTGGGAGTATGAGTTGGGCGCTGATCCCGCCAGCCTGCAGGTGGTTCATAACGGGGTCAATCCTGACGAGTTCGTTCCGCGGGAGGTCGAGCTGGACAGGCCGACGATTGCCTACGTCGGTCGCATCGAGCCGCTCAAGGACATCCTGGGGCTCATCAACGCCCTCCACCTGGTCCGCCGCGAGATCCCTGACGTGCTCCTGCGGATCTACGGCCCTGAGGATGACCGCCGGTATGCCCAGCGTTGCCGGCTGGCCGTGGCAACCCTGCAGCTTGAGGATAACGTCGTGTTCGAAGGGGCTACAAACGACCCGGTCCTGGCCTACCAGGAGTCGGATGTTGTGGTGCTCTGCTCGGTGTCCGAGGGCTTTCCCTACACCGTGGTCGAGGCGATGTGTACCGGCCGACCGGTCGTTGCGACTGCAGTTGGCGGCGTACCCGAGGCATTGAACCGCCCCGAGTTGCTCGTTGAGCCGCAGAATCCGCAGGCATTGGCGGATGCACTCGTCGCCCTTTTCCGGCAGACACCCGCGCAACGCGCCGCGATCGGTGCGGAGTTCCGGGAGCGTGCTGTCGAGTTGTTCTCACAGGAGCGCTTCCTTGAGGCGTACCGTTCCCTCTACTTGGAGGTTGCCCATGACTACGTTGCCTGAGGGCCGCTCCCTGAATGACTTCACCATGGGTTTCGACGAACTGGGCCCGGACCTGCACGCCGAGGCGCGTTCTGTTGCGGGGCGGACCCGCCAAGCGCAGGATGCCTTTGAAGTGGCAGTGATCCTCGCGACCCTGGGCTACAGCGACCAGCGCGCGCGTGAGCTGGGGTGCCGGGATGTTTTCGAGCTCGCCGAGAAGGTAACGTCACTCTTGCCGCTCTACGGCGGGCCTGTGGATGAGCCGCCGGTCGGCACTGTCGACCACGCACCCGAACCTTCGCCTGGACCCGACCGGATGAGCCTGGGGCTACTCGCCCGATCGCTGCTCTATTCAGCGCCGTGGATCATCGCCGTCGTTGCGCTGCTTATCGCGCGGGTGTCCTTCTGGTCCACAATCACCCCGCAAATGTTTTCTACTACCGTCAGCCTGGCTTTGTTCGCGGCCCTGATCGTTACCGGTGGGTTTATGCAGGCGTTCGCACGGAGAGGGCTGTTCTATTCCTTGCAACACAGCGAAACCCTGCTGCGCTGGGCCTTGCGTTGGACGCTGGGAGCGGGCCTGGCGGCATTACTCGTGGTAATCGGGGGCGGTTATCTGATTCTGGAGTATGGGCTGCAAGCGTATACACCTGCGGCGAACCGGTCATTCCTGTTCTTCGGACTCTCCATAGGTGTCTTGCTTCTGGCCTTTTCGCCACTCTATCTCGCCCGGGCGCTGCGGGAAGTGGTTATTGCAGCCGGCGCCGGCGGGCTCGTTTCCATAGTCGGCGGGTTGATGATCATCCATGGAAACTACATCAACCTTTTTACCGCCCAATGGGTCCAGTTCGCTGCCTTGTGGACGGCGGTGATTGTGGCCGTGCTGTTTGACGTTCGTGTCCTGCGGCGGCTTGCCGCACCGCCCGTGGAGGCGGACGACGACACGGGAGCGGATGACCGGCAGGTCCTTTCACCGCGGCTTGGACCGGTGGCGCGGTCAGTTCGGCCTTTCTGGGCCTACGGAACAGGATTCTTTGTGCTCCTCGTGATTGATCAGCTCGTCGCAGGAGGCTTATGGATGGGGACGTTCAACTACAACGGGCTTTACCAGGTCGGTGTCGGGACGGGCCTGCTCGTCCTTGTTCCGACACTCACCTACGCGATTGCCGCAGGTTACCTGCTGCCGGCCACTGTTCGGCGCGAGATGAGACGGCACAGGATCTCCGGCAGCGAGGGAATTAACCGGGTGATGCTCGCTTTCTACCGCCGGCACCTGGTGATGACCGTGCTCGTCGGGGCGCTCAGCGGTGCACTGCTGTTGGCTGCCACAGACTGGCTCGCCACGGTGAGCCTGCTGACCGTACACCTCCAGTTGGCCAAGGATGTGTACACCGCTTCCCTGGTGGGCTACTTGTTGTTGGGGATTGGAGCCTTCAACACCGGGCAGTTGTTCAGCCTGGGCAGGGCGCGACTGCCTGCGGCCGTCGTATGGGCCGCAGCGGCGGTGTCCCTCGCCTTAGGACTCGTACTTTCGTATCTATGGGACGACATTATGGGCCCCGTTACCGGGTTGGTGACCGGTTCAACAGTGTTCGCCATTGCGACGACGTTTGCCACCTACCGCATGTTCCGGCGATTCGACCTCAGCTACTTCAGGGCGTTCTGATGAAAATTTCCAAGACCATTGTCGCTATCGTGGCCGCCCTCGGGCTGACCGCTGCCGGCGCCGCAACCGCCAGCAGCGTGTTGAACGAAGATGGAACGGTCCTGGCCTCATCGGGTCAGTGGCAGCTCCACCGAACTGCGGAAGGCATCCTCATGGACAACCCCTTCGACCGGGCCATTGCGGCGCGGGAGGTGCAGGACACCTACGAGTTCAATGGTGACACCGATCCTGCGCTGGCGTTCGTGCGCGCCACCGACGACGGCCTCCAGGTGGGCGTGGAGCCCATGCCCCATGCCGAAGCCCATAACGGCTTTTTTGCGGTTACCCACGATGCATATCCGGAGTCCAGCGTTTTCCATGTGCGCATGTCGAAACAGCCCGGACAGATCCAGTCCGCCAAGGAAGTCGGCCAAGCCGTCTTCGCAGTGCAGACTGCCTCCACCAAGATCACCGGCCTGATCAACTTCATCGTTCTGTCGGCCGACAGCACAGAGGGAATGACCTCTTGGAGGGTGGGGTACATGTACGGGCACGTGCGGAACGCCGAGTACATCAACTACTACAGCACGGAGCCGTCGGTGGACGAGCCGGACACCCGGGATATCACCCTCCGCACGGACGGCCGGCGAACGCTGACAGTCTGGTTCGGCGAGGAACAGGTGTTCCACTCCGACCAGCTCGAGATGGACATCCAGGCACCGTACCAGCCGTACCTCGAGGTGCAGGCGGTGAAGACGCCGTACTTCTCCTCGTTCCAGAACTTTTGGGTCACCGAGGATGACGACTTGGAGCTGACCGGTCTGCCCGAGACCGCCGACGTGAGGTTGGTGGACAGCCAAGGTACCGTGCTGGGTGAGACGTCGGTGAGGGCTGGAGGAACTGCAACCTTGGAACTGCCACCCTACGCGGCCAAAGGCAGTGGCACCTTGGAGATATCAGAGCCGGGTCGTGAACTCGTCAGGCTGGGGTCCTTCGACTACGCAGGCGGCGACGAACTCAAGGTGGTAACCAAGTGATGCCCGGGAGGCGCGGCCCAGGTATTACCTCGTTCCTGCGGACCCTGATCGGGCCGGTTGGGTCAGCGGAGGCAGGGCGAACAGTTCCGACATCCGGCAGGAGCGCCGCTCCTAACCGGGTCAACGCCTCGAGGATGTGGCCTTTTGCCATCTACTACGGGTGGCCGAGTTACATCAACGGCGCCCACAGCAAAGTGGCCCGCGCCATCAGTGCATTCGACGGCTACAGAATGGTGGTGTTCGGTGACGACACTGCGACGCCGGACGGCGATCCCTTGGCGGCTCCCATCATGGCAGGAGTCGCTGCCCGTGGGGGAGTCCCGTATGGGTATGTGACAGTCGGCGCTGCGGACGGGGAGCCAAACCACTCCTTGGGGGAGCTGCGCGAGCGTCTCGACGCGTGGCGGAGGCTCGGCGCCCGTGGAGTGCTCCTCGATTGCGCCGGTGCCGACTACGGGGTAACCCGAGCACGGTTCGACGCCGTGGTGAGGTACACACACTCGCTGGGGTTAAGCGTGTTGGCGAACGCATGGAACCCTGACGACGTCCTGGCCCGCTCACTCACAATGGGTCCGGGAGATGGCTACCTGGGCGAAAACGACGTTCTGTCGGATGGTCAGTTCCTGTCGCCGGCCACGTACAAGCCGAAGCTGGCGAAGATGGCGGCGTACAAGGCGAAGCTGGGGATTACCCTTTACGAAACAGCCACGAGCTATGACCTCCAGCACGCTGACGCCCTGACGCCACAGGTGATGGCCGCGCTGCAGGGCTACAACATTGACGCCTTCCACCTCACGGACCCCATTTACAGCTGCTCAGACAACGTCCTGATCAGGCCGCCCGCAGGATTGGCGGACGGACAGTGACACCGGCAGCAGCCGGTCGCAAGCGTCCGGCTGCTGCCGCGCTGGTGTCAGCACTGCTCTGGCTCCTGGCCGGTTGCGGGCTGGGCGATCCGGCTCCGCCTGCTCCGTTACCGCCGGCCAAGCCCGGTGCTCTGCACATCGCCGTCCCCGCCTACGTAGATCCGACCGACGCGCCCTACTGGGAGTCGGTGATCGACGCCGCGCCACAGCTCCGCGACGTCATCGTCAACCCCAGTAACGGGCCCGGGGCAGCGGTTTCCGATGAGCATGTCCGGCTCATCGGGGCTCTGCGCGATGCAGGTGTCCGGGTGCTGGGCTACGTCATGACGGGGTGGGGCGGCCGAAACCCCGACGAAGTGACGCGGGATATCGACCGCTGGCGGGATTGGTACGGCGTCGATGACATCTTCCTGGACGAGGCGGCCTCGGCACCAGGGGAGATCGGCACCTACGCAGGCTATACCGCCGGGATCCATCGAACCGGTGGGATCGCAGTTCTCAACCCGGGGATAATCCCTGACCGCGGCTACTTCGAATTCGCCGATGCGATCGTGACCTTCGAGGATCCGTTTGCCGGTTACTTCTCGAGCGAGCAACCCCCGGAGTGGCTTCAGACGCAGTCACGTACCGAGGTGTGGCACATTATCAGCGGTGCCCCGGAGGGCCGCCTCGGTGACGTGTTGGACCGAGCCCGGCAGCAGGGGGCGGGCAAAATTTTCGTGACCGACGACGAGGAACCGAATCCTTACGACAGCCTTCCCACCTACTGGTCAGCGAAGCAGGACTCCGTCGACGGGTAGCCCGGGCCGGCCGCCGGAAACTATCCCGCCAGGGACTATCCCGCCTGCGAGCGCGTCGTCCGTTTGGCTACCAGGTTCTTGCGGGCGGTCCGCAGCATATCCACCGTGAGGACCAGCAACGCCACCCAGACCACGCCAAACCCGATCCAGCGGTCCAGGGTCATCGCTTCGCGGAAAACCACGAGGGCGATGATGAACTGCAGCAGGGGTGCGAAATACTGGAGCAGCCCGATGGTGGTCATGGGGAGCCGTCGGGCCGAAGCGCCGAAGAACAGTAGGGGAACGGCAGTGATCACACCGGAGGCCAGCAGCAGCCAGAAGTGGCCCGGGCCCTGCGTGGTCAGCGTGGCGGTTCCGGCTGCGGCAAGGTAAATCATGGTGACCGCAGCAAACGGGGCCAGCACCATGGTCTCCACGCTGAGGCTCGTGGCGGCATCCACCTTGGGGCCGACGCGCTTCTTAACGAAGCCGTAGAGGCCAAAGCTGAAGGCAAGGGTCAGGGCGATCCACGGCAGCTTGCCGTAGGAGTACGTGAGGACGCCCACCGCAACGAACCCGATGGCCACTGCCGCCCACTGGAGCGGGCGGAGCTTCTCCTTCAGCACAAAGACGCCCAGTAAGACGGAGACCAGGGGATTAATGAAATAGCCGAGGGACGCCTCCACGGCCTGGCCGGTGGTCACCCCGTAGGTGTACGTCAGCCAGTTGACAGCGATCAGGAAGGCGGCCAGGGCTAGTGAACCAAAGACAGTGCGGTCACGGAGGGCGCGGCCCAGGGTGGACCAGGAGCGGGTAACGGTGATGAGGAGCGCGCAGAACAGCAGCGACCACACCACGCGGTTTGCCACAATTTCGACGGCGCCCGCCGGCATCAGGACGAAGAAGTACAGGGGGAGCAGCCCCCAAAGTCCGTAGGCCCCGATGCCAAAGAGGACTCCCGCCGTCGTCTCCTTGTCCACCGCCTTGGGCGGCGCGCCCTTGGTGCCTGCCGCCGCTGCCTGCGTTGCCGTTTCTGGCAGCGAGGGCGACGCCGAAGGAGATGCCTGGGCAGGGACGCGGGCAGGGGAAGGGGATCCATCGGGAGAAGGCACGACATCCATAACATCATTCCCAGGGCAGGTATTCCGGCAAATAGTCAGTAGGCTTGCTTTTATGATATTTGCCGATTGGCCAGAGGCCACCTGATGAGGCTCCGCCGCAGCAACGCGTCGGGGCGCGGTTACCGCCGGGTCGCCGCAGGCAAGGGCTTCAGCTACCGGGACCTCGATGGTTCAACGCTGCCGCCGGGCGATGTCCGGGAGCGGCTGGAGAGCATTGGCATCCCGCCCGCCTGGACCGACGTGTGGATCGCTCCGTTTGAAAACGGCCATATCCAGGCCACCGGGGTGGATGCAGTGGGTCGGCGGCAGTACATTTACCATCCCGAATGGCGGGAACGTAAGGACCGGGTGAAGTTCGACCGGGCCCTGCAGCTGGCTGAATCGCTGCCCGCCGCCCGCCGGAGGGTCACCATGGACCTGCGCGGCGAAGGCTTCTCCCGGGACCGCGTCCTCGCCGGGGCGTTCAGGATGCTGGACAGCGGCTCCCTGCGCGTGGGGTCCGAGCGGTACACCAACGAAAACGGCAGCCATGGGCTCGCCACCCTGCTTTGCGCCCACGTCCAGGTGCGCAAGGACAGGATCCTCCTGAGGTTTCCGGCCAAGAGCGGCAAGGACTGGGAATCGGAAATCCGCGACGCCGACCTCGCCGCCCTCCTGCGCCTGCTCAAGCGCCGCGGCCCCAACGCCAGGCTCATGGCCTACAAGGAGGGTCGGCACTGGCGCCCCGTCACCAGCGCCGACATTAATGCCTACGTCAAGGAGCGGACCGGCTCGGACTTCACCGCCAAGGACTTCCGCACACTGCGGGGCACTGTGGCAGCTGCCGCCAGCCTGGCCCGGACCGGTGCCCAGCGGACGGCGGCCAAACGCAAGAGGGCCATCAGCCGGGCAATGATGGAAGCGTCCGAGGTGCTGGGCAACACGCCGTCGATCGCCCGCAAGAGCTACGTGGACCCGCGCGTCCTGGACCACTACCACGAGGGCGAAACCATCGACCCCAAGCGGCCCGACTCGGCTGAATCGGAGCTGCGGGCGCTGCTCTACCGCGAAGGCAACGTTGTCCCGCTGGAAAAAAGCGGTTAATGCATTGGTTTCGGGCAGCAGTGCGCCGCGGAAACGGCCAATTAGAATAAGTGATTGTGCGCTGCTCCTGCCGCGCAATGTCATCGGTCAGAAGGGTCCCAGGTGTCCAACCACGGCGAAACCACCCCCGCACGTCCCCTCCGCGTAGCGATTGTGGGCGCGGGACCGGCCGGCGTCTACGCTGCGGACATCCTCACCAAGTCCAGGGGCGTGGCGGACGGCGACTTCGAGGTCAGCATCGACCTCTTCGAGGCCTACCCTGCGCCGTATGGGCTGATCCGCTACGGCGTGGCGCCGGACCACCCCCGGATCAAGGGGATCGTCAATGCCCTCCACAAGGTCCTGGACCGCGGCGACATCCGGTTCCTGGGCAATGTGACGTACGGCCGGGACCTCACCCTGCACGATTTCCGCGCCTTCTACGACGCCGTCATCTTCTCCACCGGTGCCATCAAGGACGCAGACCTGAACATCCCCGGAATCGACCTGCAGGGCTCCTTCGGCGGGGCTGACTTCGTTTCCTGGTACGACGGCCACCCCGATGTTCCCCGTGAGTGGCCGCTGGAGGCCAAAGAAATTGCCGTCATCGGTAATGGCAACGTGGCCCTGGACGTGGCCCGGATGCTGGTGAAGCACCCGGAAGAACTGCTGACCACCGAGATCCCGGACAACGTTTATCAGGGCCTGAAGGCCTCGCCGGTCACGGACGTGCACGTCTTCGGCCGCCGCGGCCCGGCCCAGGTGAAGTTCACGCCCTTGGAGCTGCGGGAGCTCAGCCACATGAATGACGTGGACATTGTGCTTTACCCGGAGGACTTCGAGTTTGATGAAGCCTCCGATGAGGCGATCCGCAGCAACAACCAGATCAAGACCATGGTGAACACGCTGACCAACTGGCTGGTGGAGGAGCACACCGAGTCCGAAAACCCCTCCTCCCGCCGCCTGCACCTGCACTTCCTGCACAGCCCGGTTGAGATTTACGACGACGGCGGGTTGGGCAAGGTGGGCGGGATCAAGTTTGAGCGCATGCAGCTTGACGGCACGGGCAACGCCAAGGGAACGGGTGAGTTCATCGACTATCCCGTGCAGGCGGTCTACCGCGCAATCGGTTATCACGGTTCGGCCCTGGACGAGCTGGAGTACGACGCCAAGCGCGGCGTCATCCCCAATGAGGGCGGCCGCGTGCTGGACGCCGAAGGCAAGCCCGTGCCGGGGATCTACGCCACCGGCTGGATCAAGCGCGGACCCGTGGGCCTGATCGGCCACACCAAGGGCGACGCCTTGGAAACCATTGGCTTCCTGCTCGAGGACCGGCTCACCCTGCCGCCCGCCCGGAACCCTGACCCGCAGGCCATCATCAACCTGCTGGAAGAGCGCGGAATCGAATACACCACTTGGGAAGGCTGGAACAAGCTCGACGCCCACGAAGCAGGCCTGGGTGCAGCGTGGACCGGGCCGGAAGGCACGGACCACGTGGTGCGCGAACGCATCAAGGTGGTGCCGCGCGAGGAGATGATCCGTATCTCCCGCGGAACGCGCAGCAACTAGCCGTCTGAGGAGTAACCCAGGGGGTTTGTCTGCTGCCAACGCCAGTGGTCTTGGCACATCTGGCTGAGATCCCGGTGGGCGGCCCAGCTCAAGTCGGCGAGGGCAGCAGACGGATCAGCGTAGCTGACCGCGGAGTCTCCCGGGCGCCGTCCCGTAATTTCGTAGGGGATGGGACGGCCCACCGCAGCACCAAAGGCCTCAATAACCTCCAGAACGGAGGAGCCCCTGCCGGTGCCAAGGTTCCACCGGAACACCCCTTTCCGGTCCGCCAGATACCCAAGCGCCGCCAGGTGACCGGCCGCCAGGTCCATCACATGAATATAGTCGCGGACGCCAGTGCCGTCAGCCGTTGCATAGTCGTTGCCGAAGACCATGACCTTTTCCCGGCGCCCCACAGCAACCTGGGCGACAAAGGGCAGTAGGTTATTGGGAACCCCCACGGGGTCTTCACCTATCAGTCCGCTTTCGTGCGCGCCAACCGGGTTGAAGTACCGGAGGAGGGCGATGCTCCAGTCGGTGTTGGCGGCACCAAGATCAGTGAGAATGTCTTCGATGTGTTCCTTGGTCCGCCCGTACGGGTTCGTGGCATCGAGCGGAGCTTTTTCGGTCAGCGGCACATCTTCCGAAGCCCCATAAACGGTGGCAGAGGAGCTGAAGACCAGCCGGCGGACCCCGTGGGCTTCCATGCCATGCAGCAGGTTCAGCGTGCCGACAATATTGTTCTGGTAGTAGCGCAGCGGCTGTTCGACAGATTCCCCCACCGCTTTTAGTCCGGCGAAGTGGATGACTGCCTCGAACCTGCCCTCGGCTAAAAGATTATTAACAGCCTCTGCGTTCATCAGGTCCAGCTCCCGGAATTCCAGGCTCCTGCCAATCAGCTGTTGCACCCGGCGGAGTGACTCAAGGTTCGAGTTCACCAGATTGTCCAAAACCACCACGTCGTGCCCTTCCTCGAGGAGGCAAAGCGTAGTGTGCGATCCGATGTAACCGGCCCCGCCGGTGACCAATACCTTCATGCACCACAGCATATGAGTGTCAGTGGTAGAGCGGAACTCTTCCAAGCGCGAAAGCGATTGCAGAAAGCCCTATGACCTGGCCCAACGGGCCCTTTGCCGCCGGCAGACGCCGGGGGACCGGCCTTGTACTGGCCGGATAGACTGTTGCAACATATGCCCCGGCGGGGTGAACCAGTGCCCGCTGGAAGTACGACGGGGAGTTCGATGGGGAACCTGACTCAGGACGACGGCGGCTTGCCGTTGCAGCGCGCTGCCCTGGCGGCCCATGAACAGCTCGACGGCGGCGGCTTTTCCGATACCCCCGGCGCGCTGCGGAAACTCATCAGGGAGTCCTGGCAACGGTCCGCCAGCTTTAAAGCGAACCCGGACAACCCTGCCGCACCGCTGGCCATTGACCGGGACGAGCTGGAGGACTACCGCCGGCAGCACCCGCTGGCCACCATCATGCCGGTCATCAACAAGCTCCTGGTCCAGCCCAGCCACGACAGCGGCCTGCTGGTGGCAGTAGGGGATGAGGTGGGCCGGCTGCTCTGGGTGGAGGGTGACCCCGCGCTGCAGAGGAGGGCCGAGGGCATGATGTTCGTGCCCGGTGCCGACTGGTCCGAGGCCACCGTTGGCACCAGTGCGCCGGGTACTGCCCTCGCCCTGGGCCGCGGCATCCAGATCGCCGGGGCGGAGCACTACCAGCGGGCCGTTCACGCCTGGAGCTGTACTGCCGTCCCCTTCCACGACCCGGACTCGGGGGCGGTGCTGGGAGTCGTGGACATCACCGGCAAGGCCACCGCCGTGGCGCCCCACACGCTGTCCCTCGTGGAGGCAACTGTGGCCGCGGCCCAGGCGCAACTGCGCGTCGAGCGCCTGCAGCATGCCGCCCAGCTCGCCACCAGGCCGGCACGACGGCGTTCGCAGAGTACCGCCTCCCGCTCACCGGACGAAACCACCAGGGACGGCAGCCTCTACCGGAACAGCATGCAACTGCTGGGCCGCGACCAGGCACTGCTGAGCCTGCGCGGCAGGACTGTAGCGCTGTCTGCCCGGCACAGTGAAATCCTGGCGCTGCTGAGCACCCACCCCGACGGGCTCAGCGCCGAGGAGCTCAGCCTCCTGCTTTATCCCGGGGACGGCTCCACCATCACGCTGAGGGCGGAGATGGTGCGCCTGCGCAAAGTCCTTCAGCAACTCGCCCCGGACGCCGTACCGAATTCCCGCCCGTACCGCCTTCCCCTGGACCTGGTGCCGGACAGTGCCCAGGTGCTGAGCTGCCTGCAGCGCGGTGCCCACCGGATCGCCCTGGAAATCTACCGTGGCGCCGTGCTTCCCCGGTCCGAGGCGCCGGGCGTCATCGAGCTGCGGAACAAGGTGTCCTCGCTGCTGCGGGAAGCAGTCATGACAGACGGCAGCGCCGAGTCGCTGCTCAGGTACGCGGAGCTTCCGGAGGCAAAGAACGACGTCGGCGTCCGCCGTGCCGCGCTCCGCCTCCTTCCGGCCCGCTCGCCCAGGCGCGCCGCCGTCGTCGCGGACCTGGAACGGCTGGAAGTCGAACTGCGCGCCTAAGGTGCAACCTTGCTGCAACCTTCCCGCTCCTACGCTGGCTCCATTGGCGAAAGCCTGATCTGCACAGCAAAGGAGCTAGCAATGACTGTTTACGCACAGCCCGGAACCGAGGGCTCGAAGGTCACGTTCAAGGACCGCTACGAGAACTGGATCGGCGGGGAATGGGTGGCCCCGGTGAAGGGCCAGTACTTCGAGAACATCACGCCGGTGACGGGCAAAGCCTTCTGTGAAGTGGCCCGCGGCACGGCCGAGGATATTGAGTTGGCGCTGGATGCAGCGCACAAGGTTGCACCGTCGTGGGGCAAAACGTCCGTGGCCGAGCGCGCCGCAATTTTGAACAAGATTGCCGACCGGATCGACCAGAACCTGGAAATGCTGGCGGTGGCCGAGTCCTGGGACAACGGCAAGCCCATCCGCGAGACCCTGAACGCTGACCTTCCGCTCGCGGCCGACCACTTCCGCTACTTTGCCTCGGCCGTCCGTGCCCAGGAGGGCAGGCTGTCCCAGCTCGACGACGACACCACCGCCTACCACTTCCACGAACCGCTCGGCGTTGTAGGCCAGATCATCCCCTGGAACTTCCCGATCCTGATGGCCGTGTGGAAACTGGCCCCGGCACTCGCCGCCGGCAACGCCGTGGTGCTCAAGCCGGCCGAGCAGACGCCGTCGTCCATCCTGGTCCTGATGGAACTCATCGGCGACCTGTTGCCGGCAGGCGTCATCAACGTGGTCAACGGGTTCGGCGTGGAAGCGGGCAAGCCCCTGGCCTCCAGCCCCCGGATCCGCAAGATCGCATTCACCGGCGAAACGACTACCGGCCGCCTCATCAGCCAGTACGCCAGCCAGAACCTCATTCCTGTCACCCTGGAGCTGGGCGGCAAGAGCCCGAACATCTTCTTCAACGACGTCGCCCAGGACAACGACGCGTTCTACGACAAGGCGCAGGAGGGCTTCGCACTGTTCGCCTTCAACCAGGGCGAAGTGTGCACCTGCCCCTCGCGTGCGCTGGTGCAGGAGGACATCTACGACTCGTTTATGGCCGACGCCATAGCCCGGGTGGAAAAGATGGTCCAGGGCAACCCGCTGGACACCGAAACGCAGGTGGGTGCCCAGGCCTCGAATGACCAACTGGAAAAGATCCTCTCCTACATCGATATCGGCAAGCAGGAGGGCGCCAAGGTCCTCACCGGGGGCGGCCGCGCCGAGCTCCCGGGCGACCTGGCCGGTGGCTACTACGTCCAGCCGACGGTCTTCGAAGGCCACAACAAGATGCGGATCTTCCAGGAGGAGATTTTCGGCCCGGTGGTCGCGGTGACGAAGTTCAGCGATTACAGCGACGCCATGGGCCTGGCTAACGACACCCTTTACGGGCTGGGTGCGGGTGTCTGGTCCCGCAACGGCAACGTTGCCTACCGCGCCGGCCGCGAGATCCAGGCCGGGCGCGTATGGGTCAACAACTACCACGCCTACCCGGCCGGAGCCGCGTTCGGCGGGTACAAGTCCTCAGGCATCGGACGCGAGAACCACGCGATGATGCTGGACCACTACCAGCAGACCAAGAACCTGCTGGTCAGCTACAACGAAAACAAGCTGGGCTTCTTCTAGACCATGGTTCCCGGAAGCGTAATCGACGCCGCGGTGACGCTGCCCGGGGAGGACTTCTCCCGGGTGGCGCTCACGCCGGCGGCCGCGGAACTGCTGCGGAAGCTCTGGCTTCAGCACGGGCCGCTGATGTTCCACCAGTCCGGCGGGTGCTGCGACGGGTCCTCGCCCATGTGTTACCCGAAGGGCGAGTTCCTCACCGGTGACGCCGATGTCCTGCTGGGCCTGTTCGATGTCTCTGATGGCCTGGAACCCCGGCCGCTGGAGTTCTGGATGTCCCGGGAGCAGTTCAACTACTGGAGCCACACGCACCTGACCGTTGACGTGGTGCCTGGCCGGGGCAGCGGCTTTTCGGTGGAAGCGCCCGAAGGCAAGAGGTTCCTGATCCGGTCCACTCTGATGGACTGGCCTGCCTGATTATTCGAACTGTAAGCGCTTGAGGCCCTCCAGGTGGGGGGCCTCAAGCGCTTTTGCAGAACAAGGTTCGGCCAGAAGGCCGTCTCACCATTCGGAACAATTGGGACCGTCCAGTGGATGGACCTATCGTTGATAGGTCTGTTTCCATCAGAAATCAGGATTGTGATCCCCCTATGAACCTTCTCCGGACCAAATCTATCGAGCAGTCCATGGCTGACGCCGATGAACCCGGACGCAAGCTCAAGCGCTCCCTCAGCACCTGGGACCTCATGATCATGGGCGTCGCCGTTGCAGTGGGCGCCGGCATCTTCTCGGTGGGCGCCAAGGCAGCAGCCAACTTTTCCGGCCCTGCCGTCACGCTGTCCTTCGCGATCGCCGCCATCACCTGCGCCCTTGCCATCATGTGCTACGCCGAGTTTGCCACCGCCATCCCCGTGGCAGGCTCCGCCTACGTCTTCACCTACGCCACGATGGGCGAACTCCTTGCCTGGATCATCGGCTGGAACCTGATCCTCGAGCTCTTCACTGCCGCCGCGGTCATCGCCAAGTACTGGGGCATCTACCTCAGCAAGGTCTTCGCCCTGATGGGCGCGGACATCCCAGCTGCGCTCTCCGTCGGTGGCGTGGACCTCTACTGGGGCGCGTTCCTGATCGTTGCCGTGTTTACGGTGCTGCTGGTGCTGGGCACCAAGCTGTCCGCCCGCGTGGGCAACATCTTCACCCTGATCAAGATCGGCGTGGTCCTCTTTGTGATCGTCGTGGGCTTCACCTACGTGAAGTTCGAGAACTACAGCCCGTTCATCCCGGCAGCCGAGCCCACTGGCGGCACCGGCACGGCCGATGTCCTGAAGCAGTCGTTCTTCGGCTTCCTCACCGGAGCGGCCCCGGCCCAGTACGGCACCCTCGGCATCTTTGCCGGCGCCGCACTCGTGTTCTTCGCCTTCATCGGCTTCGACGTGGTGGCCACCTCTGCGGAGGAAGTCAAGAACCCGCAGAAGACCCTGCCGCGCGGTATCTTCGGTGGTCTTGCACTGGTGACGCTGCTGTACATCCTGGTTTCCCTGGCCCTGACCGGCATGGTGTCCTACACCCAGCTGGCCGAGGCGGAAAGCCCCACGCTTACCACCGCCTTCGAAGCAGTGGGTGACACGTCCGCGGCCAAGGTCATTGCCTTCGGTTCGCTGGTAGGCCTGACCACCGTGATCATGGTCCTCCTCATGGGCCTGTCTCGTGTGGTCCTTGCCATGAGCCGCGACGGCCTCCTGCCGCGTGCATTGTCCAAGACCAGCGAGAAGCGGTCCACCCCGGTGCGGCTCCAGATCATCTGCGGTGCCGCTGTTGCGCTGGTAGCCGGCCTGACCAACGTGGACCTTCTTGAGGAAATGATCAACATCGGCACGCTGTCCGCGTTTGTGGTGGTGAGCCTTGGCATCCTCGTGCTGCGCAAGAAGCGCCCGGACCTGAAGCCTGCCTTCCGCGTCCCGTTCGGCAAGGTCCTGCCGATTGTTTCCGCCGTGCTGTGCCTTTACCTGATGACCAACCTGGCCGTTGAAACCTGGATCTTCTTTGCCATTTGGCTGGCGATTGGCCTTGCCATCTACTTCGCCTACGGCCAGCGCCACTCCCGGCTGAACGAGCGGTTCAGCGAGGCCAACACCGCCGTCAATGGCGCCTCCCTTGTAGCCGGCAAGGACGACGAGGACGAACTGACCCGCGCCTGACACCGCCCGAACTGAACACCGGCAACACAAACCGTCCGCTGATCCCTGATCAGCGGGCGGTTTTGCTTTGCCCCGCCCCAAGGTGGCCTGAATGGCACGTGCGGGCCGCCGGGCTTTGGAGTTCAATGAGTGGACCGAAGGCGGGCGGGCCGAAAGCGCGTGGAAGGAGCGGACATGACGGAGACGACGATGGAGGCGGTGGCCAGGGCCTTCTCGAGCCACCGGTTTGAGGATGCAGTACCTCGGCTGGACGACGACATTGTCTGGGAGCTGGTGGGCGGCGAAGCCCTTGCCGGCAAGCTGGCGGTGGTGGATGTCTGCACGTCGCTGGCGCGGGACCTCAAAGACGTGCACACCACCTTTGACCGGTTGAGGGTTATTGTCGCTTCGGCAAGCGTTGTGGTGGACAGTGTTGCCAGCTATTTCTCGGCCGATGGCAGCATCAGCCGGGTGGCGTCCTGCGACATCTACGACTTCGAGGACGGGCGGGTGGTCCGTATCCGCTCCTACAACATGGAGCTGGCACCGACCGGCTGAGGATCAAGGCGCGGCGTGCCGGCCCACCCAGTCCACCAACGGCCGCAGCTCATCCCACAACGCCCCGATTTCCTGCACTGCTGCGGGAGTGTCCAGCCAGGCGGGTTGCCCAAGGTCGGTGCTGGCCGCGAGGGACTTGTGCTTCAGCAGCTCGCCCCGGGGATGGTCCCGGGGGTACCCGCGCGGGACAGTTCTGAGCTGTTCCCCTTCCACCACAAAACCGGCAGCACTGACGGCGTCGATGACGTGCCGGAGTGACTCTCCTGTCCCGGACGCATCAACGGAGTTGCGGTACCTCACCAGCTGGGCAGGCGTGTAGGAGTGGTAGCCGCCGCCCACCAGCAGCCCGTCCGCGCTGACCTGCAGGTAATAGCCCATACCTTCCTGGGTGGATGCAAAAGCACCCTGGGCCGTCTTGTAGGGCGATTTGTCCTGGGAGAACCGGATGTCCCTGTTGGGCCGGAAAATGCGGCCCGGACCAAACCGTGGCTCCAGTTCCGCAAGCAAAAGAGTGATCGGTCCCCGGACCAGCTCCTGGTACCTGTCCTTATGCTCCAGCCACCAGTCACGGTTGTTGTTATCCTGCAGCTCTTTGTAGAACTCGAAGGCGCCCGCGGGTATGCCGTGGAAAGTTGTCATGCGTCGATCCTAGGGACGGCTGCCGGCGGGGGCCATGGGCCGGGCGCTTATGTGGAAAGTGCCGCCTCTGTGGAAAAGCAAAAACCACCCCGCCACGGGAACCGTGACGGGGTGGTCTTCAAAAGCTCAAGAAGCAGCTGGATCAGCCGATCTTGTTAGCCGCCTCTGCGTCCGAGGACGGAGCCGACCCAAAGCCTGCGGCGCCAACAGCGACCGCGCCAAGGTTGGCGCGCAGCTTGGCGCCAAGTTCGGCGTCAACGTTGGTCCAGTACTGGATGGCACGTTCCTTGATGCCGGGGCTCTTGACGCCGCCCACTGCGCCGGTGATGGTCTCGAGCAGGCGGGCTTTGGCGCCGTCGTCGTAAACCTCGCGGTACAGGGTGCCGGCCTGGATGAAGTCGCTGTCCTCGGTGTGGAGGGAGTGCGCGGCGAGGGTCAGCTCGCCGTCGTTCTCCCAGCCGCCGGCCGGGTTCTGCGGCTCAACAGCGGCCGGTCCGCCCACGGAGTTCGGGGCGTACACGGGGACCGAGGGTGCGTTGTACAGGAAGCGCCCCTGGCCGTCCTGGCTGTAGTTGTTGACCTGGTTCTTCGGCTGGTTCACCGGGATCTGGGCGTGGTTGGTGCCCACGCGGTAGCGGTGCGCGTCAGCGTAGGAGAAGATGCGGGCCTGCAGCATCTTGTCAGGGGAGGCGGCGATGCCCGGCACGAAGTTCGACGGCGCGAAGGTGGCCTGTTCGATCTGCGCGAAGTAGTTCTCCGGGTTCCGGTTCAGCTCCATGGTGCCCACCTTGATCAGCGGGTAATCGCCGTGCGGCCACACCTTGGTGAGGTCGAACGGGTTGAAGCGGTAGGTCTTGGCGTCCTCGTACGGCATGACCTGCACGTGCAGGTCCCAGGACGGGAAGTTTCCGGCTTCGATGTTCTCGGACAGGTCGCGGATGTAGAAGTCAGCATCGGAGCCGGCCAGCTGCTCGGCCTGCTCGCTGCTCATGGAGTTCACGCCCTGGTTGGACTTGAAGTGGTACTTGACCCAGAAACGCTCGCCCTCGGCGTTGATCCACTGGTAGGTGTGTGAGCCGTAGCCCTGCATCTCACGCCAGGAGGCGGGCAGGCCGCGGTCGCCCATGAGCCAGGTGACCTGGTGTGCGGACTCGGGGGACAGGGTCCAGAAGTCCCACTGCATGTCGGCGTCGCGCAGGTGGGTGCCCGGCAGGCGCTTCTGCGAGTGAATGAAGTCCGGGAACTTGATGCCGTCGCGGATGAAGAACACCGGGGTGTTGTTGCCCACGAGGTCGTAGTTGCCCTCGGAGGTGTAGAACTTGACGGCGAACCCGCGGGGATCGCGCCAGGTGTCCGGGGAGCCGTTCTCGCCGGCCACGGAGGAGAAGCGGATCAGCATTTCGGTTTCGACGCCGGGCTGGAGGAATGCTGCCTTCGTGTACTTGGACACGTCCTCGGTGGTCTTGAACGTACCGAATGCACCGCCGCCCTTGGCGTGCACTACGCGCTCCGGCACCCGCTCGCGGTTGAACTGGGCGAGCTTTTCCACCAGGTAGTGGTCAGTCAGGATGATCGCGCCGTCGGCACCGGTGGACTTCGAGTGCGCGTCGGACGTTACGGGGGCACCTGACTGGGTTGTTGAAATGGCAGTCATTGTTCTCCTATTTCTCTATTTCTTGTGACGAAGGATTGGAAGGAAGTTGTTGGGACTGCTGGCAGTCCTGGCAGATGCCCTGGTACATAACATCGGCGATCTGGATGGTCATCGGCTTTGCGTTCTCGTCCCAGTGCGGCGTGAGGCAGGGGGCGTGGCCCACTGCGCAATCAACGTCTTCCACCCGGCCGCAGCTGATGCAGATGGCGTGGTGGTGGTTGTCGCCTACACGGGTTTCGTAAAGCGCGGGGGAGTGCGGGGGTTCGAACCTGCGAAGCATGTGCAGGTCCGTCAGGTCCCCCAGTACCACGTAAACGGACTGAGCCGTCAGTTCCGGAAGCTCGGCGCGGGCTGCAGAAAGGATGCTTTCGGCAGGCGAATGGGGGTGGCGTTCGACGGCGGCCAGGACCGCCAGCCGCTGCTTTGTCACCCTGCGGCCATGGGCGCGCAGGGCGGCAGCCCACGCCTCGTGGCCGTCAAAGTGCTCTGTCATGACACCATTGAAGCACCTATTATGAATATCTCACAATAAGGTCCGGCTAACCTCTCCGGAACCAGCAATCACATCCGCCCCACTAGGGTTGCAGGGTGGGGAAATTGCTCGCTGACATAACGCCGCTCAAGGAGAGCCCCGACTTCCGCCGGCTGTGGCTGGGCTCGGCCTTATCCGCCGTCGGAAGCCAACTAACCCTTGTTGCAGTAAGCCTGGAGATTTACGGGCTGACCCAGGACAGCTTCTATGTTGGCCTGCTGGCTGTCTTCGCGCTGGTGCCGCTGGTGATCGGCGGGCTGCTGGGCGGCTCCATCGCCGACGCCCACGACCGGCGGCGCGTAGCGCTGCTTGCCTCGACGGTGCTGTGGCTGGCCACCGGCCTGATCGCCCTGCAGTCCTGGATGCAATGGGGCAACATCTGGGTCCTGTACTTCCTGGTGGCGCTGCAGAGCGGAGCGCAGGCCATAAACCAGCCCGCCCGAAGTGCCATCCTGCCCATGCTGATCCGCAAGGAACTCCTGCCCGCTGCCAACGCGCTCAGCATGATGTCCTTCGGCCTTGCCATGACCGCCGGACCCTTGCTTGCCGGCGTGCTGGTGGCTTGGGTGGGTTTCGGCTGGACCTACACCCTCGACTTCGCCAGCTTCGCGGTCGTGCTGTGGGCCGTCTACCGGCTGCCGCCCTTGCCGCCGTCCGGAAAACGGAGCGGGGCAGGCATCCGTTCGGTCATCGAGGGCTTCCGGTTCCTGGGCACCCGGCCGAACCTGCGGATGACCTTTGTGATCGACCTGATTGCCATGATCCTGGCCCAGCCGCGGGCGCTGATGCCGGCCATCGGTGCTGTCATGATCGGCGGTGGCGAAGCAACAGTTGGTGTCCTGCTGGCGGCCACCGCAGTCGGTGCGTTCCTGGCCGGCCTGTTCTCCGGTCCTCTCGGCGCTGTCCGGTGGCAGGGGAGTGCAGTGGTCTTCTCGGTGATGGGATGGGGAGCATCGATCGCCGGTTTCGGGCTGGTGGTGCTGCTGGCCGGGCGATCACCTGATGGGGCGGTCACGCTCTGGCTGCTCCCCGCCGCCCTCTGCTGCGCGCTCGCCGGCATCGCCGATTCAATCAGCAGCGTTTTCCGGAACACCATCCTGCAGGCAGCCACGCCTGACCACCTTCGCGGCCGGCTCCAGGGCGTGTTCATCGTGGTGGTCGCCGGCGGTCCCAGGGTTGGCGACCTGCTGGCCGGTGCCGGAACCAGGATCCTGACCGAGGGCTCGGTCCTGATCCTTGGCGGGGTGCTGTGCATTGCCGGGGCATGGGTGGCGGCCAGATTGCAGCCCGGTTTCCGCCAGTACGACGCACGGAACCCTGCTCCCTAGAAGGCGGTTCCCAGGTTTCCAGCGTGAGCTAGGCCCCGCGATGTGCAAAGAGGCCGGCGCGGCCCGTATTCGGGGTGCGCCGGCCTCCGTGCGTAGCGGCAGAACTTTTGCGCGCCGGAAACGCCGGCGGGGCTGCTAGCTGCGGAAGTTCACGAACTGCAGGTCGGCCTCGTCAAAGTCCTTCAGCAGCGCCATGGTGGCCTGCAGGTCGTCGCGGGATTTGGAGGTCACGCGCAGTTCATCGCCCTGGATTTGGGACTTCACGGACTTGGGCGCTTCGTCGCGGATCAGCTTGTTGATCTTCTTCGCCAGGTCCTGGGCGATGCCTTCCTTGATGGAGGCCTCGAGGCGGAACTCCTTGCCGGAGGCGTAGGGCTCACCGGTGTCCAGCGACTTCAGCGAGATGCCGCGGCGGATCAGTTTTGACTGCAGCACGTCCAGTACCGCCAGGACGCGCTCCTCGGAGTTGGCCTTCATCAGGATTTTCTCGCCGCTGAAATCCACCTCTGCGCCGACACCCTTGAAGTCGTAGCGCTGGGCAAGTTCCTTCTGTGCCTGGTTGAGGGCGTTTGCCACTTCCTGCTTGTCCACTTTGCTTACGACGTCGAACGTTGACTCGCCTGCCATGACTCTCCTTGTGCTGGTGGGAGCCCTGTCCTCGGACCGGGCTTGGGTGGCTGGATTCAAGCCTAATACGGATGCTCCTGGTGAGGGGGAGCGGTATTCACAGTTCCCTCTCAGCGGACGCTCCGGGGGAACGAAGGAGGTCCGGGCAGAGTTGAAGGAGTTGGAAGCTGCACGAAAGGAACACCATGCACCGCAGGGCCGTCCGATATGTCTCGCAAACCACCTCGGCAGCAGCCGGTGCAGTGGCAACAGCAGCAACATCAGTCGCGGCAGCGGCGGTGGCAGCCTCCATCATCTTCAGTCCGGTGGCGGATGCCGCCTCCCGGATGGAGGGCGTCAGCGAGGACCTGCTCCGCGCCGTCCAGCTGAACCAGATCACCGAGGAGCAGGCATTGAGGTTCGAAGCCCGCCTGGCCGGGCGGATCCTGGGCGAAGCCTGACCCGTCCGGAAGCGCTTCGTAGTGAAGGTGCGTCAGCCTGAAATCCGCGCCATTCCGCGCCTGAATGCGCCGATTCGATTCTTCGGCGGAAGTTCTGTAAAGTTGTCTTGCCCGCGGTTACTGGAAGCGGAACGGCCCGGAAACGGACGTTCCACGGACTGCAGCCGGGGGTGATCTTCTTTTGAAGTTCGGCAGATTACCCGAGCGGCCAAAGGGGGCTGACTGTAAATCAGCTGGCAACGCCTACGGGGGTTCGAATCCCTCATCTGCCACCCAAGTGAAAGCCTCCGGAACCACATGGTTCCGGAGGCTTTTTCGTGTTTCCAGGCCCCTTTGAAACGCCCCGAAGGGCAGGCAAACCGTCGTCGACACCGGCCCCGGCCGGGCGTAGGCTGGCACCATCGGCGCACGTGCCCCGATGCCCTGCGTCGATCAAAGAATCGATAAAGGAGGACCAATGAGTGCCGTACGTGAATTCATGACTACGGACGCACAGTGTATTAAGGAAAACCAGTCCCTTGCCGATGCCGCCCGGATGATGCTGGATCTGGACTGCGGATCGTTGCCGATCTGTGGTGACGACGGCAAGTTGAGGGGCATGATCACCGACCGCGACATCGTGCTCAAGTGCGTAGCCGCCGGACGTGATCCGCGCGAAATGATGGCCCGTGACCTCGCCTCGGGCAAGCCATTCTGGATTGACGCCGATGCGAACGTGGACGCCGCCATCGAGATGATGGAGAGCCACCAGGTCCGGCGGCTTCCCGTCATCGCCGATTACAAGCTGGTAGGCATCATCAGCCAGGGAGACATTGCCCGCAACTACTCCGAACAACGTGTAGGTGAGCTCGTGGAGCACATCTCGGAACGCAAACGGATGAACGCCTAGGCAAAGCTTTCCTAGCGGATTCCCCGCAAACCAACGCCACGGAGTCCGCTCCGTGGCGTTACTTCGTGTGCGTGCATGGCCTTGTCCGCGGCTCCCCGCCTTAAAGGTTAGGAGCCGCGGACAAGCTTAGGAACCAGTTGCAGCCAGCCAGCCGGTCCAACTGGCTTGGTCCAACCCGGCCCGGTTCAGCCCGGCCCGGTTCAGCCCGGCCCGGTTCAGCATCCTCAGTTCAGCGCGATCAGGAGCATCTGGTTGGTGCCGGGGATGCAGGTCTGCAGGATTGCCCGCGGGAAACCGCCGAAGGCTGCGATGACGTCGTTGGTGGTTCCCGGGTTGGGTACCTGGCCCCTGGCCGTTGCCGTGTAGGTTCCATAACCCGGGATGCTGACTCTCTCACCCACTCCGATTCCGGAGAAGCGTGCCCAGCCACCGCAGAAGTCGTGTTCGGTGATGAAAAGCGAGTAGCCGTCGTTGGGCGTGTAGTGGATGGGTCCGATGCAGGCGTCCACCATGGACTGCCCGCCGGCACCGGCTACGTAAATGGTTCGGATTGCGGGAGCGGCCGGAACCGCGGCGGGAGCAGGAGCGGGAGCAGGGGCCGGAGCGGGCGCCGGTGCCGCCGGTGCCGGCGCAGGAGCGCTCGCGGGGACAGGTGCAGCCTCGGCTCCGGCTACGGCTGGACCGGTCAGCAGCAGCGTCTGTCCCGGAACGATCACGCTGAAGGCACTTAGCCCATTGGCTGAGAGCATCGCGTTCATGTCCACCCCAAACCTGCCCGCAATGGCACCTACTGTGTCCCCGGGCACCACGGTGTAGCGATTGGAGTCCGCAGCCGGTGCTGCGGAAGGTGGCTTAGGGGCGGGTGCGGGCTCGACGGCGGGTGGTGCCTTCGCCGGTTTTTCCGCAGCAGGCGGCGCGGCCGCAGGTGCAGCTGCGGGCGCCCGCTGCTGGCCAGCACCGGATGGGGTGCCGGAATCACCGCCGGAGGCATCCTGGCCCGCGGCGCCAACGCCGGCCCCTGCTTCGGGGGCCGCCTCAGCAACGGGAGCAGCCGCCGTCGTACCCTGCAACAGGGAGGTGGCCGGTCCAGCCAGCGCCCCGACTCCCACGGCCGCCACCACGGCGACGGTGGCCATGCCGGCCCATAACTTGTTGCTGATAGTGGGCAGGCCGGCTGTCAGGCCTGACTGGGGGACATTGGTGGCGACACTGTGGATTGGTGGATCTGTGGCTTCAAAGTTCATGGGTAGCCCATCGGGGTTCGGTCCCAGCCGGGCAGCTGCAGGCGCAACAAGCGAAAGCGGGACGGACGCGGTGTGATGCGCCGGCGGCCCCGATTCAGACCGGGCCGCCATCGGCACATGATGGAGGCGTCCGCATACCCAGAAGATACGGAAGCTCCGCGAAAGGCACTGCCGCCCGGAAGCCATCCGGTGAACAGGCCAGCACATGTTGGGTCCTAGGAATCCCGAGTCTAGGAAATCGGCACGGCGCCGGCACCAGTAGGGATTACCCGAATATTTTTGGCCCGGTACTTGAGGGTTCCGGCCCAGCTACGCACCGGCAAGCTACCCGCTACTTAGCGCGGAAGACATGGACTAGCGGCTGTGCTGGTCCCTGAGCTCGGCGATTTCGTTGCGAAGCGAAACCATCTCCGCCACCAGTTCCACCAACTCGGCACGGACCGGCTCCTCGGCATCGGCCGCCGCTTCAGCGGTGTCCTCCACACGCTGGACCAGCCAGGAAGCGATGGAGGCTGTAACCACGCCCAGGACGGCAATTCCGCTCATCATGAGGGCGGCCGCCACCATCCGCCCAATGGGCGTCACGGGATACATGTCCCCGTAGCCGACGGTGGTGATGGTGGTCATGGCCCACCACAGCGCGTCGCCGAAGGTGATGATTTTGGCGTCCGGGACTGACTGTTCAACGTCAAGGACGGCGAGGGCACCCACAAACACCAGCATTGTGGCAGACCCCGCCACGTACGTGACCACGCGGCCCCGGAGCGTGTCCCCGAGCGTCCGGTGCAGTACGGACAACAGTGTCACCAGCCGTAGCAGGCGCAACGGCCGAAAGAACGGCAGGGCCACAATCAGCAGTTCATGCAGGTTTCGGAAGAACCAGCTGCTCTTGTCACCGCCAGCCACAAATTAGCTATGTAGTCCACGGCAAAAATGCCCCAGGTGGCCCACATGACTGCTTCCAGCCAAAACGCCCCGCTGCCTTCAAGGCGGCCGATCACCTGCCACGCATACGCTGCCAGGAAGATGAGCGCAGTCATCGTGAGCGGCCAGTCCGCCAGGTCCCGGTAGCGTTGTTGGGTCATGCAGCAAATCCTACGTGGACGGGCCGGCCAGGTTCGGCGCACTGATCCCGCTCCATGTTACCGACAGGTAACATGGTCCGATGCACCTGCTTCTGCGAACCCTCCTGCTGCTGTTCACCTCTTCCCGCCGCCCGCCGCTGACAGTCTGGGACAGTTCGTCGCTGCCGCTGCGGGTGCTGCCCACGGACATCGACATCGCCATGCACGTCAATAACGGAATGTACCTTTCCCTGCTGGACCTGGGCCGGTTCGACCTGATGGCCCGGAGCGGGGTGTGGAAGCGGATGCGCCGCCGTGGCTGGGGTCCGGTGGTCGCCGCGGAAACCATCGCTTTCCGGAAGTCCCTCCAGCTGTGGCAGCAGTACACCGTCGAAACCCGCATCATTGGCCTGGACGCCAAGGCCATCTACTTCGAGCAGCGCATGGTGGCCGACGGCGAGATCTACGCCCGCGCGCACATCGCCACCCGCCTGGTCCACCGAGGCCGGCCGGTCAGCCAGGAGGATATCCTGCGGGAGTTCGGCCAGCCACCCGCGGACCTGGTGCTTCCTGACTGGGTCCACGAGTGGCGCGCATCCAGCGCCCTTCCCGGCAGCCGGAAGCCAGCGCCGCACGTCTGGGGCTAGCGGCCGCGTGCCCGGGCAGCAGCAATGGTGAGGACTCCCGGAAAGAGCACCGTTGATCCCGCTGTATCTGTGGGCGGGCAGGTTATTCCCGATGACGCGTGGAGCGAACAAACGCCTCCGGCCCGCGACATCCCGCGTCTCCACGCGTACCGTGGACACATGGCTACCGTTGATATCACTGGTGAACAGTTTGCATCGACCATCGAGGGCAACGACATTGTCCTGGTGGATTTTTGGGCAGAATGGTGTGGCCCCTGCAAGCAGTTCGGACCCACATACTCCACCGTTTCGGAGAAGCATCCTGACGTCCTCTTCACCAAGGTGGACACGGAAGCTGAGCAGCAGCTCGCCGCCGAGGCGGGCATCTCCTCCATTCCCACCCTGATGGCGTTCCGCGAAAAGGTGCTGGTGTTCTCACAGCCGGGCGCCCTGAACTCGCAGCAGCTCGAACAGGTGGTTGACGCTGTCAAGGCACTGGACATGGACGAGGTCCACGCCCACGTGGCGCGCCAGCGGGAAGAAGGCGCTGCCGCAGCGGGCCCGCAGGACGGCACGCAGATTCCCGACGCGTAACCATTCCTTAAACTTCGAAGCAGCGCCCTCCGCATGGAGGGCGCTGCTTCTTTGTAACCGGTATTACGGGCCGGGCGTCAGAGCCGTTCCAGCTTGACGGGCTCGGCCAGCAGCGCGCTCAGGGATTCGTTCAGGTCCTGCACCGCGATGCCCTTGGAGTGCTTGGCCAGGTCCTCCTCCGACGCCCACTGCTCGGTGAGGACCAGTTTCTCCTCCGTGGCTTCGGTGAGCTCATAACGGATGCAGCCGGGCTCGTTCACCACCTCATCGATGGCGATTTCGAGGGCCAGCTTCACACGGTAAAACTCGCCGTCGTTGGGGATGAACGTTGCCTGCAGGTCAATGGGTGAACTCATGGATTTCACAATACCGGCCGTTGCCCGCACCCCCGTTGCTGTTGACTGCCGCCGCGTGGACTGTTGCGCCCCCTTGTGCTTCTTTTGCCGGTAGCTGCTTGGTAGCGTGCCATCATGCGTGCTTACACAGCCGGGGACACTGACGTTCCGCTTCTCGAGGAAACCATCGGCGCGAACTTTGAGCGGGTGGTGGCCAGGTTCCCGTTCCACGATGCGCTGAT
Organism: Arthrobacter sp. V1I9; assembly: GCF_030817075.1. Classification (NCBI taxonomy): domain Bacteria; kingdom Bacillati; phylum Actinomycetota; class Actinomycetes; order Micrococcales; family Micrococcaceae; genus Arthrobacter; species Arthrobacter sp. V1I9. The sequence continues at coordinate 948,959 of NZ_JAUSYU010000001.1, forward strand.
CGAGGCGGCCCCGGTGCCGGGTACCGACGCGCGGCGGTGGAGCTACACCAAGATGAATGACGACGTCGACCGGCTGGCCCGTGCGCTGCTCGCCCTGGGCATCGCCAAGGGTGACCGTGTGGGGATCTGGAGCCCGAACTGCGCCGAGTGGACGCTGCTGCAGTACGCCACGGCGAAGGCCGGCGCCGTCCTCGTCAACGTCAATCCCGCCTACCGCAGCCACGAACTCGAGTTCGTGGTGAACCAAAACAGCATGCGGATGCTGGTCACGGCCCCTTCGGACCGGAACAGCGATTACGTGGGCATGGCCCGGCGGGTGCTCGCGGAGTGCCCGGACCTGCGCGAGCTAGTGTTCCTGCCAGCGCCGGGCGGGGAAAGCCCCGGCGGGGAGGAGCCGGGCCGAGAAGGCCCCGGCGGGGAGGGGCTCGACGCCGGCGTCCCGCTTAGCGACGCGGAGCTGACGTACGCCGAGCTGCTGAGGCGGGCGGACGACGTCGGGCATTCAGGGCTGCGAACCCGCATGGCTGAACTCAGCCCGCACGATCCCGTCAACCTGCAGTACACCTCCGGGACCACAGGCTTTCCCAAAGGCGCCACGCTGACCCACCACAACGTCCTCAACAACGGCTACTCGATAGGGGAACTGCTCCACTACACAGAGCACGACCGGGTGGTGATTCCGGTGCCGTTCTACCACTGCTTCGGCATGGTGATCGGCAACCTCAACGCCTTGAGCCACGGGGCAGCGACGATCATCCCAAGCCGCGGCTTCAACCCGGCTGCTGCGCTGGAAGCGGTGCAGGACTTTGGCGGCACGTCCCTGTACGGCGTGCCCACCATGTTCATCGCCGAGCTCGCGCTGCCGGACTTTGCCTCCTATGACCTGTCCACCTTGCGCACAGGCGTGATGGCTGGGTCGCTCTGTCCCATCGAGGTGATGAGACGCGTTATTTCGGACATGAACATGCGGGACGTGGCCATCTGCTACGGCATGACCGAGACGTCTCCGGTGTCCACCATGACCCGGAACGGCGACAGCCTGCAGCACCGCACGGAAACCGTGGGACGCACCATGCCGCACCTGGAAAGCAAAATTGTGGATCCGGCCTCGGGCGAGGTGCTGGACCGCGGGCAGATTGGGGAACTATGCACGCGCGGTTATGCGGTGATGGAAGGGTACTGGAACCAGCCGGACAAGACCGCGGAGGCCATTGACCCGGACGGCTGGATGCACACCGGCGACCTGGCCCGGATGGACGAGGAAGGCTACGTGGTCATCGAAGGCCGCCTGAAGGACATGGTGATCCGGGGCGGCGAGAACATTTATCCGCGGGAGATCGAGGAGTTCCTCTACACCCACCCGTCCATCCAGGACGTGCAGGTCATCGGGGTCCCCGATTCCCGTTACGGGGAGGAGTTGATGGCCTGCATCATCCTCTCACCCGGTGCGGAACCGCTGGACGCAGACGCCGTTGCCGAGTTCTGCCGCGGCGAGCTGGCCCATTACAAGATCCCCCGCTATGTGGACGTCCGTGCCACCTTCCCCATGACCGTCTCCGGGAAGATCCGCAAGGTGGAGATGCGGGAGGAAGCCGTGGCCAGGCTGGGGCTCTGACTACGGCAACGCGGGGCACTTCCGGCAGGATAAACGGGTTCTTTGGTCAAAAGTGACCCCGCCTCGGCGCGTCAGTGCCGGCGGTGGTCCTGGATGGTCATCCGCGGGCCGAAGGTGGGTTTGCGGAAGCCGCTGCTCTGGATCATCCGGACCACGCGCTGGCGGTGCCCTTGCCACGGAGCGAGCAGGCGGAGCATGCCGGCATCGTCCGTCCGCTGTCCCGTCAGCGCAGCGCCTACGTACGCGGCGAGGTGGTAGTCGCCCACCGAGATGGAGTCCGGGCAGCCGTGGGTGCGCTGCACCACCTCCGCCGCCGTCCAGATGCCGATGCCCGGGATGGTCTGCATTTTCGCCGCCGCCTCAAGGGCCGGCAGCGCTGCCAGCCGTTCAAGCGCGACGGCGGAGCGCAGTGCGCGCATGACCGTCGCGGAGCGCTGCGGCCCCACTCCCGCCCTGTGCCACTCCCAGCTGGGAACCTGCAGCCACCGGGCCGCCGTGGGTGCCAGCAGCAGCCCGGCAGGAGCCAGGGATCCGGCCTGGGGTGCATGGGAGCCGTAGCGGTGCAGAAGGTACCGGTAGGCCCGGCGTGCCTCGATCACTGTCACTTTTTGTTCCAGGATGATTGGCACGAGTTGGTCGAGGATGCGCCCGCTGGACGGAAGCCGCAGGGCCAGGCTCCGCCGTCGGGCGTCCTGCACCATGCGGGGGAGCGTGGCATGGAACGCAGGCTCGTCAAAGCCCTGCCAGTCATCCTCCGCCCCCAGGAGCCGCGGGACCGATCCGATGGCCGCGGCGGAACCGGGGCCCCACGCCTGCACGTCCACGCGGGGCTCCAGCTCAGAACTGCCGGCCGGAGTCAAGCGCACGGTGGCCGGTCCCTCCCCGGTGGTGAAGGCATGCCAGATGGCGCTGCCCTGGACACTGAAGGACGGATCGCTGTTGCCGCGCAGGAGCGGGCCAAGGGTCCGAGCCAGGTCATAAGGGCCGCCCGGATACCACCGGAGCGAGGCATCCGCGGCGGCTGCCAGCCGCGCGGGTGCCTCTGCGATCGTCATGCAACCATCGTCCCACGGCGGGGTGACAAAGCACCCCGCAGGGCTGGAACGGCGGCGGTTCCACCGGGCCTTATCCCACGGGCATCCGGGGACTAGAATCCTGCCTGGGGTGCGGAAAGGCCGTGCCCGAAGGCTCGAAAGACCAGGAGGAAACGATGGGTGGAGTAGTGCATTTCGAAATCCCCGCGGACGATCAGGAGCGGGCCAGGAGCTTCTACAAGGAGGCCCTCGGCTGGCGCATCGATCCCGTGCCGGGCATGGACTACAACATGGTGGTCACCACGCCCATGGACGAGTCCACGGGACAACCCACAGAAGCGGGTGCCATCAACGGCGGCATGATGGCCCGGGAGGCGGACCTGTCCAACCCCGTCCTCACCGTGGACGTGGAGGACATCGAGGCCACGCTGAAGACGGTGGAGTCTTTGGGCGGTGCCGTGGTGAGGCCGAAGGAAACCATCCCGGGGATGGGCTCCTTCGCATATTTCAAGGACACCGAAGGCAACGTGATGGGCCTTTGGGAAAACCTTCCCGCTGACCAGCAGGCGCAGGCCGCCGGGTAGGGGATTGCGCTGGCGAAAGCGGTAGCTTTGTACACATGAAGTACGCCCAGTCCGTCCTGGACCTCATCGGCAATACCCCGCTCATCAAGCTCAACCACGTGACGGAGGGCATCAAAGCCACAGTCCTGGTCAAGCTGGAGTACCTGAACCCCGGCGGATCCATCAAGGACCGCATCGCGGCCAAGATGGTTGAGGACGCGGAGCGGGACGGCAAACTGCAGCCCGGCGGCACCATCATTGAGCCCACGTCCGGCAACACAGGTGTCGGGCTGGCACTGGTGGCCCAGCAAAAGGGCTACAAGTGCATCTTTGTGGTGCCGGACAAGGTGGGCGAGGACAAGCGGGCCGTCCTGGAAGCCTACGGTGCCGAAGTGGTGGTGACGCCCACTGCCGTCCCGCCGGACAGCCCGCAAAGCTACTACGGCGTCTCGGACCGGCTGGTCCGTGAGACGCCGGGTTCGTACAAGCCGGACCAGTTCTCCAACCCCGCAGCACCCGGCAGCCACTACCTGACCACCGGCCCGGAGATCTGGCGGGACACCGACGGCATGGTCACCCACTGCGTCATCGGCGCGGGCACCGGCGGCACCATCACCGGCACCGGCCGCTTCCTCAAGGAAGCTTCGGCGGGCAGGCCGGCGTCCGACGGCGGGGTGGTCCGGATCATCGGCGCGGACCCTGAAGGTTCGGTCTACTCGGGCGGCACCGGACGCCCCTACTTTGTTGAAGGCGTGGGGGAGGACATGTGGCCGGCGAACTACGACAAGTCCGTCCCGGACCAGGTCATCGCCGTCACTGACGCCGATTTCGTTCGCCATGACCCGCCGCCTCGCCCGCGAGGAGGGCCTGCTGGTGGGCGGATCCTCAGGCATGGCTGTGGTGGCCGCGCTGCAGGTGGCGCGGGACCTGCCGGAGTCCGCCGTCGTCGTCGTCATTCTTCCTGACTCAGGCCGTGGCTACCTGGCCAAAATTTTCAACGATCAGTGGATGCGGTCCTACGGCTTCCTCTCGGGCGGTGAAGAGACCTCGGTGGGCGAGGTGATCAGTTCGAAGAACGGCGAACTGCCGGACCTGGTGCACATCCACCCCAACGAGTCCGTCCGCGATGTCATCAACATCATGAACGAGTTCGGCGTCAGCCACATCCCGGTCCTGTCCCAGGAGCCGCCGGTGGTGATGGGCGAAGTGCTCGGCGCGGTGGATGAGCGCACCCTTACGGCCAAGCTGTTCCGCGGCGAAGCCAAGCTGACAGACAAGATTTCCGAGCACATGGGCCCCAAGCTGCCTGTCATCGGTTCGCTCGAAACCATCTCGGCGGCCCGGGAGCTGCTCTCGGACGTGGACACCGTGATGGTTACGTTCGTGGGCGCGCCAGTGGGCATCCTCACCCGGCACGACCTCCTGGCCTACCTCAGCAACTGACAGCAACACCGCCCTGAAGGAGCATCATGTCCGTATCGAACAACCAGGGGTTCAACACCCGCGCCGTACACGCCGGCCAGGCTTTTGAACCCCGCACCGGTGCCGTTGTGCCGCCGCTGCACTTCAGCTCCACCTACGCGCAGGACGGCATCGGCGGGCTCCGCGACGGCTATGAATACGGCCGCGGCGGCAACCCCACCCGTGACGCGCTGCAGGAACAGCTCGCTGCGCTGGAAGGCGGCAGCCACGCCTACAGCTTCAGCTCAGGACTCGCGGCCGAGGACTCCCTCATCCGCGCCCTGACCCGGCCCGGTGACCACATTGTGCTGGGCAACGACGCCTATGGCGGCACCTACCGCCTGATCAGCCGGGTGCTCGGCGGCTGGGGGATAGGCAACACGCCCGTGGACATGGCCGACCTCGACGCCGTCACCAAAGCCGTCGCCGCCAACAAAACCCGCTTCGTCTGGGTGGAAACGCCCTCCAACCCGCTGATGAAGATCACGGACATCGAGGCCCTTGCCGCGGTGGCGCACGACGCCGGCGCCCTCCTGGTGGTGGACAACACCTTCGCTTCGCCCTACCTGCAGACGCCGCTGGCACTCGGTGCCGACATCGTGGTGCACTCCACCACCAAGTACATCGGCGGGCACTCGGACGTGGTGGGCGGGGCCGTTGTGGTCAAGGATGCCGAACTGGCCGAAAAGATCGGCTTTGTACAGTTCGCTGTGGGTGCCGTCTCGGGTCCGATGGATGCCTTCCTCACCACCCGCGGCCTGAAGACGCTGGGTGTGCGGATGGACCGGCACAGCCTTAACGGCCAGGCCGTAGCGGAATGGCTGCTGGAACGACCCGAGGTTGAAGCCGTCCTCTACCCGGGGCTGCCGTCCCACCCCGGCCACGAGTTGGCCAGGAAACAGATGCGGAGCTTCGGGGGCATGGTTTCGGTACAGTTCAAGGGTGGCGAAGCGGCCGCCCGGAAGGTGGCCGAATCCACCTCCGTGTTCACCCTGGCGGAGTCCCTGGGCGGCATCGAATCGCTGATGAACTACCCGTCCGAGATGACCCATGCGTCCGTCAAGGGTACGGAACTGGCTGTTCCGGTGAACCTGCTCCGCCTGTCCTGCGGCATCGAGGACGTGGAGGACCTGGTGGCCGACCTGGACCAGGCATTCTCCTCCATCCCCTGAGGTCGTCCGGGATGCTGGCTTTCTTCAAGAGAGTCAGCTAGGGTGCCGGTATGGCACTCCGATCGGACTGGTCCCGGCGCAACTGCAGCATGGCCCGCGGCCTGGATATCCTTGGCGATCCCTGGTCCATCCTGGTGCTCCGGGAGGTGTTCTTCGGGAACGGCCGCTTCGACGCCATGAAGGCCCGGCTGGAAGTGGCCGACTCCGTGCTCACCAAGCGCCTGGCCGGCCTGGTGGAGTCCGGGCTGCTGACCAAACGGGCCTACGACGACGGCGGCCGCACCCGGAGCGAGTACGTCCTCACACCCAAGGGTGAGGACGCCCTCCCGGTGCTGAATGCGGTCACCATCTGGGCGGAGAAACACCTGCCGGCTCCCTCGGAGCAGGCGCACATGTACGTTATCCACTCCGGCTGCGGGCAGCGAACCAGCTCGGCGGATACCTGCACCGGGTGCGGTGAACGGCTGACCGCCGCCAACACGAGCTGGCACAGCCAAACAAGGACCAAGGCGCCCGTGGCGCTTGCCACCGCCACGCCTTCCACGGGAGCAGCAGCATGAGCGCGGATCAGACCGTCGAGGGAACCCTCCCGGAAGCCGGCCGTCCCTCCCAAAGCCCGGCTGCCGCCGTCGTGCCCGCCCCCGCACCCCGGCGGCCCAGGCGCCTGCACCCCGCCTGGGTGGTTGCGGCTGTTGCCTTCCTTGCATTGGTGGGCGCCGCCGGTTTCCGTGCGGCGCCGGGGGTCCTGATGGTGCCGCTGCAGCAGGAGTTCGGCTGGTCCACCACCGTTTTGTCCGGGGCCGTCAGCATCAACCTGGTTCTCTTCGGGCTGACGGCACCCTTCGCGGCTGCGCTGATGGAGCGGTTCGGCATCCGGAAGGTCACGGCAACGGCGCTGGTGCTGATCGGTCTGGGCAGCGCCCTCACCGTACTGGTGAACCAGTCCTGGCAGATCCTGCTGACCTGGGGTCTGTTGATCGGGATCGGCACCGGATCCATGGCACTGGTTTTCGCCGCCACCATTGCCAACACCTGGTTCGTGAAGAGCCGGGGCCTGGTGATCGGCATCCTGACGGCTGGCAGCGCGGCCGGGCAGCTGGTCTTCCTGCCGTTCATCGCCATGCTGGCACAGGATCCGGGGTGGCGGCAGGCGTCCCTGCTGATTGCCGTGGGGGCTCTGGCAGTTGTTCCGCTGGTGCTGAAGTTCCTCAAGAACTCTCCGGCCGAGGCCGGCGTGCTGCCTTACGGGGCCGAGCCGCCCGCCGCCGGAGCCACCGTCCAGGCGGCCGCGCCGGACAGCGGACCCCGCACCAATGCCGCGGTGCGTGCACTGCAGGTCCTGAAGAGGGCAAGCCGTATCCGCACCTTCTGGGCGTTGGCGGCAGGGTTCGCGATCTGCGGAGCCACCACCAACGGCCTGATCGGCACCCACTTCATACCCTCCGCGCACGACCACGGCATGCCCGAAACCACCGCAGCCGGCCTGCTCGCCGTCGTCGGCATCTTCGACATCGTGGGCACCATCGCCTCCGGCTGGCTGACCGACCGGTTCAACCCGCGGATCCTGCTCGCCGTCTATTATCAGTTCCGCGGGATCGGCCTGCTGGTGCTTCCCCTGCTCCTGAGCGCCGAAGTCCAGCCCAGCATGATCCTTTTTGTGGTGATTTACGGCCTCGACTGGGTGGCCACGGTACCCCCGACGGCGGCCATCTGCCGGGAAACCTTCGGCGCAGACGGCAGCGTGGTGTTCGGCTGGGTGTTTGCGGCCCACCAGCTCGGAGCGGCCGCGGCAGCACTGGGCGCCGGTGCCATCAGGGACGCCACCGGCCAGTACACCTATGCCTGGTTCGGCGCGGCAGCCATGTGCACCATCGCAGCGGTCATCAGCGCCACCATCCGCAAGCATTCGGCCTCCCGGGAAGCGGAGCCGGTGCCAGCTTCGTAGCGCGTTCCGCCAGTAGGCTGGGCGGATGGAATCTCCATTACCCGCAAGTGCGCGCAAAGCCGCCCTGGTCACGGGCGTCGGCAGGCTTGCCAGCATAGGCGCCGGCATCGCCCGCCAGTTGGCAGCGGAAGGCTGGGACCTGGTCCTGGCTTACTGGCAGGACTACGATGCCCGGATGCCGTGGGGGAGCGAGCCGGACGACGTCGTCCGTTTGACCGCCGAGCTGGAAGCCATCGGCGCGCGCGTGCACTCCCTGCCCGCGAATTTGGAGGACCCTGAAACGCCGGAGCGGTTGCTGGCTGAAGCGGTGCGGCTGGCCGGTCCGCTGCAGGGCATGGTGCTCAGCCACGCCGAATCGGTGGACTCCGGCATCCTGGACACCAGCCTGGAGTCCTTCGAGCGCCACTTCGCCGTCAACACGCGGGCCAGCTGGCAACTGATCGCCGCATTCGCGCGGCAGGCGTCGGACGACGGCGGCGCGATCGTTGCGCTGACCAGTGACCACACAGCGTTCAACCTGCCCTACGGCGCCTCAAAGGGGGCGCTGGACAGGATCGTGATTGCCGCCGCCCGCGAGCTGGGGCCGCTGGGAATCTCGGCGAACGTTCTGAACCCGGGGCCGGTGGACACGGGCTGGATGGATGACGGGATCAGGGAAGCTGTCCTGGCCCGCCAGCCCACCGGCCGCATGGGCACCCCTGCCGACGTCGCCGGTACGGTGGCATTCCTGCTCTCACCCGCCGGCCGCTGGGTCTCCGGCCAGCTCATCAAGTCCGATGGCGGCTTCTCGGCCTGAGCTGGGCTGTCGCCCTGGCCACCCTCCGGCCCATCCACCCACCTGGCTCGTAGTTAACGTAGTGAAAACGTGGTTTCGCGACGCTATCTGCGGGCTACTTGGGGGAGGGGACGGGGGGTTGCCCGGCGGCGGCTGGGTGTCCGCCGGTGAAGTAGCCGCGGGTTGCGGGAAGGAACCGGCAGACCACCGCGAGCACCACGCCCAGGGCCAGCAGCACCACGCCGCTGATGAATGCCCCGCCGACGCCGAAAATCTGGGTATCGCCGTACGCCGGGTCCCACATCTGCACGGCCGAGATGAAGAAGGCAGCGGTCAGCAGCAGCGCGCCTACCAGCGGCAGGATGCCCCGGAACCACAGACTGCGTGCGGACCCGCCCAGCGTCTTCCGGAAGAACCAGAAGCAGGCGTACCCGGTGAGGGCGTAATAGAACGCGATGAACAGGCTGATGGCGCTGATCGAGTCCGAGAGCAGGTTTTCGCTCAGGAAGCTCATGGCCACGTAATAGGCAATGGCCGCGGCACCCATGACCTGGGTGGAGAATCCGGGCGTCTGGTTCTTCGTGTGCACCTCGCCGAACTTCGCGGGCAGCGCGCCATGGACCCCCATGGACAGGGTTCCGCGGGCGGTGGGCAGGATGGTGGTCTGGGTGGAGGACAACACCGAAGCCAGGACCGCGACGACGATCAGCCAGCCCCACGGTCCCAGCACCACGTCCTTCATGGCCAGGAATACATCGTCCTGGTTGGCCTCATTGCCCAGGCCTATCCCGTCAGTGCCGACGGTGGCGTACATCATCACCAGAAGTGCAACGGATACATAGATGGCCACCAGGACGAACGCGGAGATCACGGCCCCCCGGCCCGGGGTGGTGGAAGGGTTCTCGGTTTCCTCGTTGACCGCCAGGCAGGTGTCCCAGCCCCAGTAGATAAAGAGCGCCAGCAGCACTCCGTGCACCACGGCGCCGGGGTCCGCGAAGGCACCAACAGGGTTGAACCACTCAAAATCGAAGGACTGGATTGTTGTGTCGCCACTGGCTGAACCGCGGACAATCCCCACCACAATGGCAAGTGCGAAAATACCGAGCGAAATGTACTGCACGTAGGTCAGGACCCGCTGGACGTGTTCGCCCAGCCGGATTCCCCGGTAATTCACCAGTGTCATCACGGCGATGAACAGCACACCCGTGGCGGTGACCAGCACCTTGTTCTCAGCCAGCGAGCCGTCACCCACCAGGAGCCAGAGATACTGGCCCGCCACCTGCGCGAGATTGGCCAGCACCACGATGCCGGCAAGCGCAACACCCCAGCCGCCCAGCCATCCTGCCCATGGCCCGAAGGCCCGCCGGGACCAGGTGAAGGTAGTGCCGCAGTCCGGGATGGCACTGTTGAGCTCGCGGAAGGCATAGGCGATGAACAGGACCGGGATGAAGCCCAGCAACAGGACCAGGGGAGTGTAGTCCCCGTTCACCGCAACAATGAGGCCCAGGGTCGCCGCGAGCGAATACACCGGCGCCGTTGATGCCAAACCCAGCATGACCGAGTCGCCGAGGTCCAGGACGCCGGCGCGGAGGCCCTTGGGCGGAACGGAGGTGCCGGGCGCGCCGCCCGGTCCCCCCGCCGTCGTGGTTTCCGTGCTCATAGTGTTACCGGGCTCATAGTGCGATACCTGCTTTGCTTGAATGGGCCGCGGCCGAGAGCGGGGCAGCAGCGTCAATGATGTTGGGCACGAACCTGCAGAAGTAATCGGTGATGGGGCCGTCCGATTCGCGGATTCCGCAGCCTACGGATTCGCCGTCCACCACCCACAGGCCAAGGACCGGGTGGTTGCCATCGAAATCGGGCAGCGGTTGGTACTGCTGGTAGCACCAGCCTTCGCGTCCGTACCCTCCGGGCTGCTCGAGGTTGATGCCCTTGGCATGGATCCTGATGTTGTCGCCCTCGCGGCCGTGCAGGGGCTTGGCCACCCATTCCTTCAGCGGGCCCGGCTCGTTGAGGTAGGCCGGCAGCAGGTTGGGGTGCTCCGGGTACAGGTGCCACAGTGCCGCGAGGAGTGCCTTGTTGGAGAGCAGCATCTTCCAGGCCGGTTCCACCCAGCGGGGGTTGTGGGCGCGCTCCAGCAGCCGGTGCCCAAACGGCTCCTTCATCATCAGCTCCCACGGATACAGCTTGAACATGGTGCTGATCATGAAGTTGTCCATGTCCACAAAGCGGTTCAAATTAGGGTCCCAGCCGATATCGGACATATTGATGCCGATGGTGGTCCACCCAGCCTGGCTGGCTACATCCCGCATGTAGGCGGCAGTCATCCAGTCCTCGCCGGACTCCTCAACTTCCGAGTGCGCAACGTGCAGGGTGCTCATTCCCGTGCGGTACTGCACCTTCTTCCACTGCCGGATCAGCGCTTCGTGGATGCCGTTCCACTGGTCCTTCTCCGGGAAGACGTCCTGCAGCCAGAACCATTGGGCCACGGCTGCCTCAATCAGGCCGGTGGGAGTGTCCGCGTTGTACTCGAGCATCTTGGCCGGCCCGCCCTGACCGTCATAGATGAAGTCAAACCGGCCGTAAACGTCCACGTCGGAGGCCTGGAGCGACTCGGCGGCCAGTTCCAGCGCCTGCGGGCCGATGCCGATGTGCCCCATAGCCCCGGTGGCCAGGAACCGGGCGGCTTCCAGGCACATCTTGTGCATGTCCTCCGCCGTTACCTCAAGGGTCTCAACCTCGTCCATGGTGAATTCGTAGTACGCGGCCTCGTTCCAGTACTCGATCTTCCGCCCGTCATCCATCGTGGTGGTGGAGAACACCAGGCCCTGTTCTTCAATCTTCTGCTTCCACCCGGGCCTGGGCTCGCTCACCTTCCGCTTCACGCCTATCCTCCCGAAACTTTGCCGCCGCCGCCGGAACCGCTTTTCGCGCTGGTGCCGAAGCCGCCGCGGCTGACAGTGCCGCCCTGTCTGCTGTATCCCGTGGAAGCTTTGGCTCCGCTGGGCACGGTCCTGCTGTAGTTGGGTGCGGTGGAGCGGTTCTGTCCGATGGCGGGGACGAACGAGCCGCGGGAGAAAAAGTACCAGGCGTAAATGCCGCCGCCCCTGCCGGCGGAGCTGTCACAGCTGGCGTCCTCCACGCGCTCGCCGGTTTCGTCATTGAAACATACCTGCGCATACTCGGGGTCGTCCTGGTTGCTGGCCACGATTGCTGTGATGGTGCCGGCGAGAAGTGCTGTTACGCCCAAACCCACGACGACGGTCCGCCGCTGGGAGCGCTTCTTATGGGCAGCGGCCTCATTGAGCTGCCGTTCGCGGTCGCGGGCGAACGGGTCCACCGGGGTGACAGGTTCCTTGAGGAGGTCCGGGCGCAGCTCCGGCTTGGGAACCTGCCACGGGGGAGGTTTGGGCGCGTCCCGGCCGGGGGTTTCGTCCGGTGCAGCACCGGACCCGCGCGGCGCGCGGGCCTGCTGGCCATCGCCCTTGGCTGGATCGTGCTCCGGATCCTTATTCGGGTCCATGGCGTCCCCCTCAGTTGTCCACGTGAATTGGGCACAGCGCTGCACCCCCAATTGCAATCCTCGAATCAGCGTAGTCCCTGCAGGCCGTAGCTGGCCTAAGTGGCTCGCATTTAACGTCGCGAAAGTGCGCGTTGACAACGGAAAATGCCAGTCAGTTAGTGGATGCAGCGCACTTCTGCGCCCCTACACTGGTGCCATGGAAACCGCCTCTGTGCTCGCCGTCTGCCGTGTCCACCAGCTCGTGCCGGATGCCTCCAGCGTGGGGGTAACCGCCATCGACAAGCGTGCGGTGGAGGGACCGGTAAAGGTGCACAAGCTGGGCCTTCAGGGCGATATCCAGGCGAACCGGGTGCACCACGGCGGGCCGGACCAGGCCCTCTACGCCTACTCGCAGGTGGATGCCGACTTTTGGGCAGGCGAGCTGGAGCGCGAGCTTCCGCCGGGAATCTTCGGGGAGAACCTTCGCGTCGGCGGGCTCGACGCCACCAAAGCCGTTATTGGGGAGCGCTGGAAGATCGGGCTCGACGTGGAGGTTGAGGTGACGTCGCCGCGCACCCCATGTGCCACCTTCCAGCGAAGGATGGGGGAGCCCCGGTTCGTTAAGAGGTTCACCGCCGAGGGCCGGGTAGGTGCGTACCTTCGGGTGATCCGTGTTGGCGCCATCCGGCCTGGGGACCTCATCCACCGGCTGTATGTCCCCAGGCACGGGGTCACTGTGGGCAAGTGGTTCAGCGAGCCGGACCGGGAGTCCATGGAAGCATTGCTCGGCGCCGAGGCCGACGGCGGGATCCGCCTGCAGCAGCCTGAGTTCAGGCAGAAGTTCGCACAGCTGGAGCGGCAGCTGGGCCGGTAACTGCTTAAGTAGGTGCTGGCAGGGGAGCCGTGTGCGCAAGCTCACCGCCGCCGTCGTGCCCTTAATTACCCCTGGGGCAGGTGCGTGCCCTACACTTGAAATATCCCCCACTCCGGAAATCCCTTATTCCTGCCCAATTTTTGAGGCAGGACTGGCAAGTGTTGGGGCCCGCAAATGCGAAGCGGGCATTTTCATAGGGAGAGCCGGCTAAAGAAAACGCTGTACAGACTGCTGGGATAGCAGCCAAGAGATGCAGCGGGAAGTCCTGCCACGGGATTGCGAAAGCGCCGGACTTCTAAGTGACCGGCCGGTCAATGTATGCCCGGCACCCACGGCACACGTACTGCGGCTCCGCTCACCTCGGGTAGTGCCGCCTGGCCCCCTATGGATGAGGAATATTCTCCTATGCCCGAAAATCAAAACGATGCCACCTTCGAAGCGGCAACCCCCGAAACCGCCGCCGTCGAATTCACCGAGGCCGCTGTCCCCGCAGCAGAGCCCGCCCCCGCAGACGAAGCTGCTGCAGCAGCCGCCCCCGTACCCGCAGTGAAGGCCGAGGAAGCTCCGGCGGCCAGCCCTGAGGAAGACGAAGAGGGCATCAAGTTCGCCGACCTCGGCATCGACGGCCGCGTCCTCGCCGCCCTGCAGGACGTCGGCTACGAAAAGCCTTCCCCCATCCAGGCAGCAACCATCCCGCTGCTGCTTGAAGGCCGCGACGTTGTGGGCCTCGCCCAGACCGGCACCGGTAAGACTGCAGCATTCGCAGTACCGGCACTGTCCCGCCTGGCCGAGCTCCACGACCTCAACGGCCCGTCCCGCAAGACGCAGGCCCTGGTGCTGGCTCCCACCCGCGAGCTCGCGCTCCAGGTTGCGGAGGCCTTCACCTCCTACGCCAAGCACATCGACGACTTCACCGTCCTCCCCGTGTACGGCGGCTCCGCTTACGGCCCGCAGCTCGCCGGCCTTCGCCGCGGCGCCCAGGTTGTTGTGGGTACCCCGGGCCGCGTGATCGACCACATCTCCAAGGGTTCCCTGGACCTGTCCGAACTCCAGTACCTGGTGCTGGACGAGGCCGACGAAATGCTGCGCATGGGCTTCGCCGAGGACGTGGAGCAGATCTTCCAGCAGACGCCTTCGGACCGCCAGGTGGCACTGTTCTCAGCCACCATGCCGAGCCAGATCCGCCGCATGTCCAAGCAGTACCTGAATAACCCGGCCGAGATCTCCGTCAAGTCCAAGACCACCACCGGCGCCAACACCCGCCAGCGGTACCTGCAGGTCATGGGCCCGCACAAGCTTGACGCCATGACCCGCATCCTCGAGGTGGAAGAGTTCGACGGCGTTATCGCCTTCGTGCGCACCAAGATGGCCACGGAGGACCTGGCTGACAAGCTGAAGGCCCGCGGTTTCCAGGCCGCCGCGATCAACGGCGACATTCCGCAGCAGCAGCGTGAGCGCACTGTCGACGCGCTGAAGGAAGGCCGCATCGACATCCTCGTTGCTACCGACGTCGCGGCCCGTGGCCTTGACGTTGAGCGGATCAGCCACGTGATCAACTACGACATCCCGCACGACACCGAGTCCTACGTCCACCGCATCGGCCGCACCGGCCGTGCAGGCCGTTCCGGCGACGCCATCCTGTTCATGACGCCGCGGGAGAAGTACCTGCTGCGTTCCATCGAGAAGGCAACCCGCCAGCCGGTGGAGCAGATGCACCTGCCGACTGCCGAGACCGTGAACACCCTGCGCCTGGGCAAGTTCGCCGAAAAGATCACGGAGACCCTCGCCTCCGAGGACGTTTCGGCGTTCCGCGACCTCATCGCCTCCTACGAGGAAGAGCACAACGTTCCGGCCGCGGAAATCGCTGCAGCCCTTGCCGTGATGGCCCAGGGCGGCCAGCCGCTGCTCGTCAAGGAACTGCCGGCAGCTCCCGAGTTCCAGAAGCGCGAGCGGTCCAAGGACGGCTTCGGCTCACGTGGACCGACCCGCACCCTCACCGAGGGCAATGCCACCTACCGGATCGCCGTGGGACGCCGCCAGCGCGTTATGCCCGGCTCCATCGTGGGCGCCATTGCCAACGAGGGCGGCATCTCCTCGGGCCCAGATCGGCGGCATCGACATCCGCTCGGACCACTCCCTCGTGGAGCTTCCGGCGGACCTGAGCCCCGAGCAGCTGCGTGCCCTGTCCCGCACCCGGATCGGCGGCGAGCTGATCCACCTGGAGCTGGACAACGGCCGCAAGCCCTCCGGCGAGCGTGGCGCCTACCAGGGGAACCGCGGCGGCGACCGTGGCGGTGACCGGGGTGGCAACTTCAAGGGCAACGGCGGCTTCAAGAAGGAATTCCGTAAGAACGACGGCGAGCGTTCCTCTGCGGACCGTGGCGGCCGTTCGTACAGCGAGCGTTCCTTCAGTGCTGACAGCGGTTCCAGCCGCGGCCAGGCCAGCGACTCCCGCTTCGGCGGCCACGGCGACGGCTCCCGCAAGCCCCGCCACGGCAACGAGGGCGGCCAGCGCGACTTCAACCGCAAGGGCAAGTGGTAACCGTCAGCCAGTCTGACACGTACCCCCGATGGGCCGGCTTTCGAGCCGGCCCATCGGCGTTTTAAGCGCCGGAAGGTTTCCACAACAACGGGATACCGTGCGGCCGGGGACTCCGGAGGTGGATAAGACACTCGTGGTGAGTGTGGGGATGGACACACTCACCAGAGCGCCCCTCAAAAGGGGAGCCCCGCCATGGTTCGCATGCCTCCGCTGAGGGGCCCGGTTTCCTTGATTTCCCGGCGTTTTTATCCCATCGGCGGGCTGCAGGGCCACCGTTTCTATGTCTCCTGACCTGCCCGGACGCCGATTTGTTGGTGGTGGAATCTTCCGGTAGAGTATTTACTCGTTGCCCCCCTAGCTCAGTGGTAGAGCGCGTTCTTGGTAAGAACGAGGTCACCGGATCGATTCCGGTGGGGGGCTCTGAATGAGGGCCTGTGTCAAGGCGGTTTTGACCGGCTTGACACAGGTTTTTCTCATTCGTGGCGGTGTAGCTCAGTTGGTTAGAGCGCACGACTCATAATCGTGAGGTCGGGAGATCGAGCCTCCCCACCGCTACAGGCTAAGCCCCCGGAACCCCTAAGGGTCCGGGGGTTTTCTTGTATCTAAGCCAAGACTCGAGTCGATATGCTCTTCGCCAACTTGGACGGCCTCGATACCGGCCGACTCAATCCGCAGAACGCCAACTCCCAGGCTGCCCTCCCCTGCGGCGGGAAGACGCCCCGCCGGGTGACCATCGCCCGGCCAGGAGACCCGGCCCCTGCGGAAACAGCCTTCTCCGTGCACCGCCCTAACGGCACGAAAGCGTGACAAGTCCACTGTTTCCCCGTAGCTTTGCCGCATCTGACGGATGGGGAAACACATGGACTTTGACGCGATCATGGTTCCGTTCAGGTGGCTTGTATCCGTCATTATGATCGGCTTCCATGATGGGTTGAGCGCCGTCGGGATGCCGCCTGCGGGCGGCTGGACGTGGACGCTGTCCATCATCGGGCTGGTGCTGGTGATCCGTGCCGCCCTGATTCCCGTATTCCTGAAACAGCTCGACGCCCAACGCCGGATGCGGCTCCTGCAGCCTGACCTCAAGGCACTGCAGGAAAAGTACCACGGCAAAACAGACCCGCTTTCCCGCCAGTCAATGGCGCAGGAGCAGATGGCGTTGTACAAAAAGCACGGAACCAACCCCTTCTCGG
This sequence comes from Arthrobacter sp. V1I9, assembly GCF_030817075.1. Classification (NCBI taxonomy): domain Bacteria; kingdom Bacillati; phylum Actinomycetota; class Actinomycetes; order Micrococcales; family Micrococcaceae; genus Arthrobacter; species Arthrobacter sp. V1I9. Next base: position 965,632 of record NZ_JAUSYU010000001.1, read on the forward strand.
CCTGCCTGCCCATGCTGATCCAGGTGCCGTTCTTTTTCGCCCTGTTCCAGGTCCTTTCCGGCATCAGCACCGGGGCAAGACAAGGCGAGGGGATCGGTGCGATGAGTCATGACCAGGTGCTGCAGTTCGACCAATCCAGCATCTTCCGCGCCCCGCTGACATCATCCGTGCTGCACGGCGGCGCCGGTGATCAGGTGGCCGTCGTAGTGCTGACCCTCCTGATGATCCTTGCCATGACAGCAGCTCAGTTCATTACCCAAAAACTAGTGATGGCGAGGAACGTGCCGCCCGGGGCCGAGGAAAGTCCGTTCATGCGCCAGCAGAAGATGCTGCTGTACATCCTCCCGGTAGTGTTCGCTTTGGGCGGGGTCCTCTTCCCCATCGGCGTCCTGGTGTACTGGACCGTCACCAACGCCTGGACCATGGCCCAACAGTTCGTCGTCCGGGACAGGGCGGCACCGAACGGCCCATAGACCGGAACTGGGCCCCGGGAGCCGCAACCCTTACCAAAGACCCCCGGCCCGGGCAGAATGGGCCCATGGCGCAGCTTATCTACTCCGGCATCACCTCCCTGGACGGATACGTGGCGGACAGCAGCGGCAACTTTGACTGGAGCGCTCCCGATGAAGAAGTCCATGCCTTCGTCAACGATCTCGAGCGCGACGCCGGAACGTACCTTTTGGGGCGGCGCATGTACGAGGTGATGTCGGTCTGGGAATCGATGGGCGGCCCCGATGATCCGCCGGTGATCCAGGACTTCGCCCGCATCTGGCAAGGGGCAGACAAAGTTGTCTACTCAGCTTCGCTAACCCATCCCGCCACCCCGCGCACCCGCGTGGAACGGGCCTTCGACCCCGCGGCCGTGAGCCAACTGAAGGCCAGCACGGGCGGCAGCATCAGCATCGGCGGCGCCACCCTGGCCGCCGCGGCGCTCCGGGCGGGCCTCGTGGACGAGTGCCAAATCTTCCTTAACCCGGTAGCAGTGGGAGGAGGACTGCGGTTCCTTCCGGACGGCCTGAACCTGCGCCTCGAACTGCAGGAGGAGCGCAGGTTCCGCAACGGCGTGGTGTACCTTCGCTACCGCACCGTCTTCTGAGCCCGTACAGCCCGGCGCGCCGTGGGGTGTGGCATCCGCGGGGCGGGGGAGCAGAATGGGGCCATGACCCGAATCGCAATCATCGGCGGCCACGGCAAAGTGGCCCTCCACCTGTCCGCCCTTCTAACGGAAGAGGGCCACAGCGTCACCTCGTTTTTCCGCAACCGGGACCATACGTCCGAGGTCGCGGAGACGGGCGCAACGCCGTCGGTCCTCGATATCGAGAATTCGACGACGGCGGCAATCGCCGAGGCGCTGCAGGGCCACGACGCCGTGGTCTGGTCCGCGGGCGCCGGCGGCGGGAACCCGGCCCGCACGTACGCCGTGGACCGGGACGCGGCCATCCGGTCGATGGACGCCGCAGCGCAGGCGGGAGTGAACCGCTACGTGATGGTGTCCTACCTGGGAGCCCGCAAGGACCACGGCGTGCCGGAGAACAACGACTTCTTCGCCTACGCCGAAGCCAAAGCCGCCGCTGATGATTATCTTCGCGGCACCAACCTCGCCTGGACCATCCTGGGGCCCGGCACCCTGACGGACAAACCCGGCACCGGCTCGATCAAGGTGGACCCTGAGCCGGGAGAGGGGGACCGGGGAACGTCGCGCAGCAACACGGCCATCGTGGCGGCCGCGGTGCTGGACCTGCCGGAGACGGCTGGCCGGATGATTGAATTCTGCGACGGTTCGCTGCCGGTTGCCGCCGCGCTGGAGTCACTTAGCTGACTGCGCCGGTTAGCTCCAGGTCCAAGGAGTTCTTCTCCACATAGTCCAGGGCGGCTCGCACGGCACCGACGGTGACGATCGAGTCGCCCAGCGGCGATACCGCCACCCGCGGCGGCGTGGCGGTGAACTGCTTCAGCTTCCCGGCGATCGGTTCCAGCAGCACACCGGCCGAGTTGGCCACGGCGCCGCCTATAACCACGAGCTCAGGGTTGAGCATCGTGGCCACCGCGCCGATGACCCGGGCCATCCTGTCGGCCAGGCGGTCGAGGATCTTCAGGGCCACGTCATCCCCGCCAGCGGCGGCCGCAAAGACGTGCTCGGCTTCCGCTCCGCCATGCTGCAGGTGGGCGCGAAGGGACGTCCTGGCCTTGCCGGCGAGGGCTTCTGCGGCCCAGGCCCGGGCGAGGCTCGCAATGCCGAACGTGTCGCCCACGCCCTGGACCTGCTCTAGGAAGGCGAGCTCGCCGGCGCCGCCGCGGCTGCCGTGAAGCAGCCGCCCGCCGTCGAGCATCCCTGCCCCCAGGCGTTCGCTGGCAAGAATCACGACGACGTCCTCGACTCCCGCCGCAGCGCCCCGCCAGTGGTCCCCAAGGGCTGCAAGGTTGGCATCGTTTTCGAGCAGCACTGTCCAGCCGTGCCGCTCCCGCAGCGCCGACTTCAGGCCGACGTCGAACAGTCCCCAGAAGTGCTGGGTCACCAGCACGTCCCCGTTCCGGTCCACGGGGGCGGCGATGCCGGCGGCTGCGGCCAGGACAGAATCGGGCGGGGCGCCCGCGCTGTCAAGGGCCATAAGGGCCGCGCGGTCGATGACCGAGACGCGTTCCTCCGCCGAAATTTCCGCTTCCGGGAACGGCAGGCTTGACCTGCCAACAGAATTTCCGCGGAGATCTGACACCACCACTGTTGCCTTGGACACCCCGACGTCCATGCCCAGTACGTAGCCGGCCCGCTCGTTCAGCTCGAAACGCCTGGCGGGTCGCCCCTTTTGGTACCCGCCAAAAGCCCGCTGGTTTTCCAGCTCCCGAATCCAGCCCCGTTCTTTGAGGTCTTCACACACCGCAATGCCTGTAGCACGCGTCAGCCCCGTTGCTTTCATGACCTCCGTCACGGTCACGTCGCCGGAGGAGCGCATGAACTCCAGCACAGAGCCGGCACTGACCCTGCGCAGCAGTTGGGGGGTTGCCGGGGCCGTGTCAGCCATGCTGTTGACCTTTCCGCACGTCGGGCCAGATAATGATCGGGCAACTAAATTTAGATTCAAAATAAATATAGTCGACAAGAAGCAAAGGATCACCCCTTGTCCACCACCGCCACACTGGCAACCCTTTCCGATTCCGACCGCCTGGCCGATCCCAACTGGTGGCGCCAGGCCTCTGTGTACCAGATCTACCCGCGGAGCTTCGCGGACTCCAACGGCGATGGCATTGGCGACTTGAAAGGCATCACCTCCAAGGTGCCGTACCTGAAGTCGCTGGGGATCGACGCCGTGTGGCTGAGCCCGTTCTACCCCTCGGCGCTCGCGGACGGCGGCTACGACGTGGACGACTACCGCGACGTGGACCCCAAGCTGGGAACGCTGGCGGACTTCGACGAGATGGCCAACGCGCTGCATAAGGCCGGCATCAAGCTCATCGCGGACATCGTGCCCAACCACTCCTCGGACCGGCACGAGTGGTTCAAGGAAGCGCTCGCTTCACCCAAGGGATCACCGGCCCGGGACCGCTACATCTTCCGTGACGGCAAGGGCCCCAACGGCGAGTTCCCGCCGTCGGACTGGGACTCCGTTTTCGGCGGCCCTGCCTGGGAGCGCATCACGGAACCGGACGGCACCCCGGGGCAGTGGTACATGCACATCTTCGCCAAGGAACAGCCGGACTTGAACTGGTCCAACCGGGAGATCCGCGAGGACTTCCTCAAGACCCTGCGGTTCTGGTCTGACCGGGGCGTCGACGGGTTCCGGGTGGACGTCGCCCACGCCCTTACCAAGGACCTCACTGAACCCCTGCTCTCGAAGCTGGAATTGAGCGCGGCCAACACCGGGGTGGACGGATTCGACGACGGCACCCACCCCTTCTGGGACCGCGACGAGGTCCACGAGATCTACGCCGAATGGCGCGAGGTGTTCAACGAGTACAACCCGCCGCGCACCGCCGTCGCCGAAGCCTGGGTCCACGCCACGCGGCGTGCCCGCTACGCCAGCCCGCAGGGCCTCGGCCAGGCCTTCAACTTCGACCTGCTGCAGGCCGACTTCGACGGTGCTGAGTACCGCGAAATCATCACCCGGAACCTCGCCGAGGCTGCGGCCACCGGCGCCTCCTCCACCTGGGTCTTTTCCAACCACGACGTGGTCCGCCACGCTACCCGTTACGGCCTGCCCCAGGTGTCCAAGGGCAAGGAGCGCACCAAGGGCCAGGACGGCAAGGACTGGCTCCTTGCCGGCGGACCCGCCGAGGAGCTGGATGTGGAGCTCGGTGAACGCCGTGCCCGCGCCGCCACACTGCTGATGCTTGCCGTCCCGGGCTCCGCGTACTTGTACCAGGGCGAGGAACTGGGCCTCCAGGAAGTGGCCGACATCCCCGAGTCGGAGCGGCAGGACCCGTCCTTCTTCCGTAACAAGGGGGTGGAAGTTGGCCGCGACGGCTGCCGCGTGCCGTTGCCCTGGAAGGTGGAAGGAACCTCCTTCGGCTTCGGTGACGGCGGCGCGCACCTGCCCCAGCCGGACTGGTTCAGCAAGTACGCAGTGGAGGCACAGGACGGTACCCAAGGCTCCACCCTGGAGCTGTACCGCGCCGCCCTGAAGCTCCGCCGCGAACTGCAGACCGGCGAGGAATTGGAATGGGTGGAGACCGGCACCCCGGACGTCCTGCACTTCCGCCGGCCCAACGGCTGGCAGTCAGTGACCAACTTCGGGGACACCGCCGTCGACCTTCCGGCAGGCGTGGTCCTGGCCAGCAGCGCCCCCCTCGAGGACGGCAAGCTGCCCGCCGCCACCACCGCATGGCTGCGCTGATGTCAGCACCATGGCTCCCGGTGTGCGCCGCCTGATGCAGGAGCTGAGCTGATGCAGGAACTGGTTTATGGCTGCATGGGCCTGGGCGGCAGCTGGTCCGACGAGCCGCACGCAGGTGAGCATGTGGACGAGGCCGCTGCCGCCGTCGAGGCCGCGCTGGACGCGGGGATCACCCTCTTTGACCACGCGGACATTTACCGCAGCGGCAAATCCGAGGCCGTCTTCGGCGAGGTGCTGGCTGCCACGCCCGGGCTTCGGGACCGCATCCGGCTGCAGACCAAGTGTGGCATCAGGCTGAACGAACGCGGCCTGCAGACGCACTACGACCTCAGCCGTGAGGCAATCCTGGAGCGCGTCAACGAAAGCCTGAAGCGGCTGCGGACGGACTACGTGGACATCCTCCTGCTGCACCGCCCGGACCCCTTGGCGGACCCCGCAGAGGTTGCCGCCGCCGTCGGGCAGCTGATGGCCGAAGGAAAGATCCGGCAGCTGGGTGTGTCCAACATGTCCGGGGCGCAGATTGGAGCGCTGCAGGACCGGCTGGAAACCCGGGTGGTGGCGAACCAGCTGGAAATGAGCCTGCTGAAGCGGGCCTGGCTGGAAAGCCAGGTGCTGGTAAACCATGCCGAGCACCTGGACTACAGTTTCCCGCACGGCACGCTGGAGTACTGCGTCCGCAACTCGATCACCCTGCAGGCCTACGGCTCGCTGGCCCGCGGCCTGTACACAGGCGCCGAACAGGACAGCCCGACGTCGGCCGAAGCGGCAACCGCAGAGCTGGTGGCGGAGCTGGCGGGGGAGTATGGCAGCTCAGGCGAAGCTGTCCTGCTCGGTTGGCTGATGAAGCACCCGGCGGGTATCGCCCCGGTGATCGGAACGGTCAACCCCGGCAGGATCCGTGCCTGCGCTGACGCTGCCCGCGTGGCCGAGGCCATGAGCCGGGCCGAGTGGTACAGGCTCTGGGTCACGGCGCGGGGCAGCAACATCCCCTGACGTTCCCAGCCGGATGGCAGCAAGTGTCGTTCTAAAGCTCTATGACGGCACTTGCTGCTAGCTACTTTCACCGCGAGCCCTGTCATATCCGGTTTAGTTCGTATTGAACCTCACAAGGGGGCCGATTTCTGCGCAATGCCGGTTGCGGGGCGGATACGGTAGATACATGACGTCTACCATCGCCACCGAGACCGTAAGGCCGGAACGCAATATCCCAGCAGAAATAGCCCGCTCATGGCTCCTTGTTAATGCCATGAAGACGGAGCTTTTTGACCAGTCGGCTGTGTCCCGCGCCGACTCGATCATCCTGGATATTGAAGATGCCGTGGACCCTTCCCAGAAGGACCAGGCACGGAACAACGTGGTTGACTGGCTGACCGCCGGCGGCAAGGCCTGGGTCCGGATCAACGATGCCACCAGCCCCTTCTGGGCCGCCGACCTCGCCGGCCTCCGCGGCACTCCCGGCCTCCTCGGCGTGATGCTCGCCAAGACCGAATCCGCCGACCAGGTCACCGAGAGCTTCCACCGCATGGACGGCAACACCCCCGTCATCCCGCTGGTGGAATCCGCCGTCGGCATCGAGGAAGCCAACAACATCGCCAAGGCCCAGGGCGCTTTCCGCCTGGCCTTCGGGTCCGGCGACTTCCGCCGGGACACCGGCATGGCCGCCACGGCCGAGGCGATGGCCTACCCGCGTGCCAAACTGGTGGTAGCCAGCCGCGTCGGAAACCTCCCCGGCCCCATCGACGGCCCCACCGTGGGCACCAACCACCCCATCCTGCGGGAGCAGACCGGCGTCACCGTGATGATGGGCATGACCGGCAAGCTTTGCCTTGCCATCGACCAGACCCCCGTCATCAACGAGGTCATCAGCCCCACACCGTCGGACGTCGCCTGGGCCACTGACTTCATGGCCGACTTCGAAGCCAACGGCCGCGTCATCCGCGACGGCTCGGACCTGCCCCGCCTGGGCCGCGCCGAGAAGATCATGAAGCTCGCGGTAGCCTTTGGGGTGCAGCCCGCGCTGTAGCACCCGCACGTTTCACTTCAGGAGACCCCGTAACCGATACCCGTTATCTGGTCCACGGGGTCTTTTGGCCTGCCCCGCCGGCCTCCTGCGCAGCTGCGGCTGCAGGCTCCGGACGGCACTTTCCGGGAGATGGCGCTCGACGGCGGCACCCGCCTGGGTTTCCGGCTCGCCGCCGAGGGGAAACCTGCCTTGGCCACCACCGCGTACACGGACCCGCCCACCGGGACCACGTCCTGTGTGCCGGGCAATCACCGGTGGCCCGCGGGAACCAATGCGAGCGGTGCTGTGGGGTGGACGACTTCCGGCTGATGCACGACTTCCACAGGGGCGGAGGCGTCCCGCCCGGCCTGCGCAGCTACCTGATGCAGGCCGTACTGGCTCTACGTCGCCACCTTCGCCAACGGGGCAAGCAAGGTAGGTACTGCGTCTGATCTTCGAAAGTGGCAGCGGCTCGCCGAACATTGTGCCGTGGCGGCGAGCTACGTGGCCCGCGCGGCGGACGGGCGTGTGGTGCGGATCCTTGAGGATCTGGTAACGCGTGACGGCGGGCTTCTGCAGCAGGTGCGGTCCGCGGCCAAGGCCGCCGCCCTTGCCGCCCCGGCTCCCGCTTCCAGGCTCAGTGCCCATAACGCGGCACTTGCAACCACCGCCCGCCACGTCATCAGCTTTGTGCCGGCCGCCCTCGGTGACGCCGACCTGGAATTCGTGGTGGACCTCGGCCAGCTCCAGGGCCGCACCATCGAACTGGGCCACTACAGCTCCGAGGTGCCGGTCCAGGACGCGTTGTTCTGACTTCGAGCCAACACCGGGGCAGGCCCCGGCCGCACCCCAGTAGAATGGCAGGGTGCTGAACGAATTCTGGGCCACCGCGCCCACCCGCTATAAAGTCCTGGTCCTCAGCGCGATGGGACTGATCGCCGTCGGCATCATCCTGAACCTGGTGGGCAACACCAGCGGCAACCCCGGCCTCGCCAACGCATCCCTTCCGCTGATTGGGCTGGGCCTGGTCCTGCACATCGCCGGGATCGTAGTCCGTGGCCAAACCATTCGGAAGAACCTGCGCCGGTAACCTTTCGGGCCGCTCCCAAGCCTGGCGATAGGCTTGAGCCCATGACTATCAATCCGGACCTGCAGGGCCGAAGCTACCCTGCTGCAGAGGTTTATGACGTTGGTCGCGAGAAGATCCGCGAATTCGCCCGCTCCGTCAAAGCCACCCACCCTGCGCACTTTGATGTAGACGCTGCCAAGGCACTTGGCCACACCGATCTGGTTGCCCCGCCAACGTTCGCCATCATCATCGCCCAGCGCGCAGACGCCCAGCTCATCGAGGATCCCGAGGCAGGCATCGACTTCTCCCGCGTGGTCCATGCCGATCAGCGCTTCATCCACCACCGGCCCATCCTGGCCGGCGACCGCCTGGTTGCGGAGCTCCACGTGGACGGCGTCCGTGCCATGGGCGGCGGAGCGATGATCACCACGCGTGCCGAAATCTTCGTCCTGGGCTCGGATGATTCCCGGGAGCCGGTCACCACCACCACGTCATCCATCCTGGTCCGCGGAGAGGGACAGTAACCATGAGCCCCACCTTCAACGAACTCATCGCCGGCCAGGAAATCGGCAGCCGCACCGTCGAGGTCACCCGCACAGACCTGGTCAAGTACGCCGGCGCTTCCGGCGATTTCAACCCCATCCACTGGAACGAGGCCTTCGCCACCGGCGTGGAACTGCCCGGCGTCATCGCGCACGGCATGTTCACCATGGGCTCCGCCGTTCAGCTGGTCACTGACTGGGCAGGGGACCCAGCCGCCGTTGTCGACTTCCAGACCCGCTTTACCAAGCCGGTCCTGGTCACCGACACCACGGGAACCGCTGAGCCCGGCGCCACCATCGAGGTTACCGGCACCATCGGAAAGCTCGACGCCGAGGCCGGCACCGCCCGCGTCGACCTCACCGTAGTTTCCGCCGGTCAGAAAGTCCTGATGAAGGCCCAGGCAGTGGTCCGGCTCAGCTGAGCCGAAAGGCCCGGCCCGACTTTCCCGATAGGGTTGTTGGGTGACTTCCACTCTGCTTTCCCAGCTGACCACGGCCGCCGTCGGAGGCCCGGCCGGCGCCTTCATCGAGGCCCGGACCGAGGCGGAGATCATCGACGCCGTCCGTTCGGCGGACGCAGCCGGTGAGCCGCTGCTGATCATCAGCGGCGGCTCCAACCTCCTGATTTCCGACGACGGGTTCCCCGGCACCGTCGTCAAAATCGCCTCGGAAGGGTTCACCGTCAACGCGGAGGACTCCTGCGGCGGCGTGGCCGTGGTGGTGCAGGCCGGGCACAACTGGGACAAGCTGGTGCAGCATGCCGTCCTGCACGCGTGGTCCGGGATCGAGGCCCTCGCCGGCATCCCGGGCTCAACGGGCGCAACTCCGGTGCAGAATGTGGGGGCCTACGGCTCTGATGTTTCCCAGACCATCGCCGCTGTCCGAACCTGGGACCGCGAGCGGAACGCCGTCAAGACGTTCACAAACTCGGAGCTGAAGTTCGGCTACCGGGACTCCATCCTCAAGCAGACCACCGTCAACGGCTCACCCCGCTACGTGGTGCTGACCGTGGAGTTCCAACTGCCGCTGGGCCGCATGAGCGCACCCATCCGCTACGCGGAGCTGGCACGGTCGCTGGGCGTGGAGCAGGGCAAACGCGCCTACGCCACCGACGTGCGCCGCGAGGTGCTGCGCCTGCGGGCTTCGAAGGGCATGGTGTGGGACCCCGAGGACCGGGACACGTACTCCACGGGTTCGTTTTTCACCAACCCCATCGTCCCGGCCGAGGTCGCTGCGGCGCTTCCCGAGGGGGCGCCGCGTTACCCGGCAGGCCAGGACGGGCTGGTGAAGCTCTCCGCAGCCTGGCTGATCGACCAGTCAGGCTTCAGCAAGGGCTTCGGCCTGGAGCCGGGCAGCGTCAGCGGGGGCCGCGCATCCCTGTCCACGAAGCACACGCTCGCCATCACCAACCGCGGCTCGGCCAGCGCCGCGGACGTCGTGGCCGTGGCGCGCGAGGTGCGTTCCGGCGTCGAACAGCGCTTCGGAATCAAACTGCACCCGGAGCCGCTGCTTATCGGCTTGGAACTGTAGCCCGCGCCTCATCAGGTTCTGCGTTCAGTGCCCCCGTGACGGCGTAGCCCACCCCCATCATGGCGGAGGCCCAGCCGGCGCTGGCAAGGTAGAGCCCCATAAACAGCCAGACGAGCAGGCCGGGGGCCAGCGGGTTGGCCAAGCCGGCCACGACACAGGTCACAAGGCCCCCGGCGGCAATGCCGAGGGACAGGATCCAGAGGGCCTTCCCGAACGGAGGGTGCCGGCGCCAGTCACGGAAGATGTGCAGGCCGTTCCGGTTCACGCTGATGCCGGGAAAGAGTACCGCGTAGCCGCCGCCCAGGCTTAAGGCGAGGGGTGGAAGGAGCAGCAGGGGGTCAGAACGCCCGCTTCCCAGGACGGCGGACAAGGAGGCCAGCCCCAGGCCCGTTCCGGCCAGGACGGACACTGTCCCGCCAGCCATCCACCGCTTCGTTCTTAAATCAAGCAACTGCCACAAACTCCCCAAAGTCATGCTTCTACCCTAGCGGCCATGCCGGCGGGCCAGTACGGAGCCTAGGATGGGCCCATGGCTTCGAGGGTGGGAACCCGACTTGACCGCCAAAGCATGGGCAGGCTGCGGCTGGCGTCCCAACGGCTGGTGCCGATGCAGGCCGCGCCGCCGGTGGTACCGGATGCTGCCGCCTCCGTGGCCGGGACGGTCCGGTGGATGACGGCGATGCAGGCCCAGGATCTGCAGGCTGCACTGTGGGCTGTAGGCGTGAGGGTACCGGGAGCGGGTTTGCAGGACGTGCGGTCAGCCCTCGACTCGGGTGCTGTTGTGCGGTCGTGGCCGATGCGGGGCACCTTGCACCTTGTAGCGCCGGAGGACCTGCACTGGATGCTGGACCTCACCGCAGCGCGGCTGACCAAGAGCATCGCCGCCCGGCACCACGAACTGGGCATCACGTGGGCGGACATAGAGAAGACCCGCGACGTTGCGCTGGAGCGGGTTGCCGGCGGCGGGGCTGCCAGGCGGGCGGAGCTTTTCACCGTCTTCGAGGCCGCAGGGCAGCCCACCACCGGCCAGCGGGGCATTCATATCCTGGGGACGCTGTGCCGGCATGGGTGGCTCGTGCAGGGGCCGCTGGCCGGAAACCAGCAGCTGCTCGTGGACTTCGCGAGCTGGATCCCGGTGTCGCGGAAGCTCGAACGGCAGGAGGCGATCGCGGAGTTTCTCTTGCGCTACTTCCGGAGCCACGGCCCGGCCACTGTACGGGACTTCGCGTGGTGGACGCAGATTCCCCTGAGAGAGGTTCGGGCGGCGCTGGAAGACGTTAAGGAAGAGCTGGTGGAGTTGGAATTCGAAGGCACCAGCTACTGGCTGTCCCCGGCGACAGCGTCCCTGCTCGACGGCGGTGTGCCCGGCCAGCGGTCCGTCCTCCTGTTGCCCGGCTTTGACGAGTTTGTGCTTGGCTACACGGACCGGAGCCTGGTCCTGGCACCGGAGCACGCCAACAAGATCGTCCCCGGCGGCAACGGCGTCTTTAAGAAGACTGTGGTGGCCGGGGGAGAGGTGATAGGCACCTGGGCGGTCACCGGCAAAGGTCCGCGTGCCGCCGTCGTGCCCGAGCTCTTCGACGAAAACCGACCGCCCGGGGTTGCGGCCCAGGCTGCCTTAGCCCGCTCCGCTGAACGCTACCTGAAGTTCCTGGATCACTGACGGCACGCGGGCGAATCGCCTCCCCCTACCGCTCAAGCGGCCCTGCCCCGCACAAGCGGTCCTGGGCAACACCGCTTGTGCGGCCCAAGGCCGCTGGTGCTGAATACAGCGCGGCCGGTTGTCCACATCCAACCGAGTGAGGCTTCCAGCGCGACCGGCGGGCAGGGGAATGATTGACCATGAAACCTGACAGTCTCCGTGCGCTGGTGGACGGGCGTTGGCCCGGCTTTTCCGTAGCGTCGACTCAACAGCTAGCTGCAGCCGGGCTGGAAGACCGGGTCCTGACTGCGGCAGTGCGCAGCGGGCTGATTGTTCGTTTGATGCGGGGCGCCTACGTCCGGAGCTCGTATTGGCACGGGCTAAAGCCGTGGGTTTGAGACGGGCTGCTCGTTCATGCCCACCACGTATCCACCGGCGGTGCTGCGCGCTACAGCCACCTGAGCGCGGCAAGGCTGCATGAATGCCAGGTCTGGGACGCCCAACCTCTCGTCCACGTCACCACGAACTATGCCAATTCCCGGGCCAGCGCAGCGAAAGACGTCAGGACGCATCGGGCAACTCTCAGCGATAGGGACATCACCATGATCAGGACCAGCGACGGAAGGGAGTTCCTGGCAACCAGCCTGCAGCGGACAGTCCTGGACTGTGCCCGGATCCTGCCGCTCCAACACGCTGCCGTGATCGGTGACCACGCGTTGCGGAAAGGAGCCAGCCTCATGAAGATGAAGGCACTACTGGACGAAGGGCAGGAGAAACGGGGGAGCAGGCGTGTGCAACTTCTGTTGGACGCGCTGGATGGACGATCCGAATCAGCGGGCGAGACCCGGGTCCGGCTGCTGCTCCACTCGTTCGGGCTGCGGACGTACACACCCCAGGTTGAAATTTCTACTTCCGGCGGGCTTTTCCGGGCCGATTTTGCTGACCGGGAAGCAAAGATCATCATCGAATTTGATGGCACCGGTAAGTACACCGACTACCGGCCCGTGGAGGAGGTCCTTCTCGCCGAACGCCGGCGGGAGAACGCGCTAGTCGAAGAGGGGTGGCTGGTCCTTCGGCTCCAATGGAAGCACCTTGACCGGCCTGTGGAGCTCAAGCAGCGAATTACTGCCATGGCGGCGCGTTCCCGAAAGATGTCCGACTGACAACAAAGGCGGCCCTGCCCCGCTTGAGCGGTCCTGGGCAGGACCGTTCATGCGGGGCAGGGCCGCTTTTGTGAAGGAGTGCGGGTTACAGGTTCCCGGTGGCGATGTTGAGCATGCGGCGGAGCGGCTCGGCGGCACCCCAGAGGAGCTGGTCGCCGACGGTGAAGGCACTGATGTACTGCGGGCCCATCTCCATCTTGCGGATGCGGCCCACGGGGATGTCCAGGGTGCCAGACGCCGCCACCGGGGTCAGCTCCGCCATCGAGGCTTCCTTGGTGTTCGGGATAACCTTGGCCCACTGGTTGTCCTCGTCCAGCAGCTTCTCGATCTCGGCGACGGACAGGTCCTCGCGGAGCTTGAGGGTGAGGGCCTGGGAGTGCGAGCGCATGGCACCGATGCGGACGCAGAGCCCGTCCATGATGACCCGGTCCTGCTCGGAGGTGCCGAGGATCTTGTTGGTCTCAACCCCAGCCTTCCATTCTTCCTTGGACTGCCCGTTGCCGAGGTCCGCGTCGATCCAGGGGATCAGGGAGCCGGCCAGGGGAACGCCGAACTGGGTGGCGTCGATGTCAGTGCGCTGGTGGGCCAGGACCTTGCGGTCGATGTCCAGGATGGCCGACGCCGGGTCGCCCAGTTCCGTGCTGACCTCGGCGTTGAGCGTGCCGAACTGGCTGAGGAGTTCACGCATGTGCCGGGCGCCGCCGCCGGAAGCAGCCTGGTAGGTCATGGAGGTGCCCCATTCCACCAGGTTGTTCTTGAAGAGCCCGCCGAGGCCCATGAGCATGCAGGACACGGTGCAGTTGCCGCCGATGAAGTCCTTGGTCCCGTTGACCAGGCCCTTGTCAATGACGTCCCGGTTGATGGGGTCCAGGACGATGATCGAGTCGTCGTTCATGCGCAGGGTGGAGGCGGCATCGATCCAGAGACCGTCCCAGCCGCGGCTGCGCAGCTCGCCGTGCACCTGCTTGGTGTAGTCGCCGCCCTGGGCGGTGACGATAATGGGCAGCTTAGCCAGCGTGTCGACGTCGAACGCGTTTTCGAGCTTGCCTGCGCTGCCTTCTGCTGTTCCAGCAATCGACGGCGAGGCACCTCCCGCGTTGGAAGTGGAAAAGAACACCGGGTTGATGTTGGCGAAGTCGCCCTCGTCCTGCATACGCTGCATGAGGACGGAACCGACCATGCCGCGCCATCCGACCAGGCCGACGGAAGGGGTAGCTGCTGTAGTCATTGGTCCAGTTTAGTCGCCGGTACCGGCACAGCGCAGTCGGTTACGTCACTCACTGATTCCCAGTCGAAGACCACCAGGAAGCTGTCCCGTTACCCGTCGAACTGTTTGGTGTGGGGTCGCGGATTCCCCAATGGCTAGCTCCGGTCGGACTGCTCCAAGACCGCGGCCTTCCGGGCGCGCAGCGCGAAGAACGCGCCGAAGGCGAACGCCTGCGTCACCACCACCAGCACGATGGCGCCGGCGATCTTGTTGCCGCCCAGGATCATGGTGAACCCCACGATGGCGGACAGCAGAGCCAGCAGGGGGAGCAGCATGTAGCCCAGCACAAAGAGGGTTTCCGGTTTCTTCAACATGTCCTAGCCCTCAGTCCTTAACCATTTAGTAAATCTGTAGCGTGTTCCGTTGGCGGCCGTCAGCCAGCCGTCCGGCGGGACGGAGGCGGCAGCCTCCCAACTCGTGCCAAGCTCGGGGGCGAACGTATCGCCGTCGGCATCGACGTCGATGGTGGTGACCACCGCAACGTTGGCGAGCTCGGTGGACTGGCGGAAAATCTCGCCGCCGCCCAGGATCCAGACGGTTCCGCCGCCGTCGACGAACTGGGACTCAAGCAGCGCGTCATCCAGGGAGGGAACCACGACGGCGCCCTCCGCCTCGGGTGTATCGGCCCAGCTTTTCTGCCGGGTAACCACAATGTTGGTCCGGCCGGGCAGGGGGCGGTACTTCTCCGGAAATGACAGCCAGGTCTTGCGCCCCATCACCACGGGGTGGCCTATGGTGAGCCGGTTGAAGTGCTTCAGGTCCTCCGGCAGGTGCCAGGGCATGTCCCCGTCCTTGCCAATAACGCCGTCCGAGGTTTGCGCCCAAACGAGCCCCACACCGGTCACGGAGGCGGCCAGTTCCTCGGTAAAGGACTGCGGATCGGTGAAGTTCTCCGTGCTCATACGGCGATCGGAGCCTTGATCGTGGGGTGGTGCTGGTAGCCGACCACTTCGAAGTCCTCCAGCGTGTAGTCGAAGATCGAAGCCGGCTTGCGGGTGATCTTCAGCTGCGGGTACTCGTACGGTTCGCGTTCCAGCTGTTTGAGGACCTGGTCCATGTGGTTTTCGTAGATGTGGACGTCACCGCCGGTCCAGACAAACTCGCCGGGCTCAAGTCCCACCTGCTGGGCCACCATGCAGGTGAGCAGTGCGTAGGAGGCGATGTTGAACGGCACACCCAGGAACATGTCCGCGGAGCGCTGGTACAGCTGGCAGGAGAGTTTGCCGTCCGCCACGTAGAACTGGAAGAACGCGTGGCACGGCGGCAGGGCCATGTCGTGCAGTTCCGAGACGTTCCAGGCGGAGACGATGTGCCGGCGGGAGTCCGGGTTGGACTTCAGGTTCTCAACCAGCTCGGCGATCTGGTCGATGTGGCCTCCGTCCGGGGTGGGCCAGCTGCGCCATTGGACGCCGTAGACGGGCCCCAGGTCACCATCGGCGTCAGCCCACTCGTTCCAGATGGTGACGCCCTGGTCCTGCATCCATTTCACGTTCGTTTCGCCGCGCAGGAACCACAGGAGCTCAACTGCTACGGACTTGAAATGGACCCGCTTGGTGGTGATCAGCGGGAAACTCTTGGCCAGGTCAAAGCGCATTTGACGCCCGAAAACGCTGGTGGTTCCGGTCCCGGTGCGGTCCGACTTGTGCGTGCCGGAGGCCAGGACATCGCGCAGGAGGTCTTCATAAGGAGTTGGAATGCTCACCCCCCAAGTCTATCGGGGTGGTTGCCGACGCTGTCACTGCAGGAGTCAGTCGTCGAACGGCTTGAACTGCTCCACGGCCACAATCCTGTTTTTCCCGCCGGGAGCCACATGGCACACCACCAGTTCGCCGGGGGACAGAAACGGTTCCTCGGCGGGCAGGAGGGCGCCCAGATGCGCGGGCATGTGTTTGGCCAGCTGCCCGAATACGGTGGGCAGCGCCGGCCGGTGGGTGCAGACGGCCACCGGCCGCTGCCTCTCGAGAAGGGCCTCGATGACGGCCGCTGTTTTCTTGGGGCTCCGCTCGTGCCGGTGTTCGGTAAGGGCCTCCACCAGTTTGACCTTTGCACCGGTCGCCTTTGCATAGGGCGCGACCGTGGCAACACACCGGAGCCACGGGCTGGTGACAACCCGGGGCGGCTTCCATGCCTGGAGCAGCCGGCCCACAGCCTGTGCCTGGCGCGTTCCGGTGGCAGCGAGCGGCCGCTCGCCTTCAGCCTTGCTCCAGGACGAACGGGGCTTGGCTTTTGCGTGCCGGACCACCAGCAGGGGCCAGGTGTCCAGTTCCCCACGCTCGTGGGCGTCCCGCAGGTATTCAAGGGGTTCCACGTCGGAGGGGTTGGACAGCAGCCGGGCCGCCTTATCCGGGGCACACCACATCACGCTGTCCACCTCCTTGCCGTCCGGAACCAGCCCGGCGCCGTTGACCTTGACGGCCCAGTAATGAACGACTTTCAAGCCGCTTGCCACGTGATAGTGGATGGGGGGCAGCGGCCTGCCCAGTGCGGCGGTGAGCCCAATCTCCTCCCGCACCTCGCGGACGGCGCATTCAGGGATGGTCTCGCCGTCGTCAATCTTGCCTTTTGGCCAGGACCAGTCGTCATAACGGGGCCGATGGATCAGCAGTACTTCAAGTGCGTCCTTGTTGACGCGCCACGGCAGCGCCCCTGCAGCCGTGACGGCTACCGGTTCGCCTGGGTGGTCTGTCTGGTCTGCTACGAGTGCGTCGCTCGACAAAACCGCAGCCCTTACCGTCGGCTCAGGCTACGTTGCCGCGGCCGTGAGGCCAGCAGGAAGGACTGGACGTCCTCCAGCCGCCTGCCGTCGTCGGCCAGATGGTGACGCGACCAGTTCCCTTCGTTGTCCAGGTGCCAGCTTGCAGTTTCCGGGGCCATGTAGCGGCGCAACAGGTCCAGGACGTAGTTGATGTCATCGGGAGCGCTCAGCTGGACCAGGGCCTCAACCCGGCGGTCCAGGTTGCGGTGCATCATGTCCGCCGAGCCGATATACACCACCGGATTCCCGCCGTTCGCGAATGCGAACACGCGGGAGTGCTCCAGGAACCGGCCCAGGACCGAACGGACGGTGATGTTGTCGCTGAGCCCGGGCACCGCCGGGCGCAGCGAGCAGATACCGCGGACGATAACATCCACCTTCACCCCGGCCTGGGACGCACGGTAGAGCGAGTCGATGATGGCTTCGTCCACCATGGAGTTGACCTTGATCTGGACCCGGGCCGGCAGCCCGGCCCGGGCGTTCCGGATCTCGGTTTCGATCCGGTCGATCAGCCCGGAACGCACCGAACGCGGAGCGACCAGAAGCCTCTTGAAGGTTGACTTGGGAGCGTAGCCGGAGAGCTGGTTGAAAAGCTTAGAGAGGTCCTCGCCCACCTGGTCGTTGGCCGTAAGCAGGCCCAGATCCTCGTAGTACCGGGCGGTGCGGGGGTGGTAGTTGCCCGTGCCGATGTGACAGTACCGCCGCAGCCCGTCCACTTCCTGGCGCACCACCAGCGAGAGCTTGCAGTGCGTCTTCAGGCCCACGATGCCGTACACCACGTGCACGCCGGCCTGTTCAAGCTTGCGGGCCCAGGAGATGTTCGCCTGCTCATCAAACCTGGCCTTGATCTCCACCAGGGCCAGGACCTGTTTGCCTGCCTCGGCGGCATCAATGAGGGCGTCCACAATGGGGGAGTCGCCCGAGGTGCGGTACAGGGTCTGTTTGATGGCCTGGACCTTGGGGTCCGCCGCCGCCTGCTCCAGGAAGGCCTGCACCGAAGTCGAAAACGAGTCGTACGGGTGGTGGAGCAGGATGTCGCGGCGGCGCATCGCGGCGAAGACGTTGGCGGGCCTTGGAGGTCTCGGACTCGTTCAGGTACCGGGAGGTATGGGGAACGTGCTTGGGGTAATGGAGGTCGGCGCGGTCGATGCCGGCAATGACTGAAAGGCCCCGGAGGTCCAGCGGGGCCGGGACCGAGTAGACCTCGGATTCCTCAACGCCCAGTTCGCGGATCAGTAGCGCGCGGATGTTCGGGTTGATGTCGTTGGTCACCTCGAGCCGGACGGGCGGGCCGAAGCGGCGGCGCAGCAGTTCCTTTTCGAGCGCCTGCAGCAGGTTCTCGGCGTCGTCCTCTTCAACCTCCACGTCCTCGTTCCTGGTGACCCGGAAGGTGTGGTGCTCGAGGACCTCCATCCCGGCAAACAATTTGTCCAGGTGGACGGCGATGACTTCCTCAAGCGCAATGAAGCGGGCCACGCGGCCTGCCACCGCGCCGGCACGCGGGCCGTCGATGGAGATGAGCCGCGGCAGCTGGTCCGGCACCTTGACACGCGCGAACAGTTCCTTGTCGCTGACGGGGTTCCGCACCACTACGGCCAGGTTCAGGGACAGGCCCGAAATGTAGGGGAATGGATGTGCCGGGTCCACCGCCAGGGGCGTCAGGATGGGAAACACCTTTTCGGCGAACATCTGGCTGAGCTGCTGCTTGGCAGCATCATCCAGTTCGTCCCAGTGCATCAGGTGGATGTGCTCGTAAGCCAGGGCCGGGCGAATCTGTTCCGCGAAGACCTGTGCGTGGCGCTGCTGGAGCCGGTGGGCTTCCTCACCGATTTTTTCCAGCACTTCCACCGGGCTCAGGCCTGCAGGGGAGGGAACAGCCAGTCCGGTAGCAATGCGCCGCTTCAGGCCGGCCACGCGGACCATAAAGAACTCGTCCAGGTTGGACGCGAAAATGGAGAGGAAGCTGACCCGTTCCAGCAGGTGCAGGGAAGCGTCTTCGGCAAGTTCCAGGACCCTGGAGTTGAAGCTGAGCCAGCTCAGTTCCCGGTCAAGAAAGCGGTCCGGCCGGATGTCGCCCTCGGGTTCCAGGTTGGGCGCGAAGTCCGGGATGTCAATCCGGTCCTGTGTGGCCCGCGACGCCGGAACCTCCGAGGAGCCAAATCGGGCGCGCACGGGGACTGGAGTCTCTTGGGACGTGGCTGCTCCGGAAGGTTCCGGGTTCATGGCATCTCCTTTACCTGGCGCTTTGATGCGGCCGTATCCGGCCTGCGCGGTTCTGTTTCAACCTTACAAGCAATCACTAGCCAGGGGCCGTGGATTTCGCGCCGCGGGGCCCTTGCGTCAGGGGTTTGGACTAACCCGCCGCCGGGCCGTACATCACATCCATGTCCCAGCGCGTGAAGCCCAGCCGCCGGTACAGGGCGACCGCGGGTGCGTTGTCGGCGTCGACGTACAGCATGACTGCGTGCAGCCCCAGGCCCTGCAGGTACTTAATGCCTGCCACCGTGAGGGCTTTGCCCAGGCCCGACCCCTGGGCTTCCGGGGTCACGCCCACCACATAGATTTCACCGATCGCGGGGTGGGAGCCGTGACTGGGGTGCACCTTGGTCCAGTGGTAGCCGAGCAGCCGGCCGTTCCCGTTGACAGCAAGGAGGAAGCCTGCGGGGTCAAACCATTCCTCAGCCATACGGGCGTCGAGGTCCGCGCGGGTGAGGCTGCCCTGCTCGGGGTGGTGGGAAAACGCTGCACGGTTGGCAGCCAGCCAGCCGTCCTCATCCTGGCCGGGCACAAACGCCCGGATGTGAACTCCGTCCGGAAGGACGACGTCGGGAAGGTCCGCCGCCGTCGTCATCCGCATTTTCCACAGCTCGCGCACGGGAACATAGCCGTAGCGGGCGGCAAGATCCGCGGCTGCCTCATGGTTGCCGTGCGACCATGCTTTCAGTCCCTGGAGCCCCCGCTTGTCCTGGAGGGCGCCCACGAGGCGGTCGGCGACACCCTGGTTGCGGTAGCTGGGATGCACGGCGATTTCGACCACGCCGCTGCCGTCCGCTTCTTCGACCACCGCCGCGAACCCTGCAAGGTCCTGGCCGGAGGAGGGATCAGAGTCCTCGTCCGGGGCATACAGGGCAAGGGTGAGCACCTGGTGTTCCGCGGAATCGCCGGCGCGCATGCTGATGAGGGTCTGCTCCGATATGGAGGGGTTGCCGTCAGACTCTTCCGCTGCAGCCAGCAGATTGCCGCAGTCATTCAGGAGCTGCCGGTCAACACCGCCTTGAACAACTTGGACGGGCCACTTCTCAGGGTGCGCTGGAGTCATGAGGCAAGGCTATACGGGATCATCGGATACCGGACCGCGGTCAGCCCGGCTCAGGCTTCCGTCAGCTCGTCTTCCTGCTGCCGCACCAGGGTGAGCCGGTAGCCAACGTTGCGGACAGTGCTGATGAGGTTTTCGTGGTCGGCGCCGAGTTTGGCGCGCAGCCGCCGGACGTGGACGTCCACGGTACGGGTGCCCCCGTAGTAGTCGTAGCCCCACACTTCGGTGAGCAACTGCTGGCGGGTGAACACACGGCCGGGGTGCTGTGCCAGGTACTTCAGGAGCTCGAATTCCTTGAACGTCAGGTTCAGGGGTGCCCCGTTCACACGGGCGGTGTAGCTCGCCTCATCGATGACGACGCCTGCGGCGCGGATTTCGGACGGCGTGTCCTCCTGCTCGGGGACGGCCCGGGCGACGGACAGCCGGATACGGGCCTCCACCTCGGCGGGGCCGGCAGATTCGAGCACGATGTCGTCCACGGCCCAGGCGGAGGAGACAGCGGCCATGCCGCCTTCGGTGAGGATCAGCACCAGCGGGGCGCTCAGGCCGGTGGCCTTGAGGAGCTGGGTGAGGGAACGGGCCCCCACCAAGTCCTTGCGGGCGTCCAGCAGCACGATGTCGCAGGGGTCCGTCTCCAGCAGGGCGGTGGGCTCGGCAGGGAGGATGTGGACCCGGTGGTTCAGCAATTCCAAGGCAGGCAGGATGTCCACCGAAGAACCGGTGCTGTTCGTCAATAACAGGATGTGCGACATTGTTCCTCCAAGGGCCGTCCGCGCATCGTTGGGCGACTGAACCGGATTCTCACCGGCCGGTACTGGCTCCCTGCCCCGGTTTGGGACTCCGCCGACGGCAGGAGTCCGGCCACTTCAGCAGGGAACTTAGCTGAGCTCCGAGTATACCCGGCGGCCCCTAAGCTGGCACTGGTCCGGTCCTGATCGAGGGACGTTTTGCGACATAAGCCGTTCACATAAGGCAGGATTGTGGCAGGGCCTGATGCCCTGCCACTGAGGGCGGACCGCCTTCCAAGGTCAACGCAGGATGGGATGCAGCGCAGTGAGTGCACAGACTAAGCCCCGGCCGGGATCCGTATGACTGCGGACCTGCAGGCGCCGGTCCGCTCCCTGGGCTCGTGGACCATCGGCGTGGTGGGCATCGCCGGACTGGCTGCGATCATCGCCGGGGTATACACCTCCCGCGAGGCCCTCGTCGCTGTTGCCGTGGCCAGCGCGGCCGCGGTGGGCATCGGCTGGCCCCATTTCCTCCGGATTCCCGCCAAAAAGACACTCGCGGCGGTGATTGCCCTCGCCGGAGCCGGCTCGGCGCTCGCCGCCGCGTACGCGCCCGCTCCGGGCTACCTGGACTGGACACCGCCCTTCATCGCCCTGGGAATCATGGCTGTCTTTGTGGTGCAGCTGATCCGCGGAACGGGGCAGGCCCAGCGGCTGGAGTCGACGCTTGGCTGCTCGGTGGGAGTGCTGCTGGCCTGCCTCGGGGCGGGCTGGATCGCCGGCGCCCGGTTCAACGGGGTAAGGGAGATGCTGCTGGTGGCAGCCATCAGCGCGGCAGTCGCCCTGATGGCCTGCCTGATCCGGTGGCCGGACAGCATCATCGCGCCCCTGGGCATCATCCTCGCCGGACTTGCCGGTCCGCTCGCAGGGCTGGTCCTCTCCGACATCGCCGTCCTGCCGGCGGCCATCTTTGGTGTTATGGTGGGCGCGGTCCTGGTCAGTTTCCGCCGGCTCGTAACGCTCCGCGGTGCACCGCTTAATGTTCCTGCTGCCCTTAGCATGGGGCTGGCGCCCGTCTCCGCGGTGGGTTCCCTGGCTTACTTCATAGACAAACTACTCATCTACTGACGGGTTAGGATGGCATCATGTCCGTACTTGCTTTTGAAATCTTCTTCCTTGTCCTGCTCGGCATCGCCAGCCTGTCCATGGCGTGGTTTGCCGGCTTTGTGGTGTACCGCCTGTTCAAAGGCCAGAAGTAGACCCTTTCCGGAGCTAGCAGTTTCCCGAGGTATTTGCTGTGCCGATTGAGATTCCCACAGACCTGACCCCAGAACTTGTCCCGCTTTCCTGGCTCATTGGTGAGTGGGAGGGCCGCGGCCGTTTGGGCTCCGGGGACGAGGACTCGGAACACTTCCTGCAGCACGTGTCCTTCACCCACAACGGGCTGGCTTACCTCCAGTACCGTGCGGAGAGCTGGTTGACGGACGACGACGGCACGCGCCTGCGGCCCCTGACCGTCGAGACCGGCTTTTGGGCACTGGAGCGCAAGCAGCTCGATGCCGACGGCGGCCCCGGCCTGATCCCGGCGGACATCGTTCCTGCGCTGAAGAGTGCCGATGAGGTGGAAGCCCTCCGCAACAGCGAGGGCGGCTTCGACATCTCCGTGTCCATCTCGCATCCGGGCGGGATCTCCGAGCTGTACTACGGGCAGATCAAGGGGCCCCAGATCCAGCTGACCACGGATATGGTGATGCGTGGGAGCCACTCCAAGGACTACAGCGCCGCCACGCGCATCTTCGGCCTGGTGGATGGGAACCTGCTGTGGCGATGGGACGTCGCCGTAGGCGGCAAGGAGGGCAAGGGACTGGAAGCCCACGCCTCCGCCTTCCTCAAAAAAGTCTCTTGACCGTCCGCGGTCCGGAGGAAATGAAAGCGGGTGGTGGCACATGGAAGATCCGCAGAGCGTACCTGCCTCCGGGAACCGCCGGGACTACAGCGATCTGAAAGCTGTTTTCTTCAACGGAACCCTGAAAAGATCGCCCCAGACGTCCAACACGGACGGGCTGATCAACATCAGCCGGCTCATCATGGAAAAGCAGGGTGTCAGCACCAGGGTGATCCGCACCGTGGACCACGATATCGCCAGCGGCGTCTACCCGGACATGACCGAGTACGGCTGGCCCACTGACGCATGGCCTGAGCTCTACCCGGCAGTGGAGGACGCGGACGTCCTGGTGGTGGCCGGGCCCATCTGGCTGGGAGACAACTCCTCGCAGACCAAGAAGCTGATAGAGCGGCTGTATGCCCACTCCGGCGAACTCAACAGCAAAGGCCAGTGGGTCTTCTACCCCAAAGTGGGCGGCTGCCTGATCACCGGCAACGAGGACGGCATCAAACACTGCTCCATGAACGTCCTTTACAGCCTCCAGCACATCGGCTTCAGCATCCCGCCCCAGGCGGACGCAGGCTGGATCGGTCCGGTGGGCCCGGGCCCCAGCTATCTGGACGAGGGCTCCGGCGGGCCCGAAAGCGACTTCACCAACCGAAACACCACCTTCATGACCTGGAACCTCCTGCACCTTGCCCGGATCCTCAAGGACGCCGGCGGTTACCCGGCCCACGGCAACCTTCCGCAGGAGTGGGCGGCAGGAACGCGTTTCGATTTCGAAAACCCGGAGTACCGCTAGCCCCTGCGGTGGTTGAGCTGTCGAAACCGGAATACACACTGACCTTAGGACGTTGCCCCCAGTATGACTACTCCCAGCCCTCTGTTGTCGCGCCCTGGAGCCGTTGAGGCAACCGGTGCGGACGCCGGCGTCGCCTCCCACTACGGTGAGCCGCTGCGCGAGCAGCGCGCACTCGCTTCCGGTGCCGCCGTCGTCGACCTCTCCCACCGCGGCGTTGTCACGGTCACCGGGCCGGACCGGCTGACCTGGCTCAACACGCTGTCCTCGCAGCAGGTCACCAACCTTCAGCCGGGGGAGTCCAGCGAACTGCTCCTCTTGAGTGTCCAGGGGAGGATCGATTTCGACGCCAGGGTGATTGACGACGGCGTGACCACCTGGCTGCTCGTGGAGGCCGCCGAAGCAGCACCCCTGGCTGAGTTCCTGAACAGGATGAAGTTCATGCTGCGGGTGGAAATTGCTGACGTTTCCGCCGATTGGGCGGCAGTGGGCAGCACCCGGGCAGTTCCCGAATGGTCCGCACTGCTGGTGTGGCAGGATCCGTGGCCCAACGTGGCCCCGGGTGGCTACTCCTACGCCACCGTCCCCCCGGCAAGCCATCCCGGGCTGGAGCGCCCCTGGTTTGAGTACCTGATCCCGGCCGCGGAACTGGAACAGACCGTTGAGGGGCGACAGCTGGCCGGCGTCCTCGCAGCCGAAGCGCTGCGGCTCGCCGCCTGGCGGCCCCGCATCGGTGCTGAGACGGACGACAAAACCATCCCGCACGAGCTGGACCTGCTCCGCACCGCAGTCCACCTGGCCAAGGGCTGCTACAAAGGCCAGGAAACCATCGCGCGTGTGCACAACCTCGGGCACCCGCCGCGCCGGCTCGTGTTCCTCCAGCTGGATGGATCCCAGCACACGCTGCCGCAGGCCGGAAGCCCTGTGCTGGTGGGAGAGCGGAAGGTCGGGACGGTCACCTCAGTGGCGCAGCACTACGAGATGGGGCCGGTTGCCCTGGCAGTCATAAAGCGTTCCGTGGGCGCGGATGAAATACTGACGGTGTTGGACGGCGAGGAGCCTTATCCTGCCGCCCAGGAACTCATCGTTGCCCCCGACGCCGGCCAGGTAGTGGGGCGCCAGACCGGATTCCTTAGGGGGCCCCGATAATGACAGATACGGCAGGACATGGTTCAGGGCAGTCGAACGCAGCTCCTGCGGCCCCGGGAGGGCACGACGACGATGCGCTGGCTTTGGCACACACTCTGTTCCAGGCGGCCAGGGAAGGGGACACAGCGCTGCTGCGTGCCTATCTCGACGCCGGCGCTCCCGCCACCCTGACCAACTCCGCCGGTGATTCCCTCCTGATGCTGGCCGCCTATCACGGCCACGCGGAGACCGTTCAGCTCATCCTGGGACACGGCGCTGTAGCGGACACCGCCAACGACCGCGGCCAGACTCCGCTCGCCGGAGCGGCTTTCAAGGGCTACACGGAGGTTGCCCGGGTCCTGCTCGACGCCGGAGCCGATCCTGACGCCGGTTCACCATCTGCCCGCGCGGCGGCCCAGATGTTCGCGCGCCAGGAGATCCTGGATCTCCTGGGCTAGCACCACCGGGTCCCGCCCGGCAGATCACCACCTGACGAAGGATGACCCGTGGAAAACGTAGCAAGGCCGTGGCCGGCCCTTTGGTCCCTGGTGATCGGGTTCTTTATGATCCTGATCGACACCACCATCGTCTCCGTAGCGAATCCCCGGATCATGGAGGGGCTTGGCGCGGATATCAACGCGGTCATCTGGGTCACCAGCGCCTACCTCCTCGCCTACGCCGTCCCGCTGCTGATCACGGGCAGGCTGGGCGACCGTTTCGGGCCGAAAAAGCTGTATCTCGCCGGGCTGGTGGTTTTCACCCTGGCTTCGCTGTGGTGCGGCCTGTCCGGTGACGTCCAAACCCTGATTGCCGCGCGGGTTATCCAGGGCTTCGGCGCAGCCATCATGACACCCCAGACCATGGCCGTCATCACCCGGATCTTCCCGCCGGACCGGCGCGGTGCCGCCATGGCCATCTGGGGAGCCACCGCCGGCGTCGCCACGCTGGTAGGCCCCATCCTCGGCGGTGTGCTGGTGGACGGGTTTGGCTGGGAGTGGATCTTCTTCATCAACGTTCCCATCGGCATCGTCGGGTTCGTCCTCGCCTGGCGGAACGTTCCCACCCTCACCACCCACCAGCACCGGTTCGACATCCCGGGCGTGGTGCTCAGCGCCGTCGGACTCTTCCTCCTGGTGTTCGGCATCCAGGAAGGCGAAACCTACAACTGGGGCACCATCGTTGGACCGGTCAGTGTGTGGGGACTGATCATCGCCGGCTTTGCCGTGCTGACCGGGTTTGTGGTGTGGCAGCGCTTCAACAAGGGTGAGCCGCTCCTGCCGCTGGGGCTGTTCCGGGACCGGAACTTTTCCCTCGCCAACATCGGTATCACCATGGTGGGCTTCACCGTGACCTCCTTCGGCCTGCCGCTGATCTTCTACTACCAGATGGTCCGGGGCCTGACCCCAACGCAGTCCGCCCTCCTGATGGTGCCTATGGCGCTGATCTCGGGCGGCCTGGCACCGGTGGTGGGGAAGATCGTGGACCGGGTAAACCCGAAGTACCTCGCCGCAGGCGGGCTGACTCTGATGGCAGTGGCGCTGGTGTGGAACTCGGTCCTGATGCAGCCGGACACCCCCATCCTGATGTTCCTGCTGCCGAGCGCCGTCCTGGGCTTTGCCAACGCGGGCATCTGGGCGCCCTTGAGCACCACGGCCACGCGGAACCTTCCGCCGCGGCAGGCCGGCGCAGGCTCGGGTGTCTACAACACCACCCGGCAGTTCGGTGCAGTGCTGGGCAGCGCCGCAATCGCCGTGCTGATCCAGTCCCGGCTCGCAGCCGAACTTCCCACGGGCGGACCCGGCGGGGCTGCCGGCGAGGGAATGGCTTTGTCCGGCAGTTTGCCGGGGGCCCTCCACAGCGGCTTCTCGACGGCGATGGGGCAGTCCATCCTGCTGCCCGCCGGGGTAGTACTGGTCGGGGCCGCCGTGGCACTTTTCTTTGCGAAGCCCCAGCCGGTTCAGGGCTGGGGCGGCAGCGGGGCCGTCCCTTCAGCCAAGGTGGACGCTGGTCTGGATTCCCCCGGCTGACAGGCCGAGCTTCCGGGCCAGTGCCAGGGATCCGGTGTTGCTGACATCTGTCCGCCACTGCAGTGTGAGCCCTGCGGACAGCGCCTCGTGGGCCGCGATGGACGCAGCGAGTGAACCCAGGCCCCGGCGCCGCCACTCCGGATCCACCAGGACACCCAGGTGCGCCAGCAGGCCCACCCACTCTGAGTAGGCCCCGCAGGCCAGGGGTACGCGGCGGCCGTCAACCTCATGCACGATGGTGTAGCGGTTTTCGAGGTCAGAGAGGCCAACCTCATTGACGTCATCCGGCGGGCAGCGGCCCTCCAATTCGATGGCCTCCGGGTTGCCGTGCGAAATGGTCATCTCTTCCGATGGCTGCTTCAGGGGCAGATCGTCGGCGAAGAACAACGCGGCAGCACCCAGGCCATGGCCGCCGTGGGACCGGGTCAGCGTCAGGAGCGTGACGTGCTGGGCCATCTCCTCATCCGGAATGCCCGCAGCGGCGTCAATGACCCACTGCGGACCCACGAGTGCCGAACTTCCAAAGAGCCGCACGAACTCCACGGTCCGCGCCGATTCGTCCGCCCGGACGATCCGTTCGCCGGAGGCCAGGGCAGTTCCGAAGGCGTCGTCGTCGAGTCCCAGGCGCCGGGCCCAGGCAAGCTGGATGATGGCGGCAGAACCGGGGTCAAGTGTCATGCTCCCAGCCTAGGGCGGGCAGGGAGCCCAGCCGAACAGGACACCTTGGCTGTGCGAAACACCTCAGCCGAACAGGACGGCGGCCTCGTCGTACCGGTTCTGCGGAACGGTCTTCAGCTGGCCCAGGGCTTCCTTGAAGCCCACGTGCTCGATGTCCGTGCCCTTCAAGGCAACCATGGTGCCCCAGTAGCCTTCCACCACCGAGTCGATGGCTGCCATGCCCAACCGGGTGGCGAGGACGCGGTCGAAGGCCGACGGTACACCGCCGCGCTGGATGTGGCCGAGGATGGTGGCACGGGTTTCGATGCCGGTGCGGGCTTCGAGTTCCGGGGCGAGCTGGTCTGCGATGCCACCCAGGCGGGGCCGGCCGAACGTATCAAGGCCGCGTTCGGAGTGCGGGGTTTCCATGTGCTCCGGGACGAACCCTTCGGCCACCACTACCAGCGGCGCGCGGCCACGGGCGTGGGCTTCCTTCACCCATTCGGTGATCTGCTCGATGCTGACCCTCTGCTCAGGAATGAGGATGGCGTGGGCGCCAGCGGCCATGCCCGCGTGCAGGGCGATCCAGCCGACGTGCCGGCCCATCACTTCTGCGATCATGCAGCGGTGGTGGGACTCACCGGTGGTCCGGAGCCGGTCGATGGCTTCGGTGGCGATCTGCACAGCGGTGTCAAAACCGAAGGTGTAGTCGGTGGCGTCGAGGTCGTTGTCCACGGTCTTGGGAACACCCACGATCTTCAGGCCGGCGTCCGTGAGGCGCTTGGCCGCGGCCAGGGTTCCCTCACCGCCGATCGCGATGATTGCGTCAATGCCCAGCCGGTCCATGTGGGCTTTGATGACCTCGGGGCCGCCGCCGTTTTCGAAGGGGTTGGTGCGGGAGGTGCCCAGAATGGTGCCGCCCTGCTTGGCGATACCGCGGACCATGGTGCGGGGGATGTCGATGATGTCGCCCTCGACCACGCCGCGCCAGCCGTCAAGGAAACCCACGAATTCGTGACCGTGGATGGCAATGCCTTTGAGGACGGCTCCGCGGATCACGGCGTTCAATCCGGGGCAGTCGCCACCGCTGGTGAGAATTCCAATTTTCATGTCTCTGGCTCAAATCCTGGGAGAAGGTATACAGGCAGAGCGCCACGCTGAGCTCACATAGAGTCTAGTGCGGGGTGTGCGGTACGACACAAACTGGTTACATAAGGTCCCGCCGGGGGACCGGGCCGCAACGCAAGAAAGCCCCCGCTCCAACAGGGAGCGGGGGCCTTCTGCTGAAAGTCTCAGGGGCGGTCGATGGACCGACGGTCAAGGAACGTCTGGAGCGGGATGACGTTCCGCTGGTCCGGCAGGACCACCCAGGCCAGGAGGTAGAAAATGACGGCCGGGCCGGGCAGCAGGCAGAAGAGGAGGAAAGCGATGCGGACAAAGGCCACATCCACGTTCAGCTTCGCTGCGATACCTCCCAGCACCCCTCCGAGCCAGCGCTCCGGTCCGCGTTTCAGGCCAAGGCCCCTGACGATGCTGAAAAACTTGTCCATGGTTCAAGACTTCCCTGTTGTCGGGCTGTTGTCACGTTTCCGGGCGGAGAGGAGGCCGCCGACCACCAGGGCCGCGCCGGCGCCGATCATCAGACCGATCAGGACGTAGGTCCCGTTGAGGGTGACGATTCCCAGCTGCGCGATGATGATCAGGGCGGCGAGGGCCAGGACAATCAGGCCCCACACCACGGTTCCCACCCGGGCCCCCGAGGGAGGGGCAGAATCAGTGCGTGCCGCCGTCGTACTTCCCGGAACGTACGGGTCCGGAGTTTGGCTGCTCATGTCAGTTACCTTCCTTGATGGTGACGTTGCTGACGGTGCCGTCGATCTGGATCACCAGGTGGCTGCCGGGCTTGTCGGTGTTGTAGCTGCTTTCCCGCGTGGTGGTTCCGCCGCGCTGGCTTCCGCCTTCGGTCAGGTTGCCGAGGGTCATGTCGGCCCGGATGTCCACGGGCACGGTGTCGGGAATTACCACCGTGACGTTGCTCGCCGTAAAGTCCAGCGGGACCACGACGTCGGACTGTAGCGGGGTGGCAAGGGCGAGTTCGGTGAGGTCAACGGTGCCGCGGCCTGCCGTGATGTTCAGTCCGTCGCTGGCCTGCCCGATGCTCGTGGGCGTCCAGTCAACCTGCTGGAAGCGGACCCGGTCGCCGTTGTTGCCCACCACGTTGAAGATTCCGCCGATGATCAGGGCAGCCACCGCGAAGAACGACAGGATGCCGGCGGTCCTGCCGCGCAGGCCCAGGATGAGGATCCCGAGGCCCAGGACGGCTGCTGCGCTGGCCCAGGCGATGGCGTTGGTGGAGTCGCCGAGGTCAATGATGTTCGTGACATCCAGCGCTTTCAGTCCCGCGCCCACCAGCAGGGCGCTGCCGGCAGCGATCGCGACGGCGGGGGTGCCGGGGCCCGCCGGGCGAACCTTGGGTGCAGGCGGGGGACCCTGCGGCTGGCGGGTGCCGCCGGCACCGCCGTTGTTCCATCCGCCGCCGGACCCGGCGCCTCCGTAGGGGCTGCCGGTGAAAGGACCTGTGCCCGCAACGTCCGAGTAGGGGGGAGTGGTTCCAGCGGTAGCCGCTGCCGAGTAGGCGTTGGTGCCAGGGTAGGCCGTGCTGCCGGGGTAGGAGGCCATGCCTGGCCCTGCCGCGCTGGCCGGTGTTCCAACCGCTGCCTTGTTCCGCTGCGCGAGGTAGTAGATCAGGTAGATGGCGCCGCCAACCCAGAAGACGGTCCAGAGGAAGGCACCGAAGCCGCGGTCGCCCCAGCCCCAGAATCCGCCGCCCAGCCCGCTGAAGCCAAGGATGACCGCAATCAGGGAACCGGTCATGCCGCCGGTCCACCTGCCGGCCCCCGCCTCCTGGACATGGATCCTTCCGTCGGGCTCGGGCAGGAACGCCCACGCCAGGCCGTAGGCAAGCACACCGATGCCCGCGAAGAGGGTGAGGACGATGAAGACGCCGCGGACGATCAGCGGGTCAATGCCCAGGCGCTGGGCGATCCCGCTGGAGACACCGCCGATCCAGCGGTCCTGGCCTCGCGTGATTCCGTGGCTGCGGATCCATCCGAAGAAGTCAGTCTGTTGACTGGGCATTTCCGTGTAGGCGTAGCTGCCGGTGCTCTGGCTTGAGGTGCCTTGGCTTGAGTAGGGTCCGGCCGACGGCCCGGCGGTGGGCCCGCCGGAGCTGTCCTGCGCCGCGTAGTCCTGGGTGGAGTCCTGTGTGGATTCCGGCTCCGGGTTCTGGTCCGACGCCGATGGGGAAGCAGGCGGCAGCAGGGGCTCCGTGAGGTGTTCGTTTTCCCGCTTGGGGAGGGGCTCCGTTGGCTGGCCGTCATCAGGGGTGGGGGTTTGCGAGTTCATACCTCGATCCTTCCGCCCACGGCGGTTTGGCTCTATTGGGGGACACCCTGAACGGTCCCTGACCGGCCCCCGGTTCCGGCCGGAATACGGTCCGGGCTACCCTGATCCGTGCTTGGATTGATCCATGACAACCGTCCCCGTCCGCCCCCCGCTGGTCCGCCGCAGCGACCGCTTCCTCGCGGGTGTGTGCTCCGGCCTAGCCATCCATCTTGGTTGGCCGGTTAAGAACGTGCGGGTTGCGATGGTCCTGGCCTCGCTGGCCGGCGGGGCCGGCGTCGTTTTCTATGCCTGGCTGTGGATCATGGTGCCAACCGCGGACGAAAGCGCCCGCCGGCAGGCGCGCCGCCCGGCGTCGCCCATTGCCCCAACTGTGAGCCGCGAGCCCGTGCCCGCCTCCGTTCCCCGGGGAATGGCACCGGCCGGAATTGGACCGTCCTTGCGTAGCCCTGGAGCGGTGCCGCCCGGAATGGCCGACGGCGGCCGTGGCGCGTCCGCCGACCCTCCCGGTGCCCGTGGTTACCTATCGGGCGGGCCGGCTCCCGGACATGCCTCGGAGGCTGGCCGGCCGCCCTTGTTCAGGTTCCGTGAGATGCGGTACGGCAAGGAGATCCTGCTGGGCGTCGGGCTGCTCCTGGTGGCGGGCATCCTCGTCGCCCAGCTCCTGGGCGTGGACGTTCCGCTGGGCACCCTGATACCGGCGGCTGCAGTTCTCGGCGGCGCCTCAATTGCCTGGATGCAGCTGGATGAGACCCGGCGGGCCGGGCTGGTGGACAAGACCAAAGCGGACCAGGCCGGGGGTTGGGCCAGGCTAGCGGCAGGCCTGGCGCTGGTGGTGGCGGGCGTTCTCGTGATGGTGTCCGGATCGGGTTCGTGGGAACAGACCTGGCTGGCGCTGCTGGCTTCCGTGGCTGTCCTCGGCGGGGTGGTGCTGGTCCTGCTTCCATGGGCGCTGAAATTCTGGCGGGACCTGGAAGCGGAGCGGGCCGGCAGGATCCGGGAAACCGAGCGGGCCGAGATTGCAGCCCACCTGCACGACTCCGTGCTCCAGACGCTGGCACTTATCCAGCGCCGCGCCGCCAATGAGCACGACGTCGTCCGGCTGGCCCGCGCGCAGGAGCGGGAGTTGCGGGGCTGGCTGTTCGAGGACCCGGGCAAGGACGCCGGGCAGCTGTCGGACCGGATCAAGGCCGCAGCTGCCGAAGTGGAAGACCTGTTAGGCAACGCGGTCGAGGTGGTCAGTGTGGGAGACACCGCCGTTAGCGAGGGGCATGAGGCGTTGATCCAGGCCAGCCGCGAGGCCATGCTGAACGCTTCCCGCCACGGCGGCGGGACCGTCTCGGTCTACCTGGAGGCATCCGACGGCCGCGCCGAGGTCTTCATCAAGGACCGGGGCCCCGGCTTCGATCTGCAGGACGTGCCGGAGGACAGGCTCGGCGTCCGGGAGTCCATCATCGGCCGGATGAACCGCCACGGCGGCACGGCCACCATCGCCAGCACCAGTGAAGGCACGGAGGTGCGGCTGGGCTTCCCTGCCGCCCCGCAGGACAGCACGGAAGGCAAACCATGAATACAACGCAGGGACCCGGTACAGGACCCGTCCGGACCGCCAGGTCAGCAAGGGTGGTCATTGTGGACGACCACGCCATCTTCCGCTCAGGCCTGAAGGCCGACCTCGACCCCAGCATCCGCGTGGTGGGGGAGGCAGCGACGGTGGAGCAGGCCATTGCCGTCATTGGGCAGGAGCGCCCGGACGTGGTGCTGCTGGACGTCCACCTGCCCGGCGGCCTCGGCGGCGGGGGCCGCGAAGTCATTGCCGGTTCCGCTGCCCTGTTGTCCACCACCAAATTCCTCGCCCTCAGCGTTTCCGACGCGGCCGAGGACGTTGTGGCGGTGATCCGCGCTGGAGCGCGCGGTTACGTCACCAAAACCATCTCGGGGGCGGAAATCACCGATGCCGTGTACCGGGTTGCCGGCGGGGACGCCGTCTTCTCGCCGCGGCTTGCCGGTTTTGTCCTGGACGCCTTTGGCACAGCCCCCGCGGACATTGCGGACGACGAACTGGACAAACTTTCCGCCCGGGAGCTGGAGGTCATGCGCCTGATCGCCCGCGGCTACAGCTACAAGGAAGTGGCAAAGGAGCTCTTCATCAGCATCAAGACGGTGGAAACCCACGTGTCCGCCGTGCTCCGCAAGCTGCAGCTCTCCAGCCGGCACGAACTGACCAAGTGGGCCGCCGAGCGCCGCCTCCTCTAACCCAACGCTCTCTCACTTAACGCGCGTTTTTCCCCAACGCTCTATCACTTGATGCGGATTAACCCGGAACGCTCTCTCACTCTCCCTGAAGAAAGTGATAGAGCGTTCGGGTTTTTCCTGCAGGAAGTGAGAGAGCGTGCTTACTGGGCCTTCCCGAGGAAGTCCTGCAGCCGCTGGACGCCGGTGGCCAGGTCCTCGTCGCCAAGCGCGTACGAAAGGCGCAGGTAGCCTGAGGGCCCGAAAGCCTCGCCCGGAACCACTGCCACCTCAACCTCGTCCAGGATCAGGGCTGCGAGTTCGGCGGAGGTCTGCGGCGTGGCGGTGCCGGACGCCGTCGGGAATTCCTTGCCCAGCAGCGCGCGAACGTCCGCATAGACGTAGAAGGCGCCCTTCGGCGTCGGGCATTCCACACCTTCAATGGCGTTGAGGCCGGCGACGATGGCCTTGCGGCGCCGGTTGAACGCGACTTTCATCTCGTCCACGGCAGTCAGCGGCCCGGACACGGCGGCGAGGGCGGCCATCTGGGGGATGTTGGAGACGTTGGACGTGGCGTGGGACTGCAAGTTCGTGGCGGCCTTGATGACGTCGGCCGGGCCGATCATCCAGCCCACGCGCCAGCCGGTCATGGCATAGGTCTTGGCCACCCCGTTGAGGATGACAACCTTGTCGCCCAATTCGGGGGCTGCGGTAGCGATCGAGGTGAAGGGAACGCCGTCGTAGGTCAGGTGCTCGTAGATTTCATCGGTGACGACCCACAGGCCCTTGGCAGCGGCCCACTTGCCGATTTCCGCCACCTTCTCGGGTGAGTAGACGGATCCGGTGGGGTTCGACGGCGAGACGAACAGCAGGATCTTCGTCCTGTCAGTAACGGCTGCCTCGAGCTGCTCCACAGTCACCAGGTAGTCCTGCTCCGGGCCGGCAAACACCTCCACCGGCACGCCGCCGGCGAGGCGGATGGCCTCAGGATAGGTGGTCCAGAACGGGGTGGGAACTATAACTTCGTCGCCCGGATCAACCAAGGTGGCGAAGGTGTTGTAGACCGCCTGCTTGCCGCCGTTGGTCACCAGGACCTGGGAAGCGTCGACGGCGTAGCCCGAGTCCCGCAGGGTCTTCTCCGCAATGGCCTTCTTCAGCTCGGGCAGCCCGCCGGCGGGGGAGTAGCGGTGGTACTTCGGCTGGCTGGCCGCTTCGATGGCTGCCTGGACGATGTAGTCCGGGGTGGGAAAGTCGGGTTCACCTGCACCGAAACCAATAACCGGCCGGCCTGCTGCCTTCAGCGCCTTCGCCTTGGCATCAACGGCAAGGGTTGCGGATTCGGCAATAGCGGAAATGCGCTGGGAAACGCGGGCGGCAGACATGGCAGGTCCGTTCTTCGCTTGCAGCCCGGAGGCTGGAATGTGGGATTCGACGTGATCTACTCTATGCTGTTCACCGGACCCTCCGGGTTGCCCGTTTTGATTGTGACTGCCTGCCAGTCAAGGTCATCACTGGTCAGCGGGGAGGGCCGGAAACGGGCTGGTTCGACGAACGCGAAGTTGTTGCGTAGACTGGTTCACCGGTGTTGAAAACACGGATGATGACGTGCGCCCCAGTGGAAACTGGTGGTTCATTGTCGAAGCGTGGAATTCACTCCATAGGGTAGTGGCGCAATTGGTAGCGCAGCGGTCTCCAAAACCGCAGGTTGCAGGTTCGAGTCCTGTCTGCCCTGCGCAAGCTGCCCCGGGCGAAAATCCGGGGCAAGCGCAGCAACCATGGTTCTGATCAGGGCCGGGTAATCCAACATTGCAAAGATGAGCGAGGACCAGGTGACCGAAACAGCTGCCAGCAGCTCCAAGGGCCGCCCAGCTAAGAAGGACGCCAAGGCAAACTTCTTCGCCCGCATTGCACTCTTCATCCGCCAGATCATCGGCGAACTGAAGAAGGTTGTTGCACCAACCCGCAAGGAACTGATCAACTACACGCTCGTGGTGCTGGTGTTCGTCGGCATCATGATGATCATCGTCAGCCTGCTGGACCTCGGTTTTGGAACCGCCGTCAGCTGGATCTTCGGCGGCAGCGTCCCCACGGACAACTAGGGCTGAACCGTCCGCAGGCCGAGTGCTCCATCCGGGAAACCGGACGGAAACACCGGTGTGCGGAATTGAGCCATTTAAATAGGCATGTTAGGCAATGAGGAAGCAGGAGACCAAGTGTCTGAGCAGGAGCTCGAGGTAACCGAGACTGAGCTGGAAGAGTCCGCGGACATCACGGCAGAAGCCGGTGACGAGTCTGAGGTCGATTCCTCCGCGCCCGAAGCCAGTGACGCCGAGTCTGATGAAGACGTTGAGTCTGACGAGGACGCTGAGGTGGACGACGCCGGCTCCGAGGAAGAGTCCGCCGACGCCCTCGCCGCTGCCGCCGCCAAGGCCGAGGTTGACCCCGCCGAGGAGTTCAAGGCCAAGCTGCGCCGCCAGGAAGGTGACTGGTACGTCATCCACTCCTACGCCGGTTATGAAAACCGAGTGAAGGCTAACCTTGAAACCCGCATCCAGACCCTGGACATGGAAGATTACATCTTCGAGATCCAGGTGCCCATGGAAGAAGTCGTTGAGATCAAGAACGCTCAGCGCAAGGTCATCAACCGCGTCCGCATCCCCGGCTACGTCCTGGTCCGCATGGACCTGACCGACGCCTCGTGGGGCGCCGTCCGCCACACCCCCGGTGTCACCGGCTTCGTGGGCAACGCCCACAACCCCGTGCCCCTGCGCCTGGACGAGGTCTTCTCCATGCTCGCCCCCGTCTTCGAGGAAGAGCAGGCCGAGAAGGGCAAGCCGGTCAACAAGCAGCACCAGGCTCCCGTGGATGTCGACTTCGAAGTTGGCGAGTCCGTCATTGTCAAGGAAGGCCCGTTCGAGACCCTTCCCGCCACGATCTCCGAGATCAAGGTCGAATCCCAGACCCTCGTGGTGCTGGTCTCCATCTTCGAGCGCGAAACGCCCGTCACCCTGGCGTTCAACCAGGTCACCAAGATCTGACATCCCAAGAATTCGTCCCGGGGCTGCCCGCTTTAGCAGCACCGGAACGGCCGGCCGCCTCGCCATGGCGGCCAAAAACCTGAGGCACGCTCCTGTGCCCCAGGACGTTATTGAGAGAAGGACCCTACATTGGCTCCCAAGAAGAAGGTCACCGGCCTCATCAAGCTGCAGATCCAGGCAGGTGCCGCTAACCCGGCTCCGCCGATCGGTCCTGCGCTTGGCCAGCACGGTGTCAACATCATGGAATTCTGCAAGGCGTACAACGCTGCGACGGAAGCCCAGCGCGGAAACGTCATCCCCGTGGAAATCACGGTCTATGAAGACCGTTCCTTCACGTTCATCACCAAGACCCCGCCGGCTGCAGAGCTCATCAAGAAGGCTGCAGGCGTCGCCAAGGGTTCAGCGACCCCGCACACCGTCAAGGTTGCCAAGCTGACCCAGGCCCAGGTCAACGAGATTGCTTCCACCAAGATGGAAGACCTCAACGCCACCAGCCTCGAAGGCGCAGCGAAGATCATCGCCGGCACCGCCCGCTCCATGGGTATCACCGTCGAGGGTTAATCCCCTCGCTGCCGGATGTCGGCTCGGGAAACCGATCACGACGACGGGCGGCACCGCCGGGAAACCGGCACCATCGAAATTGAAATGTTGGGAACCGGGCACGGATAACGAGCCCGCTCACCAACTGTGGCAGGGCCCAGCGCGGTCCGCAGACCACAACTGCACAAGGAGAAATAAGCAGCATGGCAAAGCGCAGCAAAGCATATGAGGCAGCAGCCGCCAAGATCGACGCGGAAAAGTTTTACGCGCCGTTCGAGGCAGTGACCCTCGCCAAGGACACCAACCCGTCCAAGTTCGACGCCACTGTTGAGGTTGCATTCCGCCTCGGCGTGGACCCCCGCAAGGCCGACCAGATGGTCCGCGGCACCGTCAACCTGCCCCACGGCACCGGTAAGACTGCCCGCGTCCTGGTCTTCGCCACCGGTGACAAGGCTGAGGCAGCAATCGCTGCCGGCGCCGACTTCGTTGGTTCCGATGACCTGATCGAAAAGATCGCAGCAGGCTGGACCGACTTCGACGCCGCCGTCGCCACCCCTGACCTCATGGGCAAGGTTGGCCGCCTCGGTAAGGTCCTGGGTCCGCGTAACCTGATGCCGAACCCGAAGACGGGCACCGTGACTCCCGACGTCACCAAGGCCGTCAACGACATCAAGGGTGGAAAGATCGACTTCCGCGTCGACAAGCACTCCAACCTGCACTTCATCATCGGCAAGGTGTCCTTCGACGCCATCAAGCTGGCTGAGAACTACGCAGCAGCACTGGAAGAGGTGCTTCGCCTGAAGCCGTCCGCTTCCAAGGGCCGCTACATCCAGAAGGCCACCGTTGCCACCACGTTCGGTCCCGGCATTTCCGTTGACCCCAACGTCACCAAGGTTCTGACCGAGGCCTAAGTCCTCGTCTGAAGCTTCGCAGTGGATCCTTCCGCTGCACAACCAAACCGCCCGGCGCCCGCGCCGGGCGGTTTGGTGTTTAAGCCCAGGAACCACGCCCGGAGGGGCAGGTTCCTGCCTAAGCTGTAGAAATGGCCGAACCGGATGTGGAACCCGACTTTGGAAAAACCGTTGAGCTGGCGATAACTGCCGTGGACGTCCAGCCGCGGGGCAACGAAACGCCCGCTGGTGCCGGTCCGGTTACCGCCCAATTCCAGGAGTGCCACGCCCTGCGGGTGGAGCACGAGCTCG
Source organism: Arthrobacter sp. V1I9 (assembly GCF_030817075.1). Classification (NCBI taxonomy): domain Bacteria; kingdom Bacillati; phylum Actinomycetota; class Actinomycetes; order Micrococcales; family Micrococcaceae; genus Arthrobacter; species Arthrobacter sp. V1I9. The sequence goes on from NZ_JAUSYU010000001.1 coordinate 1,003,385, forward strand.
CCGTCTGGGGCAACCTGGACCGCTGCGACACGCTGCAAGAGGCTGTGGAGTATTGGCGGGGCAATGAGTATGAGGAACGACGCCTGTACCTGGCGAAGCTCGGGGCGGTAACCGTGGGCATGTGCTCGGTGACGTTCCCCTTGCGTGAGAACACGCACACCGCTGGAATCCAGGTTCTGGTCGTCCCTGCATACCGTCGCCAGGGCCTGGGCCGTGCCCTTCTGGAGCACGCCGAAGCAGCCGCCCGCGAACGCGGCAGGACGTCCCTTGACGCCTACCACGAAGTGCCGTTGCAGGCTGCGGACGGAGCTGCCCTGCTGCCGGCGAAATCCGGAGCCGGCGGACTGCCGCTTGATGAACCGGCCGTGGCATTTGCCGTTGCCGCGGGCTATGAGCTGGAACAGGTGGAACGGTCCAGCCGCCTCGACCTGCCCGTTGCACCGGAACTGCTGGACCGGCTGGAGGCCGACGCCCCGGCCCGGGCAGCTGAGTACACCATCACCGGCTGGGACGACACGTGCCCGGAGGACCTGGTGCATGCCTATGCCCGCCTCAAGTCCACGATGACCACGGACGTTCCCATCGCCGGGATGGATTGGGAAGGCGAGGACTGGGACGCCGCCAGGGTCCGGGAAGAGGAGAACACGCTGATCCGGAGCGGGGTCCAGTCAGCTGTCACGGCCGCCCGGCACAGGGCCTCGGGGCAACTGGTGGCCTATACCGTCCTGAACTGGCGTGCCGGCGTGCCGAACTCCATCCTCCAGCAGGACACGTTGGTCATTTCGGAACACCGCGGCCGGCGCCTGGGCGTGCTGGCCAAAGTGGCAAACCTGCGGCGCGCCCAAACGAGGTGGCCGTCAGCGAAGTCGGTGCTGACATGGAATGCCAACGAAAACCAACATATGCTGGCCATAAATATCGCGCTTGGATTCAAACCCGCAGGTTATGAAGGCGAGTGGCAGAAACGGCTGGGATGATGCGCCTATGGCTTTTGACGTAAAGATCGAGCAGCTTTGGATTCCCGACTCACTGGACGCGCCGGACGCAGCGGACTTCCTTGCCGCCGTCGAGGTGGGCCGGAAGGTCCGAATGCAGACGTGGGGGAGTGACGACCTCGCTTACGGCCCCTTGGAGAAGCTGCTTGAGTTCCAGGACCCGTACGAACGGCAGCTCATTCTTGTCGCCAAAGTGGACGGGGAGATTGTGGGGACGGTCGACATCGCCCTTCCCCTCACGGACAACCTGGACCTGGCGGAGTTCACCCTCGACATCCTGCCGGAGTTCCAGCGCCAGGGCGTGGGCCGCCGCCTTCTCCAGGCCGCCGAGCAGTTTGCCCGCGGGGAAGGCCGCACCATGATCCTGGTGGACACGAACCACCCCGGGGCGTCCCTCCATGAGTTTGAACGCGCTCAACTGGTTCCCGGCACGGGGCAGGGCTTCGTGCCGTTGGAGAGCCGTGAAGTCGAGTTCGCACAGAAGACCGGCTACACGCTCCAGCACATCGAGCAGTTCAGCTCCTGCGCGCTGCCCTTGGACACGAAGCTGGTTGCAGACCTGCAGGCCGAGGCCGACGCCGCCAACAGCGGACGGTACCGCCTGCACCACTGGACGGATCGCTGTCCTGACGCTTGGCTGGAAGCTGTGGCCGCCCTTGAGAACCAGGCGGGGGCCGACGTCGACCCCTCCTTGGATCCGCCCGTTGAGCAGGACATGGTGCTCGACGGCGACATCCTCCGGGAAGCCGAGGAAGTCGCCATTGCGCAGGGCAGGCGGACGGTGGTCACCGCCGTCGAGCACCTCGCCTCGGGAGCGCTGGTAGGCCTGACCACCATCACGGTGCTGGCGCACCGCGCGGACGTTGTCTTCCAGGACGACACGCTGGTCCTGCAGGAGCACCGCGGGAACAAGCTGGGCCTGCTGATCAAGGTGGCCAACATGGAGCGGCTCACCGAGCAGTTCCCGGACGCGCGGATCATCTACACCTGGAACGCCCCAGAGAACCGGTACCTCCTCACCGTCAACCAGCAGCTGGGTTTCCAGACGGCAGGGGTGACGGGAATCTGGCAAAAGGAGCTCCCGCACCTGCACACCAGCACCAGCTGAGCCCCGATTTGGCGCCAGTGGTGGCTCTCCCGTAGACTTGAAGGACCAAAGACCGTCGGTTGTTGGAAATCCACTCTCTCGAACATGGCTCAACTCTGCAGTTGTGCGCGGGGGAAGCAGTGGCTTTCTGGACGAAGGACCCTGAACGTAGGGCGGCCGGCGCAGGTGAACGAAGCCAAGTTCCACGGAAATCTCCGTGTTGAGCCAAGCCCCGTGCATCTGCGCGGGGCGTTTTTAGTTTTAGCTCACCTTGAGCGGGGACCGTCGCATACCGGCACTATCCCCGGAAGGAGGGTTATGGCAACGCCTGCAAAGGTTTCAGCAGTAGCTGAGATCACTAACGATTTCAAGGAATCGAACGCCGCTGTCCTGACCGAATACCGTGGGCTCACAGTTGCACAGATCAAGCAGCTGCGTGTTTCTCTCGGCCAGGACACCAAGTTCTCGGTCGTCAAGAACACCCTGACCGCCATTGCAGCCAAGGAAGCCGGCGTCGAAGCATTCGACGGCCAGCTTGCCGGCCCCACTGCAATCGCGTTCATCAAGGGTGACGCAGTTGCCGCTGCCAAGAGCCTGACGGATTTCGCCAAGACCAACAAGCAGCTGGTTATCAAGACCGGTTACTTCGAGGGCAAGGCACTGAACGCCAGCGAGGTTGCCGCACTGGCAGCACTCGAGTCCCGTGAGCTGCAGCTCGCCAAGGTTGCAGGTGTCCTCAAGGCACCCGCCGCCGCAGCTGCACGCATCATTGACGCACTGCGCCTCAAGCTTGAAGAAGAGAACGGTGCACCGGCAGCTGCCGAGGCGCCTGCCGCTGAAGAATCTGCTGATGCTTCAGCCGAAGCAGTAGCCGAAGCTCCCGCAGCTGACGCTCCCGCAGCCGAAGAGAACTAGTTCTCTTCACCCCACCAGACTCCGGTGTGACGCGTGGCTCCCTGCCGCTGAACACCACAACAGGAAGGACGCCTACCATGGCGAAGCTCAGCAACGAAGAGCTCATTGAAGCTTTCAAGGAACTGACCATCATCGAGCTCTCCGAGTTCGTCAAGCTCTTCGAAGAGACCTTCGAAGTTACCGCTGCTGCTGTAGCTGTTGCTGGCCCCGCCGGCGCTGCTGCAGAAGAGGTTGAAGAGAAGACCGACTTCGATGTCGTCCTCGAATCTGCCGGCGAAAAGAAGATCGCAGTGATCAAGGAAGTTCGCGCCATCACCTCCCTCGGCCTCAAGGAAGCCAAGGACCTGGTTGACAGCGCACCCAAGGCTGTTCTCGAAGGCGCCACCAAGGAAGCTGCCGAGAAGGCCAAGGAGCAGCTCGAGGCTGCAGGCGCCACCGTTACCCTCAAGTAACAGCGCCTTTTCCTTCGAAAGCCCCGTCCACGATTGTGGGCGGGGCTTTCTGCGTTCCAGCGCTACTTAGTTGGGGCGGGACGGATCAGGCGGGGTCGCTGATATCCGCAACGACGGCGCGCAGCGCGCCCGTGAGGGCATCGGCGTCCACGAAGGCGCTGTAGCCATGCGCCCCTGCGCCCATTGAAATCCGCCGGCCCGTGATGGTGGCATCGGCGTACACCGGCCACTCGTTGGTGCTGCCAAGCGGGGTGATGGTGCCGCGTTCATAGCCGGTTGCGCCCAGCGCCACGTCCGCGGTCGGCAGCGAAAGCTTGTTGACGCCCACAAGGTTCCGCAGCTTGGGCCAGGAAATCTGGCGGTCACCGGGGACCAGCGCAAAGAGGAACGAGCCGTCCTTGTGCTTGACCACCAGCGACTTCACGATGTCCGCGGGCGTGATGCCCAGGATGCCGGCCGCCTCTTCCAGGCTTTTCGCAGCCGGTCTTTCCACTACGTCCACCTGCAGTCCCCGGGCTGCGGCGTCGGCAAGGAACCTGTCCCTGCCGGAGCCGCCTTGAGGCAGAGTGCCGGCTCCGGTTTCGTCTCCCATCAGTCGCGGTACAGCAGGAGCGCTTCGCCCTGTCCGCCGCCGCCGCACAGGGACACTGCTGCCTTGCCCGTTCCGCGCCGCTTGAGTTCGTGTGCGGCGTGCGCTGCCAGGCGGGCGCCGGATGCGCCGATGGGATGGCCCAGTGCGATGGCACCGCCATGGATGTTGCACTTCTCCAGGGGGTAGTCCAGGTCCTGCAGCGACTGCACTGCCACGGATCCGAACGCTTCATTGATCTCGATGAAGTCCAGGTCCGCGGTGGTCCATCCCGCATGGCCAAGGGCGTTCATTATGGCGTTGGAGGGCTGGGAATGCAGCGAGTTGTCCGGCCCGGCAACTTGGCCCGGCTTGCCGACGACTGCCAGGTATTCCAGCCCGTGTTCCTCGGCAAAGGCTCGGGAAGCCAGGACCAGGGCGGCGGCGCCGTCGGACAGGGGAGAGGAGTTGCCGGCGGTAATGGTGCCGTCCGTGACGAAGGCAGCCCGCAGCCCGGCCAAGGACTCGACGGAGGCGTTGGGGCGGACCCCCTCGTCCGTGGAGACAACCAGCGGATCGCCCTTGCGCTGCTTCACGCTGAGGGGCACGATCTCGTCGTCGAACGTGCCGTTCTTGGCCGCCAGCGCCGCGCGCTGGTGCGACTGGGCGGCGACGTTGTCCTGGGACGTCCTGTCGATGCCCAGCGCAAGGTTACGGGTCTCGGTGGACAGACCCATTGACTGGCCGTCAAAGGCATCGGTGAGTCCATCGTGCGCAGCAACGTCCAAAGCCTGGATGGCGCCGTAGGTCCACCCCTGCCGCGACCCGGGCAGCAGATGCGGTGCCCGGGTCATGGACTCCTGACCGCCCGCCACCACCACGGACGCCTCCCCGCCGCGGATCATGCGGGCGGCGTCGATGACCGCAGTCAGCCCCGAGAGGCAGACCTTGTTCACGGTCACGGCCGGAACATTCCAGCCGATTCCGGCGCTGATGGAGCTTTGCCGTGCGGGGTTCTGCCCGGCGCCTGCCTGGAGCACCTGTCCCATGATGACGGCGTTCACCTGGCCTGCGTCCACACCGCTGGCCTCCAGCGCTGCCTTGATGGCGTGCGCGCCGAGATCGACGGCAGTAAAGCTCGCCAGCTGTCCGTTGATCCGGCCCTGCGGTGTACGGACTGCTGCAAGTATGACAACGTCAGTGTTGTCTGCGGAGTTGCCCATGTGTATCTCTTCCGATCTGTTCCGTTGTAGGCCACCAAGGCTATCGTGACGCTCGTCACCTAACTATTCAAACGCCCCCGCTGCTATGTGCATTCCGGCAGGGTCCGGCTTCGCGGGACTGCGGGGAAGCCGCCTTGGAAGTCGCCGCGAGCCAGTCCGCAAAACCGGTGCTTGCAATCGCGACGGATGTGGGGTAGACATGTAGGTTATTTTGCCGTATCGTAGATATTTGCGTCTTCCCTGTTTACCTTCAGCCTTCATATAGCGGTGGGCTTTCGCCTGGCAGCTGGCAATCAACGTGCCGTCAACAACGTCACAGCATAGTCAGCACCGGCCCCGGGTCATATAGCGGAACCGGATGGTAGCACTGCGGAGCATTCCGCAGGGTGCACAGCGGGGGAGATCTGAAAACGCCTGAAGGTCTGTGGAAGGATCCCTCTTGGTCGCCTCGAGCACCTCTAATAACGAAACCGCTAACACCGCCGACAGCACTGATGGTGCCACTCGCCGGCTCTCATTCGCAAAGATTCACGAACCCCTTGACGTTCCGAATCTGCTTGCCCTCCAGACGGACAGCTTTGACTGGCTGGTCGGAAACGAACGCTGGCAGGCACGCGTAGCGAAGGCCGTAGAAGAAAACGATCTTAGCGTCGCCACCACGTCCGGTCTCTCGGACATCTTCGAAGAGATCTCCCCGATTGAGGACTTCCAGGGCACCATGTCCCTGAGCTTCTCCGATCCGGAGTTCGCTGACCCGAAGTACACCATGGCCGAGTGCAAGGACCGGGACGCAACGTACTCGGCGCCGCTGTACGTCAAAGCCGAGTTCATGAACAACAACACGGGCGAAATCAAGCAGCAGACCGTGTTCATGGGCGACTTCCCGCTGATGACCGAGAAGGGCACCTTCGTGGTCAACGGCACCGAGCGTGTCGTCGTCTCCCAGCTGGTCCGTTCCCCGGGCGCCTACTTCGAGCGTGCCGCCGACAAGACCAGCGACAAGGACATCTTCACTGCGAAGATCATCCCGTCCCGCGGCGCCTGGTTCGAGCTCGAAATCGACAAGCGTGACCAGGTCGGCGTTCGCCTCGACCGCAAGCGCAAGCAGTCCGTCACCGTCCTGCTGAAGGCCCTTGGCTGGACCGAAGGCCAGATCCTCGAAGAGTTCGGCCAGTACGACTCCATGCGGGCAACCCTGGAGAAGGACGCCACCGAAACCCGCGAAGACGCATTGCTGGACATCTACCGGAAGCTGCGCCCGGGCGAGCCGCCCACCGTTGAGGCTGCCCAGTCCCTGCTGGACAACCTGTACTTCAACTCCAAGCGCTACGATCTGGCCAAGGTTGGCCGCTACAAGATCAACCGCAAGCTTGGCATCGACCGCTCCCTTGGCGACAAGGAAGCTTCGGTCCTGCACGTTGAAGACATCGTTGCCATGATCAAGTTCCTCGTCGCGCTGCACGCCGGCGAGAAGACCACCAAGGGCATCCGCGATGGCCAGGAAGTGGACCTGCGCGTCGAAATCGACGACATCGACCACTTCGGCAACCGCCGCATCCGCGCCGTCGGCGAGCTCATCGAGAACCAGGTCCGCACCGGCCTGTCCCGTATGGAGCGCGTTGTCCGCGAGCGTATGACCACTCAGGACGTTGAGGCCATCACGCCGCAGACCCTGATCAACATCCGCCCCGTGGTCGCAGCGATCAAGGAGTTCTTCGGAACTTCCCAGCTGTCGCAGTTCATGGACCAGAACAACCCGCTCTCGGGCCTGACCCATAAGCGCCGCCTGTCGGCCCTTGGCCCCGGCGGCCTGTCCCGTGACCGCGCCGGCATGGAAGTCCGTGACGTGCACCCGTCTCACTACGGACGCATGTGCCCCATCGAAACCCCTGAAGGCCCGAACATCGGTCTGATCGGGTCGCTGGCTTCGTACGGACGCATCAACCCGTTCGGCTTCATCGAGACGCCGTACCGCCTGGTCAAGAACGGCGTCGTTTCCGACGACGTCCAGTACCTGACAGCCGACGACGAGGCTGAGGTGCTGATCGCCCAGGCCAACGCGCCGCTGGACGAGAACAAGAAGTTCGCCGAGGACACCGTCCTGGTCCGTGCCCGTGGTGGTGGAGGCGAGCCTGTCCTGGTTCCCGCCGAGGACGTCGAGTTCATGGACGTTTCCCCGCGCCAGATGGTGTCCGTGGCTACCGCCCTGATCCCGTTCCTCGAGCATGACGATGCAAACCGCGCACTCATGGGTGCCAACATGCAGCGCCAGGCCGTGCCGCTGGTCCGTTCCGAGGCTCCGTTCGTGGGCACCGGCATGGAGCGCGCCGCAGCCGTCGACGCCGGCGATGTCACCATCGCGAAGAAGGCCGGTGTGGTTACCGAGGTCTCAGCTGAGCTGGTCATCATGCTCAACGATGACGGCACGGAAACCAACTACCGCATCAACAAGTTCGCGCGTTCCAACCAGGGCAACTGCTACAACAACCGCGTCCTGGTAAACGAAGGCCAGCGCCTGGAAGTTGGCGGCATCATCGCCGACGGCCCGGCAACGGACCAGGGCGAGCTCGCCCTTGGTAAGAACCTGCTCGTGGCATTCATGTCATGGGAAGGCCACAACTTCGAGGACGCCATTATCCTCTCGCAGCGCATTGTTGCCGAGGACGTTCTTTCCTCCATCCACATCGAGGAGCACGAGATTGATGCCCGCGACACCAAGCTTGGTGCCGAGGAAATCACCCGTGACATCCCCAACGTGTCCGAGGAAGTCCTTGGGGGCCTGGACGAGCGCGGCATCATCCACATCGGTGCCGAGGTTGAAGCAGGGGACATCCTGGTCGGAAAGGTCACCCCGAAGGGTGAAACCGAGCTGACCCCGGAAGAGCGCCTACTGCGCGCCATCTTCGGTGAGAAGTCCCGCGAAGTCCGCGACACCTCCCTCAAGGTGCCCCACGGCGAGTCCGGTACCGTCATCGGCGTGCGCGTCTTCGACCGCGACAACGACGACGAGCTGCCCCCGGGCGTGAACCAGCTGGTCCGCGTCTACGTGGCTGCCAAGCGCAAGATCACCGACGGCGACAAGCTCGCCGGCCGCCACGGCAACAAGGGTGTTATCTCCAAGATCCTTCCGATCGAGGACATGCCCTTCCTTGCCGACGGCACCCCCGTTGATATCGTCCTGAACCCGCTGGGTGTCCCGGGCCGTATGAACGTGGGCCAGGTGCTCGAAACGCACCTCGGCTGGGTTGCCAAGACCGGCTGGAAGATTGAAGGCGAGCCCGAGTGGGTCAAGCAGCTGCCGAACCTGCCGCGCGAGAGTGGCCAGACCACTGTTGCAACGCCGGTGTTCGACGGTGCCCGCGAAGAGGAAATCACGGGCCTGCTGGACTCCACCAACGTGACCCGTGACGGCCAGCGCCTGATCGACTCCTCCGGCAAGACCCGTCTGTTCGACGGCCGCTCCGGCGAGCCGTTCCCGGATCCGATCTCGGTCGGCTACATGTACATCCTGAAGCTCCACCACCTGGTGGACGACAAGATCCACGCGCGCTCCACCGGCCCGTACTCCATGATCACGCAGCAGCCGCTGGGTGGTAAGGCACAGTTCGGTGGCCAGCGCTTCGGTGAAATGGAAGTGTGGGCGCTCGAAGCTTACGGCGCCGCCTACACGCTCCAGGAACTCCTCACGATCAAGTCTGATGACATCCATGGTCGTGTGAAGGTCTACGAAGCCATCGTCAAGGGCGAGAACATCCCCGAGCCGGGTGTTCCCGAGTCCTTCAAGGTCTTGATCAAGGAAATGCAGTCGCTGTGCCTGAACGTGGAAGTCCTCTCCACGGACGGAACCACAATTGAAATGCGTGACTCTGATGACGCAGTCTTCACCGCTGCGGAAGAACTGGGCATCGATCTGTCTCGTGCAGAGCCTAGTTCGGTAGAAGAGGTTTAGCAGGGGACTTGGGACGGCGGGTTCGCACCCGCCGTAGCAAGTCACCTCCCTCTTCCCGTAACCCAAGACTTCAGAATTTAGAGAACAAGAGAGAACAGGGACCATATGTCCAGCGAATCCTCCTTCGGCCTCATGCAAATCGGCCTCGCAACCGCGGAAGACATCCGCGGCTGGTCTTACGGCGAGGTTAAGAAGCCGGAAACCATCAACTACCGCACCCTCAAGCCCGAGAAGGACGGACTCTTCTGCGAGAAGATCTTCGGCCCGTCCCGGGACTGGGAGTGCTACTGCGGCAAGTACAAGCGCGTGCGCTTCAAGGGCATCATCTGCGAGCGTTGTGGCGTTGAAGTCACCCGCGCAAAGGTCCGCCGCGAACGCATGGGCCACATTGAGCTGGCCGCTCCCGTCACGCACATCTGGTACTTCAAGGGTGTTCCCTCCCGTCTGGGCTACCTCCTTGACCTGGCACCGAAGGACCTCGAAAAGGTCATCTACTTCGCTGCCTACATGATCACCAGCGTTGACGAAGCTGCCCGCCACGAGGAACTGCCCAACCTGCAGGTTGAGCACGACATCGAGAAGAAGCAGCTCATCGACAACCGCGACTCCGACATCGCGGCGATCGCCCGCGACCTCGAAGGCGAAATTGCCCGCCTTGAGGGTGAAGGCGCGAAGGCTGCCGACAAGAAGAAGGCCCGCGACTCCGCCGACCGCCAGATGGCCAACGTGCGCAAGCGTGCCGACGCCGATATCGAGCGCCTCGAGCAGGTCTGGGACCGCTTCAAGAACCTCAAGGTCGCAGACCTCGAGGGTGACGAAGGCCTGTACCGCGAGCTTCGCGACCGCTACGGCATGTACTTCGAAGGCTCCATGGGTGCCGAAGCCATCAAGAAGCGTCTTGAAAGCTTCGACATGCAGGCCGAGTCGGACCTGCTGCGCGACATCATCGCCAACGGTAAGGGCCAGCGCAAGACCCGTGCCCTCAAGCGCCTGAAGGTGGTCAACGCGTTCCTGACCACCAACAACAGCCCGCTTGGCATGGTCCTCGACGCCGTCCCGGTGATCCCGCCGGAACTGCGCCCCATGGTCCAGCTGGACGGCGGCCGCTTCGCGACCTCCGACCTGAACGACCTGTACCGCCGTGTGATCAACCGCAACAACCGCCTCAAGCGACTGCTTGACCTGGGTGCTCCGGAGATCATCGTCAACAACGAGAAGCGCATGCTTCAGGAAGCTGTTGACAGCCTCTTCGACAACGGCCGCCGCGGCCGTCCGGTCACCGGACCGGGCAACCGTCCGCTGAAGTCCCTGAGCGACATGCTCAAGGGCAAGCAGGGCCGTTTCCGCCAGAACCTCCTCGGCAAGCGCGTCGACTACTCCGGCCGTTCGGTCATCGTCGTCGGCCCGCAGCTGAAGCTGCACCAGTGCGGCCTGCCCAAGCAGATGGCCCTGGAGCTCTTCAAGCCGTTCGTGATGAAGCGCCTGGTTGACCTTAACCACGCCCAGAACATCAAGTCGGCCAAGCGCATGGTTGAGCGTTACCGTCCGCAGGTTTGGGACGTGCTGGAAGAGATCATCACCGAACACCCGGTGCTGCTCAACCGCGCACCTACCCTGCACCGCCTCGGCATCCAGGCCTTCGAGCCGCAGCTTGTTGAAGGCAAGGCAATCCAGCTCCACCCGCTGGTTTGTGGCGCCTTCAACGCCGACTTCGACGGCGACCAGATGGCAGTGCACCTGCCGCTGAGCCCCGAAGCCCAGGCTGAAGCCCGCATCCTGATGCTGTCCTCGAACAACATCCTGAAGCCCTCCGACGGACGCCCGGTCACCCTGCCCTCGCAGGATATGATCATCGGCCTCTACCACCTGACCACCAAGCGTGCCGGTTCAGCTGGCGAAGGCCGCGTCTTCGCGTCGGTTTCGGAAGCCATCATGGCGTTCGACGCCCGCGAGCTGCACCTGAACTCGCAGGTCAAGATCCGCCTCGAAGGCTTCGTGCCCTACGCAGGCTGGGAAGCTCCGGAAGGCTGGGAGCAGGGTCAGCCCGCACTCGTCCAGACCTCCCTGGGCCAGGTGCTCTTCAACGAGACCCTGCCCGAGGACTACCCCTGGGTTGAGGCTGTGGCAGACAAGGGCGAGCTGTCCCGCATCGTCAACGACCTCGCCGAGCGCTACCCCAAGGTTGTCACCGCGGCAACGCTGGACAACCTGAAGGATGCCGGTTTCTACTGGGCCACCCGTTCAGGCGTCACCGTCGCCATCTCGGACATCGAGGTTCCGGCCGCAAAGCCGCAGATCCTCGCCGGCTACGAGGAGCGGGCCGCCAAGATCCAGGGCCAGTACGACAAGGGCCTGATCGACGACGACGAGCGTCGCCAGGAACTGATCGAGATCTGGAACAAGGCAACCAACGAGATCGCCCAGGCTATGCGTGACAGCCTGTCGCCGATGAACACCATCAACCGCATGGTGTCCTCCGGTGCACGTGGTAACTGGATGCAGGTTCGCCAGATCGCGGGTATCCGTGGCCTGGTGGCGAACCCGAAGGGTGAGATTATTCCCCGTCCCATCAAGTCCTCCTACCGTGAGGGCCTGTCGGTTCTGGAATACTTCATCGCCACCCACGGCGCCCGTAAGGGTCTGGCTGACACCGCGCTGCGTACCGCCAACTCGGGTTACCTGACCCGTCGTCTGGTGGACGTGTCCCAGGACGTCATCGTCCGCGAAGAGGACTGCGGCACTGAGCGTGGCCTGGTCACGCCCATCGCCGTCGCCGATTCCAACGGTGAGCTGGTACTGGACGAGAACGTCGAAAACAGCGCCTACGCACGTACGCTGGCTGTCGACGTCGTGGACTCCGAGGGCAACGTCCTCGCAGCCGCCGGCACCGACTGCGGTGACGTGGTCATTGCCGAGCTGTTCGCGGCGGGCATCACCGAGGTCAAGGTCCGCTCCGTACTCACCTGTGAGTCCAGCGTCGGCACCTGCGCCCTGTGCTACGGCCGTTCGCTGGCCACCGGCAAGACCGTGGACATTGGTGAAGCCGTGGGCATCATCGCTGCACAGTCCATCGGTGAGCCCGGTACCCAGCTGACCATGCGTACGTTCCACACCGGTGGTGCAGTTTCCGCCAGCGGTGGCGACGACATCACCCAGGGTCTGCCCCGTATCCAGGAGCTCTTCGAAGCCCGTACTCCCAAGGGTGTTGCACCGATTGCAGAAGCAGCCGGCCGCATCACCATCGAAGAGTCCGAGCGCCAGATGCGCCTGGTCATCACTCCCGATGACGGAACTGAAGAGATCGCCTACCCGGTCCTGCGCCGTTCACGCCTGCTGATCGAGGATGGCGACCACGTCACCGTCGGCCAGAAGCTGATCAACGGACCGGTGGATCCCAAGCAGGTCCTGCGCATCATGGGTCCCCGTGCGGCACAGAAGTTCCTGGTGGACGAGGTCCAGGGCGTGTACCGCAGCCAGGGCATCGGTATCCACGACAAGCATGTCGAGGTTATCGTTCGCCAGATGCTGCGCCGCGTCACGGTCATCGAGTCCGGCGAATCGGACCTGCTGCCCGGCGAGCTCGCCGAGCGCAGCCGCTTCGAGGACGCCAACCGCCGTGTTGTGTCCGAGGGCAAGGCTCCGGCTTCCGGACGTCCTGAGCTCATGGGCATCACCAAGGCGTCGCTGGCCACCGAGTCCTGGCTGTCCGCAGCTTCCTTCCAGGAGACCACCCGCGTCCTGACGCAGGCGGCCATGGAAGGCAAGAGCGATCCGCTGCTCGGCCTCAAGGAGAACGTCATCATCGGTAAGCTGATCCCGGCCGGCACGGGCCTCCCGCGCTACACCGAGGTCACCGTCGAGCCCACTGAAGAAGCAAAGGCCAACCTGTTCACCGGCCCCAGCGCATTCAGTGACTTCTCGTACGACACCCTGGGCGGCGACGGAGCTCCTGAGTTCCACGCCATCCCGCTGGATGACTACGACCTGGGCAACGACTTCCGGTAAGAGCCCGTAGGAAGGCCCCGTTTCCTCTGCTTTACTTCTGCAGGGGGACGGGGCCTTTCGTATACACCCGATTAAGGCTTGGGATCAAGCCGTGTTAGACTTTTTGTAATTGTTCTATGTGGCAGTGGATGAAGGCCGCCGCAGCATCATTTTGGTTTTGTTCTCATGATGCTGGGTGTGAGCTTGTTTCCGGGTTGCGGGCTAAGTGCGCAACGAATGCCACTTTTTTGCACGCCTAGGCACTGTTCGAGACGCCAGGGCTGCAGGGACAACGCCAAAACCGATGCAGTGACGGCTGACGCCTGAATGTTCCGGTAGAGATCAAACCAACGGAGAACACGAGAGTGCCTACGATTAACCAGCTGGTCCGCAAGGGCCGCACGCCTAAGGTCTCCAAGACCAAGGCCCCCGCGCTTAAGGGCAGCCCCATGCGCCGCGGTGTTTGCACCCGCGTTTACACCACCACCCCGAAGAAGCCGAACTCGGCTCTGCGTAAGGTGGCACGTGTGCGCCTCAACGGCGGCGTGGAAGTAACCGCCTACATCCCCGGTGTGGGACACAACCTGCAGGAGCACTCCATTGTGCTCGTTCGCGGCGGTCGTGTGAAGGACCTCCCGGGTGTCCGCTACAAGATCGTCCGTGGCGCCCTCGATACCCAGGGTGTCAAGAACCGTAAGCAGGCACGCAGCCGCTACGGCGCAAAGATGGAGAAGAAGTAATATGCCTCGCAAGGGTCCGGCCCCCAAGCGGCCGCTCGTACTAGATCCCGTTTACGGCTCCCCGCTGGTTACCCAGCTCATCAACAAGGTGCTCGTTGACGGTAAGAAGTCCACTGCAGAGCGCATCGTCTACGGTGCCCTCGAAGGCGCACGCGCCAAGTCCGGCGGCGACCCCGTAGCAGCCCTCAAGAAGGCCATGGACAACGTCAAGCCTTCCCTCGAGGTCCGCTCACGCCGCGTCGGCGGCGCCACCTACCAGGTTCCGGTTGAGGTCAAGCCGGGCCGCTCCACCGCACTCGCCCTGCGCTGGCTGGTTGGCTACTCCAAGGCCCGCCGCGAAAAGACGATGACCGAGCGCCTCCAGAACGAAATCCTGGATGCCTCCAACGGTCTCGGTGCCGCTGTGAAGCGTCGCGAAGACACCCACAAGATGGCCGAGTCCAACAAGGCCTTCGCACACTACCGCTGGTAATACTTCCCGTACGCCGCCGGCCCTTCCAGGCTGGCGGCGAACGTGTAGTCCATCCGAAAGGGAGACACCGTGGCACAGGACGTGCTTACCGACCTTAGTAAGGTCCGCAACATCGGCATCATGGCCCACATTGATGCCGGCAAGACCACCACCACCGAGCGCATCCTGTTCTACACGGGTGTGAACCACAAGATCGGCGAAACGCACGACGGCGCTTCGACCACTGACTGGATGGAACAGGAAAAGGAACGCGGCATCACCATCACGTCTGCCGCCGTGACCTGCTTCTGGGAAAACAACCAGATCAACATCATCGACACCCCCGGCCACGTTGACTTCACCGTTGAGGTTGAGCGCTCCCTGCGCGTCCTCGACGGCGCCGTCGCCGTCTTCGATGGCAAGGAAGGCGTTGAGCCGCAGTCAGAGACCGTTTGGCGCCAGGCTGACAAGTACAACGTTCCGCGTATCTGCTTCGTCAACAAGATGGACAAGCTCGGTGCCGACTTCTACTTCACCGTAGACACCATCATCAGCCGCCTGGGCGCCAAGCCGCTCGTTATGCAGCTGCCCATCGGTGCCGAGAACGACTTCATCGGCGTCGTGGACCTGCTCTACATGCGCGCACTGGTGTGGCCCGGCGATGCCAAGGGTGACGTCACCATGGGTGCGAAGTACGAGATCCGCGAGATCCCGGCTGACCTCCAGGAAAAGGCCGAAGAGTACCGCGCAAACCTCGTTGAGACGGTTGCAGAGTCCTCCGAGGAACTCATGGAGAAGTACCTCGAGGGTGAAGAAATCTCGATCGACGAGCTCAAGGTCGGCATCCGCAAGATGACGATCAACTCCGAGCTCTACCCGATCTTCTGCGGTTCCGCCTTCAAGAACCGCGGCGTTCAGCCCATGCTCGATGCAGTTGTGGACTACCTGCCGAACCCGCTCGACGTCCCCCCGATGGTCGGCCACGATCCTCGCGACGAAGAGAAGGAACTGACCCGCAAGCCTTCCTCCGAAGAGCCGTTCTCCGCACTGGCCTTCAAGATTGCTGCGCACCCGTTCTTCGGCCAGCTCACCTTCATCCGCGTGTACTCCGGTCACGTGGAAGCAGGCGCGCAGGTGGTTAACTCCACCAAGGGCAAGAAGGAGCGCATCGGCAAGCTGTTCCAGATGCACGCCAACAAGGAAATGCCTGTTGAGGGCGCAACCGCCGGCCACATCTACGCAGCGATCGGTCTGAAGGACACCACCACGGGTGACACCCTGTGCGATTCCAGCAACCAGATCGTTCTCGAGTCCATGAGCTTCCCGGAGCCCGTGATCTCGGTTGCCATCGAGCCGAACACCAAGGGTGACCAGGAGAAGCTCTCCACAGCCATCCAGAAGCTCTCCGCTGAGGACCCCACCTTCCAGGTGTCCCTCAACGAAGACACCGGCCAGACCATCATCGCCGGCATGGGCGAGCTCCACCTGGACATCCTGGTGGACCGCATGCGCCGCGAATTCAAGGTCGAGGCAAACGTGGGCAAGCCCCAGGTTGCTTACCGCGAAACCATCAAGCGCGCCGTCGAACGCCACGACTACACGCACAAGAAGCAGACCGGTGGTTCGGGTCAGTTCGCAAAGATCCAGATCGCCATCGAGCCGATGGACACGTCCGAAGGCGAACTGTACGAGTTCGAGAACAAGGTCACTGGTGGCCGCGTTCCCCGCGAGTACATCCCGTCTGTCGACGCTGGCATCCAGGATGCGCTGAACGACGGCGTCCTGGCCGGTTACCCGGTCGTGGGCATCAAGGCCACGCTGATTGACGGCGCGTACCACGATGTTGACTCGTCAGAAATGGCGTTCAAGATCGCCGGCCGTATGGCTTTCAAGGAAGCTGCACGCAAGGCGAACCCGGTTCTGCTCGAACCGCTGATGGATGTAGAGGTCCGCACCCCTGAGGAATACATGGGTGAAGTTATCGGTGACCTCAACTCCCGCCGTGGCCAGATGCAGTCCATGGAAGATGCACAGGGCGTCAAGGTCATCCGTGCGCACGTTCCGCTGTCCGGCATGTTCGGCTACATCGGTGACCTGCGTTCGAAGACCCAGGGCCGCGCTGTGTACTCCATGACGTTCAACAGCTACGCCGAGGTCCCGAAGGCAGTTGCCGACGAGATCATCCAGAAAACCCGCGGCGAATAGTCTTCTGACGCTCGCAGCGAACAAACTCGGGTGTGCTTCCGGTCCACGGAGGCCCGCCTGGTGCAGGTGGCCGGGTACGGCCGGATTCATCCGGACAAGCCGGATTCCGGCCATCTGCACGAACAGGCTCGAGGGACTAGTATTAGTTCCTGAATCTGCAATTTCACCAATCCAAAGCCCCCCAAGTAGACTTACCTGAGTTTCCGCCGCGACAAGCGCGGCTGAAGGGTATGTCATTTGAAAACGTTCTAGGAGGAACCTGTGGCAAAGGCAAAGTTCGAGCGGACTAAGCCGCACGTTAACATCGGCACCATTGGTCACGTTGACCACGGTAAGACGACGTTGACGGCCGCCATTTCCAAGGTGCTGTACGACAAGTACCCGACCCTCAACGAGAAGCGTGACTTCGCGTCGATTGACTCTGCTCCCGAAGAGCGTCAGCGCGGCATTACCATCAACATCTCGCACGTTGAGTACCAGACCGAAAAGCGCCACTACGCACACGTAGACGCTCCCGGTCACGCTGACTACATCAAGAACATGATCACCGGCGCTGCTCAGATGGACGGTGCAATCCTCGTGGTTGCCGCCACTGACGGCCCGATGGCTCAGACCCGCGAGCACGTTCTGCTCGCCCGCCAGGTTGGCGTTCCCTACCTGCTGGTCGCGCTGAACAAGTCCGACATGGTTGACGATGAGGAACTGCTGGACCTCGTTGAAATGGAAGTTCGTGAGCTGCTCAGCTCGCAGGGCTTCGATGGCGACGAAGCACCGGTTGTCCGCGTTTCCGGCCTGAAGGCACTGGAAGGCGACCCGGAGTGGGTCAAGTCCGTTGAGGACCTGATGGCTGCTGTTGACGAGTCCGTTCCGGACCCCGTACGTGACCGTGACAAGCCGTTCCTCATGCCTATCGAGGACGTCTTCACCATCACCGGCCGTGGCACCGTTGTTACGGGCCGCGCCGAGCGTGGAACCCTCGCCATCAACTCGGAGGTCGAGATCGTCGGCATCCGCCCGGTCCAGAAGACCACGGTTACCGGTATCGAGATGTTCCACAAGCAGCTCGACGAAGCATGGGCCGGCGAGAACTGTGGCCTCCTGCTCCGCGGTTTGAAGCGCGATGACGTAGAGCGTGGCCAGGTTGTCGTCAAGCCGGGTTCCATCACCCCGCACACCGACTTCGAGGCTAACGTCTACATCCTCTCCAAGGACGAAGGCGGACGTCACAACCCGTTCTACTCCAACTACCGCCCGCAGTTCTACTTCCGTACCACGGACGTAACCGGCGTTATCACCCTGCCCGAGGGCACGGAAATGGTTATGCCTGGCGACAACACTGAGATGACCGTTGCGCTCATCCAGCCCATCGCCATGGAAGAGGGCCTCGGCTTCGCAATCCGCGAAGGCGGCCGCACCGTTGGTTCAGGACGCGTTACCAAGATCAACAAGTAATTCCGGTTGAACTGAAGAACAGCCCCGCTGCTACTGCAGCGGGGCTGTTCTTTTTGGTTAACCCCTCCCTGATACTGTTGCTGGACCGAAAGGAGTTCATCATGGGATGGCTTATTTTTTTGATCATCGCGGTTGTTGTGGTGGCCGGTGTGTTCTGGGCCAAGAAGCACTTCCGCAACGAGATTGACCGCGCCAAGCGGATTAACCGGGCAAACAAAAACCAGTAGTGGCGCGGGGCGATGGCTAGCCTGCCAGGGCCTTCCGTGCCTTGCTGAGCGACTGGTACCAGTAGAAGGACTGTTTGGGCGTACGCTCCAGCGTTTCAAAGTCCACATGCACCAGGCCGAAGCGCTGCGAGTAGCCTGCCGCCCACTCGAAATTGTCCATCAGGGTCCACACGTAATAGCCGCGCAGGTCCACGCCCGAGGCCGCCCCGCCGGGGGAGGTGGCCTCCAGCGCCGCACGCAGGTGCGAAGCGATGTAGTTCATCCGCTCCTCGTCCTGGACAGGACCGGAGACCTGGTCAGGCTCTGGGAAACTGGCTCCGCCTTCGGTGATGTAGACCGGCGGGAGCGCGTCACCGTACCGGTCCTGCAGTTCCTTCAGCTGGACACCCAAATGGTCAGGAGCCACGGGCCAGCCGAATCCGGTGCTGTCGTACTCCGGGTAGCCCACCTCGTGGAAGGGGAGCCTGGCTACAGCCTTGTGTGTATTGGCCGGAATGGGCGTCACGCCGCGGCCGATGGCAACCTTCACCGGGAAGTAGTAGTTGAGCCCGTAGAAATCGAGCGGCTGATGGATGGTCCGCATGTCGGCGTCGGAGATCCTGCCTATTGAGCGCAGCCACGGCCGGGCATACAGCGGCAGGCTGGGGTAGCGGCCCAGCAGGACCGGATCGGCGTAGATCCTGTTCATGAGCAGGTCGTACAGCTTCGCCACCAGCCTGTCCCCGACCTTCCGGCTGGCAGGCCGGACTGGTGAGTGGAGGTTGGTGACACCAACATCTCCTTTGACCCCGGCAGCCCGCAGGGCCTGGGCGCCGAGGCCGTGGGCCAGGAGTTGGTGGTGGATGGCCGGCAGGGCGTCGAACATCAGCGTGTGGCCTGGAGCATGGACCCCAAGGGCGTAACCGTTCAGGGTCACCGACAGCGGTTCGTTCAGCGTGACCCACTGCGCTACCCGGTCGCCATAGCGTTCGCCGGCGGCAGCGGCGTAGTCGCCGAACCGCTCAGCTGTCTCACGGTTCATCCAGCCCCCGCCCTGTTCAAGCGGCAGCGGGGTATCCCAGTGGTAGAGGGTGGCCATGGGGGAGATGCCGGCAGCGAGCAGCTGGTCGATCAGCCGGTCATAGAAGTCCAGCCCCTCCGCGTTCAGGTTTCCCCGGCCGTCGGGCTGGATCCTCGGCCAGGACAGGGAGAAGCGGTAGGAGTCCACGCCGAGCTCCTGGAGAAGGGCGATGTCCTCCGGCAGGCGGTTATAGTGGTCGCAGGCCACAGCGGGGGAGTGCCCGTCCATGATGCTGCCGGGCTTCTCGGCGAAGGCGTCCCAGCCGGAAGGGCCCCGTCCTCCCTGGGTAAGGGCTCCCTCGATCTGGAAGGCTGCGGCCGCCACACCCAGGGTGAACGACGGCGGCATGCGGCTTGCCAGTTCTGTCACGGATTCGGTGCTCTCCAGCGTCATGCCCCTATCATCCATTCGGGCGTACCCGTTGGCAATGACCCGGCCACGGCGCCGGTGGAAAGGGCCAATTCGCTTCTGGCGCTAAATTCCGGCATACTAGTTGAGTTGTTCAAGCGCTCTTTCGCGTCCCGATCCGGATAATGCCGGGTGCCAGGGTCCAAGTAGGAGCCCAAACATAACCCACTCCCCATGGAATTGCGGACGAGTACGCGCGGAAAGCGCGACACGCCCGACCGCGGGGGTCGGTTGCGCCGGCAGGTTGAGGAACCCGGATTCATCCGGATTCAGCTTGTGCGGCGGGTGGTAGTTACGACTTCAAATGCTTCGGCAGCCGCACAACACGTAAGTGAACAGGGCAGCCCTAATCAGGGGAAGCACAGACTGAAAGAGAGTCAGGCGACATGGCGGGACAAAAAATCCGCATCCGGCTGAAGTCATACGACCACGAGGTCATTGACGTTTCAGCACGGAAGATCGTTGAGACGGTCACGCGCGCAGGCGCAACTGTAGTTGGCCCCGTGCCGCTGCCGACGGAGAAGAACGTTTACTGCGTAATCCGCTCTCCGCACAAGTACAAGGACAGCCGCGAGCACTTTGAAATGCGCACGCACAAGCGTCTTATCGACATCATCGATCCCACGCCGAAGGCTGTTGACTCGCTTATGCGTCTCGACCTGCCGGCCGACGTGAACATCGAAATCAAGCTGTAGGGAGGTGCTGAGAGACTATGACCGCAACCCGTAACGTAAAGGGCCTGCTGGGCACGAAGCTCGGCATGACCCAGGTCTGGGACGAGAACAACAAGCTCATCCCCGTCACTGTGGTCCAGGCAGATTCGAACGTCATCACCCAGCTGCGCAACGCAGAAGCTGATGGCTACGTAGCCGTTCAGATCGGCTACGGCCAGATCGATCCCCGCAAGGTCACCAAGCCGCTGGCTGGTCACTTTGAAAAGGCAGGCGTCACGCCTCGCCGCCACGTCGTCGAACTCCGTACCGCAGATGCTGCTGAGTACGAGCTGGGCCAGGAGCTCTCTGTAGAGGTCTTCGAAGCCGGCCAGAAGATCGACGTCATCGGCACCACCAAGGGTAAGGGCTTCGCCGGTGTTATGAAGCGTCACGGCTTCCACGGCGTTGGAGCTTCCCACGGTGCCCACAAGAACCACCGTAAGCCCGGTTCAATCGGTGGCGCATCCACCCCGAGCCGCGTCTTCAAGGGCATGAAAATGGCCGGCCGCATGGGCGCCGTTCGTCACACCACGCTGAACCTCACGGTCCACGCGGTTGACGTCGAGAAGTCGCTGCTCCTTATCAAGGGTGCCGTTCCCGGCGCCCGCGGCCAGGTCGTACTCGTACGCACCGCCGTGAAGGGAGCCTAGTCCAATGGCTAACACTGTCCAGGTTGACCTGCCCGCAGAGATCTTCGACGTTCAGACCAACGTGCCGCTGCTGCACCAGGTTGTCGTTGCCCAGCTCGCTGCTGCTCGCCAGGGTACCCACAAGACCAAGACCCGCGCTGAAGTTTCCGGTGCAGGACGCAAGCCGTTCAAGCAGAAGGGTACCGGCCGCGCCCGTCAGGGTTCCATCCGTGCTCCTCACATGACCGGCGGTGGCGTTGTCCACGGTCCCACACCGCGTGACTACAGCCAGCGCACCCCCAAGAAGATGATTGCTGCTGCACTGCGCGGCGCTCTGTCTGACCGGGCGCGTAACGGACGCATCCACGTTGTTGCCGAACTGGTTGAGGGCGCCAAGCCTTCCGCCAAGACTGCACTTGCAACGCTGCGCGGCGTTTCCGACCGCAAGAACCTGCTGGTTGTCATCGAGCGCGCCAACGATGTTGCAGCACTGTCCGTGCGCAACCTCGCCGGTGTTCACGTTCTGTACGCAGACCAGCTGAACACCTACGACGTTCTCGTGTCTGATGACGTTGTCTTCACCAAGGCTGCCTACGAAGCATTCGTTGCCGGCAAGGCAGTGGCAAAGAACGAGGAGGATGCCAAGTGAGTGCAGCCACCATCAAGGATCCCCGCGACGTCGTGCTTGCGCCCGTCGTGTCGGAAAAGAGCTACGGCCTGATCGACGAGGGCAAGTACACCTTCCTGGTGGACCCCCGGTCGAACAAGACCGAGATCAAGCTGGCCGTGGAGAAAATTTTCTCCGTCAAGGTCGAATCGATCAACACCATCAACCGTGCCGGTAAGCGCAAGCGCACCAAATTCGGATGGGGTACCCGCAAGAACACCAAGCGTGCGATTGTCACCCTCAAAGAAGGCACTATCGACATCTTCGGCGGTCCGCTCGCGTAGCGGAGACCACTTTAACGAGGAAATAAATTATGGGAATCCGTAAATACAAGCCGACTACCCCGGGCCGTCGTGGCTCGAGCGTAGCGGACTTCATCGAAATCACGCGGTCGACGCCGGAAAAGTCGTTGGTACGTCCGCTGCCCAAAAAGGGCGGCCGTAACAACACCGGTAAGATCACCACCCGTCACAAGGGTGGCGGACACAAGCGCCAGTACCGTCTGATCGACTTCCGTCGCCACGACAAGGACGGCGTTGACGCCCGCGTTGCTGAAATTGAGTACGATCCGAACCGTACGGCTCGCATCGCCCTCCTGCACTACGTTGATGGCACCAAGCGTTACATCATCGCTCCGAACAAGCTGTCCCAGGGTGACTTCGTAGAGGCAGGTGCCAACGCTGACATCAAGCCTGGCAACAACCTGCCCCTGCGCAACATCCCCGTGGGTACCGTTATCCACGCAGTTGAACTGCGTCCGGGTGGCGGCGCCAAGATGGGCCGCTCCGCCGGTGCATCCATCCAGCTCGTTGCCAAGGAAGGCCGTTTCGCCCAGCTGCGTCTGCCTTCCGGTGAAATCCGCAACGTTGACGTGCGCTGCCGCGCAACCGTCGGCGAGGTGGGCAACGCCGAGCAGTCGAACATCAACTGGGGCAAGGCCGGCCGTATGCGCTGGAAGGGCGTCCGCCCGACCGTCCGTGGTGTCGCCATGAACCCGGTTGACCACCCGCACGGTGGTGGCGAGGGCAAGACGTCCGGTGGACGTAACCCCGTCAACCCGAACGGTAAGCGGGAAGGCCGCACGCGCCGCCCGAACAAAGAGAGCGACAAGCTTATTGTGCGTCGCCGTCGTACTGGCAAGAACAAGCGATAGGAGCCTGGACACATGCCACGCAGCCTGAAAAAAGGTCCTTTCGTTGACCAGCACCTCTTTGTGAAGGTAGCCAGGGAAAACGAAAAGGGCACCAAGAACGTCATCAAGACCTGGTCCCGCCGTTCGATGATCATCCCCGACATGCTCGGGCACACGATCGCCGTACACGACGGACGCAAGCACATTCCGGTGTTTGTCACTGAGTCGATGGTCGGGCACAAGCTCGGCGAATTCGCTCCCACGCGGACATTCCGCGGCCATGTCAAGGACGACCGTAAGGGCAAGCGCCGCTAGGCGCCTGCACTTACGTCAAAGACGAGAGAAGGAAAGCAATGGAAGCCAAGGCAATTGCGCGCCACATCCGCGTAACGCCTATGAAGGCCCGGCGCGTCGTCAACCTTGTTCGTGGTTTGCAAGCGAATGAGGCTCTGGCAATTCTGAAGTTTGCCCCGCAGGCAGCTTCGGAGCCGGTATTCAAGGTAGTTCAGTCGGCAATCTCCAACGCCCGGGTCCTCGCGGACCGTGACGGCGTTGCGTTTGACGAAGGCGACCTCATCATCAGCGAAGCGTTTGTTGATGAAGGCCCGACCATGAAGCGGTTCCAGCCGCGTGCCCAGGGTCGTGCATTTCAGATCAAGAAGCGCACCAGCCACATCACCGTGGTAGTCGCTACCCCGGAGAAAGAGGAGGCTCGCTAAGTGGGACAGAAAGTAAACCCGCACGGGTTCCGACTCGGCATCACCACCGATCACGTATCGCACTGGTTCGCTGACAGCACCAAGGCCGGCCAGCGGTACAAGGACTTCGTTCGCGAAGACATCCGCATCCGCCAGCTCATGTCCACGGGCATGGAGCGCGCCGGTATCGCCAAGGTTGAGATCGAGCGCACCCGTGACCGTGTCCGCGTGGACATCCACACGGCCCGCCCGGGCATCGTCATCGGCCGCCGTGGAGCAGAAGCAGACCGCATCCGCGGCGAGCTCGAAAAGCTCACCGGCAAGCAGGTTCAGCTGAACATCCTCGAGGTCAAGAACCCCGAGATGGAAGCACAGCTTGTTGCCCAGGGCGTTGCTGAGCAGCTGACTTCACGTGTGGCTTTCCGCCGCGCGATGAAGAAGGCCATGCAGTCCGCACAGCGTGCAGGTGCCAAGGGCATCCGTATCGCCTGCTCCGGTCGACTGGGTGGCGCTGAAATGTCCCGCTCGGAGTTCTACCGCGAAGGCCGTGTGCCCCTGCACACCCTCCGCGCGAACATCGACTACGGCTTCTACGAAGCCAAGACCACCTTCGGCCGCATCGGCGTGAAGGTCTGGATCTACAAGGGTGACGTCACCGCCAAGGAACTGGCCCAGCAGGCCGCTTCCGCCCCGTCCCGCGGCCGCGGTCCCAGCGACCGTCCGGGCCGTCCGGGTGGCGCTGACCGTGGTGACCGCCGCCGTCGCAACGACCGCCCGGCCGCTGACGCAGCTCCTGCTGCTGAAGCACCGGCAGTTGAGGCTGCACCTGCTGCAGCAGTAGAAGGAGGACAGGCCTAAATGCTTATCCCACGTCGAGTCAAGCACCGTAAGCAGCACCACCCGGGTCGTTCCGGCGCTGCTACGGGCGGCACCAAGGTCTCCTTCGGTGAGTACGGCATCCAGGCCCTGAGCCCGGCATACGTCACCAACCGTCAGATCGAGTCTGCACGTATCGCGATGACCCGCCACATCAAGCGTGGCGGTAAGGTCTGGATCAACATTTACCCGGACCGTCCCCTCACCAAGAAGCCTGCCGAAACCCGCATGGGTTCCGGTAAGGGTTCACCGGAATGGTGGGTCGCAAACGTCAAGCCGGGTCGGGTTCTCTTCGAGATCTCCGGCGTCGAAGAATCGGTAGCACGCGAGGCCCTGCGCCTGGCAATCCACAAGCTCCCGTTGAAGGCACGCATTCTGCGTCGCGAAGGTGGTGAATAGAAATGGCAGTAGGATCCAAGGATCTGGCTCCCGCACAGCTGGACGGTTTCGACAACGAGCGTCTCGTTGAAGAACTCCGCAAGGCCAAGGAAGAGCTGTTCAACCTGCGTTTCCAGTCCGCCACCGGACAGCTGGAGAACCACGGTCGGCTGCGCGCGGTAAAGAAGGACATCGCCCGCATCTACACCGTTCTCCGTGAGCGCGAGCTGGGCATTCGTGCCGAGGTTGCCGCACCGGTTGTGGAAGCCAAGGAAGAAAAGAAGTCCAAGAAGGCAGCAACCAAGAAGGCCGAAAAGGCTGAAACGGTTGAGACCGAGGAGGATGCCAAGTGAGTGAAAAGGACGAGAACGTGACCGAAACTGCTACCGCAGCAACGGCTGAGCAGCGCGGTTACCGCAAAACGCGTCGCGGCTACGTGGTCTCTGACAAGATGGAAAAGACCATCGTTGTTCAGGTTGAAGACCGCGTGAAGCACGCCCTGTACGGCAAGGTCATCCGCCGTACCTCCAAGGTCAAGGCACACGACGAAGAGAACACCGCCGGCATCGGCGACCTCGTTGTCATCGCCGAGACCCGTCCGCTGTCCGCCACCAAGAACTGGCGGCTAGTGGAAATCCTCGAGAAGGCCAAGTAGCACCTGCTGCTTCGGTATCCGGAAACCCCTGCTCCCTTTGGGAGCGGGGGTTTCCGCGTTAACGGCGGGCCGTCACCCCGATCATGCCCTGGTGAGCGCACGACGGCGACGGGCGCCCTTCTGGGGGATTGGCAGGCAGAGTGGGCCCGAGAGGCTGCCGTGCGTAATGCCGTCGTCCGTCTTCCTTCGACGCTCTCTCACTTAACGCAGGTTTCTGGCGGACGCTCTCTCACTTTCCTTGAGAAAGTGAGAGGGCGTCGGCCGAAACGGCGCATCAAGTGAGAGGGCGTCGGCCGAAACGGCGCTACAAGTGAGAGAGCGTCGGCCGAAACGGTGCATCAAGTGAGAGAGCGTCGGCCGAAACGGTGCATCAAGTGAGAGAGCGTTGCTGGAGACCTCACAGGAGCTGATAGGGCGTCCGACGGCGGCAGGCGCCCTTCTGGGGGAGTGGCAGGCAGGGTGGGCCGAGAGGCCGCCGTGCGTAACGCCGTCGTCCGTCTTGCGGGGGAGCGCCGGCGGTGATATGGGGATGAGCGGAAAACGTGCTAAGATTTTGAGTTTGTATGGCGCCTTTCGTGCGCCGACATCAAACCTCGTAAACAAGCGTGCCACAGCATAGTGCCCCCTTGCGCCCAGGATCTCCTGGACCGGATGGGAGCAACTGCTTCTGGCACGGGAGTTTAGGCCTGGTCTGGCAAAATCCAGGCAGGTCAAGAGACACCCCGATCAACCGTTCCGCAAGGCTCATTCCGTAGGAAGATTTTCGGTCTGAGAACCGGCGCGACGCAAGGAGTAGATAGTGATTCAGCAGGAGTCGCGACTCAAGGTCGCCGACAACACGGGTGCTAAGGAAATCCTTACCATTCGCGTTCTCGGTGGATCTGGCCGTCGCTACGCAGGCATTGGCGACGTCATTGTCGCAACCGTCAAGGATGCAATCCCCGGCGGCAACGTAAAGAAGGGCGATGTTGTCAAGGCAGTCATCGTCCGTACCAAGAAGGAACGCCGCCGTGCGGATGGTTCCTACATCAAGTTTGACGAGAACGCAGCTGTGATCCTGAAGGCTGACGGTGACCCCCGCGGTACCCGTATCTTCGGACCGGTTGGTCGTGAACTGCGTGACAAGAAGTTCATGAAGATCGTTTCTCTGGCTCCGGAGGTGCTCTAGTCCATGGCTAAGATCAAGAAGGGTGACCTCGTTCAGGTCATCACTGGCGCCAAGGCTGAGCGCGGCGGCGACCGCGGCAAGCAGGGCAAGGTCCTGCGCGTGTTCCCCGAGACCAACCGCGTGCTGGTCGAAGGCATCAACCGCGTAACCAAGCACACCAAGGTCGGTCAGTCGCAGCGCGGCACCAAGACCGGTGGCATCGAGGTTGTTGAAGCTTCGATCCACATCTCCAACGTGGCTCTGGTTGACCCGTCCACCAAGAAGCCCACCCGCGTTGGCTTCCGCACCGAGACCGTTGAGCGCAATGGCGTTCAGCGCGAAGTGCGCGTCCGCGTGGCCAAGAGCTCAGGGAAGGACATCTAATGACTGAGACTCTCGAGACTCCGGCAACGAAGATCGTTCCTCGTCTGAAGACCAAGTACGCCGAATCCATCAAGAGCACGCTCATTGAGGAATTCAAGTACGAAAACGTCAACCAGGTTCCGCGCCTCGTGAAGGTCGTTGTGAACATGGGTGTTGGAGATGCCGCCAAGGACTCCAAGCTGATCGACGGCGCTGTCCGCGACCTCACCCAGATCACCGGCCAGAAGCCGCAGGTAACCAAGGCCCGCAAGTCCATCGCACAGTTCAAGCTGCGCGAAGGCATGCCCATCGGTGCACACGCTACCCTGCGTGGCGACCGCATGTGGGAATTCCTGGACCGTCTGGTCAGCCTCGCACTGCCCCGTATCAGGGACTTCCGTGGTCTCTCCGGCAAGCAGTTCGACGGTAACGGCAACTACACCTTCGGTCTGACCGAGCAGGTTATGTTCCACGAGATCGACCAGGACAAGATCGACCGCGTCCGCGGTATGGACATCACGGTTGTCACCACTGCCAAGACCGATGACGAAGGCCGCGCGCTGCTTAAGGCGCTTGGTTTCCCGTTCAAGGCCGAAGACTAATCTAACTACGTAAAAGGTCCGGCGGCACGGCTCCTGGCTCTGTTCAGGAAGCAAGTACCGCGGAAACCGTTATGAGGAAGGGCAAGAGCCCACCATGACAATGACAGATCCTGTCGCAGACATGCTTACGCGTCTGCGCAATGCAAACTCGGCATACCACGATTCCGTGTCCATGCCGTACAGCAAGCTCAAGGCACGCGTTGCTGACATCCTCAAGGCCGAAGGCTTCATCGCCGGCTGGAAGGAAGAAGACGCTGAGGTTGGCAAGAAGCTGACCATCGAGCTCAAGTTCGGACCGAACCGCGAGCGTTCAATCGCTGGTGTTCGTCGTATTTCCAAGCCGGGCCTGCGTGTTTACGCAAAGTCCACCAACCTGCCGCACGTGCTCGGTGGCCTGGGTGTCGCAATCCTGTCCACCTCTTCCGGCCTCCTGACTGACAAGCAGGCCGGCAAGAAGGGCGTGGGCGGCGAAGTCCTCGCTTACGTCTGGTAACGGGAAAGGAAGAGAATAATGTCACGTATTGGACGTCTCCCCATCACCGTTCCTGCCGGCGTTGAGGTCAAGGTTGACGGCTCTGTCGTCAGCGTCAAGGGTTCCAAAGGCGAGCTGAACCACACTGTGGCCAGCCCGATCGAGGTTTCCCTGGAAGCAGACACCCTGACTGTCGCCCGCCCGAACGACGAGCGCGCCTCCCGTTCACTCCACGGCCTGACCCGCACCCTGATCTCCAACATGATCGAGGGCGTCACCAAGGGCTACGAGAAGAAGCTTGAAATCGTTGGTACCGGTTACCGCGTTCAGGCCAAGGGATCTGACCTTGAGTTCGCTCTGGGTTACAGCCACCCGGTCAATGTCTCCGCACCGGACGGCATCACCTTTGCAGTTGAGACCCCGACCAAGCTCTCTGTTTCAGGTATCAACAAGCAGCAGGTCGGCGAGGTTGCTGCCAACATTCGCAAGCTGCGGAAGCCGGACCCCTATAAGGGCAAGGGCATTCGTTACGCCGGCGAAGTCATCCGCCGCAAGGTCGGAAAGGCTGGTAAGTAACCATGGCCATCTCAATTAACAAGAAGCGTACGAACAAGAGCAAGTCTGCTTCGCGCAGCCGCCGCCAGCTTCGTATCCGTAAGCGCATCTCCGGTACGGCTGTACGTCCTCGTCTGGTCGTCAACCGTTCCGCACGCCACGTATTCGTCCAGGTTGTCGATGACACCAAGGGCCTGACCGTAGCGAGCGCCTCCACTCTGGAAGCCGACCTTCGTGCATTCGACGGCGACAAGACTGCCAAGGCCAAGCGCGTTGGCGAACTCGTCGCAGAGCGTGCCAAGGCTGCCGGTATCGAAGCTGTTGTCTTCGACCGCGGTGGTAACAAGTACCACGGCCGGATCGCCGCCGTCGCTGACGGTGCACGTGAAGGTGGGCTGTCACTGTGACGGAAGCAAACAAGGAAAAGGACACTGTGTCTGCAGATCAGAAGGCTACTGAAGCCGTAGCTGCCACTGAGACCACTGCTCCCGCAGCTGCCGACGACCGCCGTGGCGGCGCTCGTCGCGGCGAGCGTGGCGACCGTGGCCAGGGCCGCGGCGACCGTGGTGGCCGTGGTGGCCGCGACGGCGGCCGTGAAGCCGAGAAGAGCCAGTTCGTAGAGCGCGTCGTCACCATCAACCGCGTCTCCAAGGTGGTCAAGGGTGGTCGTCGCTTCAGCTTCACCGCACTGGTCGTCGTCGGTGACGGTAACGGCATGGTCGGCGTTGGCTACGGCAAGGCTAAGGAAGTTCCTGCCGCAATCGCGAAGGGCGTAGAAGAGGCCAAGAAGTCCTTCTTCCGCGTTCCCCGCGTTGGCAACACCATCCCGCACCGCGTTCAGGGTGAGGCTGCTGCAGGCGTCGTTATGCTGCGTCCGGCTTCCGCCGGTACCGGTGTTATCGCTGGCGGCCCGGTCCGTGCAGTACTGGAGTGCGTGGGCATCCACGACATCCTCTCCAAGTCGCTCGGTTCCTCCAACGCCATCAACATCGTTCACGCGACCGTTGATGCCCTGAAGCGCCTCGAAGAGCCGGCAGCAGTGGCAGCACGCCGCGGCCTGCCCCTCGACGAGATTGCTCCGCCGGCACTGGTGAAGGCTCTCCTGAATTCGAAGGCAGGTGTCTAGTTATGGCTAAAAACCTGATTCCCTCCGACACCCAGTTGGAGATCACTCAGATCAAGTCCGCCATTGGCGGCAAGCAGAACCAGCGCGACACCCTGCGGTCCCTCGGCCTGAAGCGGATTGGACACACCGTTGTCCGCACCGCCGATGCCGTCACCGTGGGAATGCTCAACACGGTTCCGCACCTGGTAAAGGTAGAGGAGGCGAAGTAAATGGCAGAGAACACTGCTGACAAGGCTCAGAGCGCCGCTGCTGAGAAGCAGAACGCCCTGAAGGTTCACCACCTGCGTCCCGCCCCGGGTGCCAAGACCGCCAAGACCCGCGTTGGTCGTGGTGAGGGTTCCAAGGGTAAGACCGCCGGTCGTGGCACGAAGGGTACTGCAGCCCGCTACCAGGTCAAGGCTGGCTTTGCCGGCGGCCAGTTGCCGCTGCACATGCGCCTGCCGAAGCTGCGCGGCTTCAAGAACCCGTTCCGGGTGGAGTTCCAGGTTGTAAACCTGGACAAGCTCAACGAGCTGTTCCCGGAAGGTGGCACAGTCACCGTGGAGAACCTGGTCGAAAAGGGCGCCGTTCGCAAGAACCAGCCCGTCAAGGTGCTGGGCACCGGCGACATCACCGTCAAGGTTGACGTCACCGCCCACGCATTCTCGGCCAGCGCCGCTGAAAAGATTGCTGCAGCAGGCGGAAGCACCACCGCTCTCTAGAGCCGGTGGGCGCCAAGCCCGTTGTTGACTCCCGGTTTCCGGGGCTTAGGCCCTGGAGACCGGGAGTTTTTCACATCCGCCGGGCGTTTCTTTCCCGCCGCTCATCGCCTTCGCGCTTCCGAGGATTGTTCGCATGGCGCATCCAACCGTTAGACTCGGGTGTTGGGATCCATAGATCCGCATCACACCATTCTTATTTACCACCAGGAGGACGCTTGCTTAGCGCATTTGGCCGGGCCTTTCGCACGCCTGATCTGCGACGCAAGTTGTTGTTCACGCTGGGAATCATCACCATCTTCCGCTTGGGTGCCTTCATCCCCTCGCCTGGTGTGGACTACCAGAATGTCCAGCAATGCTTGCAGAACGGTCAGACCGCAGGTGGCCTGTACCAGCTCGTTAACCTGTTCAGCGGCGGCGCGTTGCTCCAGGTGTCCATCTTCGCGCTGGGCATCATGCCGTACATCACGGCAAGCATCATCGTCCAGCTGCTCCGGGTGGTCATTCCCCGGTTCCAGCAGCTTTACGAAGAGGGCGCGTCCGGTCAGTCGAAACTGACCCAGTACACGCGGTACCTCACCATCGCCCTGGGCCTGCTGAACGCCACCACGCTGGTATCCCTGGCGCGATCCGGGCAGCTCCTGCCCGGCTGCAACCTGCCGATCATCCCGGACAGCAGCGTCATCACCACCATCCTGATCATCATCACCCTGACGGCCGGCACCGGCCTGATCATGTGGATGGGCGAGCTCGTCACCGAGAAGGGTGTGGGCAACGGTATGTCCTTGCTCATCTTCACCTCCATCGCGGCCACGTTCCCCACCTCCCTTGGCGCCATCTGGAGCTCGCAGGGTCCCGGAACGTTCTTTATGGTCCTCGCCGTTGGCCTGCTGACCGTGGCCCTCGTCGTCTTCGTTGAGCAGTCGCAGCGCCGCGTGCCGGTGCAGTACGCCAAGCGGATGATTGGCCGCCGCACCGTGGGTGGTACCAGCACGTACATCCCCATCAAGGTCAACATGGCCGGCGTTATCCCGGTGATCTTCGCTTCCTCCATGCTCTACCTGCCGGGCCTGATCTCGCAGTTCAACCAGCCGCGGCAGGGGGAACAGATCCAGCCGTGGGTTGAATGGATCAACAACAACCTGGTCCGCGGCGACCAGCCGATCTACATGGTGCTTTACTTCGCCATGATCGTGTTCTTCACATACTTCTACGTTGCGATCACCTTCAACCCTGAAGAGGTCTCGGACAACATGAAGAAGTACGGCGGCTTCATCCCAGGTATTCGTGCGGGCAAACCGACCGCCGACTACCTGCAGTACGTGCTTTCCCGGATCACGCTGCCCGGCGCCCTCTACCTGGGCTTCGTGGCGCTGATTCCGCTGGTGGCACTGGTACTGATCAACGCAAACCAGAACTTCCCGTTCGGTGGCACCTCGATCCTGATCATGGTGGGCGTTGGCCTGGAAACCGTCAAGCAAATTGATGCGCAGCTACAACAACGTCACTACGAAGGGCTTTTGCGATGACGAGAATGCTGATTATTGGACCTCCCGGTTCCGGAAAAGGAACGCAGGCGGAGCGGATCTCGGAGCGCCTCGGCGTTGTGGCGATCTCCACCGGCGATATCTTCCGTGCAAACGTAAAGGGCGAGACGCCCCTTGGCATTGAAGCCAAGAAGTACATGGACGCCGGGGACTTTGTTCCGGACAGCGTCACGAACAAGATGGTGCGCGACCGGCTCGGCGAGTCCGACGTCGAAAGCGGCTTCCTGCTGGACGGCTACCCCCGCACCACAGCCCAAGTGGACTACCTCGACGACATCCTCGCCCAGGGCGAAGAGAAGCTCGACGTCGTCCTTCAGCTGACTGCCGATGATGAGGAACTGGTTTCCCGCCTGCTGGGCCGGGCCAAGGAGACGGGCCGGAGCGACGACAACGAAGCCGTCATCCGACACCGCTTGGACCTCTACCATGAGCAAACCGAAGCTGTGGTGGCCAAGTACGCCGAACGCGGCATCCTCACCCAGGTGGACGGCATCGGCCCCATCGACCAGGTCACAGACCGCGTGATGCAGGCCATCAAGGCCGCCCAGGCAGCCTGATTTAGGCAAAGCTTTTCCGAGGCTCCTCCCGGTAAACGGGAGGAGCCTCAGCCATTTGAAAGGAAACACCATGGCCTTTGGCCAGCCCCGCATCGAATACAAGACCAACACCCAGATGCGCACCATGCATGAAGCAGGCCTGGTTCTTAGCCGCGCCCTGGACGCCGCCGTTGCAGCAGCCGTCCCCGGAGTCACCACCAAGCATCTGGACGACGTCTTCGCTGCCGTCCTCAACGAAGCCGGCGCAAAGTCCAACTTCCTCGGCTACCACGGCTTCCCGGCCACCATCTGCACCTCGGTGAACGAGGAAGTGGTGCACGGCATCCCCGGCAGCCGGGTGCTCCGCGACGGTGACATCATCTCGATCGACGGCGGCGCGATCGTCAACGGCTGGCACTCCGATTCTGCCAGGACCGTCATCGTGGGCACCGCTGACCCCGAGGACCAGCGCCTCTCGGACGTTACCCGGGCGGCTATGTGGCGGGGTATTGCGGCACTGGCCGCCGGCAAGCACGTGGGCGACATCGGCGCGGCCATCGACGACTACGTATCCTCCGTGCCGGGCAAGCCGCTGGGCATCCTCGAGGACTACGTGGGCCACGGCATCGGCTCGGAAATGCACATGCCGCCGGACGTGCTGAACTACCGCACCAGCCACCGCGGCCCCAAGATCAGGCCGGGCCTGTGCCTGGCGATCGAGCCCATGCTGGTCCGGGGCAGCATCGACACCGCCGTGCTGGAAGACGACTGGACCGTAGTCACCACGGACGGCCAGCGCTCCTGCCAGTGGGAGCACTCCGTTGCGGTCCACGACAAGGGCATCTGGGTGCTTTCAGCGCCCGACGGCGGCGCGGAGCACCTCGTGCCCCTCGGCGTCACCCCCGTCCCCATCCCGTAGCGACGCGCGATTTCCCCTGCGGCGCGCAAAATCCCTGGCGACACCCGAAAATGGGTGTCGCCAGGGATTTTCTGCGTCGATAGAGATTTTCCGCGTCGCCAAGAAGGGGAAGGGCAGAATGGAGCCTATGGGAGCCATTACTGACGTGCCGGGGATCCGGGTGGGGCACACGCAGAAGTCCGACGACGGCTGGCTCACCGGAGTGACGGTGGTCCTGCCGCCGCCGGGCACCGTTGGTTCAGTGGACGTCCAGGGCGGCGGCCCGGCCACCCACGAAACCGATGCGCTCGACCCCACCACCCTGGTCAGCGCGGTGGACGCCGTGGTGCTCACCGGCGGTAGCGCCTACGGCCTGGCAGCTGCCTCCGGTGCCCAGCGCTGGTGCGAGGAAAATGAACGGGGCTTCGCCGTTCCAGGGGGAGTAGTACCTATCGTCCCGGCAGCTGCAATCTTCGACCTCGGCCGCGGCGGTGACTTCTCGGCGCGTCCGACGGCGGACATGGGCTACGCGGCGATTGCCTCCGCGGCTGCGCAACAGGAGGGGCACGACGTCGAACGCGGCAACGTTGGAGCCGGCACCGGAGCGCTAATCGCCAGGGTCTATAAAGGGGGAGTAGGTACTGCTTCCGTCACCCTGGACAACGGGGTCGTAGTCGGGGCACTGGCCGTGGTGAACGCGCTGGGACTGCCGTTCGACACAACGACCCACAGGGCTTCGGCTGTTAGGGCGGAAGCCAGCAACGGGGCGCCGCTCAACACCACGCTTGTCGTCGTCGGCACCAATGCGATCCTGGACGTGGCCGAGTGCAGGCGGACAGCCTCTGCTGCCCACGCTGGAATTGCCCGGGCTCTAGCTCCCAGCCACACTCTGGCCGATGGGGACACCGTCTTTTGCCTCGCGACGGGTTCAGTTCACCTGGACCGCACGGACGAAGCTGCCCGGCAGATGAGCCTCATTACGCTGCAGAGTGCGGCAGCCGACGTCGTACGTCTGGCCATCATGGATGGAGTGGCCAGTGCTCAAGCCGTGAGCACTCCAGCCGGGGAATATGGTGCGTACGGCGCCTAGTACGTTACTATGGCCGATTTAACTTTTACGGCGATACAGAGTAGTGTTGCTTGTTGGTTGTCTGGACTGCCACGCCCTTTTGGGGCCTGGAGCTGACAATCGATCCAACAAAAACGTTCGTGGTCATGCCCGGTGCAATCCGGCGGGACTGCGGCAACAACAGTTAGCGGAGGGTATGGCCAAGAAGGACGGGGTCATTGAGATCGAAGGCGTTGTGACCGAGGCGCTGCCTAACGCGATGTTTCGCGTTGAGCTCACCAACAAGCACATCGTACTGGCACACATCTCTGGGAAGATGCGTCAGCACTACATCAGGATCCTCCCGGAGGACCGCGTAGTGGTGGAGCTGAGCCCGTACGACCTCACCCGTGGTCGCATCGTCTACCGCTACAAGTAAATTGCTGGGCGGCGTCAGTGCGAGCTGAGCCGCTCCAGTTGACCAACTGTTACACGCAAAGGAATGCCATGAAGGTCAAGCCGAGCGTCAAGCAGATCTGCGAAAAGTGCAAAGTGATCCGCCGTAATGGCCGGGTCATGGTGATCTGCGAGAACCCGCGCCACAAGCAGCGCCAGGGCTAATTTCCTTCTTTGAAGGAAATCCTGGGTTGCTAACCCACGCAAGTAAATAAAAGGCAGCACAAGCTGAATTGGGACGTATGAGCCCGGACAGCTAACCCCCGGTCGGAGGCCGGGGCCGCACAGAACGTGCGGGTGTACTGCTTAC
This sequence comes from Arthrobacter sp. V1I9, assembly GCF_030817075.1. Classification (NCBI taxonomy): domain Bacteria; kingdom Bacillati; phylum Actinomycetota; class Actinomycetes; order Micrococcales; family Micrococcaceae; genus Arthrobacter; species Arthrobacter sp. V1I9. The sequence continues at coordinate 1,038,607 of NZ_JAUSYU010000001.1, forward strand.
GACCTCCGGTTTATTCAAGGAGCACTGCCACTATGGCTCGTCTCGCTGGCGTAGACATTCCCCGCGAAAAGCGGCTGGAAATTGCGCTTACTTACATCTACGGCGTGGGCAAGACCCGTGCACACGAAACCCTGGCTGCCACGGGCATCAGCGCTGACGTTCGCGTCAAGGACCTGACTGATGCTCAGCTGGTTGAGCTGCGTGACTACATTGAAGGCAACTACAAGGTTGAGGGTGACCTTCGCCGCGAAGTAGCAGCAGATATCCGCCGCAAGGTTGAAATCGGCAGCTACGAAGGCCTGCGCCACCGCAAGGGCCTGCCCGTACGCGGACAGCGTACGAAGACCAACGCCCGTACCCGCAAGGGCCCGAAGCGCACCGTCGCCGGCAAGAAGAAGGCCCGTTAAAATCCCGTCCGGGATTAACGGTACTTTCCCCAATAACTTTCTGTAGGAGAAATAATGCCCCCGAAGACTCGTGGCGCGGTTCGCAAGCCGCGTAAGAAGGACAAAAAGAATATCGCGCTGGGCCAGGCGCACATCAAGAGCACGTTTAACAACACCATCGTTTCCATCACGGATCCGAACGGCGCTGTTATCTCTTGGGCTTCCTCAGGTGAGGTCGGCTTCAAGGGCTCACGCAAGTCCACCCCGTTCGCAGCCCAGATGGCTGCCGAAGCTGCTGCCAAGCGTGCCCAGGAGCACGGCATGCGCAAGGTTGACGTCTTCGTCAAGGGACCGGGTTCAGGACGCGAAACCGCGATCCGTTCGCTGCAGGCCGCAGGCCTCGAGGTTGGCTCCATCCAGGACGTCACCCCCGCTGCGCACAACGGCTGCCGCCCGCCGAAGCGCCGCCGCGTCTAAGGCTTTTCCGCCGCATGAGCTTGCCCGGGCCGTTGATGGTCCGGGCAAGCCCAGCGCGTTAAGTCTTCAGACCGAATTTCCACCACCTGTGTTGCGTCATATAGCGGATGCTCGCCGAAAGGAAACCTAAGTGCTCATTGCACAGCGCCCCACCCTCTCCGAAGAGGTAGTCTCCGAAAACCGTTCGCGTTTCATCATTGAACCGCTGGAACCGGGCTTCGGTTACACCCTCGGAAACTCCCTCCGCCGTACCCTGCTCTCCTCCATCCCCGGTGCTGCTGTAACCAGCATCCGGATCGATGGCGTGCTGCACGAGTTCACCACGGTTCCGGGTGTCAAGGAAGATGTCACTGAGATCATCCTGAACATCAAGAGCCTGTCGGTCTCCTCCGAGCACGATGAGCCGGTTGTCGCTTACCTGCGCAAGCAGGGCCCCGGAGTCGTCACCGCCGCGGACATCGCTCCGCCGGCCGGCGTCGAATTCCACAACCCGGATCTGCACATCGCCACGCTGAACTCGAAGGGCAAGTTCGAACTCGAACTGACCATCGAGCGCGGCCGCGGCTACGTTTCGGCAGCTCAGAACAAGTCCGGCGATGCTGAGATCGGCCGAATCCCGGTCGACTCCATCTACTCCCCGGTACTGAAGGTTACTTTCCGCGTGGAAGCAACCCGTGTTGAGCAGCGCACCGACTTCGACAAGCTGATTGTCGACGTCGAGACCAAGCAGGCCATCGCCCCGCGCGATGCTGTCGCTTCCGCAGGCACCACCCTGGTGGAGCTCTTCGGTCTGGCACGTGAGCTGAACACCGCAGCTGAAGGTATCGAGATCGGCCCGTCGCCCACCGACGCTGCCCTGGCAGCCGACATGGCCCTGCCGATCGAGGATCTGGACCTTACCGTCCGTTCCTACAACTGCCTCAAGCGTGAGGGCATCCACACCGTGGGTGAACTCGTTGCCCGCTCCGAGGCTGACCTGATGGACATCCGCAACTTCGGTGCCAAGTCCATTGACGAGGTCAAGGCAAAGCTGGTTGAACTGGGCCTGTCCCTCAAGGACTCGCCTCCCGGTTTTGACCTCGCAGCACGCGCCGCAGCAATCGAAGAGGACGACGCCGCCTTCGGCGACGACGAACTCTAAACCAGACCTTGGCCGCGGGCCGGGCACCATGGTGTGCACAGCCCACGGCTTCCATTTGAGGAGAAACAATTATGCCTACCCCCACTAAGGGTCCGCGCCTCGGAGGCGGCCCGGCTCACGAGCGCCTCATGCTCGCGAACCTGGCAGCAGCACTGTTCGAGCACAAGCGGATCACCACCACGGTGACCAAGGCCAAGCGCCTGAAGCCGTACGCAGAGCGCCTGGTGACCTTCGCCAAGCGTGGCGACCTCGCTTCCCGCCGCCGCGTGCTCGGCCTGATCAGCAACAAGGGCGTCGTCCACGAGCTGTTCACCGACATCGCCCAGGCTGTGGAGAACCGCGACGGCGGCTACACCCGCATCACCAAGATCGGCAACCGCAAGGGCGACAACGCTCCCATGGCTGTCATCGAGCTCGTCCTTGAGCCCGTTTCCGCCAAGCAGGCCGTTGTAGCCGAGGCTACTGCTGCTGCCAAGCGCGATGCAGACAAGGCTGCTCCGGCTGCCGAGGAAGCTCCTGAGGCTGAGGTTGCCGAGACCGAAGCTGCTGAGGCTCCCGTTGCTGAGGAAGCTGCAACTGAAGAAGCTGCAACCGAAGAGGCTCCGGCCGCTGAGGAAGCTCCCGAAGCTCCGGCTGCTGAAGAGAAGGACGCGAAGTAATTCGCTGATTTCCTTCGCATAGACTTGGGTCTATGAACCACCAAAAACCCGCTGCCCCCGTTATGGGGGGCGGCGGGTTTTTGCGTATCCGGCTTGATGTGTCCTACGACGGCGGGCCCTTCAGCGGGTGGGCACTGCAACCCGGGCGCCTCACAGTCCAGGGCGTCCTCGAGGAGGCGCTGCATATGCTGGTCCGGCGTCCCGTCCGGGTGACGGTGGCCGGCCGCACCGACGCCGGCGTGCATGCCCGCGGCCAGGTGGTCCACCTGGACCTCACCGAAGCCGAGTGGCTGGGACTTCCGCGGGGGCACGAGCTCGATCCCGCCGTCGCCATGCTCCGCAGGATGCGCGGCGCACTGAGCCGGGTGCTCGGCGACCTCACCGGGGCAATAGAGGTCCACCGGATCTCACTGGCGCCCCCCGGCTTCGACGCCCGGTTCTCCGCCCTGTGGCGGCGCTACAGCTACCGCATCGCCGACGGCCCCGCCCTGTGGGACCCGCTGGGCCGGTACTCCACGCTGTGGCACAAGAACCCGCTAAATGTTTCCTTGCTGAACGAAGGCGCCGCCAAGCTCCTGGGGCTGCAGAACTTCCTGTCCTTCTGCAAGCCCCGGGAGGGAGCCACCACCGTCCGCGAGCTGCAGCGCTTCGAGTTCGTCCGGGCGGAAGACGGCGTCATTGCGGCCACCGTCCAGGCCGACGCGTTCTGCCACAACATGGTGCGCGCCCTGATCGGCTCCGCGCTGTACGTGGGGGAGGGAGTGGAGGAGCCGGGCTGGCTGCACGAGCGGCTGCTGGCGAAGAAGCGCGACGCCAAGTCCGTGCTGGCGGCGCCGCACCCGCTGGTCCTCGAGGAAGTGGCTTACCCGTCCGACGACGAGCTCCTTGCCCGCGCGGAGCTCACCCGGGCCCGGCGGGAGCACTGAACCAATCGGTTGCTCCGTGGCACTAGAACGACGGCGGCGGACCCTCGGCCGGCAGGGTCAGGGTGAATGTGCTCCCTTGCCCCTGACCGCTGGCGCACGTGATTTTCCCGCCGTGACGCTCCACGATCATCTTGGTGATGGACAGGCCCAAACCGGCCCCAGCGATGGACGCGCCCTTGGCGGACTCTGTGCGGTAAAAGCGGTTAAAGACCCTGGTGGTGTCCTCGCCACTGATTCCCATCCCGGTGTCGCTGACGCTGAGCTGCACCCACTCCTTGGTGCTGTGGGCGCTGATGCTGATGCTCCCGCCGTCGGGAGAGTACTTGATGGCGTTGGACACAAGGTTGTCCAGGGCCTGCCCGATCCGCAGCGGGTCCGCGTAGGCCCACAGGGGCGAGGGAACGTCGGCGGTGAGGAGGATGTTCGCGTGCTCCGCCTGTGCCTGCGCGGAACCGATGCTGGTCTCCACCAGGCTGGCGAGGTCCGTGCGCTTGGGATGGACGTTGAGAGCGGTGGACGCCGAAGCTGACAGGTCCGCCACAAGCGCCAGCAGCCGCTCGGCGTTGCGCTCAACCACCAGCAGGCGCTGTGCCACCTGCGGCGGCAAGGCGGCAACGTCGTCGAGCACCAGGTCCACGTTGCCGATGATGGAGTTCAGGGGCGTCTTGAACTCGTGCGTCACGTTGGAGACAAGCTCCTGGTTGGCCGCCAGAGCCTCCACCCAGCCGGTGACGTCACTGTAAACCACTACGGCACCAGTCAGTTGGCCGTCCTCGCTGACCAGCGGCCGGGCCGCCGTCGTCACGGCCCGCTGCTCCGCTCCCTCTCCAGCCCATACGAGGTAGTCCGCGAAGGACTCGCCAGCGATGGCGCGGCTGATCGGGCGTTTGTCCGGCGGGAGGAGGGTCCGCCTGTCCTGCCCAAAGATCAGCTGATGGCCCTGGCCGGGGACGGCGTCGTCGGCATGGGTCGCCTGGCGGAAGTTCCGTTGCCGGTTGTTGGACACCAGGAGGTGGCCGGAACGGTCGACGGCGGCAATTCCGACGTCGGTGGCGTCGAGGACCGTCATGAGCAGCTTTTCACGCTCCCTGCTCTCGCGGAGCAGCTTCCGGAGCTCCTTGTCCTTCTCCGCCAGCTCGCGCTGCTGCAGCCGGACGTGCACGCTGGCAAACCGGATCGCCAGGGACACGGAGAGCATCATGAGGGGAAAGAGGAAAGTGGTGGTGACGTCCGAGGCCGTCAGGTTGGGGAAGCGTCCCACCAAGGAGGGAACCATGATCAGCATGGGGCCAAAGAAGCTCAGGACCAGGCTGCTCCGGGTGAGCATGCCGGAAGCCGAGAGCCAGATGACCGGGAACACCGCCAGCACTGCCAGGCCCGGGAGAAGGGGAGCTGCCCCGTTTCGCAGCAGCCCGATCGCGACGAAGTCCAGGATGGGGATCAGCAGGTAGGGGCGGTGCATCAGCCGCTCCCACGGAACTACGAGGCAGCCGAGGAAAAGGGCGCCGGACAGCAGGATCCCGGCCAGAAAGAGGGGACTGTTCAACAGCGTTGGCCAGGCGAACGGAGTCGCCACGGCAAGGGCTGCCACGATTAAGGTCAGGGGCAGCTGGCACAGGGCAACCTGGGAACGCGGCCCGAGCCGCTGGAAAAAGCGGGTGGGCGCGCGAGGGAAAAGGCGCTCAGCCATGGATCATGCTCCGGCCGAGCGGGGACGTCGATTCGAATCGGGCCGCGTCTGCGTACGTGTTCCTGTAGGGCAACCTGGCACGCGTCCTCTCCGGCTCGTAATCTACATGCCTTGTCATAATAATTGACTTTTCAAATGCATGGTTGAAAGAGATGTCATCAGCTTGGCTTATCTGTAGCGTATAAAGGGTTGGAGCGGTTATGGCATTGGCGCTGGGCTGATGGGGGGTCATAACTGCCTGGCGCAGGGATATCAATGGACGATCTTGGTGTGGCTGTAGTAATCGAAGACGACGCCGATGTGCGCAACCTCCTCGAGGGAGTGTTGAGCCAGGCGGGCTTCGAGGTGCATACAGCGGTTGACGGGCGGGCCGGAGTTGAAGTGGTCCGCGACAAGCAGGCCAACGTGGTGACGCTGGACATCGGGCTGCCGGACATCGACGGTTTCGAGGTGCTGCGGCGGATCCGCAACTTCAGCAACGCCTATGTGGTGATGTTGACGGGCAGGACTGAGGAACCGGATCTGCTGTCCGCCCTCAACGCCGGCGCCGATGACTACATTGCCAAGCCCTTCCGGCCCCGCGAGCTCAGGGCCCGCGTTGCAGCCATGATGCGCAGGCCCCGGCACGAGATCAGCGGGCAGAAGCCGGAGACGCCCGCCTGGGGAGCGGCGCCTGCTGCGGCAGTTGCGGCCGCCCCGCCTGCGGACTCCGCCGTCCTGCACCACAACGGCCTGGCGCTGAACCACCGGACCCGCACGGTGGAAGTCAAAGGGGAGCCGCTGGGACTCACCAGAAGCGAATTCGATCTGCTGCACGTCCTCCTGCGCGGCGGCGGGGCTGTCTGCACCCGGGCCGATCTGGTCCGGGCCGTCCGCGGTGAGTACTACGACGAGGATACCTACATTAGTGAGGCCGACGAACGCGCCGTCGAGGTCCACATCGGCAACCTGCGGCGGAAGCTGAAGGAAGATTCGGTCTCGCCCCGCTGGCTGCAGACCGTGCGCGGTGTTGGATACCGGCTCGCGCCCGGCAGGCCGGACGCTGGATAGGCGCCGCGGGTAGGCACCTTGACCGGGCGCCGAAGGCCGAAGAGCTAGCCGTTTTTGAGGATGTACGTGGACTGGAGCTCTGAAACCGTCTGGCCGCCGTCGTGGGCAACCCGCTTCATGAGGACCTGCCCCTGGCCAAAGTCTCCCCGGCGGATGAGCACTTCCAGCAGCTCAGCCAGCTTGGCCAGGCGCAAGCCGCCCACCATGGCCGAGCTGATCTTCAGGCTGATGGCCGCGTCCAGGGCTGAGTCGCTGTCCTGGCTGTCCACCGCAGCGGCAAGCCGGGAGCAGCGAAGGTCCCACATGGCTGCGTAATCGCGGGCGAACCGCTGGGCGAGTCCGGAGCCGGCAAGCTCGTCCTCCAGCTCCTCCAGCACTGCCGCGTCAACGAGCGGCAAGAGCCCGGCCGCTTCCTGTGAAATATCCGAGGCGGTAACCGTTGTGATCCCGGGCTGCGGTGGAAACGCAGCTGCGCTCCTGTCGCTGGAGCCGGGATCTGGACTGTGCATTCTTCAAGGCTACTTCCTGGAATTAGTTGGCTGGCCTATTTCGGGTGATCCTGTGTAAAACTTGAGGCATTTTTGCAGCCTCGCTGCGGGGCTTATTGCCCGCTGAATGTCACCACCGCGTTGATGACGGCCGGCCCGAGAATTGCGATGAAGAGGACCGGAAAAATGAAGAACAACAGCGGAAACAGAATCATCACTGGCAGTTTCATGGCCTTTTCCTCGGCGCGTTGGCGGCGCTTTACACGCATCACTTTCGCCTGGACGCGGAGCACCCGGCTGATGGCGATGCCGTACGTATCCGCCTGGACCACGGCCTGGACAAAACTGCGCAGCTCCGGAATGTTGGTCCTTTCGGCCAGCGCAACGTAGGACTCCCGGCGGCTGCGGCCTACCTGCATGTCCTGCAGAGTGCGGACAAGCTCTTCCGCCAGCGGTCCTTTGCCGTTATCGCCGGCGCGGGCCATGGCCCCTTCGAAGCCCAGGCCGGCCTCCACGGAGATCAGCATCTGGTCCAGCGTGTTGGCCAGTTCCAGCTGCATCACTTTCTGGCGTTCCTGCCCTTTGCTGTAGAGCAGGAGGTCGGGGATGAAATACCCGAGGACGAGCAGAAACAGGCCCGCGAGCTTCATCAGGGGAGTGCTTCCGATGGAGGTTAGGTAGATGCCGGCGGTGGCGCCCGCCAGGCCCAACCCCAGCTTGGAGCCCAGGACTTTGCCCAGCGGCATCGTGGCGGGCCGGCCCGCGAGGGCGAGCAGGCGGTCCAGGAACGAGACGTACGACGGCGGTGTGAGGCGCCGGCCGATACCCTCGAGCAGGCCGGGCTTTGCGGCTTCAACGACTGTGAGTGGGGCGGCCCCGCGGGACAGGAGATCATTGACGGCGAGGCGGCCCTGCTTGTCCACGGTGAGGACGGACCAGGCCAGCCCGGCGACGGGGATACAAACCAGCAGGATGGAGAGGAGAACTATCAGGTTCATGGCTTCCTCAGAACTTCAGGTCGATGATCTTGCGCATCCACAGCGCACCGATGGTCATGAGGACAAACGAGGCGCCGATCATGATCCAGCCCAGGGGGTGGGTGAACATCGAGTTCATGTAGGTGGGGCTGACGGCCAGCAGCATGGCCACGATGCCGAAGGGCATGGCGATGAGGATGTAGGCAGAGAACTTGCCCTCCGCCGCCAGGGCTTTGATGTGTCCCTTGATTTCGGCGCGCTCGCGGATGGTCTCGTTCACCTGGTCCAGGACGTCGGCCAGGTTGCCGCCCACTTCGCGGTTGATCTGAATGGCCTGTGAGATCCAGACAAAGTCCTCGTTTTTCATCCGCTCGGCGGTGTCGTTGAGGGCGGCCAGTAGGTCACGGCCCAGGCTGGTCTCGGTGATCACCCGGCGCATCTCCTCCGACGTCGGCTTCTGCGATTCGCTTGCTGCAGCATCGATGGCGCGCAGGATGCTGTGGCCGGCACGGAGGCCGCCGGAGAGCAGTTGGAGGGTATCGCCGAGCTGGCTGTCGAAGGTGGCGCGGCGTTTTCCGGCCAGGAATCCCAGGACCAGTTTCCCCACGAACGGCGCGAGGATGGCCAGCAGGATTCCCATCAGCGGTCCTACCGTGACAACACCCACGAGCATTCCGATGCCGGCCCCGATGCCCACCAGGAGGAAGAACTCGGCCTGGCTTAGGCGGAGCCCGGCGTTTTCGAGTTCCGGCCGGGAGAACAGGGAGACGTGGCGTCCGTGCAGGAGACGTTCGAAGGACCGCACGGCGGAGAGCGCCAGGCGGGCGATTGACGACGGCGGCTCGGGCTCAAAGGGGCGACGGCGGTCCAGCGGCACCTCTGGCGCGCTCGGCAAAAGCACCGCCACGCCCAGCAGGCTGACGGCCACAAGCAGGACGACTGCTCCAACAGCAAGAATCATTGCCGTGCCTATCTTCCGGGGGTGGTTTGGGTTGCGGGGGCCTGGGGACCGGAAAAGACTGCGGGCGAGACATGGATGCCCAGGTCCTCGAACCGGTCGATGAACCGTGGCCTGATGCCGGTGGCAACAGGCTTGCCCATGAAGCGTCCCTGGGCGTCGACGCCGGCGGAGTAGTCGAAGACGAATGCGTCCTGGAGGGTCACGATGTCTCCTTCCATGCCCTGGACTTCGGTGACGTGGGTGATGCGGCGGGAGCCGTCGCGCAGGCGGGATATCTGGACGATGAGGTTGACGGCGGAGGCAATCTGTTCACGGATGGCCCGCAGCGGCAGGTCCATGCCGGCCATCAGCACCAAGGTCTCGAGTCGGGCCACGGCGTCGCGGGGGGAGTTGGAGTGAACGGTGGAAAGGGAACCGTCGTGGCCGGTATTCATGGCCTGGAGCATGTCCAGCGATTCCCCGCCGCGGACCTCACCCACCACAATCCGGTCAGGGCGCATACGCAGCGAGTTCCGGAGCAGTTCGCGGATGGTGACTTCACCCTTGCCCTCGGTGTTGGGAGGCCGGCTTTCGAGCCGGACCACGTGCTGCTGCTGGATTTGCAGTTCCACGGCATCCTCAATGGTGACGATCCGTTCGTCGGACGGGAGGAAGGAGGACAGCACGTTGAGCAGCGTGGTCTTGCCGGTGCCTGTACCGCCGGAGACGATGATGTTGAGCTTGGCTTTGACGCAGGCGTTGAGCAGCTCGGCCATCTCCGGCGTCAGGGTTCCGAAATCGATCAGGTTCTGGACCGTTAACGGAGTTTTGCTGAACTTACGGATGGTGAGTGAGGAACCGCCCACGGCAAGCGGCGGGATGACGGCGTTCACACGGGAACCGTCCTCAAGCCGGGCGTCCACCAGGGGGGAGGACTCGTCGATGCGGCGCCCCACCTTGGAGACGATCCGCTCAATGACCTTGCGCAGGTGTTCTTCGGAACTGAAACGGGACTCGCTGAGGGTCAGTTTGCCCTTCCGCTCCACGTAGATCTGGTCCATCCGGTTGACCATGATTTCGGTAACGGCCGGGTCGTCCAGCAGGCGCTGGAGGGGGCCGTAGCCCAGGACGTCGTCGGCAACGTCCCGGACCAGCCGGGTGCGTTCGTCGGCGCTGAGCGGGACCTGTTCGGCGTCGATGATCCGGGTCAGCTCTTCCTTGGCGGTGGCCCGGAGTTCCTGCTCGGTGACGGCGGCGTCGTTGAAGCGGGAGCCCATCCGCTCGAAAAGGGCGGTGGCTGCCCGGTGCTTCATGGCTGCGAAGACGTCCACCTTGGGCGCGGTGGGCACCAACTGCGCGCCGGTCTCGGGCGCAGGCACGACGGCGGGGCGCGCGGAAAGGTGCCCCTCCGCCGTCGGGATGGCCGAGGGCGCGGCAGGAGCAGCGGGGCGCGGCGCTTCGACCACGGCGACGTTGCTGCCGGGCGCCTGGTTGCGGTCCTGGACCGCGCTGATCCGCTCGGAGAGCTTCATCAGATGACCACCCTTCGGTGAAGTTTGCGCTGGGCCTGGGCACGCCAGGCCGGGTTGAACCGCTCGACGAGTTGGCGGAGGCTCTTAACGGCGGGGTCCTTTTTGGATTCCTGGAGGACGGGGATGCCGCGGTTGGTGGAGAGCGCCACGGCGCGGGACCGGGGGATGCTGACGTCCACGGGCGCGCCGATGGTGGATTCGACGTCGCGGACGTCGAGCCCGGACTTGGCGTCGGCCATGTTCAGGACAACATGGCGGGATTCGGGCATGATTTCCAGCTGCCGGAGCACCTCGAGGCCGGAGCGCAGGCCGCGCAGGCTGGGGATGTCCATCGCGCTGACCCAGACGACGTCTGTGCACTGTTCCATGGCGGCGAGGCCGATTTCGGGCATGCCGGGGGCAGTGTCGAGGACCACGTACTGGAATTCCTGGGCCAGTTGCTCGAGCAGCCTGGTGATCTGTTCGGGCGTGATGTGGTCCGCGTCCACCGGGTTGGGCGGCGCGCAGAGGGCGTAGATGCCGGCCGGGTGCACGGTGAGGAAGGCCTTGAGAACTAGGGAGTCCTGGGCTGCTGCTGGCGAGACGGCGTCCGTGACGGTGTGCTCGGGGTTGAGGTACAGGCCCGAGGCGACGTCGCCGAACTGCAGGTCCAGGTCCACGATGACAACGCTCATGGGAGCGATCTGGCCCAGGCCGATGGCGATATTGGTGGCGAGGGTTGTTTTGCCGACTCCGCCCTTGGGGGAGAAGACACCGATCACCAGGCCCTTGCCGCCGTTTTCAGCCTGTGTTTCTGGGCCGCGGTGCCGGGTGGCGAAGGACTGGCAGGCGCGCTCCAGGAGCACCCGGATTTCAGCCGCGTCCGCCTGTGGGCTGAGGATGTCCCGGATGCCGGCGCGCATGGCGTGCAGGAGGAAGGACTGGTCCACGTCGCTGACCAGCACCAGGCTGAGCCCGGGAAGCTGGACGTCGAAGACCTTGGCGAACCGCAGTGCCTCTTCGTAAGGGACGTCGGGTCCGATGACCAGAACTTCCGGCTGCTCCTGGTTGAGGAGGGAGAACAGCTCCTGCGGGCCGGCAGGGAGGATGTCCGAGGCGATGGTCTGGACGGAGCCGCGGAGGCCGTTCGCGACGGCGGCGCGCAGCTTCTGGTCGAACTCGCCGTTGGGGGAGAGGAGGACGAAGCGGCTCACTTGTACACCACGTCCTTTCGTTCGATCCTGGGTCCGTTGTCCTTGGCGTTCAGGGGTTCCTTGGTGAGCCAGAGGGTGCCATTGATTGAGGTGAAGATAATCCTGCTGGCATCCACGTCGGTGACCGCTACGGTCAGCATGAGGGAGCCTTCGGGGAGGGTGGTGTCTGCCGGGTCCGCTTCGCCCTGGGCGGGTGTCTCGGCGCTCGCTGTCTGGGGTGCGCGCTGGACGGCAGTAACCAGGACCTTGCGGAGGGTGAGCTGGGTGGTGGCATCACCGGCGGCGGCCTTGTCGGTGCCGTTCTCAAAGTTCAGAGAGATGCCCACATGGTCACCCACGTTGATCCGGCCGCCCACTACGCGCTGGGGCTCCAGCTGGAAGGAGACTTCCTGCATGCCTGCGGGCACCTCGACGGCGCCTTCAGCTTTGACGTCTGCGGGGGCGACAAGCCGCTCGGCCAGGAGCTGTTCGCCGGGGACCAGGTCAACGGCGGCGACTGTGCCGGCTTTGTTGTCCAAGGTGCTGAGGGCGGAATCGGACACTCCGGCGGCCGGTACCTTCTCGACTACGAGTGAGGCAGTCATGTCATTGACCGGAGTGCCGGCGGGGATTGCGGTCTTGACCACAAGGACTTCCACGGGTTCCGTTGATGCCAGTGCCCGCTGGTCCGCGCCGTTCGCGTAGACGAAGATGAGGATGGCTCCCACGAGCGCCAGGGCAACCGCGGCCGTTCCGGCGAGCAGGCGAGACTTCACTTTCAACTCCGTGGTTTCTTGATGTTGTGGTCAGAGGGTGAGGCGGGCGATGGACGCCCCATAGTCTGTGGTGTTGCCGAGTTCGAAACCTTGGGCCAGCGAAACGTACTTTACGAAGTAGCCACGAATGGCCTTGTTATCCACTTTCGATCCCGCAGTCCAGCTGATGCTGGCGAAGTGGTAGCCCGTGACATGGAACGCGGCGAAGCCCTTGATGTAGTACTTGCCCGAGGAACCGGTTCCTGTCGCTATGTCGTACAAGGGCAGGAGGACTGTCTGGTTGTTCATCTGCGTAAAGTCGGCGGCGGTGCACGCGGAAGGCACACTTGCGCCGGTGTCGCTGGAGAACCAGATGCCGGAACTGTTGGACGCGCCAGCTGTTGCCGTTATGGCGCATTTTGTGGAAGTCGTCTGTATCCAGCCGAACCCGCCTGGGATACCGCCGCATCCATTGACGGACTGCTCCAGCAGTTGTTCCGTACCCTGCGTTCCGCCGGCCGGGATGTTCAGTTTGCAGTGGGCAATTGCCAGCGGAAGGATAACCGGACCTTTGGAAGGGCTTCCCCACACCGCGGATGATTTGGCGCCGACTTCTTTGGTGGGGATGCCGAGGGCGTTGGCGAAGAAGAGGGAGACAGAGTTGTCCACGCCCCTGGTTTCCTTCGCGCTGGTGGTGACTGAGACGGTCCGAGCGGTCTTGTCGAGCTGTATGCCGTATACCGTGCTCATGCCGTCCAAGGCGTTCTGGTTGGCGAGGCTGGCGGCTAGCTCGGACGTCGTTGAACAGGCTGGATCGTTGAGGTTCTTGGCACATTTCTGCGCCATTGCGATGGCGGAGGCGTCCGCCCCGCTTTGCAGTTGTGCGCGTTCCGAGTAGATGACTCCGACGTCAACGGCGATCGCCACGAAGCCGAGCAGGGTCACCAGGAGGATGGCAACGATGACCGAGATGGCGCCGCGTTCGTTTGTTGCTCCGTTCTGGGTCAGCCGCCGCACAGCATGACTCCTTTGCCCGTCATGGGGAACGGTCCTGCAATGCCTGTAATGGTGGACAGGTTGTACTTGATGGTGAGCGTCACTTGGGCACCCTCCGAGCACACTTCGGTACTCAGCTTGATGTCCGAGGTGGGGATGGTACTGACCGACGCGGCCGCAGCCTGGGCTTTCTTCTTGGCTTCGGCCGGATCCTTCACGATGGCCATGTAGCGTACGCCGTCTCGGGCTGCATTGGTGAGGGTGATCTGGGCGTTGTAGGCCCGTCCGAACTCGATGGTTCCCAGCACCAGCATCAAGAGGAGGGGCAGCAGGATCGCGAATTCGACGGCGGCTGCTCCGCGCTCCGAATCGTGTGACACCTGCTGCACCTCCTCTTGAGTGACTCGTATTCTGGGCCCTGCTGCGCGAGGCGGTGCGGTTCCGATATGGGGTCCGGAACCGAACGGGCTACTTCTTAGCCCCCGGTGCCGGTGCCTGCTGCGGGAGCGGCCGGGGCCCCGGGGATCTTGCCTTCGACGTTTTCGAAGAGGCCGGAAAGCGTGCCACCGAGGGTACTGACGGCAATAATGATGGCGACGGCAATTAGAGCGACCATAATGCCGTATTCAACGGCGGTAGCGCCCTTTTCGTCGTTGCGTAGACGGATCATGAGGTTAGTGTAGAGAGAAAGCATTGTGTACTCCTGAGCGAGTCGGATGGCTGGCCCTGCACCAGCACTGATATGAAGTTAGCAACCAAAAAGGGGCCGAAATCGGTATCTTGGGACATCCTGCGCAAACGCTTTCAGTCCCGTGCTTTTCCTGCGCTTTTGCTTGCTTCCGGCTGCGCTAACGCTGGTTTTGAACATGCCTTGAGACATAGAGGACCCCCTCGGTTCTGGGTGCCGAGGGGGTCCGGTTCTTGGGGCGCCTTAGATGCGTGGAGATCAGCAGGACCTAAAGGTTCCCTGCGAAACTAGCCATCACATTGATGACAGCCGGGCCGATGATCACGATAAAGAGCACGGGCAGGATGCAGAACATCAGCGGGAACAGCACCTTGATGGGCAGTTTCATGGCTTTCTCCTCAGCCCGCTGCCGACGCTTCACACGCATCTGCTTTGCCTGGATCCGGAGAACGCCGGCGATGGCGACGCCGTAGACATCGGCCTGGACCACTGCCCGAACGAATGTCCGGAGGTCCGGTACGTCCGTCCGCGAGGCCAAAGCCAGGTACGCGTCCCGGCGGCTCCTGCCAACTTGCATGTCCTGGAGAGTACGTGTCAGTTCGAAGGCCAGCGGTCCCTTCCCGTTTTGTGCGGCCCGGGCCATCGCTGATTCGAATCCGAGGCCGGCTTCCACGGAGATGAGCATCTGGTCCAGCGTGTTGGGCAGTTCCAGTTCCATGGCTTTCTGCCGTTCCGCGCCGCGCCCGTGGATCAGGATGTCTGGGATGAAGTAGGCCAAAGCAGCTGCAAGCGCCACGAACGTTACTGCAGGTGCTGTCAGGTTCTTGCTGATCATCAGGATGCCCAGGATGCAGGCGATAAGCGCGAGGGCAGGTTTGGCGATCAACAGCCTGTCGAGGGGCAGCTGCGCCGGCCGGCCTGCGCGGGCAAGCAGCCCGTCGAGCCAGGCCGCGTAGCGGCTGGGGGTGAGGCGCAAGCCAAGGTCGGATGGACCGGTTGCGTCCGTCCGCGGTGTCTGCGAACCGTCAAGGCCAGCACCGCCGAAACGACCCCGGCTAAGGTTCGACTGGACCGCCGCAAACCCACGCCGGTCTACGGCAACGAGCACCCAGGCCATAAAGCCAATGGGAAGAACGATCAGACCAATAAAAAGCCACGCCATGGGTGTCATGGTCGCCTCCTAGAACTTGATCTTGACGACACGGCTAAGCCAGAAGGATCCGACTGCCAAAAGGACCAGCGCCACTCCGAGTAAGACCCATCCGATGACAGAGGTATAGAGAGTGGAAATGTAGGCGCTACCTGCTACCGACATGTACAGGAACATGCCCACGGGCAAGGCGATCAGGACATAGGCAGAAAGGCGGCCTTCTGCGCTGAGCGCCTTGACTTGACCCTTGATCTGGCTTCGCTCCCGGATGGTCTCACCAACCTGGTCCAGGACCTCGGCAAGGTCTCCGCCAACCTCCCGGTGAATCTCGATGGCCTGCCCGATCCAACTGAAGTCCTCGCTCCGCATGCGGACCGCAGCATCCTGCATGGACTCCTGCAGGTCACGACCCAGCCGGGACTCGTTCACGAGCCGCGCGAATTCCTCGGAAGTAGGCGCATCGGCTTCCTGGGCGACCGCATCCACGCAGCGCATCAGGCTGTGCCCCGCACGGAGGCCCCCGGCCAGCATCTGTAAGGTGTCGCCGAGTTGGACGTCGAACCGGGTCCGCCGGCGACCTGAAAGGACGTTGAGGGTCAGCCTTGCCACCAACGGAGTGGCTGCAGACAATAGGAGCGCGGCCAGGAAGCCATACAAAATGAAGCCTATGACTCCGGCTGTAACAGCGATGCAGGCCACCAGAAGGATGAAGTCGGCCTGGCGCATCTTGAGGCCGGCCTGTTCCAGGGAAGCCCTGCTGCCGAACGCAGCATTCCGGCTGACGTTTCGTTCCAGGTAGGCGGTGGCGGAATCCGTGGCGCGCGTGAGGAGGGACGGACCCGCCACCACCCCTGGCCGGCGCCGGGATAACGCGATCTGTCCCGTGCTGCTTCCAAAGGTTATGAGCAGGAGCACCGCGACCGCACCGAAACAGAGGGCAAGTCCGGCCGCCAGGAACAGGGGATGGGTGACCGTCACCGGAATCCACCTCCGGTGGGCGCAGCGCCGAATACCGCTGGCGAGATGGGGATGCCGAGTTCAGCGAAATGGTCGACGAACCGGGGGCGGACCCCTGTTGGTTTCGCCCGACCAAGGAACCTGCCGTCGGCGTCAACCCCCGCGCTGTAGTCAAAAGTGAAGGCATCCTGGAGGGTAACGACGTCGCCCTCCATTCCCTGCACTTCGGTGACGTGCGTGACGCGGCGGGTCCCGTCGCGAAGCCGGGAGATATGGACGATGACGTTTATGGCCGAGGCAATTTGCTCGCGGATGGCCCGCAACGGGAGGTCCATGCCTGCCATCAGGACCAGCGTTTCCAAACGTGAAATGGCATCCCTTGGCGAGTTGGCGTGGACTGTAGAAATGGAGCCGTCGTGGCCCGTGTTCATGGCCTGCAGCATGTCCAGGGACTCACCGCCACGAACTTCGCCGATGACTATACGGTCCGGGCGCATCCGCAACGAGTTCCGTACCAGATCCCGAATGGTAATCTCGCCCTTGCCTTCGATATTCCGTGGCCTGCTTTCTAGCCGGATCACGTGGTCTTGCTGAAGTTGAAGTTCAACTGCGTCCTCAATGGTCACGATTCGTTCATCGGACGGCAGGAACGACGAGAGCACATTAAGCATGGTGGTCTTCCCGGTACCGGTGCCTCCGGAAACAATAATGTTGAGCCGTGCTCGCACGCATGCCTGCAGGAGTTCGGCCATTTCCGGGGACATAGATCCGAGGGAGATGAGGTTGTTGACTGTGAGCGGTACCTGGCCGAACTTGCGGATGGTTAATGATGAACCGCTCACGGCCAGGGGCGGAATGATCGCGTTGACGCGCGATCCATCGCTGAGGCGTGCGTCCACCAGCGGCGATGACTCGTCAATCCGGCGACCAACTTTGGTAACAATCCGCTCGATCACACGCCGAAGGTGCTCTTCACCGGTAAAGCGGGACCCGGTGAGTGTTAGTTTTCCCTTACGTTCGACATAGATCCTTTCGGGCCCATTCACCATGATTTCGGTGATGTCGCTGTCGCTGAGGAGCTTCTCAAGGGGACCCAGCCCAAGGACGTCATCGATAATCTCCTGCACCAGGCGTCCGCGCTCAGAGAGCGTGAGCGGGATCTCTTCTTCCTCGATGATTTTCCGGAGCTCATCTTTTACGTACTGCTGGAGTTCTGAATCCTCCAAGGAGCTGTCTGTGATTCGGCTGCCCATCCGCTCGTAAAGTGCCACACCGGCCCGGTCCTTCACGGAAGCCAACGCTTCGTTCGACTCATTGCTGTGGTTATGGGCTTCCTGCGAGGCCGTTGGATATCCTGACGGCTCCAGACTCGCCGAAGCCCAAGGGATGGCCGGCGCTTGTGCGCCCGTCTCCCCGGGGGCACCCAGACCGCGTGCGGCATCTAACCTTCGTGTAAGACTCATGAGACCAGCGCCCTTCTGTGAAGCTTCTTGTGGGGTCGTTCTTCCCAGCCCGGTTTGAACCTTTCAGCCAGTTGTCCGAGTCCGCGGGCCACGCCGTCGCGGCTGCCCTCCTGCAGGAGAGGAACCCCTTTGTTGGTGGAGAATGGGACAGCCCTCGAACGCGGCAGGACGATATCGACCGGCCGGCTGATGGTAGCCTCCACGTCCTGCACTGACAGCCCGCTCTTCCGATCAGCGAAATTCAATACAACGTGACGTTTGTCCGGCATAAGATCCAGCTCCGTAAGAATCTGGAAGCCAGTCCGCAGCCCCCTGATACTCGGTACGTCCATGCCGCAAACCCAGACTGCATCGGTCGCTTGATCAAGGGTGGCCAACAAGTGATCCCCCAGCCCGGGCGCTGTGTCGACCACAACATACTGGAATTCGTCGGCTAACTGCCGGATCAGATGCGCCACTTGCTCGCCGGTGATGTGATCAGCCTGGGCAGGATTGGCCGGAGCGCAAAGCGCGTAAATGCCGCTGTTGTGCAGCGTCAAGTAAGACTTCAGGACCAGGGTGTCCTGGACGGCCGCTCCGGTCACCGCGTCAGCCAGTGTCCGCTCCGGCTCCATCAGTAAGCCACTGGCTACGTCCCCAAACTGTAAGTCGAGGTCCAGTACCACGACGCTCATGGGGGCGATCTTGCCCAGCGCCACTGCCAGGTTGGTGGTAACAGTGGTCTTGCCCACACCGCCTTTGGGTGACATTACGGCGATGATCCGGCCACCGGTCTTGGGTTCGGAAAGGGTGGCCCCGAGTCCCCGGCGCCGGCTGGCGGCGGTTAAGCTGGCTCGCTCCAGCATCTTTCTGATGTCATCGCTTGATGCATCCGGCGGCAACAGATCACGGATCCCGGCACGCATGGCCGGTAACGCAATTCCCTCGTCAACCTCCGTGACCAGGACAACGCTGATCTCCGGAAATTGCAGGTCGAAAAGACTGCCCATCCGGATTGCATCTTCTGCCGGCAAACCCGGACCCAAAAGAACAACTTCTGCGGGTTCGGCACTTACCGCCCGGAGGATATCTTCGGGACTTGGGGGAAGATAGTCGGCCGGCAGAACCTGAATATTGCCGTGAAGTCCCTTGACGGCTTCTTGGGCGCGCTGGGAGAAAGCTCTGTCCGCGGTGACCGCTATGAACCTGCTCATTTGAAAAGCTCCGTCTTTTTCACAACGGTTGGACTGCTTTCTGTGGCGGAGCTGGGTTCCTTAGTGAGCCACAGCTTTCCGAATTCTGCAGCGAAGGCGATTTTTGCTGCGTCCACGTCATTCCGGGCGAATGTAACCAGCAGTTGGCCCTCTGGCAGTTGGGTATTTGCCTGCTCTGCCTCGTCTCCGGAGGACGAGGCCTTTGCTGTGGAGCGCTGGACGCTGGTGACAAGGACCTTGTGGAAGAGTTGCTGACCCATCTCCTCGCCTGCACCTGTACCGGTGCCAGCTGAGACCAACGCCACGATGCCCACGGTGTCACCGGCGGCAATGCGGCCTCCAACGACGCGCTGGGCCTCAAGTTGAACGGAAACTTCCTGCATTCCCTCGGGCACCGGGACCGAACCGGGTGCGGCAAGGCTAATGGGATCGACCAAACGGACGCCCAGGAGGGCCTCACCGGGTACCAGGTCAGCGGCGGCCACCTTATCGTTCAGGCCATCAAGGCTTTTAAGAGCTCCATTGGGTACGGATGCGCCGGGTAACGACGCCAGCCGCACCGAATCCTGTATCTGATCCACGGTGGCACCGCGTGGAATCTGTTTTTCGACTACTAATACTTGTACTGGCTGTAAATTCGCTTGGGCCCTGGCTTCGGAGCCCTGGACATATGAGACTAGGAGCATTGTGCCAACTACCGCGAGCACAAGCGCTATGATGCCTCCCAGAAGGCGGTTCTTCACTTGTCTATCTCCTTTGGTTCATTCTCGGCTGAGCTGGCTGCTCCAGTCCCAGGTGGTGCATAAAGGCGTCAATTGATTAGTTGGGCGCCCGTGGCCCCGTATGTTGTCGGTCCTCCAAGAGTCATAGCCTCGGCCAGGGAGATCTTCTTGATAAAGCGGCCGAAGACTCCAAGATCGCTGTTCTTAAGGTTCAAGGAATTCGAAAGGGCCGTGGCCTCGGAGGTCATAAACGTTTCGGGCAGGCCGCTGCCACCCTTCAGATGCCAACCGCGAAGGGAGATATGCGCGAAGGCTTCGAGATGGAATTCGGCGTTTGAGCCGGTGCCGCGCCGGTTGTCGAAAATCGGGACCAGAATCTCTACGGTCTTTGACGAGTCCGCCAGGATGGCACCCCACCGGTTCATCATGGTTGCGCAGTCGCTGTTGTAGTCGTTACCGGTGTCTGTGCCGACCCATGGGTCCGCAATGTCCACCTTGACGCTGCAGTCGTGGGAAGGGTCGTCCAGCCAGCCGAAACCGCCGGGAATTTCCAGTCCCGAGGATGACGGGGTAGTGCATTCGTATAGCGGGTGCGAGGCGAGAGAGCTTCCATGCGCCGGGAAGAATTGGAGGTCCTCAGTGAAAAAGGGGTCCGATTCGCATTTTGAAAAAGTCAGTGGGACGACATTGCCTGCCGCGAAACCGCCGAATTTAGCCTGAGCCGTTGCACGGATATCGGCAGTCTGGATTCCCAAGGCCCGCGCGAAGGACAACGAGAAGTGGTTGTTACCGGAAGTGTCCTTGGACTGCGTGGTGACGTTGACGACACCGGCGTTCACGGTCGCACTGACAATGTTGGTGTTGGCGTCCAGGGCATTCTGATTAGCCATCGCGGCAGCCTCGGTGGCTGGGGCAGCACAGCCGGCTGCCGGCGGCGTCTCCAAGCAATCCTGGGCGATCGAGAGGGCTGCTGCATCGGCCCCGTTCTGCAGTTGGGCGTGCTCTGAATACATTGCGGCTACGTCCACGGCAAAGGCGGTGAAACCCAGTAGGGCCACCATGGTCAACGCCGCCAGGGGAGCGATGGCACCCCGTTCGCCCGTTACTGATCTCAGCCGCCGCATCGCATAACCCCTTTGCCTTGAATTGAGAGGTTGGCGGGCATACCCGGTATGAGATTGGGAAAGCCTGTTATCCAGGGGGTGGAATAGGTGACAGTGACCACGGCATTGCCAGCGGTGGTACAGGTAGCGCCAGACGAGTAACTGACACCGACGTTTGCAGCGGTCAGCGCTACGGAGGGCGCTGCTGCCACACCGGCAGCCTGTGCGCCAGCAGCCGAGTAGCCCTCTTCGGCGCTGTGTATGGCGGCATATCGAGCTGCTTCGCGTGCGGCTTCGGTCAGAGAGACTTGAATGTTGAAGGCGCGTCCAATTTCAGCGATCCCAAGTACGAGGCAAAGGAATAGTGGCAAAATAAGCGCGAATTCAACAGCAGCCGCGCCAGCCTCGTGGCCGTAAGGTTTGCGGGTGATTCGGGCAGCACGGCTGTTCGTCATGGTAGTACCAAATTCTTTTCCCGTGGCAAATGCTTAAGGTTTAGGAAGTGGGTGAGCACGCTGCATCGGCTGACCAGGTCGCTGCTCAGAGAGGATGGGGAGATTGGGTCGGCCCAATCTCCCCATCCTTGATGCACCGGCTACGGGAGTTGGTTGGATATCGTCGTAAAAGCCGTCCGGATTTCGGTTCCGAGCGTGACGACAATCCCCACAATTACAGCGGCTATCAGTGCAACCAGCAGACCGTATTCAACGGCCGTTGCGCCCTTCTCAGATGAGAAGCGATCCTTGACGCCGGCAACAAAAGCCATCATTGAGACCATGAGAGAGGTCATTTTAGTTCCTTAATTCGGTGAAATGGGCCGTTTAATTTCAACGAACTTCCAACTGCCCCCATAATTTCTCAGCGGCTGGACTTCGCTAAGGAGACATTGCCATTTAGGGGATAGGGGCAACAATGCGTAGTGGTACTCGAATTTTTCAAATGGCGCCAAGAGTACGTACTCGAAAAGCGTGGGCAGTACTCGGAGTGCGAGTGAGTACTGGGATTCACTACTTGGATTGAGGGCGCAGTCGGCTAGGAGGTGGACGGGGTAAGGACGCCCACGTGGCTAAGCGACGAAGAGCGCGACTGCCGCAAGGGCGCCGAGCATCGAGGGTCCATGGGCTACTTCTGACGCTTTATCCCGGCCTTTTCGGCAGAGAATCAGCACTGTAACCAGGCCATTCAAGATGAAGCCCAGGAGCGCGCCGTAGAGCAGCTGGCTCCAACCTAAGTACCCGAGATAGAGGCCGACGGGCGCTGCTAGCTTCACGTCACCCATTCCGATGGCCCCAGGGGAAATTAGTCCCAAAATAAGGTAGCCGGTAAACAATATGACGGCGCCAAGCAGTGCGCGCAGCAAATCATCAGCCTGCTGATTAATCACTCCGGGCATCAAAAACAAGGGAAAGCCGCCCGCGAGCAGCATCAATATAAGAGGGTTAGGCAACAGATGTCGTGCAACGTCAATCCGGGCGAGTTGAACGCCGAGAACCGCTAGGAATAGGAAGGCAGGCAGGGAAATTCCCATTCCAAACCGCAGCGCAAAGGCCGCGGACGCCACGCCGCTGAGCGCCGCCGTCGTGATTCTGGTGGAAAGAGGGGGAAGTCCGCCCAGCCTGGGAAGGTACTTGGCGATGAGGGCCTCCGCGAGGCGGGAGAGGACCAGCCCCAGGAGCGCGGCTCCGATGACAAGGAGCCAACCGGCGGAGCCGTCATCACCCATTGCAAACACGTGGACCCCCTGCGTCCGTCAGGCCGGCGGGAGCTGAGGCGCCGCCCGGCTACCCCATTTTGACCCCGAACCCCCTGACGCGCTAATCTTGGTAGTCGTTGTGCGTGTCCTATTCCGATGGTGCGTGCCCGCTTGAGAATCCGGTTGCAGGATAACTACTCAACGTGCACATTCGGAACCACAGGATGACTGGTTACATAGAGCCCTCACCTCTGTTCCGGTAGCGCGCAGATAGTAGGTGCCCACCCCTGAGTGGCTCCTAAACAAGAACGCCAGAATAAGAACGAGGCAAACACCGTGCGTACGTACACCCCGAAGCCCGGCGATATCAACCGCCAGTGGCACGTCATTGACGCCACAGACGTTGTCCTTGGTCGTCTCGCGAGCCAGACCGCAATCCTGCTGCGCGGCAAGCACAAGGCAACCTTTGCGTCCCACATGGACATGGGCGACTTCGTCATCATCATCAACGCTGAAAAGGTCGCCCTCACCGGTGCCAAGCTGGAGCAGAAGCGCGCTTACCGCCACTCCGGCTACCCGGGCGGCCTGACCTCCGTCAACTACGCGGAACTGCTGGAATCCAACCCGGTCCGCGCCGTTGAGAAGGCCATCAAGGGCATGCTCCCGAAGAACTCCCTCGCTGCACAGCAGCTGGGCAAGCTGAAGGTGTACCGCGGTGCTGAGCACCCGCACGCCGCCCAGCAGCCCAAGACTTTCGAAATTACCCAGGTCGCCCAGTAGTCCTGGCCACCAAACAACTTATCTATACAAGGAGAATCGTGGCTCAGAACGAAGAGACCACCGAAGCCGTTGAGGCTGAGGAAACCCTGACCAGCTACACCTCTGAAAGCTCAGCTGCTGACGCCGCTGCGCCGAAGAAGGAGCGCCCGGCACTGACCGTTGCCGGCGCAGCAGTTGGCCGCCGCAAGGAAGCCGTTGCACGCGTCCGTGTTGTTCCAGGCTCCGGCAAGTGGACCATCAACGGCCGCGCGCTGGACAACTACTTCCCGAACAAGCTGCACCAGCAGGACGTCAACGAGCCCTTCAAGATCCTTGATCTCGAAGGTGCCTACGACGTTATCGCCCGTATCCACGGTGGCGGCATCTCCGGCCAGGCCGGCGCCCTGCGCCTCGGCATCGCCCGTTCATTGAACGAGATCGACGTCGAGAACAACCGGGCCACGCTGAAGAAGGCCGGTTACCTCTCACGTGACGCCCGCGTCATCGAGCGTAAGAAGGCCGGTCTCAAGAAGGCCCGTAAGGCTCAGCAGTACTCCAAGCGCTAATCCCCGCTTGTCCAGAAGCCCGTCCCGCCATTGGCGGGGCGGGCTTCTGCCGTTTCTGCCCTCCCTGCTCCTGCTATAGGAGCAGGGAGGAAATTTCAGCTCCCGGTCGCTGTGCCAAAGCAGGTCAACAGCCATTAGGCGGCGCCTCACCAACGGTTTCAAGCTCAACCCAACCCATCCTCTAGACTTGACCGGTGTCTAGATTATTTGGAACTGATGGTGTCCGGGGGCTGGCGAACGGTCTGTTGACTGCGGAGCTGGCCATGCAGCTGGCCCAGGCGGCCGCCGTCGTGCTCGGCCACGACCGCAATACCAACGGCTCCAGGCCGCGCGCCGTAGTGGCGCGGGACCCGCGGGCCAGCGGCGAATTCATCGCCGCAGCGGTGGAAGCCGGGCTGTCCAGCTCCGGCGTTGACGTGTACGACGCCGGCGTCCTCCCCACCCCCGCCGCCGCCTACCTGGTAGCCGATCTGGACGCGGACTTCGGCGTGATGATCTCCGCCTCACATAACCCGGCGCCGGACAACGGCATCAAGTTCTTCGCCCGCGGCGGCCAGAAGCTCCCCGACGAGGTCGAGGACGCCATCGAGGCGCAGATGTCGAAGGAAGCAGTGCGCCCGGTCGGAGCCGACGTCGGACGCATCCAGCGCTTCTCCGATGCGGAAGACCGCTACATCGTCCACCTCCTCCAGACGCTGCCGCACAGGCTGGACGGCCTCACGGTTGTCCTGGACTGCGCCCACGGCGCCGCCAGCGGCTGCTCGCCCCAGGTGTTCAAGGACGCCGGCGCGAACGTCGTGGTCATCGGCGCGGACCCGGACGGCCACAACATCAACGACGGTGTCGGCTCCACCCATCTGGGTCCCCTCAAAGAAGCCGTGGTGAAGTACAGCGCAGACCTGGGCATTGCCCATGACGGCGACGCCGACCGCTGCCTCGCCGTGGACCACGAGGGCAACGAGGTGGACGGCGACCAGATCATGGCCATCCTCGCAGTCGCGCTGAAAGCCTCGGGCCAGCTCAGGGACGACGTCCTCGTAGCTACCGTAATGAGCAACCTGGGCCTCAAGATCGCGCTCCGCGACGCCGGCATCAGTATCCGCGAAACCGCAGTGGGGGACCGGTACGTCCTCGAGGAAATGCGCGACGGCGGCTTCAACCTCGGCGGCGAACAGTCGGGGCACGTCATATTCGCCGACCACGCCACCACCGGTGACGGTGTCCTCACCGGACTGCAGCTCGCAGCCCAGATTGCCCTGACCGGAAAGCCGCTCAAGGAACTGGCTACGGTAATGGCCAAGCTTCCGCAGGTACTCATCAACGTCAAGGGCGTGGACCGCACCAGGGTTGGCGGCAGCGAAGTGCTGGCCCAAGCTGTGGCAGCGGCCGAAGCCGCCTTGGGCGATACCGGCCGCGTCCTGCTCCGCCCCTCCGGGACCGAACCTGTTGTTCGCGTAATGGTGGAGGCTGCCGACGAAGAGACCGCACAGTCCATCGCCGAGCACCTGGCCCAGGTAGTCCGGGCCGAGCTGGCTTTGGAACTCGTCTCCGAGTAACCCCCGTAATAGCGCAAAGCGGCCCGCCTCCTTTGGGAGGCGGGCCGCTGGCGTTGGTGCGGGGAGTTACGAGGCCCGGCTCTTGAGGGCGTCCCGGATCTCGGTCAGAAGCGCGATCTGCGGGTCCTCCGCGGACACCTCTTTCACGTCCTGGTTGATCCCCAGCCGGCGGTTCCGGCGTTCGATCATCAGGTTCATCGGCATCACCACCACGAAGTAGATGGCCGCGGAAATTAGCAGGAAGTTGACGATGGCGGTCAGCAGGACACCGAACTCGATAAAGTTCCCGTTGAGGTCCACCCTGGCGAAACTGTCGAAGTTTGGGGCACCCACCAGCCCGGCAACGAACGGCATCAGCACCTTATTCACCAGCGCCGTAACCACCGCGCCGAAGGCAGTTCCTATAACGACGGCGACGGCAAGGTCAACAACGTTGCCCTTCATAATGAAATTCTTGAATCCAGTAAGCATGGAAATAACGCTAGCCCATCGCCCTATGGATACCCGGGCGCTGCCTCCACGCCAAAGTACTCCTCCAGCGTGTTGATGCCCCGGGTGACCATGTCCGTGGCCGTCTCCACCCCGATGTACCGCAGGTGCCACGGCTCGTAGTAGTACCCGGTGATCGGGTGGAGCATCCACGGGTACCGCACCACAAACCCGAACTTGTGCCCGTTCGCTTTCGCCCACACGGCTGCGGGCTGGTCTGCGAAGCATGGCTGGAAGCTGCACACGCCCCCGCCGTCCGCGATATCGAAGGCCCAGCCGGTCTGGTGTTCGGAGTAGCCGGGCCGGGCGCTGGCCGTGTCCGCGTCGGCCTGGCCACGGGAGGCGACATACCCGTTGTACGTGACAACCTGCGTGCCATAGGAGCGGTACCCGCTCGCGAGGACCATGGCTACGCCGTCCCGCGCGGCAGCCGCGAACATCGCTTCAGCCGCGGCCGCCGTCGGACTGTTCAGCATTGCTGCCTCGCCGGAAACCGTTGTGGCAACGGCAGTCGGAACGAGGTTTGCCGGCACGTAGTCGGCCGGGACCAGCGGCCGGTGTTTGTTCACGACGACCCACGGGCTGGAAGGGTCGGTGAGGGAGAACTGCCGCGGCAGCGCAGAGGAGGGCGACGGCGTGGGGGACGGCTCGGGACGTGCGGGGGCCGCAGTCGTGGCCTCCGCCGTCGTGGTCGGTGAGGGAGAAAGCGACGGTGAGGCAGAGGCAGAAGCGAAGCCCGACGACGGCGCCGCCCCGGGTGCCCCCGGTGTGCAGGCCGCCAACACAGTCAGTCCTGCCCCCGCCGCGAGGAAGCGGGCGAAACTGCGGCGGCTCGTCGCCGTTTCAGCCCGTCCGGAGGGATTAGCGCAGTCGTAGCACACCTGTGCTAGACCTTCCGGAGTAGCATCCGGCGGATCGAGTGGTCCGCCTCTTTGGTGAGTACCAGCTGTGCCCGGCCGCGGGTCGGGAGGACGTTCTCCTCCAGATTGGGCTCATTGATGCGCTTCCAGATATCGCGGGCGGTGCTCTCTGCCTCATCGTCCGAAAGTGCCGCGTACCGGTGGAAGTACGATTCCGGCTGCGCGAACGCGGTGGTACGGAGCTTGCGGAACCTGTCCACGTACCATTCCTCTATGTAGGAGGTTTTGGCGTCCACATAGATGGAGAAGTCGAAGAAATCGCTCAGCGCCAGCCCCTGCCGGCCGTCATGCCGGGGCCGTGCCGGGGCCAGGACGTTGAGCCCTTCCACAATCAGCACGTCGGGACGGCGGACCACCACTTCCTTGCCCGGAACGATGTCGTAGGTGACGTGGGAATACCAAGGCGCCCGCACTTCCTCGGCGCCGCTCTTGATTTCGCTCACAAAACGCAGGAGCGCGCGGCGGTCGTAGGACTCCGGGAAGCCCTTGCGCTCCAGCAGCTGCCGCCGCTTCAGTTCGGCCAGCGGGTACAGGAAACCGTCAGTGGTGATGAGTTCCACATTCGGGGTGCCCGGCCAGCGGCGCAGCATTTCGCGGAGCACGCGGGCGATGGTGGACTTCCCGACAGCGACTGATCCCGCCACGCCGATCACAAACGGGGTGCGCTGGGTCTGCTCACCCAGGAAGGTGGTGGTGGCGGCGTGCAGCTGGCCCGCTGCCTCGACATACAGGTGCAGCAGCCGGGACAGCGGAAGGTAAACGTCCCGTACTTCCCTGATATCGAGCGGGTCGCCAAGTCCCCGGAGGCGGACGATGTCCTCCTGGTTAAGGGGCTGTTCCATCTCGTCTGCAAGCCGGGACCAGGTTTGCCGGTCCAGCTCAACGAACGGGGAGACGCCTTCGCCGTTCGCGTCATTGCGTTGCACAGTCACCATAGAGATTCTGCCCCCAGCCCGGCTGAGAGCGAAATGCGGGCGCACGTTTATAAGGGGGAGTGCGCAACAGAAGTGGCTCCCGGGACGCTTCCCGGTTTAGATCTCAGGCACCCCTGCCGATAGTCTTGAGCCTATGTGTGGAATCGTAGGATACGTGGGCCGTTCTAATCACGGCGGAAGTCACAGTGCGCTGGACGTAGTTCTTGAGGGACTGCGCCGGCTGGAGTACCGGGGCTACGACTCCGCAGGGGTCGCGGTGGTGTCCCAGGGTTTGATTGAGTCCCGGAAGAAGTCGGGGAAGCTGAGCAACCTGATCACCGAGCTGGAGGAACGTCCGCTGCCGGAGACGGTGACCGGGATCGGCCACACCCGCTGGGCCACCCATGGCGGGCCGACGGACCGTAACGCGCACCCGCACCTGGCCGATGGCGGCCGGCTCGCCGTGATCCACAACGGTATTATTGAAAACTTCGCCGAGCTCAAGCTTGAGCTGCTGGAAAAGGGTGTGGGAGTTCCTGTCCGAGACGGACACCGAGGTGGCCGCGGCGCTGCTGGCGGACATCTTCCGCAACAAGCTCGGCGGGGACGTGTCCGACGGCGGCCTCACCCGCGCGATGGAGCTCGCCTGCCAGCGGCTTGAGGGTGCCTTCACCCTCCTCGCCGTGCACGCGGACCAGCCCGACGTCGTCGTGGCCGCCCGCCGCAACTCACCGCTGGTGGTGGGCCTGGGCGAGGGCGAGAACTTCCTGGGCTCGGACGTGTCCGGGTTCATTGACTACACCCGCCGTGCGGTTGAGCTGGGCCAGGACCAGATCGTCACCATCACCGCGGACGCCGTGGACATCACCGACTTCTTCGGCAACCCGGCCGCGGGCAAGGAATACCACGTTGACTGGGACCCGGCCTCGGCCAAGAAGGACGGCTTCAGCTCCTTCATGGAGAAGGAAATCCACGATCAGCCGGACGCCGTCCGGCAGACCCTGCTGGGCCGCTCTGACCTCAACGGAAATCTCACCCTTGACGAGGTCCGGATCGACCCGGAGCTGCTGAAGCAGGTCAACAAGATCATCGTCCTGGCCTGCGGCACCGCCGCGTACGCCGGCACGGTGGCGAAGTACGCGATCGAGAACTGGTGCCGGATCCCCACTGAGGTGGAGCTCGCGCACGAGTTCCGCTACCGCGACCCCATCCTGGATGAAAACACCCTGGTGGTCTCCATCAGCCAGTCCGGCGAAACCATGGACACCTTGATGGCCGTCCGCTACGCCCGGGAACAGGGCGCCAAGACCATCTCGATCTGCAACACCAACGGCTCCACCATCCCGCGCGAATCCGACGCTGTGCTGTACACCCACGCCGGCCCGGAGATCGCGGTGGCTTCCACCAAGGCGTTCCTGGCCCAGATTACCGCCGCGTACCTGCTGGGCCTGTACCTGGCGCAGCTGCGTGGGAACATCTTCTCCGGGCAGATCAAGGATGTCCTCGCGGACCTGGGCAAGATCCCGGACAAGATCCAGACCATCCTCGACAATGCGGGACCCCTGCGTGAACTGGCCCGCAGCATGGCAGATGAGCAGTCCGTCCTGTTCCTGGGCCGCCACGTGGGCTACCCGGTCGCTTTGGAAGGTGCGCTGAAGCTGAAGGAAATTGCGTACATCCACGCCGAGGGCTTCGCCGCCGGTGAGCTCAAGCACGGCCCGATCGCCCTGATCGATGAGGGCAAGCCGGTGTTCGTGGTGGTCCCGTCCCCGCGCGGCCGCGATTCCCTGCACGCCAAGGTGGTCTCCAACATCCAGGAAGTCCGCGCCCGTGGCGCCCGCACCCTGGTCATTGCCGAGGAAGGCGACGAGGCCGTGAAGGCTTACGCCGAGTACGTCTTCTACGTCCCCGAAACCCCCACGCTGCTGATGCCGCTGCTGACCACCGTCCCGCTGCAGATCTTCGCCGCGGAACTCGCCGCAGCCAAGGGCTACGACGTGGACCAGCCCCGCAACCTCGCCAAGAGCGTCACCGTCGAGTAACTGCGGATCGGCGACGCGCCGGTTGTTTTGCACCGAACGCCCCGGGCTCTGGCCTGGGGCGTTCTTTGTACCTGGTGCCGGGACGGCGCACCGGGAGCGCAGGAACGTCACCGTAGAATAAGCCGCATGATTGTTGGCATAGGCGTAGACGTTGTAGACATCGAGCGGTTCGGCCGCCAGCTTGAGCGCACCCCCGGCCTGAAGGACCGGCTGTTCGTCCCCGCCGAGCGGGAGCTGAACACCCGCTCGCTGGCCGCAAGGTTCGCTGCGAAGGAAGCTGTGGCGAAGGTCCTCGGTGCGCCGGCCGGCATGAACTGGCAGGACTGCTGGATCGGCCTGGACCACAACGGCCCCACCGTCCAGGTCAAGGGCACCGTGCTGGCCGTCGCCGAGTCCAAGGGCGTCAAGCGCTGGCACCTCTCCATCAGCCACGACGGCGGCATCGCCACGGCCACGGTCCTGGCCGAAGGCTGAACCGGCCCGCTGCAACTGACAACGTGATCAGCGCCTACACCGGAACCCAGGTTCGGGAAGCCGAGGAACCCCTCCTGGCCGCCAGCCTGGGCGACGTCCTGATGCAGCGCGCGGCCCACGGGCTGGCCCACGCCGTGGTGCTCGAGCTCAGGTCCCTCAGCCGCCGGCTCTACGGCTCCAATGTTGTGGTGCTCACCGGCAAAGGCAACAACGGCGGGGACGGTCTTTACGCCGGTGCTGCCCTCGCCGCCCGGGGGATGCGTACGACGGCGGTGCTTACCGCTGACTCAGCCCATCCCAAAGCCCTGGCTGCTTTTAGGCGCGCCGGCGGCAGGGTCCGGCAGCTTACCGACGCGGCACTCAGCGATCTGGCCGCAGAAGCGGTGCGCGCCGACGTCGTCATCGATGCTGTGCTGGGGACAGGTGCGAAAGGCGGGCTGCGGGGGAGTGCCGCCGGCCTGGTCAATGCCATCGCGGATGGCCGGGGACACACTGCCGGTCTTGTTGTGGCCTGCGACCTGCCCAGCGGCGTCGACGCCGATACCGGCGACGTGTCCGGACCGGTGCTGTCCGCGGATGTCACAGTGACGTTCGGCGCGGCCAAAGCCGGCCTGCTGGCTGACCCCGGTGCCGATCATGCCGGCAGGGTGGAAGTGGTGCCCATCGGCATCGAGGAGAATTTCGGCCGACCGGCCGTTCGCCGGCTCGAAGATGAAGACCTCGCGAACCTTCTTCCCCACCCTGCCCGGCGTTCCCACAAGTACTCGCGGGGAGTCCTGGGAGTGGTGGCGGGATCGGCTGACTATCCCGGCGCGGCCGTCCTGGCATGCCGGGGAGCCCTGGCAGCTGGGGTGGGGATGGTCCGGTACCTCGGGCCGCCCGAGGTCGCCGACCTGGTCCGTCAATCCTGCCCTGAAGTTGTCTGCAGTACCGGCACGGTAGCGGATAACCAGGTCCAGGCGTGGCTGGTGGGTTCAGGCATGGGACCAGCAGACCACGAACAGCTGCAGCGCGCCCGGGACGCCGTCGACTCCGGCCTCCCCGTGGTGGCCGACGCCGGTGCCCTGCCCGCCCTCCCTGATGTGCTCGCCCCGCACGTGGTGCTGACACCGCACGCCGGCGAGCTCGCCGCACTGTTGAAGCGGCTGGGCGCTGACCAGGACCGCGCCGGAGTAGAGGCAGGAACCCTCGAGGCCGCGCGCCAGGCCGCCACCCTCACCGGCGCGACGGTCCTGCTTAAGGGCGCCACCACGCTGGTCGCAGCACCGTCCGGGGATGTGTACAGCCAGGCCGACGGCACCCCCTGGCTCGCCACCGCAGGCAGCGGAGACGTGCTCGCGGGCATCATCGGTGCGCTGCTCGCCCAGGCGGGTCCCGACGTCGGACGCTTACGAATGCAGGGGGCAAAAGAGGAGGGGCATTGGGCTGCCGTGGCTGCGCTGGGAGCCGCGCTGCATGGCCGGGCCGGGAGGGCGGCGTCGGACGCCAGCTCCGGCGGGCCGATCGCTGCTGGCGGAATCGCCGACTCCTTACCCCAAATTTGGGGTAAAGTAAGCACGCTTAGTAACTCTGGGTCCCGGAAGCGTAATAGTCGTACCCAGCCGTTACGGTAGGCATTAGTTCGCACCGGCAGCAGTGGGCCCTGTCCTTCTGCTGCCGAAATTTCAACGAGGAGCATTATGGAAGTCTGGCCTGGATCGGCTTATCCCCTTGGCGCCACCTACAACGGGACCGGCACCAACTTTGCCCTGTTCAGCGAACGTGCTGAAAAAGTGGAACTCTGCCTTTTTGACGACGACGGCAAGGAAACCCGCATCGCGCTGGACGAGGTGGACGGGTACGTCTGGCACTGCTACATCCCGCAGATCCAGCCCGGCCAGAAGTACGGCTACCGGGTCCACGGCCCCTACGACCCTGCTTCCGGCAACCGTTTCAACCCCAACAAGCTGTTGCTGGACCCCTACGCCAAGGCCGTCCACGGCCAGGTGGACTGGGATCCGTCGCTGTTCACCTACAACCTGGGCGAAGAGCCGGACACCATCAATAACGAGGACTCCGCCAGCCACATGATGATGGGCGTGGTCATCAACCCGTTCTTCGACTGGGACGGCGACCAGAACCTGCGGATTCCGTATCACCAGTCGGTCATCTACGAAGCCCACGTCAAGGGCCTCACCCAGCTGCACCCGGAGATTCCCGAGGAACAGCGCGGGACGTACGCCGGCGTGGCGCACCCCGCCGTCATCTCCCACCTGCAGAAGCTCGGTGTCACCGCCATCGAACTGATGCCCGTGCACCAGTTCGTCAACGACGGCACCCTGCAGGACAAGGGCCTGAACAACTACTGGGGCTACAACACCATCGGCTTCTTCGCGCCGCAGAACACCTACAGCTCCACCGGCGATACCGGCCAGCAGGTCCAGGACTTCAAAGCCATGGTCCGCTCGCTCCACAAGGCAGGCATTGAGGTCATCCTCGACGTCGTCTACAACCACACCGCCGAAGGCAACCACCTTGGCCCCACGCTGTCCTTCAAGGGCATCGACAACGCCGCCTACTACCGGTTGATGGAGGGCGACGAAAAGCACTACATGGACTACACCGGCACCGGCAACACCCTGAACGTCCGCCAGCCGCACTCCCTGCAGTTGCTCATGGACTCGCTGCGCTACTGGGTCACCGAAATGCATGTGGACGGCTTCCGCTTCGACCTGGCATCCACCCTGGCCCGCGAGTTCTACGACGTGGACAAGCTGTCCACCTTCTTCGAACTCATCCAGCAGGACCCGGTGGTCTCCCAGGTCAAGCTCATCGCCGAGCCCTGGGACGTGGGCCCCGGCGGCTACCAGGTGGGCAACTTCCCGCCGCAGTGGACGGAATGGAACGGCAAGTACCGCGATACCGTCCGTGACTTCTGGCGCGGTGAGCCCGCAACCTTGGGCGAATTCGCCTCCCGCATCACCGGTTCGGCAGACCTGTACGAGCACTCCGGCCGACGTCCCGTGGCGTCCATCAACTTCGTCACTGCCCACGACGGCTTCACCCTGGCGGACCTGGTGTCCTACAACGAGAAGCACAACGAGGCCAACGGCGAGGGGAACAACGACGGCGAGTCCCACAACCGGTCCTGGAACTGTGGCGCCGAGGGCCCCACGGATGATCCCGAGGTCCTCGGCCTGCGGGCCCGCCAGCAGCGCAACTTCATCGCCTCGCTGCTGCTGTCACAGGGCGTGCCCATGCTCCTGCACGGCGACGAAATGGGACGCACCCAGCAGGGCAACAACAACGGCTACTGCCAGGACTCCGAGCTGACCTGGATCAACTGGGAGACCATTGACCAGCCGTTGGTCGAGTTCACCGCGGCGGTCAACGCCCTCCGCGCCAAGCACCCCACGTTCCGGCGCAGCCGTTTCTTCGACGGCAGGCCGGTCCTGCGGGGCGAGGGCGAGCGGCTGCCGGACATCGTATGGCTGGACCCGGACGGCGAAACCATGAAGCCCGAGGCCTGGGACAGCGGGTTCGGCCGGTCCGTGGGCGTCTTCCTTAACGGCGACGGCATTCAGGGCAAGGACAGCCGCGGCCGCCGGATCACCGACGTCAGCTTCCTGCTGTACTTCAACGCGCACGATGACACCGTTAAGTTCACGCTCCCGTCCGACGAATACGCCCCTGCCTGGGACGTTATGATCGACACCGCCGGGCAGAACGCGGACACCGAGCCCGTTGCCGCCGGAGAGCCGCTGCCCGTGGAAGCCAAGTCCCTGGTGGTCCTGCGGGCCCACACCGTCGAGGAAGTGGAGCCGGACCACTCCGTTGCTGCATCCCTCGCGGCGCTGACGCAGGCCACCACCAGCGAAGCGGAATCCATCAGCACCCCTGTTATCGCTGAACCCGGGAAGACCACCAAGGTGGGGGCGCGGAAGGCGGGCGAGAAGTGAGGGTTCCGGCTTCCACTTACCGGCTGCAGATCCGCCGCAGCTTCACCCTGTTCGATGCTGCAGACAAGGTCCCGTATCTGAAATCGCTTGGGGTGGACTGGGTTTACCTTTCGCCCATCCTGACGGCGGAGCAGGGATCGGACCACGGCTATGACGTGACCGACCCCTCCGCCGTGGACCCGGAGCGGGGTGGTCCGGAAGGCCTGCTGGCTCTCTCCAAGGCTGCCCGCGAGCACGGCATGGGTGTCCTGGTGGACATCGTGCCCAACCACGTGGGCGTGGCCACGCCGGCGCAGAACCCCTGGTGGTGGTCCCTGCTGAAGGAAGGCCAGGGTTCGCCGTACGCCGACGCCTTCGACGTTGAGTGGGACCTGGCCGGCGGGAAGATCCGCCTCCCCATGCTGGGCTCCGCTGAGGACCTGGACAAGCTGGAGGTCAAGGACGGCGAACTCCGCTACTACGACCACCGCTTTCCGCTGGCCGAGGGCACTTATTCCGACGGCGACTCCCCGCAGGAGGTCCACAGCCGCCAGCACTACGAGCTGATCGACTGGCGCCGCGCCGATGCCGAGCTGAACTACCGGCGCTTCTTCGCGGTCACCACGCTGGCCGGCATCCGGGTAGAGACGCCCCGCGTCTTCGAGGAAGCCCATGCCGAAGTGGGCCGCTGGTTCAACGAAGGGCTCGTGGACGGGCTCCGCGTGGACCACCCTGATGGACTGGCGGATCCTGCCGGCTACCTGCGGTGGCTGAAGGAGCTCACCGGCGGGGCCTACATCCTGGTGGAAAAGATCCTCGAACCGGGCGAGGTCCTGCCCCAGGACTTCGCCACCGAGGGCACCACCGGGTACGACGCCCTGGCTGATATTGACAGGGTCTTCGTTGATCCGGCAGGCCAGCAGCCGCTCGATGACCTCGACGCGAAGCTGCGGGAATCAGCAGCCCCCGCGGACTACGCCGAAATGATCCGGGGCACCAAGCGGATGATCGCCGACGGCATCCTCCGCTCCGAGGTGCTGCGGCTGGCCCGCCTGGTCCCCGCGTCCTACGGGCTTTCCGCGGAACAGGCTGCCGATGCCATCGCAGAAATCATCGCTGCCTTCCCGGTGTACCGGTCATACCTGCCCACGGGTGCCGAGATCCTCAAGGAAGCCTGTGAGTCCGCGGCGGCCCACCGGCCCGAACTGGAGGTCGCCGTCGGCACGCTGCTGCCGCTGCTCCTCGACCCGGCCAACCCGATCGCGGTCCGGTTCCAGCAGACCTCGGGCATGGTGATGGCCAAGGGTGTGGAGGACACGGCGTTCTACCGCTACACCCGCCTCGGCACGCTGACAGAGGTCGGAGCCGAACCGACGGAATTCTCTGTCTCGCCAGGAGAGTTCCACCACCGGATGACCCGGCGGCAGCAGGAACTTCCGCTTTCCATGACCACCATGTCCACGCACGACACCAAGCGCAGCGAGGATGCCCGGGCCCGGATCTCGGTGATCGCGGAACTGCCTCAGGAGTGGACTGCCACACTTAACAGCCTCCGCGAGCTGGCCCCGATTCCGGACGGCCCGTACGAGAACCTGCTGTGGCAGGCCATCATCGGTGCCTGGCCTGCAAGCCGGGAGCGGCTTCAGGGCTACGCGCAGAAAGCTGCCCGGGAGGCCGGCAACTCCACCAAGTGGACGGACCCTGACGAGGAATTTGAGTCCTCTGTCAAGGCCGCGGTTGATGCTGCGTTCGACGATAGCCGGGTCACCCAGGTGGTGGAGGACTTCGTGGCAGGGATCGACTCCTACGCCGCCACTAACTCCGTGTCCGCCAAGCTGGTCCAGCTGACCATGCCCGGTGTCCCCGATGTGTACCAGGGCAGCGAATTCTGGGAACGGTCCCTGACCGATCCGGACAACCGGCGGCCGGTGGACTTCGCGGTCCGCCAGGAAGAGCTGGCAAAGCTCGACGCCGGTACCCTGCCGGAAGCGGGGACCGAGACCAGCAAGCTCCTGGTCACCTCCCGTGCGCTCCGGCTCCGCCGCGACCGGCCCGAACTGTTCCAGGGCTACAGCCCGGTGACAGCAACAGGCGCTGCCGCTGATCACCTGCTCGCCTTCCACCGCGGTGCTGACGGGGCCACCGGAGCCCTGACGCTGGCCACCCGGCTTCCTGCAGGACTGGCGGCCGACGGCGGATGGCGGGACACCGCCGTCGAACTCCCCGTCGCTGTGCGGGACGAGCTCACCGGTGCCGGCTACGGGCCGGGCGCCGTTTCGGTGGGCGAGGTGCTGGGTACCTACCCCGTGGCTTTGCTCGTACCGGTGGATGGAGAAAAGGCATGACCCTCGTACACAGTGGGCCCGAGCGTTTCGACGTCTGGGCCCCGGACGCACATTCGGTGATCCTGCAGGCGGATGGCCGGCAGTACCCGATGCTGAAGAAGGAGACGGCGCCCGGCTCGGAGGGGTGGTGGACCGCCCCGGACGCTCCGGCTGACGGTGATGTGGACTACGGTTACCTGCTGGATGGGGACGGCCAGCCCGTTCCCGATCCTCGGTCGCGCCGGCTGCCCGACGGCGTCCATAAGCTCTCCCGGACCTTTGACCCCGCCGCCTACTCCTGGCAGGACGGCGCCTGGAAGGGCAAGGAACTGCGGGGTTCGGTCCTTTACGAACTCCATGTGGGGACCTTTACTCCCGAGGGAACGCTGGACGCCGCTGCCGGGAAGCTGGACTACCTGGTGGACCTGGGCGTCGACTTCGTGGAGCTGCTGCCGGTCAACGGCTTCAACGGCACCCACAACTGGGGCTACGACGGCGTGCAGTGGTACGCCGTCCACGAAGGCTACGGCGGGCCTGCCGCCTACCAGCGCTTTGTGGACGCGGCCCACGCCGCCGGCCTGGGCGTCATCCAGGACGTGGTGTACAACCACCTCGGCCCGAGCGGCAACTACCTGCCCAAATTCGGCCCGTACCTGAAGCAGGGGGACGCCAACACCTGGGGCGATTCCGTCAACCTGGACGGGCCCGGCTCGGATGTGGTTCGCGAGTACATCCTGGACAACCTTGCGTTGTGGCTCCGGGACTACCATGTGGACGGGCTCCGGCTCGATGCCGTGCACGCACTGCGCGATGAGCGGGCTGTGCACATTTTGGAGGAGTTTGGTGCCCTGGGGGATGCCGTCTCGGCGGAAACCGGGCTCCCGAAGACGCTGATCGCCGAGTCTGACCTGAACAACCCGCGCCTGATCTACCCGCGGGATGCCAACGGCTACGGGCTTGCCGGACAGTGGAGTGACGACTTCCACCACACCGTGCACGTAAGCGTCAGCGGCGAAACCACCGGGTATTACGAGGATTTCCAGTCCCTGGAGGTCCTGGCAAAGGTCCTGAAGGACGGCTTCCTGCACGACGGCAGCTACTCCAGCTTCCGCGGGCGCCACCACGGCCGGCCGATTAATCCTGCCTTGGTCCACCCGGCAGCGCTGGTGGTTTGCAACCAGAACCACGACCAGATCGGCAACCGCGCCACAGGGGACCGGCTCTCGCAGTCGTTGTCCTACGGGCAGCTGGCTCTGGCGGCCGTGCTCACCCTGACATCGCCTTTTACGCCCATGTTGTTTATGGGCGAGGAGTTCGCCGCGAGCACGCCCTGGCAGTTCTTCACCTCGCACCCTGAGCCGGAGTTGGGCAAGGCCACAGCAGAGGGCCGGATCAAGGAGTTCGAGCGCATGGGGTGGGATCCCGCCGTCGTGCCCGATCCCCAGGACCCGGAAACCTTCCACCGGTCCAAGCTGAACTGGGACGAAGCCGCCGGCGGTGACCACGCCCGGCTGCTGGAGCTCTACCGCTCCCTGACCGCTCTTCGCCGGGAGCACTCCGAGCTCGCCGGGCTTGGCTTCGGCGAGACGGCCGTGAAGTTCGACGACGACGAGGGCTGGCTGCGTTTCCGGCGCGGCAGTGTTGAGGTACTGCTCAACTTCTCGGACGCCAAGGTCCGTCTGGACGACGTGTCCGGGTCGGTTCTGCTGGCAACGGATGAGGGTACCGCCCTTGAAGGCGACGCCCTGGCACTGGCTCCCTGGAGCGCCGCGATTCTGAAGTCCTGATCCTTCCTAGAGCAAGGTGGCGCCGCGGGCTGATGATGTCAGCCCGCGGCGTAACTTCTCTGCGGCACAACTTCGGCGACGCAATCGCTTTGACGAACAGCGGGCCATCCTGCGCCGAGCCTTTGATCTGGGCGTTATCCATTTCGACCTCGCCAACAACTACGGCCCGCCCTGCGCACCATTTGCGCTGCCTTCTGACTCCCAAATCAAAGTCCGCCGCGGGTACTTGTAGAATTAGAGGCTCTATGTCTCAAACGGGAGAAGCATGGCGCATTCGACGCTGACCAACAAAAAGGCCGGGGTCGGGGACCTTCGGCAGACCACGAAGAGCAAGCGTCCTGACATTCAGGGACTCCGTGCGATAGCCGTATTGGCTGTCATCTTTGACCATCTGGTGCATTGGCCGTCCGGAGGATTTGTCGGCGTTGATGTATTTTTTGTTATTTCTGGGTTCCTCATCACCGGGCTGCTACTTCGGGAGCACGACCGAACGGGGACCATTTCGTTTTCCGGCTTCTACAGGCGGCGCGCCCGGCGAATTCTCCCGGCCTCAGTTGTGGTTCTGGCTGTCACAGCCTTGGTGGGCTTTTTCCTGCTAAACGCCAGCCGCGCACAAGCGACCGTTGAGGATGCGCTGTGGAGTTTGCTGTTCTCGGCCAATTGGCACTTTTCTGCAGCTGGCACAGACTATTTCCAGGCGTCAGGGCCAGTTTCCCCACTGCGACATTTTTGGTCGCTCGCAGTTGAGGAACAGTTCTACTTCGTATGGCCCTGGCTCATGCTTTTCATCTTCTCGGTGGGAGGTCGCTCAACGAAGTGGGACACTTCCAAGGCTCACAGGGTTGTTGGACTGGCGATGCTTGTCATTGCGGCGCTGTCGTTCGGCTGGGCTTTGTTCGAGACCACTGCGAGGCCGACCGTCGCTTACTTCTCAACCTTCACTCGTACCTGGGAACTGGGAATCGGTGCCCTGCTAGCCGTGTTAGTTCCCGTATTCAAGCACATTCCGGCGATGCTTCGGCCCGTCCTGGCCTGGGCCGGTATTGCTGGCATCTTTTGGTCGATTTTTTCGGTTGCCACAGACATGCCATTCCCGGCACCATGGGCGGCCGCCCCTGTATTGGCGACGGCGCTCGTGATCGCTGCGGGCACCGGTGGAGAGCAGCGGTTCATATGGCCGCTGACAAATGGGGTGACCGGCTACGTGGGCGACATCTCTTACTCGCTTTACCTCTGGCATTTCCCCGTCATAATCTTCCTGGGTTCGCTCATTAAGGAGAGCTCTGCGCTCTACGTTCCCGTCGCTGTCATTGCCATGCTTGCGCTCTCAGTATTGTCCTTCCACTTCATTGAGGAGCCAGTCCGAAAAAGCACCTGGCTGGAGAACCCGGTTGCAGCGTTGCCCGGAAAGCGAAAGCGCCAACGCACGGTGCGAAAGCGAACCAGGCGGCTCTTTTTGACCGGCATCCTGGCTATTGGCCTAGTGGTATATGCGCTGGCAGGCGTCCTGACCTCAGGCCATGAAGAGGCCCCGCAACCGGCCGAGGCGGCCAGTGGAACGAACGCGGCAGCGAGGGCCGACGCCGTTAAACAAGCACTGACAGCCGACGCATGGCCGAAACTGAACCCGGACATTGGGGAGCTTAGGGACAAGGGCCACAGCACCGTTTCCTGCCATGTCGCGCCGGAGGCCCCGGCCCCGGCCGAATCCGACGTTCTCGGCAAGTGCCTCAATGGAGACAGGGCCGCTCCGAAGACCGCCTTCCTGCTGGGTGACTCCTACGCCGCGGCGCTGGCGCCGGGAGTGGTCTCCGCCCTCATCCCGGAGGGCTACAAGGTAGTAGTGCTCGCCCGCAGCTCCTGTCCCGCAGTCCAGGTCGACGTAAGGCTCAAAGACGGTTCTGAGTACAACAAATGCTCAGACTTTCAGAACTTCGTCGAAAAGCAGGTTGCGAAACATGCGCCTGACCTGGTGGTGATCAGCGACTGGCATGGCCATCTCAACCGCCTCGCTTCCGGGGCATCAGGGACTGAGGCCATAACGCAATGGAAAGCGGCGCTGTCGTCCTCTGCACAGAAGTTTGCAGCCTCGGCCAATCAGGTTGCGGTGGTGGCGGGACCTCCCACGGGACGCGACCTCCAGGAATGTGCCACGCCCGTCAGTAAACCTGCAGACTGCGTGTCCCCTGTTCCGGCTGCGTACAAAAACTTCTCGGGGGCAGAGCGGTCCACCATCGCTTCTTTGGGCCGCAAAGCAGTGAAGTACGTCCCGGTTCAGGACTGGTACTGCACAGAGGAGGAGAGGTGCCCGCCGTTCATCGGGACGAGTCCGGTCTACGTGGACGGCGGCCACCTGACCGCCGCCGCTGCTCAAGATATCGCGCCGTTGCTGCGAGCTTCCTTGCGCTGATATGCAACGGTGCGGCTGACGCTTCTTCATGGCGAACGCGGCCGCCGCCGCGGGCTGATGTCAGCCCGCGGCGTAACTTTTGCGCCTTGGGCTGTTGTGCGGGTCACAACTGGCAGGATGGAACGTATGACTTATTCCGCGGCGGAAGACCGCTACGACTCCATGCCCTACCGCCGCGTCGGCCGCAGCGGTCTGAAACTCCCGGCCATCTCACTCGGCCTCTGGCACAACTTCGGCGACGATAAGCGTTTTGACGAACAGCGCGCCATTCTGCGCCGCGCCTTCGACCTGGGCGTCAACCACTTCGACCTCGCCAACAACTATGGTCCTCCGGACGGTTCCGCCGAGACCAACTTCGGCCGGCACCTCAAGGACGACTTCAAGCCGTACCGTGACGAACTGGTCATCTCCACCAAGGCCGGCTACTACATGTGGCCCGGCCCCTACGGGGAGTGGGGCTCCCGCAAGTACCTGATCTCCAGCCTGGACCAGTCGCTGCAGCGGATGGGCCTGGACTACGTGGACATTTTCTACAGCCACCGGCCGGACCCCGAGACGCCGCTTGAAGAGACCATGGGTGCCCTGGATTATGCAGTGCGATCGGGCAAGGCGCTGTACGCGGGCATCTCCTCCTACACCCCAGAGCAGACCATCGAGGCCGCCCGCATCCTGAAGGAACTTGGAACGCCGCTGCTGATCCACCAGCCCAGCTACTCCATGCTCAACCGCTGGACCGAGAACGGCAGCCCCAACCTGTACGAGGCACTGGACCAGGTCGGGGCCGGCTCCATCGCGTTCTCACCGCTGGCCCAGGGCATGCTCACCGACCGCTACCTCAACGGCATCCCGGCTGACTCCCGTGCCGCCAAGGCCCGGTTCCTGTCCGAGGATGCCATCACCGACGAGAAGCTGGACCGGATCCGCGGACTGCACGGTATTGCCGAGAGCCGCGGGCAGTCGTTGGCGCAGATGGCCATCGCGTGGATCCTGCGGGACCAGCCGAAGGGCTCTCCTGTGACCTCGGCACTGATTGGTGCGTCCAGCGTCCGCCAGTTGGAGGACTCCCTGGCCGCCGTCGACAACCTTGCATTCACTGCCGACGAGTTGGACGCCATCGACGAGTTCGCGGTGGAATCGGACATCAACCTCTGGAAACAGCCGGTCTGATCTCCCCGTTGGCATTCCACAAGGTGGGACGGGGGAACAAGCCTCCGTCCCACTGTGTTGGGTACTATGAAAAGGCGCCGCGCGGCGCCGAGCCTGCCGGCCGCCGTCGTACTTTCCTCACAGCGGAACCCGGCCGGCTGACGTTTTGTCTCAAAGGAGTTCCGTGTCTTCACATCCGATTCGTGTTGCAATCGTCGGCGTAGGAAACTGTGCCGCTTCGCTGGTCCAGGGCGTCCAGTACTACAAGGACGCTGACCCCAAGGCCACAATCCCGGG
Source organism: Arthrobacter sp. V1I9 (assembly GCF_030817075.1). Lineage (NCBI taxonomy): Bacteria > Bacillati > Actinomycetota > Actinomycetes > Micrococcales > Micrococcaceae > Arthrobacter > Arthrobacter sp. V1I9. The sequence continues at coordinate 1,080,366 of NZ_JAUSYU010000001.1, forward strand.
CCTGATGCACGTCGAGTTTGGCCAGTACCACGTGGGTGACGTTCAGTTCGTCGCTGCGTTCGACGTTGACGGCAAAAAGGTCGGCGTTGACCTTGCCGATGCGATCCTGGCGAGCGAAAACAACACCATCAAAATCGCTGACGTGCCGCCCACCGGCGTCACCGTCCAGCGCGGCCACACCCTCGACGGTCTGGGCAAGTACTACCTCGAAACCATCGAGCAGTCCACCGAAGAGCCGGTGGACGTTGTCCAGGCACTCAAGGACGCTGCCGTTGACGTGATGGTCTGCTACCTGCCGGTCGGGTCTCAAGCCGCTGCCGAGTTCTACGCCCAGTGCGCTATTGACGCCGGCGTGGGCTTCGTCAACGCCCTGCCTGTGTTCATCGCCGGAACCAAGGAGTGGGCCGACAAGTTCACCGCCGCGGGCGTGCCGATCGTTGGCGATGACATCAAGAGCCAGATCGGTGCCACCATCACGCACCGCGTTATGGCCAAGCTCTTCGAAGACCGCGGCGTCACCCTGGACCGCACGTACCAGCTGAACGTTGGCGGCAACATGGACTTCAAGAACATGCTGGAGCGCGACCGCCTGGAGTCCAAGAAGATTTCCAAGACGCAGGCTGTGACGTCCAACGTGGAAGCCGAGCTGGCCGCCAAGGACGTCCACATCGGCCCGTCCGACTACGTCCAGTGGCTTGACGACCGCAAGTGGGCATTCGTCCGCCTCGAAGGCCGCAACTTCGGCGACGCCCCCGTGTCGCTCGAATACAAGCTGGAAGTCTGGGACTCACCGAACTCCGCCGGCGTGATCATTGACGCCATCCGCGCCGCTAAGATCGGCCTGGACCGCGGCATCGGCGGCCCGCTGCTCTCAGCATCGAGCTACTTCATGAAGTCCCCGCCGGAGCAGTTCAACGACGACCTCGCCCGCGAAAAGGTGGAAGCCTTCATCCGCGGAGACCTCGACCGCTAACCCCTCCCGACGCGCGCTCACTTGTGGCCGGGTTCCTCGGGATGCAAGCTCTTTTGTGGCCGGGTTCCTGGGGACGCAAGCTCTTTTGTGGCCGGGTTCCTGGGGGATGCGTGCTCGCTTGTGGCCGGGTTTACGCCGAACGCTTCTCCGTTTTGTCGGGGAAGCGTTCGGCGTTTAACGGTCGGAATGACCTCGTCCGTATCCTCGTGTCCTTGACCGCATCCTGCCGGCAGCACTTCTCAGGCGACTTAGGCCGTTGCGAAACCGGATGCAGCAGCAGGGTCCACTGCTGACTTCTTCAGCACTCGTTTGATTCCTTTGACGGCTGTAGTGAAACGGTCGTCCAAGTCAGCCTTGTCGAGGATGATCACGGACCATCCAGCCGCCTCGAACGCTTTGTCCCTGCGCCGATCGCTTAGCCGCTGTGGCTCCTGAAGGTGATGTGCGCCGTCGTACTGGATGGCAACTCTCCGCCGTCTGAAGGCGAGATCCGCAGACGGCGATCGGGGGTCATCAGGCCGGAGGCTCAGTTGAAGCTCCGGCTCCGGAAGGTTGGCATCCAGCATTGCCAGGCGGAGGAAGGTTTCTGGAGGGGAGTCCGCACCCACGCGCATCAGGTCCAGTGCTTGCCTGGCCCGCACTACTCCTTGAAAGTTTGGGTGCCGGGCGACCATTGCGCGCAAACTGTCCAGGCACGCATACGGCTGTTCCCGGCCCTCCAGTCCGGGCCGTGGCAGCCTGATCAATTCGTCGCCCATAGCCACCAGATCGTGCAGCGGCAGCATTCTCGCCATGTCGAGCCACGTACGCGCGCGGGTGCTGAGCCAAATCCCGTCCACAAACTCCACCTCGCCCGGGCCAACCAGAACCCTGTGCCCGTGAATGCCCTTCCTGCGGGCCCCGGGAAGAGCCTTGGGCTTGCTGAGATGGAGTTCCACAGAGTCGGAGAGCCAGGCGGGCAGCCATGAATTCCGCAGCCGTGCTGCAGTGATGTGGGAAATCCAAGCTCCCGGCGTGGCCTCCGACAGGGCGCGGGCGGCATCTTCAAGGTCAAAATCCCACGTGGAGGGGCGGTATAGTCCCCGACCAACATGAGCCACATCGTTGCGCCTCAGACGGCTGCGGGTCAGGCCAGCGCTCCGAGCCTTTTCGACAGTGAAGGGTTTGCTGGCCAGTTGCATCGGTAAGGGATGGAGGCTTTGCATACTGCATTCTCATCCATGCAACCGACTTGGCGTCAGAGTTATCCACAGGAACGCATCCCTTCAACGGAAGCGTCGATGAGCAGGAGAATCAGGTGAGCGCGGGTTGGGGATGGGGCGGTCGTAGGTGAGCGCGGGTTGGGGGTGGGGCGGTCGTAGGTGAGCGCGGGTCTGGGAGAGGGGTGGGTTAGGTGAGGCCCACCGGGTTGCCGGCGTCGTCCACGTCCATGCGCATCGCGGCCGGGGCGGCGGGCAGGCCGGGCATGGTCATTACGGCTCCGGTCAAGGCCACGATAAACCCCGCTCCGGTCTTGGGCAGGAGGTCGCGCACGTGGATGGTGAAGCCCTTGGGTGCGCCGAGGCGGGAGGCGTCGTCCGTGAACGAGTACTGGGTTTTGGCCATGCACACCGGCAGCCCGGACCAGCCGTTCCGCTCGATGTCGGCCAGCCGCTTCAGTGCCGGCACCGAGAAGTCGACGCCGTCCGCACCGTAGATCTCCTGGGCTATGGTCCGGATCTTGTCCTCCACCGGCAGTTCCAGCGGGTACAAATGACGGAAGCTGTTCGGCCCGTCCACCACACGGGCCACGAGGGCTGCCAGTTCGTCGCCGCCGTCGCCACCGCCGCCGCCTGCCCAGACATCCGCGACGGCGGCCAGGACGCCTTCAGCTGCACACCAGGCCAGCAGCCAGTCGAGTTCCTCCTGGGTATCCGAAGAGAACCTGTTGATGGCCACCACCGGCGTCACACCGAACTTCTCCACGTTGCGCACATGCCGCCGCAGGTTCGCCACCCCGGCTTCAAGGGCCGCCAGGTCCGGCACCGTGAGCCGGTCTTTTGCCACCCCGCCCTGCATCTTGAGCGCCCGCACGGTGGCCACCACCACCACGGCTGAAGGGGCCAGGCCGCCAAACCGCGCCTTGATGTCCATAAACTTCTCGGCACCCAAATCAGCGCCGAAACCGGCTTCCGTAACAACGATGTCCGCGAGCCGCCGGGCCGTCTGGGTGGCGATAAGGGAGTTGCAGCCGTGGGCGATATTGGCGAACGGACCACCATGCACCAGGGCCGGGGTTCCGGCGATGGTCTGCACCAGGTTCGGTTTGATGGCCTCCTTCAGGAGCAGGGTCAGGGCGCCCTGCACCCCCAGATCCGCCACCGTGACCGGGGAACGGTCAAAGGTGTAGCCGAACGTGATCCGGCCCAGCCGCTCGCGGAGGTCCGCGAGATCGGTGGCCAGGCAGAAAACGGCCATGATCTCGGACGCCACGGTGATGTCAAACCCGTCCTGGCGGGGGACCCCCTGCGTCGGCCCGCCGAGCCCGATGACCACCTCCCGCAGGGCGCGGTCGTTCATGTCCAGCACCCGTTTAAAGGTCATCCGCCGGGGATCAATATTGAGTTCGTTGCCCTGGTACATGTGGTTGTCCACCAGCGCCATCAGGGCATTGTTTGCAGACGTCACGGCGTGGAAGTCACCGGTGAAGTGCAGGTTGATCTCGTCCATCGGCAGCACCTGCGAGTACCCGCCGCCCGTGGCTCCGCCCTTCATGCCCAGGACCGGGCCCAGCGACGGTTCCCGCAGCGCGATCATCACCCGATGCCCCGCCCGGGAAAGCGAGTCGGCCAGCCCTACCGTGGTAGTTGATTTCCCTTCGCCGGCCGGGGTGGGGGACATGGCCGAGACCAGCACCACCTTCCCGTGCGGCGGCGGCGCCGAAAGCGCCGCAGGATCAATTTTCGCCTTGTACCGCCCGTATAGTTCCACCGCCTCTACGTTGATGCCTGCGGCGGTTGCAATCCCCTCGATGGGCCGGATCCGTGCCGCGCGGGCGATCTCAAGGTCACTCGGGGTAGCAGGCATCTTTGTCCTTTGCTGGAGCGGTAGGGCGTCTGGAGCGGTAGGGCGACGTAAGCGGAGGGGCAGTTAAAGCGTTACGAGGCAGGAACGGTGGTCAGGGGATGGCTTACCTGCTTGTCGACGGCGGCGTGGTAAGTCTCGAGCGTGATGGCGGCGGTGCGCTGCCACCCCGAGTTCTGGGCGCGGATGGCGGCTGCCCGCCCCATGTCTTCACGGGTGACGGGGTCGTCATACAGGGCCTCCAGAGCATCTGCCCAGTCCGAGGCGTGGTGGCCGTCCACCAACAGCCCCGTCCTGCCGTCAAAAATTGCCCGCGATAGGCCGCCGACCCGCGTGGCCACCACCGGGGTGCCGCAGGCCTGCGCTTCAAGCGCTACCAGCCCAAAGGACTCGCTGTAGGACGGCATCACCACCACGTCAGCCGCCCGGAACCATGCAGCCAGCTCCGGTGAATTCACGGGCGGAAGCTGCGTGACGACGTCGTCCATCCCCGCCTCGGCAACCAGCCGCCGGAGGTTGAACTCCTTGTTCCCGCTTAACGAGCCGAGGATGGTGAGCCGCAGGTTAATGTCCGGCCGCCGGCGCCGTAACAGGGCCGCCGCCTTCACCAGGATCTGTGGCCCTTTCAGCCGCTGGATCCGGCCCGCGAAAACCAGGTGGAAAGTCTCCGGGCTGATGCCCCGCTCCGTCCGCGATTTGGCGCGGAACGCAGGCGTGAAGGTGCTGAGGTCGACCCCGGGCGGGGCGATGTCTATCCGGTCGTACGAGGCGCCGTAATGCGACACCAACTCGGCCGCCTCCGCGCTGGTGTTGGCAATCAGCCGCGCGGCACCGTCCACAATCCGGTGCTCACCCAGCTCGCGGCGGCGTGGCTCGGGCTGCTCACCGGACTCGAGCAGCAGGTTCTTGACCTTGGCCATGGTGTGCATGGTGTGGACCAGCGGCACGCCCCACAGTTCGGACAGCTCCAGGCCGGCAATGCCGGACACCCAGTAGTGCGAATGGATGACGTCGTACCGCCCGTGCGGCTGCCGCTGCCGGATCTGCTCGATCTCGTCCACCATATGGTGGAGAAGTCCGGGAAGCTCTTCCTTCGGAATTTTCTTTGTGGGCCCGGCGAGGACGTTGTGGACACACACCCCTGGATCGGGGTGCTCGACGGCGGGCTGGCTGGCTGAGGTGGAACGCGTAAAGATCTCCACTTCCACACCTGCCTCGGCCAGTGCGGAGGCCAGTTCACGGATGTACACGTTCATGCCGCCGGCATCGCCGGAACCCGGCTGCTCCATGGGGGAGGTGTGGAGGGACAGTAAAGCCACCCTGCGGACCGGTGCCACGGGACCTCCTTCCGGCCACCGGCGCGGGATGACGCGCCGGGTCAGTGCTGGGCATTCGATAAAACACTACTCCTGTGTCAACGCGTCCCGCCGCGCCACATCTTCCCCAAAGCCGGAAACGCCTCCTCGTAGCCCGCAAGCAATGCCGCGCCCAGCTCTTCGGACCCCACGAGCGGGTGCCGGGCAAAGGCCTGCACTGCCGGCTCCCGGTCACCCTCCACCGCTGCCCGCACGGTCAGCCGCTCCACGTCCTTCACCTGCCGCAGCAGCCCGAGTTGCTCCGGCGGGGGAGGCTGCTGGGCCAGCGGCAGCGCGCCGTCGGGCGTCACGGTGCAGGGAAGTTCGACGACGGCGTCCGCCGGCAGGCCCGGAATGGCGGCTGTGGGGGTGGCCAACGGAGTGGTGGTTGGGGTGGGAGCGGCGGGCGCGCCAGCGGAAGGCAGGGTGTTGCGGGTGTTCAGGATCAGCTGCGCGTCCCCGGACCCGGACAGGGCACGCATGGCTGCCAGCGCCACCCGCTCATAGCCGCCGCCGGCGAGGTCGGACTCATCGCGGTGTTCGTCCTTCCCGCGGGCCTCCGCCAGATAGCCCTCTTCCCGTGACCGGCGCGCGGCTTCCCACAACTCAAAGGCCTCATTGCCCGCTGCAGCCAGACGCGGGTACAGCTCCTGTTGCTGGCTGTGGATGGATTCTCCGCGGGTGGCGGGCATGGCACGCATCGCCTCCCGCGCGGCGTCCTGCTGGTAGTAGTAATACAGGTACTCATTGGGAAGCGCGCCGAGGCGGGCAAGGAACGGCTGCGGAAACAGCCGGCCCTCCTCGAAGGATTGAAGGGCCTGCGGATCCGAAAGCAGCGCTGGAAGGACGTCCCGTCCGCCGGACTCCAGCCGGTACAGCCAGCCCAAATGGTTCAGCCCGTAGTAGCCCACGCCGTCGAGCGTTCCTTCCGGCAGGGTAACGCCGGCGGCCCGGGCGGCGCGGTGCACCAGGCCGCCCGCGGAGTCGCAGATCCCGATGGCGCGCGTGCCAAGTACCGGCAGGAGTGCCTCGGTGACCATGCCGGCGGGGTTGGTGAAGTTGATCAGCCACGCATCCGGGCAGTGTTCCTTCATTGACCGCGCCAGGGCCATCATGTGGGGAATGGTCCGGAGGGCGTAGGAAATACCGCCGGCACCGGTGGTTTCCTGCCCCAGGAGGCCCAGGTCCTGAGCGACCCTCTCGTCCAGGATCCGTCCGGCGGTGCCGCCGGGACGGATGGCGGCAAACACCATCTGCGTTCCCGCCAACGCTTCCGGGAGGTCGGTGGTGGGATGGACCGGCAGCCGGGGACCTGGCACGTGCATGCTGCGCAGGACCGCTGTCACAGCGACAAGGCGGGAGAGATCGACGTCGTACAGCACCAGTTCGGTGACCAGGCCTTTATAGGGGCGGGCGACCAGCGCCCGGTAGATCAGCGGAACCCGGAAACCACCACCGCCGACAATCAGAAGCCGCATAATCAGCAGTCTAGGCGCGGGTGTCCGCGGCACCTACGGCCGCCCCTACCGGATGTCGGTAGCAAGGCGTAGTGTGCGGCACATGGACGCGATTCCAGCACGCCCGTTTGACCCCCTGGCCGCCGTCCGCTCGCCCTCGGACCCCGGATTTGATGTGCTGCTGGCAGGAACGGTGTTCCAGGACATCATCTTTACCGGCCTGCCCCACGGACCCGAACCTGGCACGGAAATCTGGAGCGACGGCATGGGCAGCTGCCCCGGCGGGGTTGCCAACCAGGCTATCGCTGCGGCACGCCTGGGACTCCGCACCGGCCTGGCCGCGGCCTTCGGCGACGACGGCTACGGGGACTTCAACTGGAGAATCCTGTCCAGCCAGGAGCACGTGGACCTCAGCCTGTCACGGAAGGTCCCCGGGTGGCACTCGCCGGTTACGGTTTCGCTGTGCGTCGACAAGGACCGGTCGCTGGTGACCCACGGCCATGCAGCGCCGGTGACGGCGTCGGAGCTTATCGGGGACCCGCCTCCCGCGCTCGCCGGCATCGCGGAAGTAGGACTGGACGTTGAGCCGTGGGCCAAGGATGCACACCAGGCGGGGGTAAAGCTGTTCGGGGACGTCGGGTGGGATCCCAGCGGCGTATGGGCACCGGTCCGGCTGGAGAACCTGCAGTATTTCCACGCGTTCCTGCCCAACCAGCGCGAGGCCATGGCGTTTACCGGCAAGGACGATCCGTGGACCGCTCTGTACGCGCTGGCGGACCGGGTGCCGGTTGCCGTGGTGACGCTCGGGCCGCAGGGGGCCATGGCAGTTGATTCCGAAACCGGGGAAGAGGAGTGGGTGCCTTCCTTGCCCGTTAAAGCCTTCGACCCCACCGGCGCCGGTGACTGTTTCGACGCCGCGTTCATCGTTGGAAGCCTGGCCGGCTGGCCGCTGGGGAACAGGCTGCGTTTCGCGAACCTTTGTGCCTCGCTGGCGGTACAGGAGGTGGGAGGATCGCTGGCCGCGCCGGGCTGGGGCGACATCGCTGACTGGTGGCAGCGGGCCAATGCCCGGCCCGAACGGCAGACCAGCCAGTGGCTCCGGCGGTTCTCCTTCCTGGCCGACATTGTCCATGACGTGCCGCTCGCAGCCCAGCGCAGGGCATCGGCAACCATCGCGCACCTCTCGGACGCCTGATTATTCGGCCCGAAGCGCCAGCACTAGAATCACTAGGGTGACTTACCCCGCAACAACCGGTGATTTCGACGCCGCCCCGGCACAGGACCCCCGCAACGAACGGTCCGCCGTGATCGACCTTGACGCGATCCGGCACAACGTCCGCCGGTTGGCGGCGGCAGCTTCCCCGGCAAAAGTGTTGGCGGTGGTGAAGGCGGATGCCTACGGACACGGCGCCGTCCCGGTGGCCCGCGCTGCCATGGAAGCCGGTGCCTCCTGGCTGGGGGTCGCCCACATCTCCGAAGCCCTGGCGCTGCGTGCTGCCGGAATCGACGCGCCGCTGCTCGCCTGGCTGCACACCACGGAAAGCAACTTCGGCGCAGCGGTGGCAGCCGGCGTCGACATCGGGTGCTCGGGCTGGGAACTTGACCGTATTGTCGCGGCTGCCCGGGAGCAGGAGCGTCCGGCCCGCATCCATCTGAAAGTGGACACCGGCCTGGGCCGCAACGGTGCAACGCTTGATACCTGGGACCACCTGGTAGGCGAGGCCATGGAATACCAGGACCAAGGGCTGCTGCGCGTGGTTGGGATCTTCTCCCACCTCGCCGTCGCCGACGAACCGGAGCGGCCGGAGACCGACGAGCAGCTCGCGGCGTTCAGGGAAGCACTTGCTGTGGCCGAGGATGCCGGCGTTGACCCAGAGGTCCGGCACCTGGCCAATACACCGGCAACGCTGTCCCGCCCGGACACCCACTTTGACCTGGTCCGCGTGGGCCTGGGGATCTACGGGTTGTCGCCCTTCGAAGGGCAGACGTCCGCCGAGCTGGGGCTCCGCCCTGCCATGACGCTCCGGACCCTGGTGTCGCAGTGCAAGGAGGTCCCGGACGGGCAAGGCGTTTCCTATGGACTCCGCTACCGCACCAGTGGCCCCAGCACGCTCGGCCTGATCCCGGTGGGCTACGCCGACGGGGTGCCCCGCATCGCCACCGGCGGGCCCGTCCGCGTGGCCGGCACAACGTACCCCGTGGTGGGACGCATCGCCATGGACCAGATGGTCATCGACCTCGGGAACACCGGCCCTGCCAGTGCAGGCCTGCTGGGCGCCGAAGCCGAGCTGTTCGGGGACGGTGCCGACGGCGGCCCCACCGCTGATGACTGGGCGCGCGCGGCCGGAACCATCAACTACGAGATCGTCACCCGGATCAGCCCGCGGGTTCCCCGCCGCTTCATCAACGAACAGGCCCCCGCCGTCCTGCAGGCTTCGGAGGGGGCGGCATGAACGCGCCCGAGCCCCGTGCTGCCCCGGAGAACGGTGAGGCACGTCCCAACTGGGAAAAGACCTTCACGGCGACGACGGCGGACCAGACCCACGCGCTCGCTGTGCGCCTGGCGGCGGTCCTGGAAGCCGGGGACCTGCTGGTGCTCTCCGGCGAGCTGGGTGCCGGGAAAACCACCTTCACCCAGGGTTTGGGGGAGGGGCTGGGCGTCCGCGCCGGCATCATTTCCCCCACGTTCGTGCTGGTCCGCATCCACCCCAACCTGCCGGACGGGCCGCGTCCGGGCGGCCCGGACCTGGTCCACGTGGATGCCTACCGCCTTGGCTCAGCCGCGGAGATTGACGACATCGACCTTGAGAACACGCTCGATTCGTCCGTGACGGTTGTTGAATGGGGCCACGACCGGGTGGAGCACCTGAGCGAGAGCCGGCTGGAGATCGACCTGCACCGGGCAATCGGGCTGGGCGGAACGGGACTCAACGGCACGGGCCTCGGCGCTGCTGGCCCAGCTGCCGGGGCGGGCAACGGTTTCCGCAGGTCCGACGGCGGCACCCTGGACTTCGAGACTGAGGACACTGACGAGCCCCGGACCATCGTGATGCGCGGTTATGGTCCGCGCTGGCCATTCGTTCCCGAACCTGTGGCAGCCTTTGAAGGGAAAGCCTGATGCTCATCCTCGCCATCGACACCTCGGCCGTGGCCAGCGCGGCGCTGGTGTCCGGCGACGCCCTGGAAGGCGTGGTGGGCAGCTTCTCCACCGAGGACACCCGCAGCCACGCTGAGGTGCTCGCGCCGGGCATCGAGCAGATGCTTTTTGATGCCGGCGTCAGCGGAAGCGATGTTGATGCCCTGGTGGTGGGCGTGGGTCCCGGCCCGTTCACCGGCCTGCGGTCGGGCATCGCCACGGCGCGCACCCTGGCCTTCGTCTGGGGCAAGCCACTGCACGGGCTGATGAGCCTGGACGCAGTGGCGCTGGAAGTGGCGGAATCCACCGCCGCAGCACCCGAATTCCTGGTGGTGACCGACGCTCGCCGCAAAGAGGTCTATTGGGCCCGCTACAGCCTTGCCGACGGCCAGCTTCCCGTCTTGGAGGACGGCCCCCACGTAGGGTTTGCGAACGACCTGCCGGACCTTCCCGCCTACGGCGCCGGCGCCGGCCTCTATGCAGACACCCTGAAGGTAAACCCGGACTTCGCGCAGGAGCAGCCGGATGCCCTGTACCTGGGACAGTTCGCGCTGGCCAGGCTCGCCGCAGGCGACGCTCTCCTTGATTCCACCCCTTTGTACCTCCGCGAATCCGACGCCCAGGTCCCCGGACCGAGGAAGAGGGCCCTGTGAGCACCGCCCCGGATCCCAGCAACCATGGCGTCTCCGTGCGGGAGATGACCCCCGACGACGTCATTGCTGTCAGCGTTCTGGAGCAGCGGCTATTCCCGGTGGATGCCTGGCCCCTGCAGATGTTTTATGACGAGCTGGCCCAACCGGAGACCCGTTGGTACCTGGTGGCCGAGGGCAGCGAAGGCATCGTGGGCTACGCCGGGCTGATGTGCATTGAACCCATCGCGGATGTCCAGACCATCGCCGTCGTGCCTGAATATGAAGGGCGCGGGATCGGCACCACGCTGCTGACCCGGCTTATTGGGGAGGCACGCCGCCGGTACGCTGCAGACCTCCTGCTGGAGGTCCGCGCAGATAACCCCCGCGCCCAGCAGCTTTACCGGCGCTTCGGTTTCGAGCAGATCCACGTCCGCCCCCGCTACTACCGCGACGGTGTGGACGCCCTCATTATGCGGCTCCAGCTCGCCGGCAGCACCGGTGAAGGAACGGGAGACGGCACATCAACGGAAGCAGGCCAGCCATGAACCGCTCGCAGCCCCTGGTGCTCGGCATCGAATCCTCCTGCGACGAGACCGGGGTGGGCATTGTCCGGGGGACCACCCTCCTGACCAACACCGTGTCCTCGTCCATGGACGAGCATGTCCGGTTTGGCGGGGTCATCCCCGAAATTGCCTCGCGGGCGCACCTTGACGCCTTCGTCCCCACCCTCGAACAGGCGCTGTCCGACGCCGGCGTGGCCCTTGCTGACGTAGATGCCATCGCCGTTACGTCCGGCCCCGGCCTGGCCGGGGCCCTCATGGTGGGGGTCTGTGCCGCGAAGGCCCTGGCCGTGGCCACCGGCAAGCCGCTGTACGCCATCAACCACCTCGTGGCGCACGTGGGTGTGGGCCTGCTGGATGGACAGCAAGCCGCCGCCCCCCGGCTGCCCGAGAACCTCGGCGCCCTGCTGGTCTCCGGCGGCCACACCGAGATCCTTAAAATCAACAGCATCACCGACGACGTGGTCCTCCTAGGCTCCACCATTGACGACGCCGCCGGCGAAGCCTACGACAAGGTGGCCCGCATCCTAGGGCTTGGCTATCCCGGCGGACCCGCCATCGACAAGGTGGCCCGCACCGGCAACCCCAAGGCGATCCGTTTCCCCCGCGGCCTCAGCCAGCCCAAATACATGGGCACTGCCGAGGAACCCGGCCCGCACCGCTACGACTGGTCCTTCAGCGGCCTGAAAACCGCTGTCGCCAGGTGCGTTGAGCAGTTCGAGGCCCGCGGCGAGGAGGTCCCGGTCCCGGACATCGCGGCCGCCTTCCAGGAAGCCGTGGTGGACATCATCTCCTCCAAAGCTGTGCTGGCCTGCCGGGAAAACGGCATCAAGGATGTGCTGCTCGGCGGCGGCGTGGCGGCAAACTCACGCCTGCGTGAGCTGACGGGCCAGCGCTGCGCCTCTGCCGGGATCAGGCTGCACGTACCCCCGCTGGACCTTTGCACCGACAACGGCGCCATGGTCGCCGCACTCGGAGCGCAGCTGGTGATGGCAGGGGTGGGGCCCAGCGGAATCAGCTTCGCCCCGGACTCGTCCATGCCGGTCACAGCGGTGTCCCTCCCCGCCTGACCCGCCTTGCCCTATCAGTTGTGGTCCCCAAGCCACCGGTTTAGGGACCACAACTGATAGGGCAACCGAGTATGAAAGCTCAGGCGGTGGGGCCGTTCCGCATCTGCTTCACCAAGTCCAGGACGACGGCCTGGAGGTCGCCGCCATGCTCCTCGGCAACCCGGCGCTGGCGCTGGTAGCCGGCACCGCGGCGGATAATCTTTTCGACGTCGGCCAGCTCATCGGGGCAGCCCAGCTTGGCTGCTACGGGCTCGAGCCGGTTCAACGTTTCGAGCAGATGGTCGGTGACCAGCTGTTCCTTGCCGGCAGCATCCAGAATGATGATGGCGTCCATGCCGTAGCGGGCTGCCCGCCACTTGTTCTCCTGGACGTGCCACGGTGGCATGGTGGGGATGGTTCCGCCGTTGTCCAAGGTGGTGGAAAACTCGTCCACCAGGCACTGGGTGAGGGCGGCGATGGCGCCCACCTCTTCCAGCGTGGCCAATCCGTCGCAGATGCGCATCTCGATGGTGCCCAGGTTCGGCACGGGCCGGATGTCCCAGCGGATTTCCGAAAGAGTGTCGATCACTCCGGTGGTGAACATGTCCTGCACATAGGACTCGTAGTCGTCCCAGGAGCTGAACTGGAAGGGCAGCCCGGCCGTAGGCAGCTGCTGGAACATCAGCGCCCGCTGGGACGCATAGCCGGTGTCCTCGCCGCCCCAGAAGGGGCTCGACGCCGAGAGCGCCTGGAAGTGCGGGAAGTAGTTGACCAGCCCGTCCACCACGGGGAGCGCCTTCTCGCGCCGGTCCAGCCCAACGTGCACGTGGACGCCGTAGATGACCATCTGGCGGCCCCACCACTGGGTGCGGTCGATCAGTTTTGCGTACCGGGCCTTGTCCGTCACCGGTTGCAGCTGCGGCGGGCTGAACGGGTGGCTTCCGGCGCAGAACACTTCCACACCCATGGGATCGGTGATTTCCCGGACGGCCGCGAGCGACCTGCTGAGGTCCTCCTTGGCATCGGCGGCGGTCTCGCAGATGCCGGTGACCAGTTCCACCGTATTCAGCAGCAGTTCCTGCTTGATGTGCGGGTGCTCGTCATCCTCGTTGAGCTCCGGGTGGCGGGAGGCCACGCCGCGGAGCACCTCATTGGCCACGGAGGCGAGCTCGCCCGTCCTGCCGTCCACCAGCGCGAGTTCCCATTCGACACCAAGTGTTGATTGCCTCGATGAAGCGAACTCAATCTTCACGCGTTTCCTAACTGTCCTGTTTGCCGCTGGCTCACGCCGTCACTGAAGGGCTTCTGCCGGCAGGCGAACGGGTGTTTCAAGTCTAGTGCAGGGGTAGCATCGTATTGATGGCCTCGTTCCAACACCTGCGTGACAGTCTTCACAAAACCTTCCCCGTCCTGGCTGCAGCCTCAGCTGCGGTGGCGCTCGCATCCTGCACCGCCGCCCCGGCCCCGGTCCCGTCGCAGGCAGCTTCCACCCCCGCCGCACCTTCCGCGACACCGCGTACGACGCCGGCACCCCGCACGGCTTCCCCCTCACCTTCGCGCTTACCTGCGCCGTCGGCGAATCCTGCCCTGCGCCCGCTGGGGTGGGGCCCGCAGCAGCGGGACCAGGACGCCGCCGCCGCGGCCGTGGCGAAGATGTCGCCGGAACAGAAGGCGGGACAGGTCCTGCTTCCGTTCTTCACCGGCACGAACCCTGCCGCCCATGCCGCCGCCGTCGAACGCCTGCACCTTGCCGGGTCCATCATCATGGGTGACAACGTGCCGCTGGACCCACAGGGGAAGGTGGACCTCGCGGCCATGGGCGCCATCAACCAAAGGCTTGGGCAGGCGGCCACCGCGGACGGCAGGCCGTGGCCGGGGATGATCGGCGTTGACCAGGAGGGCGGCTTGGTGGCACGGCTCGGCGGGCCGCTGACGGAGTGGCCCGCGCCCATGAGCTTCGGCGCCGCAGGCAGCGGGCCCTTGGCGCGCGAGGCCGGGAAGGGGCTGGCAAGCGAGTTGGTGCCTTTGGGTTTCAACACGGACTTTGCCCCGGACACTGACGTGACCATCGGGCCGGCGGATCCCACTATCGGTGCCCGTTCCATGTCGGCGAACCCGGACGCGGCTGCGGCGCTCGGGGTGGCGTACTCGCAGGGCATGCTGGCCTCAGGTGTTCTTCCCGCCGTCAAGCATTTCCCCGGCCACGGCTCGGTGACCACGGATTCGCACCTGAACCTTCCCACACAGCCGGCAACGGTCGCGGAACTCAAAGCCCGCGACTGGAAGCCCTTCCGGGCCGCCATCGCCGCCGGTGCGCCGATGGTGATGACCGGCCATATCGCCGTGCCAGCGCTGGAACCCGGAGTGCCGGCGTCGCTCTCGGCGCCTACTTACGCGGCGCTGCGGGGACTCGGCTTCAAGGGTGTGGCCGTGACCGACGCCCTCAACATGGGGGCAGTGCACAAGAAGTACCCTGCCGGGTCCGCGGCGGTCATGGCCCTCACGGCGGGAGCTGACCTCCTGCTGATGCCCGCGGACGTCGGGCAGGCCCACGCTGCGATTGTCCACGCCGTGGCCACCGGCAGCCTGCCCGAGGCAAGGCTGGATGAAGCTGCCCAGCGCGTGGCAACCATGATGACCTGGCACGGCCGGGCAGCCGCGGGAACCGGCAAACCAACTGGGGCTGCGGCCGGCAGCGGCGCCCCTCTTTCCGCTAAGGTGTCCGCAGCCGCCGTCACTGTCCTTTCCGGCCACTGCAGCGGAGCCCTGGCGCCCGGCGGGGTCCGGGTGGCGGGCGGCAGCCCGGCGGACAGGGCCCGGTTCGCGGACGCCGCGGCGCGCCACGGCCTGACCCTCGGCTCCGGACCCCTGGTCAGCCTCATCCCGTACAACGGACGGCCTGCGGGGGGAGACATCGCCGTCGCCCTTGATGCGCCCTGGCCGCTGCAGCACTCCACCGCGCCGGTCAAGGTGGCCCTGTACGGCCGCACCCAGGGTGCCTTCGATGCCCTCGCCGCTGTCCTGGTTGGGAAGGCGCCAGCACCGGGAAAGCTGCCGGCCGCCGTCGGAAGCTACCCCACAGGAACCGGCTGCCCCTGATCCCAACTGACTGGCAGTAGTTGTCGTTTTGGGCGGTCCAAACGACAACACCTGCGAGCTAGTTGGGTGGGACCGGGTTAAATGGTGAGGTGCCCATTCTGAATAAAGACATGACCCTCTGCATCTCGCTCTCGGCCCGGCCCAGCAACAACGGGACCCGCTTCCACAACCACCTGTACGAGCAGCTGGAGCTGAACTGGATCTACAAGGCGTTCGCCCCCACCAACCTGGAACAGGCCATCGCCGGCGTGCGGGGCCTGGGGATCCGCGGGTGCGCCGTCTCCATGCCGTACAAGGAGGACGTCATCGCCCTCGTTGACGAGATGGACCCGTCGGCCAAGGCCATCGACTCTGTCAACACCATCGTGAACACGGACGGGCACCTGAAGGCCTACAACACCGACTACACGGCGATTGAACAGCTGCTGGCCTCCAACGCCGTGCCTACCAGCTACTCGGTGTTGGTCCAGGGGGCAGGAGGCATGGCCAAGGCCACCGTGGCCGCACTCCGGGATGCCGGGTTCACCAACGTCACGGTCCTCGCACGGAACGAAACCACCGGGCGGGCGCTCGCGGAACAGTACGGGTTCCAGTGGCGTCCGGCGCTCGACGGCGGAACGGCAGACCTGGTCATCAACGTCACGCCCCTCGGTATGGCCGGCGGACCCGGAGCGGACACCCTGGCCTTCCCGCAGGACACCATCGACGCCGCGCAGGTGGTGTTCGACGTGGTTGCCCTGCCTGCTGAAACCCCGCTTATCGCTGCCGCCCGGGCTGCCGGAAAGCCGGTCATCACCGGAGCGGAGGTGGCCACCATCCAGGCGCTGGAGCAGTTTGTGCTC
This sequence comes from Arthrobacter sp. V1I9, assembly GCF_030817075.1. Classification (NCBI taxonomy): domain Bacteria; kingdom Bacillati; phylum Actinomycetota; class Actinomycetes; order Micrococcales; family Micrococcaceae; genus Arthrobacter; species Arthrobacter sp. V1I9. Next base: position 1,096,532 of record NZ_JAUSYU010000001.1, read on the forward strand.
TACACCGGTGTGCGGCCCAGCGCCGAGCAGGTGCGCGCCGCCGAGGAGTTCACGCGCGCCCAGTAGCGGATTCTTAGACGGGTTCCACCACGATGGCCACCCGGTCCTCACCGATGCGGGTCAGGACCAGGGTGGCCGTTTTGTTGCCACCCTTTTTTCCTGCGTTCTTTCCTCCTGCGTTTTTTCCTCCTGTGTTTTTCCCTCCCGGGAGGAGCTGTTTGCGGAGTTCCTCAGGGGTGACGGCGGTACCGCGCTTCTTGATGTCCAGCACCCCGATGCCTTCAGCCTTTACCCACGCCTTGAGCGCTTTGACGTTGTAGGGCACAACTTTCAGGACTTTGTAGGCCCGCGCGAAGGGAGTGTCCACCAGCTGCGGCGCGCAGATATAGGCGATGTGTTCATCCACCAGATGCCCGCCCAACTGCAGTGCGACATCGGCCACGAGTCCCGCGCGGATGACGGCGCCGTCGGGCTCGTACAGGTAACCCTCCACCCGACCCACGGGGGCGGCGGGACCGGCCCCGAAATCCTCCCCGCTGGTGAGCTCAGCCGCACCCTCTGGACCCAGGACCAGCGCAGCCCGGCGGACGCCCGGGCGCTGCACGGCGTTGAACCACAGCGCCACTTCGGTGACATCCCCGGCCACGGAAACCCACTGGGCCTCGCAGCCGGCCGGAACGGAGTCATGGGGCATCCCCGGCCCCATCTTCACACCGACCGCCCGGCCGGACGCAGCAAGGGACTGGACAAAGGACAGCGGCGGCGAAAAGGCCTCCGGGTCCCAGATGCGCTTGGTGCCGGACGTGGAGGTGACCCGCCGCGCAGGATCCAGCCAGACGCCGTCGATTCCGTCCAGCGGAACAGCGGTGGCATCTGCATGGACCACCGTCGCATTGGAAAAGGGGATGAGGTTCACAGTGGCGCAGGCGGCAGTGGTCTCGTCCATTTCCACTGCCGTCACGTTGATGTCCATCGACGCCAGCGCTAACGAGTCAGCGGCAAGGCCGCACCCCAGGTCAGCGACGTGGCTGATTCCGGCCTCTGCGAACCGCTGGGCGTGACGCGCGGCCACGTTGAGCCTGGTTGCCTGCTCCAGGCCTGCCTGGGTGAACAGCATGCTGCGGGCAAATTCCCCGAACTTCCCCTCGGCCTTGGTGCGGAGCCGGGACTGGGTCAGTACGGCGGAGACCAGGGCGGGGGAGTGGCCGGCCTTGCGCAGGGCTGAATTGAGCTCGAAGGACTTGTCCTCCTGGTAGGGGCCCAGAGACGCCAAAAGCTCCCAGCCCTCGGGGGTGAGCAACGGCGCGATCTGGTCCTGGGGAGCTTGAGGCATGCGTTCCAGCCTAGTGGAGGAGCGTCCGCCGGGATGCGGATAGTGTTGAAACCATGGAAGAGAGCGCAGGCCCCCGGCAGTCCGAAGAACCAACCAAGGACAGGGGCCCCGCCAGATTCGCCCGGCCGGCACTGATCGCCGGATCCCTGGTGGCGGTGGTGTGCATCGGGCTTTTGGTGGTCATCTTTTTCCTCGACACGTTCAACGCCACCGTCTACTCGGTGGGCGGCAACGACATCGCCGGCGACACCCAGGAAGCACGGGACATCCGCGGACTGTACGACGGCGCCCGGGCCGGCAGCATAGCCGTGCTGGTTTTCGCCCTGCTGACGGCAGCTGCCGCAGGCGTGGTTCTTTACCGGGCGCGGAAATCGGCGGCCGTCGGCGGCGACGGTGAAGACGACGTCGATTTCGACGAGCTTGGACGCTGAGGGGTCCTGCCCCCTGCACTGGTCAGCAGCACCCCGGAAATGACCAAGACCCCGCCAAGGACCTGCGGGACAGTGATGGGCTGGCCCAGGATCACGGTGATGATGGCGGTGAACACGGCAATGAGGTTCAGGTAGTTGCCGGCGTTGGCTGCGGTGGTGCGTTTGAGGGCCAGGTTCCAGAGCAGGTAGGAACCCAGCGAGGGGAACAGGGCGATGAACGCCAGGGACCAGCCCTCCGCTGGGGTTTCCGGCAGGCCGGCGCCCGAGACGAGCGCGAGCGGGCTGAGGGCCACAGCCGCCATGGCCACCTGGACCGCCGTGGAGGTGATGGCGGGAATGCTTAGCCGGCGGGCGAGGATGGTGTAGAGGCCCCAGACGGTGATGGCTCCCAGGATCAGCAGTTCGCCCTTGTTGATCGAGAATGTCAACAGGCGCTGCAGCTGGCCGCCGGTAAGCACCAGCAGGACGCCAAGGAGGCCCAGGCTGATCCCCACCCAGCTCAGCGGGCGCGGCCTGTCCCGGAGCAGGACCACGGCCAGCACCATAATCAGTGCCGGGTTTGCGGCCGTCACCAGGGAGGCGTTCAGGGCCGAGGTGTCCTGCAGGGCGCTGTAGAGCAGCAGGGTATACCCGCTCATGCCCAGGGCACTCAGGAGCAACAGGACCGGCCAGCGTCGCAGGACCGCCCGCCAGTCCGGCCGCTCGACGAAGTGGGCCAGCACCAGCAGCGGCACGGCAGCGAGGACCCAGCGCCAGAACGTCAGCTGGAGCGGCTCCATGGTCTGCATGGCCGCCTGGCCCACCACAAAATTTCCGGCCCAGAACAGGTTGGCAAGGATGAGGTAAACAGCAGCTCGCACCGGTCAAATGTACATCGCTGCAAGTGCTCTGATGACGAAACGCTGGCACTCGCCTTGACCGAGTGCTAACCCTTACATAGAGTCTTCATTAGCACTCTCCCTAGGAGGGTGCTAACACATGAAGAGCTGCCAGCCAGGCTGCTGCCGGCACCGCGACGACGGTTTGCCAGCCAGGGCGGAAAGCTTTCCAGTCCACGAATTTGCTGACGAAAAGGAGAGGTCCGAGTGTCGGTCTCTATTAAGCCTCTTGAGGATCGTATTGTTGTCCGCCCGCTCGAAGCCGAGCAGACCACGGCTTCCGGCCTGGTTATCCCGGACTCCGCGCAGGAGAAGCCCCAGGAAGGCGAAGTTGTTGCAGTAGGCCCCGGCCGCTTCGAAGACGGCAACCGCGTTCCTGTCGACGTAGCCGTGGGCGACGTCGTTATCTACTCCAAGTACGGCGGAACCGAAGTCAAGACCGGCGGCACCGAGTACCTCGTGCTGTCCGCCCGCGACGTCCTGGCGATCGTCGTAAAGTAACTCCCCGGATCCCCGTGCCGCTGGTCTTGCATTCTGCTGGTCAGCTGCGCGGGGTTCTGTCTTGAAAGGACAAAACCATGGCAAAGCAGCTTGCGTTTAATGACGCTGCACGCCGGTCTCTTGAAGCCGGCATCGATAAGCTCGCCAACACCGTCAAGGTGACGCTCGGCCCGCGCGGCCGCAACGTCGTCCTGGACAAGAAGTGGGGCGCGCCCACCATAACGAACGACGGCGTCACCATCGCCCGCGAAGTTGAGCTGGACGATCCGTACGAGAACCTTGGCGCGCAGTTGGCCAAGGAAGTTGCCACCAAGACCAACGACGTTGCCGGTGACGGCACCACCACCGCGACCGTCCTGGCCCAGGCCCTGGTCAAGGAAGGCCTGCGCAACGTAGCGGCAGGCGCCGCTCCCGGCCAGATCAAGCGCGGCATTGAGGTTTCCGTTGAAGCCGTTGCCGCACGCCTGCTGGAGAACGCCCGCCCCGTTGAAGGCACCCAGGTGGCCAACGTTGCAGCAATCTCCGCCCAGAGCGACGAGATCGGCGAGCTCCTCGCCGAGGCATTCGGCAAGGTGGGCAAGGATGGTGTGATCACCATCGAGGAGTCCTCCACCACCCAGACCGAACTGGTCCTCACCGAGGGCATGCAGTTCGACAAGGGCTACCTGTCCCCGTACTTCGTCACCGACGCGGAACGCCAGGAAGCAGTCCTCGAGGATGCCCTCATCCTGATCAACCAGGGCAAGATCTCCGCGGTGCAGGAATTCCTGCCGCTGCTGGAAAAGGCGCTGCAGAGCTCCAAGCCGCTGTTCATCATCGCTGAGGACATCGACGGCGAGGCCCTGTCCACGCTGATCGTCAACCGCATCCGCGGCACCCTGAACGTCGTCGCCGTCAAGGCCCCGGGCTTCGGCGACCGCCGCAAGGCCATGCTGCAGGACATCGCCACCCTCACCGGCGCACAGGTTGTGTCTCCGGAACTGGGCCTGAGCCTGGACACGGTTGGCCTTGAGGTGCTGGGCACCGCCCGCCGCATCACGGTCACAAAGGACAACACCACCATCGTTGACGGCGCAGGTTCGGCCGAGGACGTGGCAGCACGCGTTGCCCAGCTCCGTGCCGAGCTGACCCGCACCGACTCCGACTGGGACAAGGAAAAGCTGCAGGAACGCCTGGCCAAGCTGGCCGGCGGCATCGGCGTGATCAAGGTCGGCGCCGCCACCGAGGTTGAGCTGAAGGAAAAGAAGCACCGCATCGAAGATGCAGTGTCCTCCACCCGCGCTGCCCTCGAAGAAGGCATCGTGGCCGGCGGCGGTTCCGCGCTGATCCACGCACTGAAGGCCCTCGACGAGGACCCCGCCGTCAAGGCGCTCGAAGGCGACGCCGCCGCTGCTGTGGGCATCGTCCGCCGCGCGCTGGTCCAGCCGCTGCGCTGGATCGCCCAGAACGCCGGCTTTGATGGCTACGTTATCACCGCCAAGGTTGCCGAACTCGAAACCAACAACGGCTTCAACGCCAAGTCGGGCGAGTACGAAGACCTGATCGCCGCCGGTGTCATCGACCCCGTCAAGGTCACCCGCGCAGCCCTCCGCAACGCAGCCTCCATCGCTGCACTGGTTCTCACCACCGAGACCCTCGTTGTGGAGAAGCCTGCCGAGGAAGACGAGCACGCAGGCCACAGCCACTAGGGTGTAGCTCAACAAAAAACCGGTCCAGCATCCGCTGGGCCGGTTTTTTGGTGCCTAAGTGCCGGCCATCTCCTGCGTCTCAACATCGCCGGCACGCTCGTACACCAGCGACACCGCCCCCTTCGGAAAGCTGCGCGCCGGCTCCGCGAGGCGGAATGAGGCCGGGATAGTTCCGGCGTCGAACAGGCGCTTGCCCTGACCGAGGGTAACCGGATAAAGCCAAAGGTGGAGGCGGTCGATCACGTCTGCCGCCAGCAGTGAACGGATGAGGACCCCGCTGCCGAACATGTGCACCTGGCCGTACTCCTCGCGGAGCCGGCCCGCGGCCGTGGCATCCGGCAGGACCGTTGTGCCGGCCCAGCTTGGATCCGAAAGGCTGCCGGAGACGACGAACTTCGGCACCCGGTTGAGGGCTGTGCCGATGTCGCCGGACTGGTGCGGCCAGTAGGCAGCGAAGATGTCGTAGGTCTTCCGGCCCAGAAGCAGGGCGTCGATGCGGCTAATCTCTGCCTCGATGGCCGCCTCAGCCTCGTCGTCGGACACCGGCGCCTGCCAGCCACCAAAGGCGAAGCCGCCCGCGGTGTCCTCCTCGCGGCCGCCGGGTGCCTGATAGACGCCGTCGAGGGTAAGGAACAGGTTCGCGACGATGATACCCATGCGCCCATTGTGGAACTGCACTCAGGCGCTGTCCAGCCTCGGCGGCGTGCGTGGCAGACTGGTGCCATGCTGCTCGACGAGCTCGTGAAAACCGCGGATGCCGTTGCGTCCACCCGCTCCCGGCTCGCGAAGGTTGACGCGCTCGCAGACCTGCTGCGCCGGCTGGAGCCCGGGGAGATCGCGACGGCGGTCGGCCTGCTCACCGCCAGGCCGCGTCAGGGCCGGGTAGGAGTGGGCTGGCGCGGCATGTCAGCGGCCATGGGGGAACCTGCCGCTGGGCCGAGCCTCACCGTGGCCGCCCTCGACGCTGCGCTGGACCGGCTGCTCGTCCCCTCAGGTGCTGGGTCGGCAGCCGAACGCGCCGCGACCCTCAGATCGCTGACGGCGGCCGCCACGGAGCGCGAGCAAGCCTTCATCGCCGGCGTGCTGCTCGGCGAACTGCGCACCGGTGCGCTTGAAGGGGTGCTGACGGATGCCGTAGCCCGCGCCGCTGAGCGCCCCGTCGACGCCGTACGCCGCGCAGCGATGCTTTCCGGCGATCTCGGCGGGACCGCCATGCTGGCGATCACCGGCACCGCAGCCGAGCTCGACGCCGTCCGCCTCGTCGTCGGCCGTCCTGTGCAACCCATGCTCGCCTCAACCGCGGCCAGCGCCGGCGCGGCCCTGGAGACCACCGGGGAAGCATCGGTGGAATACAAGCTCGACGGCGCACGCATCCAGGTGCATCGCGCCGGCGACGACGTGCGCATCTACACCCGCACCCTGGCCGAGGTGACCCACCGCCTGCCCGAAGTGGTGGAGGTGGTGCGCGGACTGCCGGTGAGTGAGGTGATCCTCGACGGCGAGACCCTCGCCCTCGACGAGGACGGGGGCCCAAGGCCGTTCCAGGAGACCATGTCGCGGTTTGGGGCGGACGCCGCGCGCGATACGTTGCTGCATCCCTGGTTCTTCGATGTGCTCCACATCGACGGGCGCGACCTGCTCGACGAGCCGCTGGCCACCCGCATCGGCATGCTTGAGCGCATCGCCCCCGGGTACCGCATGCCGGGGGAGATCACCGCGGATCCCGCCGTTGCCGAGCGGGTGTCAGGGGATGCGCTCGCCGCGGGCCACGAGGGCGTGGTGGTGAAGGCGGTGGGGTCGACCTACGCGGCGGGCCGGCGTGGTTCGAATTGGATCAAGGTGAAGCCGGTACTCACCTATGACCTGGTGGTACTCGCCTGCGAGTGGGGGTCAGGCCGGCGTACCGGGCTGCTGTCCAACCTGCACCTCGGAGCACTGGACCCCACCGGAGAGTTCGGCGAACCCGGCGGCTACGTGATGGTGGGCAAGACCTTCAAGGGCCTCACCGACACCCTGCTGCGCTGGCAGACCGAGAGGTTCCAGGAGCTCGAGGTGCGGCGGACGGCGGGTACCGTCTGGGTGGAGCCCGTCACGGTGGTGGAAATCGCCATCGACGGCGTGCAGCAGTCTTCGCGCTATCCGGGCGGGATCGCGCTGCGGTTCGCACGCGTGAAGCGCTACCGCGACGACAAAACGGCTGCGGAAGCCGACACCATCCAGACGCTGCGTGCCCTGCTGCGTCAGTAGCCCGAGCCGGTCTCCGCCGGGCGTAACACCGGCGTCGGTGCAGGCCGCGACTCGCGGTACCTTGCAGGGAAAATACCCCAAATGGGTAGAATTGATATTTTGCCCATGCGACCATGAGGTTTTTTGTGTCGATAGCGAGAACAGAGGCTGCAGCCGGAATGCTCCCCGGAGCCGATGCCAAGGCCCGGAAACCGACCTTCCGGCCCGAGGTGCAGGGGCTCCGCGCCCTCGCCGTGCTGATGGTGGTCGCCTACCATGTGTGGCTGGGCCGGGTGTCCGGCGGCGTGGACATCTTCCTGCTGATTTCGGCGTTCCTGCTCACGCTTTCCTTTGTCCGGAAAGCAGAAACAGGGCGTCCCTTCGGGCTCCTGGCGCACTGGCTGCATCTGTTCAAGCGGCTGCTGCCGGCCGCCGTCGTGGTCATTCTTGGCGTCCTTGCCGGGACGCGGCTGATCCTGCCGCAGAGCCGCTGGCCGGAGGTGCTGGACCAGGCGTGGGCGTCGTTGCTCTACAGCCAGAACTGGCTGCTCGCGGAGACGGCCGTTGACTACTACGCCCAGGACCATGCCGGAGCCAGCCCGCTCCAGCATTTCTGGTCGCTCTCCATCCAGGGCCAGGTGTTCATCCTGTGGCCAGTGATCTTCGCCGGCAGCGCTGCACTGTTGGCGCTGCTCCGCCGCGTCCCCGCACTCAGCAGAGTGAACTACAGGGGAGTGCTGGCGCTGGTCTTCGGTGCGGTCTTCGCCTTCTCCCTCGCCTACTCCGTGGAGCAGACCGCAACCAACCAGGCGTACGCCTACTTCGACACCAGGGCCCGGCTCTGGGAGTTCGCGCTGGGGTCCCTCCTGGCCCTGGCGCTGCCTTACCTCAAACCTGCCAGGGCGCTGCGGGTAGTACTGGGCTGGGCAGGACTGGCCGCCATGGTTTCCTGCGGCCTGCTGCTGACCGTGGACAGGTCCTTTCCCGGGTACGTCGCGCTGTGGCCCACCCTCGCGGCGGCGGCAATCATCGTCGCGGGACAAACCGGCAGCCGCTGCGGCGTTGACCGGTTCCTGAGCAGCAAGCCGCTGGTGGCGCTCGGCGACAATTCCTATGCGCTGTACCTGTGGCACTGGCCCGTCCTGGTGCTCGCGCTCGCAGCCACCGGCGTGGAGGCACCAAACCTGTCCCAGGGACTGGGAATCGTCGGCGCAGCGGTGGTGCTCGCCGTCCTCACCACGCGTTTCGTGGAAAAGCCGCTCCGCGACTGGCACTGGCCCAAACGCCGGGCCTGGCGCACTGCCGTCGTTATCGTTGCCTGCGGCACCGTCCTCGCCGGTCCCGTCGCCGTCTGGCAGACCACCCTCACTGCAGAGGAAAGCGCGACGGCGGCTCAGCCCCGGGAGCTCACGCCAGGGGCGGCGGCGCTCACCCCGAAGAACGCCCCCGTGCCGGTTCCTGACGCCAAAATCATTCCGGGGCCGGCCGCGCTGGACCACGACTGGGCCGGTATCCATGCCCCCTGCACCGGTGCCAACGCCACCAGCAACCCCATCCTTGAGGGATGCCGGCAGGAGGTCCCTGAAGGGGAAACCACCAAACGCATTGTGGTCCTGGGCGACTCGCACTCGCAGCAGTACCTGGGTGCGCTGGCTCCCATTGCGGCTGAACGAGGCTGGGAACTGGTGACCCTCTTGATGCCGGCGTGCCGCTTTGGGGCCGAGGCGGCGGAAAGGACCGCGGAGTGCAACGCCTACAACCAGGCCAGCGCTGCCTACGTCCTGGAACATCAGCCCGACGCAGTGTTCACGGTGGCGTCACTGACCCATGAGGAAGCCCCTTTCGAGACCGAAGTCCCGGGCTACCTTGAGGGTGTCCGGCCGTTTGCGGACGCCGGGATCGAGATCATTGGCATCCGGGACAACCCCCGCTTCACGTTCAACATGCCCGAGTGCATCCAGCGGAACGGCCCGGACGCGCCGGAGTGCAGCGTGTCCCTTGAAAAGTCGCTGGTAAACCCCTCGCCGCTGGACAGCTATGCGGGCAAGGTTCAGGGGCTGCACCTGATGGATCTGAGTGACTTCATCTGTGCGCGCGGAGTCTGCCCCGGTGTGGTGGGGAATGTGTACGTCTACAAGGACGACAACCACCTCACGCGCACCTATGTGGAAAGCATGATCCCCATGTTCGAGCGGCGCCTCCTCGCCGCTACGGGCTGGAACTGACGGCGCAGCTGCCCGGGCGCACGCCCGCAGGGTTCCCCGGCCGTGGAGCCGCTCCGGCGAGGGTCCTGCCTGAGCTTGCGAGGGCTGGGAGCCGGAGCGGACTTGCGAGGTGAGGGTGCGGGTGGGGAGCGTGCGGTTGCTCACATTGCCTGCATGGAATAGGGGGATTGGCCCCGAGGTTCTAATATTTACTCAACACTTTCTGACCCCGGAGCGCCGACAACGTGGCGGTCCCTTCTGCACAGGCCAGTCCCGTAATGACGGGCTGGTCATCGGCTGCAACCCCTACCCGCACAGCAACCAAGGTAAGAGGCGCACTCATGACCGAGCCCGAACACAACCCCTTTGGCTTCATCGGCCTGACCTACGACGACGTCCTGCTCCTGCCTGGCCACACCGAGGTCATCCCTTCGGAAGCCGATACGTCCTCCCGGATCTCAAAGCGCATCACCGTGCAGACGCCCCTGCTGTCCGCGGCCATGGACACGGTGACCGAGTCCCGGATGGCGATCGCCATGGCCCGCCAGGGCGGCCTGGGCGTGGTTCACCGCAACCTGTCCATCGCCGACCAGGCGGACCAGGTGGACCGCGTCAAGCGCAGCGAATCCGGGATGATCACCAACCCGCTGACCATCCGGCCCGAGGCAACCCTGCGCGAACTGGATGACCTCTGCGCCCAGTACCGCGTGTCCGGCCTGCCGGTGGTGGACGAGGACAACCGCCTGCTGGGCATCGTCACCAACCGCGACACCCGCTTTGTGCCCGAGGCCGACTTCCCGCTGCGGCTTGTCAGCGACGTTATGACCAAGATGCCCCTCGTGACCGGCCATGTTGGCATCAGCCGCGAGGAGGCCTCGCACAAGCTGGCGACGAACAAGATCGAAAAGCTGCCGCTGGTGGACGAGCAGGGCCGGCTGAAGGGCCTGATCACCACCAAGGACTTCACCAAGGCCGAGCAGTACCCGCTGGCCACCAAGGACGACGAAGGCCGCCTCCGCGTGGGCGCTGCCATCGGCTTCTTCGGGGACGGCTGGGAGCGCGCCATGGCACTGGTGGATGCCGGCGTCGACGCCCTGTTCGTGGATACCGCGAACGGCCACTCGCAAGGCGTGCTGGATATGATCCGCCGCCTCAAGTCTGATCCCGTGGCGGCGCACGTTGACGTCATCGGCGGCCAGGCTGCCACCCGTGAAGGCGCCCAGGCCCTGATCGACGCCGGCGCGGACGGCATCAAGGTGGGCGTGGGGCCGGGTTCCATCTGCACCACCCGCGTGGTGGCCGGGGTGGGCGTCCCGCAGATCACCGCCATCTACGAATCCGCCAAGGCAGCCATCCCCGCCGGCGTTCCGCTGATCGCCGACGGCGGCCTGCAGTACTCAGGCGACATCGGCAAGGCGCTGGTTGCCGGCGCCGACACCGTGATGCTGGGCTCCCTCCTGGCCGGCTGCGACGAGTCACCGGGCGAGCTGATCTTCGTCAACGGCAAGCAGTTCAAGTCCTACCGCGGCATGGGCTCCCTGGGCGCCATGCAGTCCCGGGGCAAGAACACGTCCTACTCCAAGGACCGCTACTTCCAGGCGGACGTCTCCGGCGATGACAAGCTCATCCCCGAGGGCATCGAAGGCCGTGTGGCCTACCGCGGGCCATTGGCTTCCGTGGCGTACCAGCTGGTGGGCGGCCTGCGCCAGACCATGTTCTACACCGGTGCCCCCACCGTTCCTGAGCTGAAGGCCCGCGGCAAGTTCGTACGGATCACCCCGGCCGGGCTGAAGGAATCGCACCCGCACGATATCCAGATGACCGTCGAGGCCCCGAACTACGGATCACGCTGACAACCGTTCCTGATCGGACGAAGGGCCAGCCGCAACGCCGGCTGGCCCTTCGTCCGTATGCCCGGGCCGTAGCCCAGGTCCTGCGCGTCAGCTTCCGGGCCTCCCCGGGCGCGGTAGTCATGAAAGTGCTCGGTTCGCTGATCTCGGCGGTGCTTCCGCTGGTCACCACCTACTTCGCGGCGCTCACCACCACGGCGCTGGCCGCGGCCTACTCGGGAGATGCCGGAGCCGGGCAGCTGGCGATCGTCTACGTCATCATCACCGCTGCCCTGGGGCTTTTCTGGGGCGCGTTCAACAGCGTGGACCGGTACATCCAGCAGCTCATGAGCTTCAAGGTGGGAGCCATCGTTGGCGACCAGATGTACGAGCGGTTCCTTGCCCTCGAGTTCTGGCGCTACGACGACAAAGAAACCGTGGACCTGTACGACCGCGCCAAAAGGTTCTCCGACTCCTACGCACGGGTGCTGGACCGGATCGCCGCGATCTTCACCCAGCTCGTCTCGGTCATCCTCGCAATCGGTGCCCTGCTGCTGGTCAGCTGGTGGATAGCCGTGATCGTGCTGGTGGCCATCGTGCCCAGCGTGTACCTCCAGTTCAAGCTGTCCCGGGAACAGATCGCCCACTGGAACACGCAGGTGGATTCCCGGCGGCAGCGCCGGATGATCGAACAAAACCTGCTCCGGCCACAGCACATTGCCGAGATGCGTCTCTACGGCATTGTGGGCTTCCTGATGGACTTCCGGTCCAGGCTCCGCGACGCGGACGAGCGCCGCCGCCTTGATTTCCAGCGCCGCTACATCCCCAAGCAGCTCGCCGCCGACGCCCTGCAGTACGGCGCCGAGGTGGTCTCGCTGATCTGGGTGGTAGGCCAGATTATCGCCCGCGCCCAGCCTGTGGGCCAGTTCCTCTACGTGCAGCAGATCGTCAGCCGGGCACTGTCCACGGCCAACAGCCTGGTGTCTTCCCTCAGCTCCATCGACGAGGACCTGGCCAACCTCAAGGACTACGAACTGTTTATGGCGCTGCCGGTCCACGCCGAGCACGCGCCTCCGTTGCTGGAGACCCCGAAGACCGTGGAAATGAAGGACATCCGCTTCACCTACACGGGCAGCGATATCGAGGTGATCCGCGGAATCAGCATGACCATCCGGGAAGGCCAGCACATCGCGATCGTGGGCGAGAACGGCGCCGGAAAGTCCACCCTGATCCGGATTCTGGCCGGCCTCTACAGCCCGGACTCCGGGCAGGTGATGCTCGACGGCGTGGACCTCGCCGCCGTCGACGTGACCTCCTGGCACCGGCATCTCGCAGTACTGAGCCAGGAGTTCCTGAAGTACGAGTTCGCCACCGCTGCGGAGAACATCTACTTCGGCGACGTCGACTCGCCCCGGAACGATGACCGCATCCGCAGGGCCGCCGCGGACGCCGAGGCCCTGGACTTCATCAACAAGCTGCCCAACGGACTGGACAACCACGTCAGCAACTGGATGGAGGATCCCCGGGGCCGCAAGGGCAGCGGGCTCTCCGGCGGCCAATGGCAACGGCTGGCAATGGCCCGCAACTTCTACCGGGACGCCTCGTTCATGGTGATGGACGAGCCCACGTCCGCCATCGATGCCCTCGCCGAACACCGCATCTTTACCCGCCTCTTCGCGGACCGCAGCAGCACCATCATCGCCATCAGCCACCGGCTCGCCACCATCGAAAAGGCGGACATCGTGTACATGCTCGAAGACGGCCAGATTGTGGAACAGGGCACGCACAATGAACTCGTGGCGTTGCGGGGCCGTTACTTCAGGATGTTCGAATCCCAGCTCACCTCCGAGGAGACCGAAGAGGTGTAAGGTCCACCACCGTGGTGCGGACCCGGGCAAGGCTCGGCTGCGGCGGAACGCTGCTGAAGCCGAACTCCACTGCCGGCAGAATCTGGGCCAGTTTTCCGGCGTCCACCCCGTCCCAGCTGACGACGGCGGAGCTGATGCTGTGGAGGTCACTCACCCCGTAATACTCGTGCCGGCCGCTCCCGGCTGTTCCCGAGGTACGCGACCCGCCACTGAGAACGGCGGCAACCGGGCTGATCGCCTGGAGCCAGCGAGGATGGACCGCGAGGGGCCGGGGCACTGCCCGCAGCGCACTGCCCAGGATGGTCCTCCCGCCAAGCCGGGCGCGGACAGCCAGGGAGCCGGCGTCGACCGTCAGTAGACCACGGGCCAAAGTGGTGCCGACCTCCACCACCCGGACCTCGTCGAAGCTGTAGGTGCTGGAGATGAAATCGGCCACCTCCCCGGTGGGTGCCAACAGCAGCCTGTGCCCGGAGGGCTGCTGGACCATGACGTCGGCGAAGGCGCCGAAGGGGGAGTGCTGCCACAGGCCCACTACGGCGCGCAGCCCGGACGCGGTGCCGATCCCGGCGATGTGCCCGTCAAAAATCCAACGTGAACCCATCCAGCCACTGTAGCCAAGGACAGTACTGCTGCTGGGATAACCTAGAGCAGTGACTTACGAGATCGAGATCGGCCGTGGCAAGCGTGGGCGTCGTGCCTACTCCCTGGATGACATTGCGATTGTCCCCAACCGTCGTACCCGCGACCCCAAGGACGTTTCCGTCTCCTGGCAGATCGACGCCTACCAGTTCAGCATGCCCGTCATCGCCGCGCCTATGGATTCTGCCATGTCTCCGGCGACGGCCATTGCGCTCGGCAAGCTCGGCGGCCTCGGCGTCCTTGACCTCGAGGGCCTCTGGACCCGATACGAGGACCCGCAGCCTGTCCTTGACGAAATCGGCGCCCTGGAAGACGAGACCAACAGCCCGGCCGTGACGGGTCGGATGCAGGAGCTGTACAAGGCCCCCATCCAGCCCGAACTGATCACCTCCCGCCTCGCCGAGATGCGCGCCGCCGGCGTGACGGTGGCCGGGTCGCTGACCCCGCAGCGCACGCAGGAGCACTACAAGACCGTGGTGGCCGCCGGCGTCGACATCTTTGTGATCCGCGGCACCACCGTGTCAGCGGAGCACGTCTCCAAGGACCACGAGCCGCTGAACCTCAAGCAGTTCATCTACGAACTGGACGTGCCCGTAATCGTGGGCGGCGCGGCAGGCTACACGCCCGCGCTGCACCTGATGCGCACCGGTGCAGCCGGTGTGCTGGTGGGCTTCGGCGGCGGTGCCACCACCACCACCCGCCGTGCCCTGGGCATCCACTCGCCGATGGCGTCGGCGATTTCCGACGTTGCTGCCGCCCGTCGTGACTACATGGACGAGTCCGGCGGCCGCTACGTCCATGTCATTGCCGACGGCGGCATGGGCAGCTCGGGCGACATCGTCAAGGCCATTGCCATGGGCGCCGACGCCGTGATGTTGGGCAGCGCCCTCGCCCGGGCCGAGGAGGCACCCGGCAAGGGCTGGCACTGGGGCCAGGAAGCCCACCACCTTGAACTGCCCCGCGGTGACCGCGCCAACGTCGGCACCGTTGGTCCGCTCGAGGAAGTCCTTTTCGGACCGGGCCACCACACCAACGGAACCTCCAACCTCATCGGCGCGCTCCGCCGTTCCATGGCGACCACCGGCTATTCGGACCTGAAGGAATTCCAGCGGGTCGACGTCGTGGTTTCCCCCTACGCAGGGAACTGACGCGCGGCGGATGGGCCCATTGCTCCCTGCCGCCCTGCCCAAGCGTGCCGCAACGAAGTAGGGTGGTCTCACTACCGGGACTAGTGGCACTGGAGGCGTTCGATGAAGAGTGTTCCTGCTAACGGTGGGGCCTTGGGCCCCGCAGCCAGGGAAGCAGCCATCCAACGGCTGCGTGCAACCGCGGAGCCGGGCCAGGAACTGGACATCCTGATTGTCGGCGGCGGGATCGTGGGTACCGGCGCGGCCCTTGACGCCGTCACCCGGGGGCTGGACGTGGGGATCGTCGAGGCGAGCGACTGGGCAGCCGGTACGTCCTCCAGGTCCTCAAAACTCATCCACGGCGGTCTGCGCTACCTGGAGATGCTCGACTTTGGCCTGGTTAAGGAGGCGTTGCAGGAGCGCGGGCTGCTGCTCTCCGAATTGGCGCCGCATTTGGCCCGGCCGGTGCCGTTCCTGTATCCGCTGACAAAACCCTTCTTCGAGCGCCCCTACGTGGGCGCCGGCATTGCACTGTACGACGCCATGTCCGTCTCCAGCGGCCACAGCAGGGGTGTGCCGTTCCATAAACACCTCAGCAGGCGGGGCACGCTGCGGGCGGCGCCCAGCCTGAAGAACGATGCCTTTGTGGGCTCCATCCGGTACTACGACGGCCAGGTGGACGACGCGAAATACTGCGCCAACCTCATCCGGACAGCTGCCTACTACGGCGCCCACGCAGTAAACCAGATGGCCGTGGTGGACTTCCTGCGCGAAGGCGAACGCGTCGTGGGGGCCAAAGTGGTCAACCACGAGGACGGGACGCGGTTTAACGTCCGTGCCAAGCAGGTCATCAACGCCACCGGAGTCTGGACGGACGAAACCCAGGCCATGGTCACCGACCGCGGCCAGCTGAAGGTCCGCGCCTCGAAGGGAATCCACCTGGTGGTTCCGCGGGACCGGTTCCAGTCCACCGTGGGACTGATCCTGCGCACCGAAAAGTCGGTGCTGTTTGTCATTCCCTGGGGCCGGCACTGGATTATCGGCACCACGGACACCGACTGGCACCTGGACAAGGCCCATCCCGCCGCGTCCAGCAAGGACATCGACTACATCCTGGAACACGTCAACAAGGTCCTGAAGCGCCCCCTCACCCGGGAAGACGTGGAAGGCGTCTACGCCGGCCTGCGCCCGCTGCTGGCCGGAGAAAACGACTCCACCGCCAAGCTGTCGCGCGAACACGTGGTGGCACACCCCGTGCCCGGCCTGGTGGTGGTGGCCGGTGGAAAGTGGACCACGTACCGGGTCATGGCCAAGGACGCCGTGGACGAGGCAACCCGCACCATGGACGAGCGGGTACCGCCCAGCTGCACGGAAACCATCCCGCTGCTGGGAGCCAGCGGCTACAAGGCGGCCTGGAACCGACGAAACCGCACGGCGGAGGAATCGGGCGTCCATGTGGCCCGGATTGAGCACCTGCTCAACCGGTACGGGTCCCTGACGCCCGAGGTACTGGCCATCATCGCGGAGAACCCTGCCCTGGCCGAGCCGATCCCCGGTGCCGATGACTACCTGCAGGCCGAAGCCGTGTACGCGGCAAGCCACGAGGGTGCCCGCCATGTCAACGACGTCCTGACCCGGCGGACCAGGATATCCATCGAGGCCTGGGACCGTGGTGTGTCTGCCGTGCCCGTAGTCGCTAAACTGATGGGTGACGTCCTTGGCTGGAGCGACGCCCAACGTGAGAATGAGGTCAGGCACTATATTGCACGGGTGGAGGCGGAGCGCCTTAGCCAGCAACAGCCGGACGACGAATCCGCAGACGCCGCCCGCCTGGGTGTGGAAGACATCGTGCCCTTGCGCTGAGGGGCCGCAGCACCAGCACTCGCTGACTGAAGGGATACGCCTTGGCGGAACCACTTGACCGGTACGATGCCGGCCTCACCACACCCGAAATGGTGATCCTGGAGCTTGAGGCATCGGACAAGGCGGACGCCGCCACCCAGCTCGCGGAGCGCCTTTTCGCCGCCGGACGGGTATCGGATCTGCCCGGATTCCTCAAGCACGTCAATGCGCGTGAGCACCAGCTGGCCACCGGGCTCCCGGGCGGGATCGGGCTGCCCCATGCCCGCAGCGAGTTCGTGTCCCGCACCTCCATAGCTGTCGGCATTGCCAAGTACGGCCACGCGCTGGACTTCGGTGCCGCGGACGGTCCGGCCACGGTGATCCTGCTGATCGCCACCCCTGCCAGTTCCTTCTCGGACCACCTCGAGGTCCTGGCCACCCTGGCCCGCTCATTGTCCAAAGAGTCATTCCGCGAATCGCTGCGCCGCGCCTACGATGCCGAAGTGATCGCAGAGCTCATCAATTCCAGCCTGGTGTTTTTCGACCACTGACGCCCAGGCCACGGGGCTCCTTCCCGCAGGATGCCGCGGCCGGATCCTGCGGCCGAACTGGACTGTCCCACCCCGGGCGTTTAGTTGTTCTACAAGGGAACGAAGTACGGTTAAGGCGTGTGGAAAACAGCCCTCAAACCCCGATGGATCGCAGGTTTCATCTTCGCGATCGCTATTTCCGGGGTGTTCGTGCTGCTCAGTCAGTGGCAATTCGGGCGCTCCACCCAGCCGGAAGTGCCGGTCAACCCGGCCACCGAGCAGGTGCAGCCTCTGACCGAAACGCTGGAGCCAGGGGATTTCTTCCACGGTACCGACGCCGACCAGATGGTCAGCGCGCAGGGAACCTATGACCCGGCCAAGCAGGTCCTGGTCCCTGGCCGCCTGCATGGCGGCAAGACGGGTTACTGGGTGGTCTCCGCCTTCGCCGTCACCGGCGCCCCCACCCTCAGCGGCGTTGCCGCGTCGCCCCAGACGTGGATCCCGGTTGCCCGTGGATGGGTGGCAGACCCCGCAGACGCTCTAGCGCCGCCGTCGGGCACTGTTGAACTGACCGGACGGCTGCTTCCGTCCGAAGCTCCAGTGGCAGGGACGGCAGCCGCCCCCGGTGAGGCCACGGCGGTTTCGGTGGCCGAGCTGATCAATTACTGGGAAGTCAGCAGCTATCCCGGCTTTGTTGCAGCCACCGCGGAAATTGCCGGTGGTGCGGACCTCAGCCCGGCGGCAGTGCCGGGGGACCTTATTCCCCTGCAGATCGGCCCGCAGCCGCCTGCCCAGCAGATCAACTGGCTAAACCTCTTTTACTCCCTTGAGTGGGTTGTCTTCGCCGGCTTTGCCCTCTTTATCTGGTGGCGGCTGGTCAAGGACGACCACCACCGGGATCTTGAGGAGAGCCTCGACGATGACGACGACAACCCGCTGCTCCACGAACAGAACCAGCAACCTGCACAGAACCAGCAAAAGGTACAGCCATGATTGATCCGAAACCCGCCAACCCGGCTGGAAACACCAACACAGCCGCAGGCGACAACACTGCAGGCAAGGCGTCCGGCAAAAAGCGCCGCTTCGGCGGCACCGAGGCGCAGATCCGCTCGGCCCTGAAGTTCTACAAGGTGCTGGCCTACCTCACAGGCGCCATGCTGCTGCTGCTGTGCGCCGAACTGATCGCGCGGTACGGATTCGGGCAGTACCTCTTTGCCGGCGGCACCAACGCCGTGACTGGCCAGCCGTTCGGCTTTGGTTTCGCGGATGCGGAACCGCCGGGGGTGCTTGGTGGAGTCAACCTGTCCGTCACGGTCCTCATTGTGCACGGCTGGATGTACGTGGTTTACCTGATGTCTAACTTCCGGCTCTGGTCCCTCATGCGCTGGCCGTTCCTGAAGATGATCCTGCTGGCGCTGGGCGGTGTCATTCCGTTCCTGTCCTTCATCGTGGAGAAGAAGTTCCATGCTGAGGTAGAGGCAGAGCTCGCGGCCAACCCCCAGGCGCCGCAGAGGTACTAGGCAGCCGCCGTAAACGGGGGAGTTCGCTCCGTCACAGGGCAGCTTCTCAAGGTGCGCCGGTGCAACGGCGGCCAGTAGGCTAGTACGGTGACTACTCCCACTGCATCCCAGACTTCCCAGAAGCCGGTGCTGGTTGTTGACTACGGTGCCCAGTACGCGCAGCTGATTGCCCGCCGCGTCCGGGAAGCGAATGTGTATTCGGAAGTGGTTCCGCATACCTACACAACCGAGCAACTCCTGGCCAAGAACCCCGCCGCCATCATCCTTTCCGGCGGCCCCTCCAGCGTCTACGCTGACGGTGCCCCCAGCGTCGGTCCCGACCTTTTCGAAGCCGGCGTTCCCGTTTTTGGTATCTGCTACGGCTTCCAGGCGATGGCCAATGCCCTGGGCGGCAAGGTGGACAAGACCGGGCTGCGGGAGTACGGCTCCACGGAAACCACCATTCTCGGCGAGGGCCGGTCGGTCCTGGAGGGCATGCCCCAGCACCAGAACACCTGGATGAGCCACGGTGACTCCGTCCACGAGGCGCCGGACGGCTTTGAAGTCCTCGCGACGACGGCGGGTGCTGAAGTAGCTGCCTTCGCCAACGAGGAAAAGGGCCTGTTCGGAGTCCAGTGGCACCCCGAGGTCAAGCACTCCGCTTACGGCCAGCAGGTGCTGGAAAACTTCCTCTTCAAGGGCGCCCGGCTGGAGCCGAACTGGACCACCGGCAACATCCTCGAGGAGCAGGTGGAGCGCATCCGCAAGCAGATCGGCGACGCCCGGGTTATCTGCGGCCTGTCCGGCGGGGTTGACTCCGCCGTTGCGGCCGCCCTCGTCCAGCGTGCGGTCGGCGACCAGCTCACCTGTGTTTTTGTGGACCACGGACTGCTGCGTGAAGGCGAAGCGGAACAGGTGGAACGCGACTTCGTCGCAGCCACCGGCGTGAAGCTCTACGTCGCCAACGAGCAGGAACGCTTCCTGTCCGCCCTTGCCGGCGTCAGCGATCCGGAAACCAAGCGCAAGATCATAGGCCGCGAATTCATTCGTGCCTTCGAAGAGGCAGAACTTGCCATCATCGCCGAGGCAGCCGCCCATGGCGAGAAGATCAAGTTCCTGGTCCAGGGCACGCTGTACCCGGACGTCGTCGAATCCGGCGGCGGCGAAGGTGCTGCGAACATCAAGAGCCACCACAATGTGGGTGGCCTGCCCGAGGACCTGCAGTTCGAACTCGTGGAGCCGCTGCGTGCCCTGTTCAAGGACGAGGTCCGTGCCGTCGGTGCCCAGCTGGGACTCCCGCAGGAAATCGTGGGCCGCCAGCCCTTCCCCGGACCGGGGCTAGGGATCCGCATCGTCGGTGAGGTCACCAAGAGAACGGCTGGACCTGCTGCGCAAAGCCGACGCCATTGCCCGTGCAGAGCTGACAGCAGCCGGCCTGGACAACGAGGTCTGGCAGATGCCGGTGGTCCTGCTCGCCGACGTCCGCAGCGTGGGCGTCATGGGCGACGGCCGCACGTACGGCCACCCCATCGTGCTCCGTCCCGTCTCCTCGGAAGACGCCATGACCGCGGACTGGTCACGCCTGCCGTACGAGCTCCTCGCCAGGATCTCGAACCGCATCACCAACGAGGTGGAGGGTGTCAACCGCGTAGTGCTCGATGTCACCAGCAAGCCGCCGGGAACCATCGAGTGGGAATAGCATCATGAGTGGCCGGCCTCCGGTGAAGGAGGCCGGCCACTGCTGTTTCTTCAGCGAAAACCTCCGTAATTTCGCCTGCTCCAGTGTTGCGGTCTCTCAGTCCGGGCGTGGAAGCGGCTACGCTCGAATGCATGCCGGTATGGTCCAAGGCGTCACGTGCAAACGCAGAAAAGAAGGCAGAAGTGTCAGTTGGTCAAGGCCACCCGGAAGGCTCCGAGGAGCTCCGTAAATGGCTGTCCGGGCTCAAACCCGTCACCGGGGCGGATACGATGCTGCGCTTCACCAAGACCCCCGAAGGCTCCATCGACCTGACGCACGCCCACCCGTCCGGCCTCGCCCAGCTCATGGCCGGGCGCAAGACCCGGCTTTCGACTCTGATCCGGGACCGTCAGCAGTACGTCGTGGCGGCCAGGGCTTCCCGCAACATCCGGTCCAAGATTTTCGAGCTTGCCAATGACCGCGGTATCGACGCCGGCTACTTCTCCGCGGGCACGGTGGTGTGGACTTCCGCGGTGGGGGGCAAGCCGCAGCGCATTTCCGCTCCGGTGATGCTCACGGCGATTTCGCTCACTGTCCGTCCGGGGGAGGACGACTACGAACTGCAATTGACTGAGCAGGCGCACATCAATCCGGCCCTGGTGCGGCACCTGAAGAACACCCACGGGATTGTCTTCGACGTCAATGCCGTCACCCGCCTCGCCTACAGCACCGCCCGCTTCGATCCCCAGCCCGTCCTGGACAAGCTGGCAACACTGATTCGGCCCATCCACGGCGCCGAGGCACAGCACAATCTGCTGGTTTCCACGTTCGCTGACCTTTCCGGGAACCTGGACGATCCTTGGATCAACGACTCAAACCCCCTTGTGTCCGCCCTGGCCACTGCGGCAGGCGGCGAAGTTGTGGACTTCGACGAGCCGGATCCGTCCCGTTTCCCTTCACTGGACAGCAGGCACCCCCGCGACGAGATGCTCCTGCTGGATGCAGACGTTGACCAGCAGTACGTGATCGACGCAGCGCGTGCGGGTGATTCCCTTGTGGTCAGCAGCCCGCCGGGCTCCGGCCAGACCCAAACGGCCATCAACACCATCGGTGCCCTCGTGGACGCTGGAAAGACGGTCCTGGTTGTAGGCGACCGCCGTGCCAGCCTCAACGGAATTTCGGGCCAGCTCGAAGGCCTGGGCCTTGAGTCCATCCTGTTCCAGCTGTCCGGGAACGTGACTCCGCAGCAGCTGAAGGGCCAGTTGGTCCGCGCGATCGTCCGGAACGAAAAGTCCCTGGAACCCCAGCTCGGAAACCTGCACGGCACCCTGACCGAGCACCGTCACGCGCTCATGGACCATGTGGCGTCCCTGCACAACGTCCGCCAGCGCTGGGGCTGCTCGCCCTACCAAGCCATGCAGTCGCTCGCCGAGCTGACGTCGATCCACCCCGCACCGGCCACCACCGTGCGGCTGAAGCGCAGTGTCCTGGACAGCATCCGGGACCGGGACGAGCTTGCCGGCAGGCTCCGGCGCGCCGCCGAGCTGGGCAGCTTCAGCAAGGCGTCCACCACGAGCCCCTGGCACGGCGCACGTCTCCTCACGCGCAAGGAGACCGAGGAGGCCCAGGACCTGGTCCGGTCCGTGGAGAAGGGCCTCCCGGCCTTGCGCGAACGCATGGACGCCGTGGCGGAGCACGCGGAAATCCGGCTCGGCGCTTCCTTCGCCGAATGGGGCGAGCAGCTCGAGCTCCTCGTCGCCGTCCGCGGAAGCCTGGACAAGTTCACCCCGGACATCTTCGACAGGCCAGTCACTGACCTCATCTCGGCCACCGCGCCGTCGGCCTGGCGCCGTGAGCGCGGCATCGAGTTGACCGCAATGCAGCGTTCGCGGCTGCGCAGGGTGGCCAAGGAATACGTCCGGCCCGGTGTGCACATTGCCGATCTCCACAGCTCCCTGGTCCTGGTCCAGGAACAGCGTGCGTTGTGGGCGGGCTATGCCACCACTCAGCGCCACCCTGCAGTGCCGTCCGGGCTGGCGGAAATCAACGTGATGTACCGCGCCCTGGAACGGGAACTCACCCAGCTGGGAGAGGCACTCCGGCACACGGAGGCGGGCGGCGAGCTGTCCACAATCCGTTATGAAGAGCTGATGGAGCGGCTTGAGCGGCTGGTGGCCGACGCCGACACCCTCAAAACGCTGCCGGAGCGCACCCTGCTGGTGGAGAACATGCGCGAGCATGGGCTGGGGGAGCTCCTGGCCGACCTGGCCGAACGCGAGGTTCCGGCAGGTTCAGTCGCTGCCGAACTTGAACTTGCATGGTGGCAGTCGGCGCTGGAAGCGATGATCAGCGGGGACGACTATCTCGCCATGTCCGACGGTGACGCCCTGCGGCAGCTCGAGGCCGAATTCCGTCTGGCGGACAACGCGCACATCGCCAGCGGTGCAGCACGGCTCCGCTGGGATTTGGCCGAGCGCTGGCGGGCTGGCATCGCAGCCCACCCCCGGCAGGCAGACCTCATGCGAAGCCTCCTCAAAGACGGCAGGGTTTCCCTGCCCGCGCTGACGGCACAGGCTCCCGACCTGATCGGCACCCTCGTTCCGGTCTGGTCCGTCAGCCCCTACCTGATGACCGGGCTGCTGCCCGCGGAACAGCGCTTCGATGCCGTGGTCATCCTCGACTCCGAAGCGACCTCGCTCCAGGCCGTGCTGCCGTCGATTGCCCGCGCCCGCCAGGTTATTGCCTTCGGCGACGCCATGATCGCCAGCCCCCGGACGTTTACTGTGGGCGTGGAGCGGCTGGCAGCAGGCGAACCGCCACACCAACGGGTAGAGAGTGCCTTCAAGGCGCTCTCGGCAGTGCTCCCCGTATGGCGGCTGAACTTCGTCTACCGCGCGGTCGACGAGGACCTGGTGCTCCAGCTCAGCAAGAGCTTTTACGACGGCGCCCTGCGCCGCCTTCCGGAGGGCCAGTCCGCTACCGGCCTGGACCGGTCCCTGGTGGTGGAGTACCTGCCGGACGGCACCGGCCTTCCGAGCGCGGACCACGAAGGCGTGGAGTCGGTGGTGGCTGAGGTCAACCGGGTGGTGCAGCTGGTCTTCGAACACGCCCGCACCCGCCCCCGCACGTCCCTTGCCGTGGTCACAGCAAGCCTCCGGCATGCTGCCCGGATTGGCGAGTCGATCCGGCTCCAGCTGCCCAACCACCCGGGCCTTGCAGGATTCTTTGGCGCCGGACCCGAGTCATTCCGGGTCGTAGACCTGGAACGAGCCCAGGGCCTGGTGCGCGACCACGTCATATTCTCTCCGGGCTTTGGACGCACCCCGCACGGCCGCGCCCTGCATAACTTCGGTCCGCTCTCCGCTGAAGGGGGACGGGAGAAATTCGCCCTGGCCATGACCCGGGCCCGCAGGTCCATTCACGTGCTGACCTGCTTCCGGCCAGAAGACCTGGACCACACCCGGCTGACGCACGGGGCGGTGGACCTGTACGCACTGCTGGACCGTGAGATTGCGGGAAACACGGACCTGGGGACTCCCGCTTCCCGGGCCGCTGCCAGCGAACAGGCACTCGGTGCCGATCCACTGGTAGCGGACCTGGGGGACCGGCTCCGGGCACGGGGCGCCCGGGTCTGGCACCAGTATGACGGCGCGATCGACGTTGTGGCAGCCGCGGATCCGCTGAACACCATGGGCCGGGACGAGACCGACCTCCCATGGCCGGTAGCCATCGAGTCCGACGGCACCGAGCAGTACCGCACCATGAGCGTCCGCGAACGGAGCCGGCTGCGGCCGCAGCTGCTGGAGCGGCTCGGGTGGCGGTACATGCCGCTGTGGACCATAGAGGTGTTTACGGATCCTTCAGCCTGCGCTGACCGGATTGCAGGTTACCTGGGCCTTGAGCGGGTGGTGCTTCCCGGCCGGCCAGCAACTTCAACAGGGTTCCTTGACGACGACGTTGACCAGGCGCTCAATGGTATCGACGCCGGGGAGCAGGCCCGGCGCCGGCCGCAGGACAAAGACTTGGACAGCAAGGAGGCGGTCCCCGTGGCCCCTGAAGAGAACGAAAAAGGCTCTGCGGACGGGCAGTCCGTCCCCGTGGATCCGGCCTCCGAAGACGAGCAGGGCCAGGACCAGGAGCAGGGCAAGGGCCAGGGGCAGGCCGGGACTGAAGGCATTCTGCCCACGAAGGCCTCGGAAGATGACCCGAGGCGCTGGGGCGATGCCGACGATGACCATGACGCCTGGCTGAAGGAACAGAAGCCGCCGCACTGGGGCTGACGGGCCTGGGCTCACCCTGAAGTCAGGGTGGGCTAAGGGCCAACGAGGACGAAGAACAGTTTGCCCTGGGTGGAAGCACCGGCCAGCCGCGCAGCCTGCTCGGAACTGGCCGCAACCACTATAAGCCCGTCCGTCTCGGCCGTGCCCAGCCACTGGCCGCTTCCGCCGCCCTTCCCGGAGGTCCACAGTACCGGCACGGCTGTTGCCAGGACTTCGGACGGTGCCTGCTGGTCGAAGCCGTTGCCCGCGGTCAGCACCACGTTCACAAGCTGCCCGGGCGAGACGAGCTGGATCGAGGACGGATCAGCCATTCGAAGGGGCACAGCGGCCGAGCCAGGCGGGGTGCCTGCCAGGAGCCCGGGACCGAGCAGTTGGGCGTCCGTCAGCAGCTGTCCCTTGCGCAGCGGAGCCGCCAACTGTTTACCGGCCAACTTGCTCTCTTCATCCAGGAAACCGGCGGCCATCATGGTCGGCGGCACCTGCACATGGGCCAGGTCCGTCGCCTTCATCGTTGAGCCGGCCGGTAGATCCCTCGCAGCCGCCAGAGCGGTGACGGTGTGGACGGGTGCGGGAGTGAGCTGATGCACGGTGATGGACGCAGCCGCGCACAGGAGCAGCGCCACGGCGAGCCGCCGGTTGCGGCTCAACCATCCGCTGAACCGGGCCGTTGCGGATCTGCGGCCGGAACTGCCGGGACGGCGAGGGGTGCGGGGGTAGCGGGAGCCGGCCCGGCCCGGGCGGAGAAGGTTTGCAGGCATGCGCCTACGCTATGGCGGCTGCGAACACCCGCGACAGATGCGCGGTGCGCTATGTGGACAAGCCGGACGGGCCGGCGTCGGACACGCCTGCTTAGCTGGCTGCAGCCGCCGGAGCGGACGCGGCAGGCGCCGCGGCGGGAGCGGGCGTTGCCGCGGGGGCCGGCGAGACGGTGCTTCCCTTGGAGTCCCGGGAATCGGTGCGGTAGAAGCCGGATCCCTTGAAGACGACACCAACGCTGTTGAACTTCTTGCGCAGTGTCCCCTGGCACTCGGGGCACGAGGTCAAAGTGCTGTCCGAAAACGACTGGACGATGTCGAAGGCATGGCCGCAATCCTTGCAGGCGTACGCGTACGTTGGCACTAGTGCTCCTCCTCTTGGGCAAACGAGAGGTCCCGTGCTGCGCGGACGGAGTTACCGTTTAGCAGTCGCAGGGCCTGAGTGCTAATTCTATCATCCCCGCAACGCCGGACTGCGAGCTTCAGTGGTGGCCGTCGAGCAGCCGAATTCCGGAAGGCGCGAGGACGGCAGGGACGGGGCGGTCGAACTCCTCCTCGGGGATCTCACCGGCGGACAGCAGCTCTTCGTCATAGATGATGGCGGCCAGCGGAATATTCTTCCCCGCCGTGGCGAGATGGCCCAGGAACTTGTCGTAGTACCCGCCGCCCTGCCCTACCCTGTTGCCTGCCAGGTCGACGGCGGTGGCCGGGATGAAGAGGGCGGCGGCGGTTCCGGCCACATCGGGTCCGTGCCGGTCGCCCTTGGGCTCCAGGATCGGCGCGTACCGGCTCTGCTCAAAGCCGGCATCGGGGTTCCAGAAGACCCACGCCAGTTCCCGCCCGGGTTCGCACACCGGGAGCAGGGCCCGGTGGCCGTTGTTGTGGAGTGCGTTGATCAGCGGAAGGGTGGGCGGTTCGACGCCGACCCCGAAGTAGACGCAGAACGTGGCAGGAGCGCCGCCGGTCATGGATGCCGCCCAGTCAGCGCCGTGGCGGGCGATTCCTGACCCGGCCGCCTCCAGCTGCTGCTGGGTGAGGGCGGCCCGCCGCCGGCGGTGGGCGGTACGGATCCTGGCCTTGATTTCCTTGGCGTCCTCGAGCATGGTGTCTTCCTCCATCGGGTTGTGGCGGCGCGGGCTGTGGCCGCAGGGCGGCCGGCGGCCGGTCAATAATTACTGAATGCTTGACGCTGACGTTAGATTAGTCGGGTGAGTACCAGTAACCCCAGAGTTCGCAAAGCCGTAATACCCGCTGCCGGACTCGGCACCAGGTTCCTGCCTGCCACCAAGGCCATGCCAAAGGAAATGCTTCCGGTCGTGGACAAGCCTGCCATCCAGTATGTGGTCGAGGAAGCCGTGAATGTAGGCCTCAACGACATCCTGATGATCACCGGAAGGAACAAGCGGGCCCTCGAGGACCACTTCGACCGCGTACCAACCCTGGAGTCCACCCTTGAGGACAAGGGCGATACGGCGAAACTGGAGTCCATCCAGGCTGCAAGCAACCTGGGCGACATTCACTATGTCCGCCAGGGCGACCCGAACGGCCTTGGCCATGCTGTCCTCCGTGCCAGGCAGCATGTGGGCAATGAAGCCTTCGCCGTCCTCCTGGGCGATGACCTCATTGACGCCCGCGACGAACTGCTCAGCACCATGATCGAGGTGCAGGCGCACACGGGAGGGTCCGTCGTCGCACTCATCGAGGTTGAGCCGTCCCAGATCAGCGCCTACGGCTGTGCCGACATCGCGGAGATCGACGGCGAGGGCTACGTGCGTGTCAACCGCCTGGTGGAAAAGCCCTCCGCCGAGGAAGCCCCTTCCAACCTTGCGGTCATTGGCCGGTACGTACTGCACCCCGCCGTCTTCGATGTCCTCGAGCGCACCGGACCCGGGCGGGGCGGCGAAATCCAGCTCACCGACGCCCTGCAGGAACTCGCGGCCGGAGAGGGCGAGGGGCAGGGCGTGTACGGCGTCGTTTTCCGGGGACGCCGCTACGACACGGGTGACAAACTGAGCTACCTCAAAGCCTGCGTGCAGCTCGCCATTGACAGCGATGACCTGGGTCCCGGCCTGCGGGAGTGGCTTCCGGGCTTCACCGCCGGCCTGTCCAAGTAGCACTGTGCGCCCCGGCCCCATCTGGCCCGTGACTTTGGAGTGCGGAGACCTGGTCCTGAGGCCCATCAGGTACCGGGACAAAAAAGAGTGGACAGAAGTGCGGGCCCGCAACAGCCAATGGCTGGCGCCATGGGAAGCTTCCAACCCGGACCCGGCCGGAGGCCTCCCTGATTACCGGCAAATGGTCCGTTCCCTGAACGCGCAAGCGGCACAGGCAACGGCCCTTCCGTTTGTGATTACGGAACGTTTTCCTGCCAGCAGGAACCCTGCGATCGTGGGCCAGTTGACTGTTTCGTCGATCGTGTGGGGATCGGCCATGATGGCGACTCTCGGGTACTGGGTGGACCAGTCGCGGGCGGGGCGGGGGATAGCGCCCACCGCTGTGGCACTGGTGACCGACCACTGCTTCCGGACCCTGGGGCTGCACAGGATGGAAATCAACATCCGGCCCGAGAACGGGCCAAGCCTGCGGGTGGTGGAGAAGCTAGGTTTCCGGGATGAGGGATACCGGCCGCGCTACCTGCACATCAACGGCGAATGGGCAGACCACCGGTCCTTTGCCTTGACATCCGATGAAGTTCCAGAGGGGCTGTTGCACCGCTGGCTTGCCTCCCGGCCGTCATAAATCCATTGATTTGTCAGCCGCGCCACGACACACCGGTGCTAATGCGGCTGCAGCCGACGTGATGCTCATACGGTTTTGAGTGTGGACTTCCCCCTTAGCAGCTCAGTGATCCTTGTGGTTGCCGTTGTGCTCTGGATTGTATGGGTTGCCCCCTACGTCCTCCGGAACCGCCGGCACCAGTTCCAAGCCGCCGGCGACTTCCTGGCAGACGTCCCCGCCGATGAAATACCGGACCCGCGAGCAGGGCTGGTTCTGAAGGTCGCCGCCCAGCAGGAGAAAGCCATGGACACCAGGAAGAGCGCCGGATCCGCTACGGCCACCGCCCCCGCTGCGCCGACGGGCCAGTTCCGGATCCGATATGGCCGGACGGCTCTTGCCCTGGTGGGACTTGTCTTCCTGCTGACCGCGTTCGTCTCTGCGGTACTGCTGGCATTTGGGCTGGGCGCCCCAGCCCTTCCCCTCGCCTGCGCGGCCTTGACAGTGGGGTCGGTGGCCCTTCTTCGCTGGCTGGCTGTCCGGGACCGCAAGGCCAAAGTGAACGCTGCTTTCCGCTCGGCGATGAGCGCACCTGCTCCGCAGCCCGCAGCTGCCCCCGTCCCGCCCAAGCCCGAAGCCGCGCCCGTGCGCGCGGAGAGCCCGCTCTTTGACGCCGAGGCCGACAAGCCGAAGATCAAGCCCTTGACAGCAGTGGAACTGCGCGAGGCGGCACTTGCCGTCGCCGTCGCCGCCGGTGACACCAGTGCAGTCCAGGCTGCACCGAGCAGCACCTGGGATCCTGTGGAGGTGCCCAAGCCGGTTTATGTCGAGGCGGCCAAGGCGGAGCGGCCCGCGCCTGAGCCGCTCGAGCTGCCTGAGGCCCCGAAGGCAACCGGCAAGCCGTCCCTCAAGCAGGGCGCCACCGCTGTTCCCGCCACAGCGGCTCCGGATGCCCAGCAGCTCAGCAAGGCCCAGAGCGCGCTGAGCAATCTCGACGACGTATTGCAGCGCCGCCGGGCATGAGTTTTCGGTCCCGGCCCCAGTTGCTCGACCCGCCTTTGCGGCGCCGGTTTGGCATTGGGTCAGGAAAATTTGTAGCCTAGGTTCACCGGTGCCGCACCTGAAGGAAAGCGGCTGGTTCCCGGGGTTATAGCTCAGTTGGTAGAGCGCTTCGTTCGCATCGAAGAGGTCAGGGGTTCGAATCCCCTTAGCTCCACAAATTTCTCCCGGCCAAGTAGGTGCCGCCCTCGTGGCCGGCTGCCTTTTTCCTACAGCCAGCCCTTCTTCTTGAAGATGGCGTACATAAGGCCAGCTGTCGCGGCCATCAGGCCGATAGCCATCGGGTAGCCCAGGTCCCAGTGGAGCTCCGGCATCTGGTCGAAGTTCATGCCGTAGACGCCGGCCACGAAGGATGGCGCGAAGAAAATCGCAGCCCAGGAGGAAATCTTTTTCACCTGTTCGTTCTGTTCGGCGCTGGCCTCGTTCTGCCGGTTGGCGGTGAGGGTACCGTCCAGTGTCAGTGCGTTCTGCAGCAGGTCGCGGAAGGAGTCCGCCCTGGAGATCACCCGCTCCACGTGGTCTTCCACATCACGAAGGTTGTGACGGAGGTTGCTTTCGACATCGTACTTTTCAAAACCACGCTCGAGCTGGTGCAGCATGTCCGGCAGGGGGTGGATGGCCCGCTGGAACTGGATCACCTCGCGGGCGAGTTCGTAGATGCGGCGGGACACGGTGGTATCGCCGCTGAAGAGCTGGTCTTCGATCTCATCGATGTCGTTTTCAAGCCCGGCCACCACCGGCCCGTAGTCATCCACCACCCGGTCCAGCAGGGCGTAAAGGACGGCCTCGGGCCCGTGCCGCAAAAGGTCCGGCCTGCTTTCGAGCCGCTGCCGCACCCGTGCCACGCCGGCCGTCTCGGCATGCCGCACAGTAACCACGAAGTTTTTGCCGGTGAAGATATGGAGTTCGCCGAACTCCACGGTCTCCGTGGCGTCCAGGTACCGGGCAGGCCGAAGGACGGTGAACAGGTTGTCTTCGTAGCGCTCAAGCTTGGGACGCTGGTGCGCGGAGATGGCGTCTTCCACGGCCAGGGCGTGCAGTCCGAACTCCGTGGCCACCGCCGCCATTTCCTCGGCAGTGGGGCGGTAGAGGCCGATCCAGGCCATCCCGCCGTGGTGCGCCAGGGTCTCGAACGTCTGTTCCAGGTTTTCGGGCTCGGTGTGGCGCACGCCGTCAACGTAAACGGCGTTATCAATGATGGTCATGGCCTGCTGTCCTTCGCCAAGGTGGTGCGCGGCATCAGGACATCGCCCCGATGATGGCGCCCGAAACGGTCATGGCCAGCAGGTCGTGGCCGGAATCGATCAGGGTGACAGCGGCAGGCCGGCCCGCGAAGCCGTTGTGTATCACGTGGCCGCCGGCGCGGAAGACCAGCCCCACAAGGAGGGCAAACCAGCCCCCTGCCAGGGCATTGTCCAGCCCGAGCTTGCTGATCAGGACAGCCAGCAGGATCGCCGTCAGGGCCGCCGCCACCACCATGGGGACCCAGACTCCGGCTCCGCCGCTCATGTTCTTGAGATCGTCCTCGGTCTTGCCGATGGCCGCCATCCACCTGTTCCCCAGGACGGCCGGCATGTACCAGACAAAGCCGATGGCCATGGAGGCGATGAAGGCAAGCAGCACGGCGAGCCAGTTGATCTGTGTAACGTACGAGAGCCAATCCATTCTGAAAATCCTAGCTGTCCGTCCCAGCCCCGGCGGTCGGTGGTGCTTTGGCCAAGGCGTGTTGGCTGGCCCCGGCAGCTTTGGCCAGGCCGCTGATCAGGGGCTCGGTCCTGTAGGGGATGTGCGTGTGCAGCGCCAGGACCGTTTCGGTGCGGATCACGCCCTTGATCCTCAGGACCTGCCGCAGGGCCGCCTGGAGGTTGTGGGTATCGGTAGCCACCACCCGGCACCAGACGTCGCCCCGCCCGGAGATCTCATGCACTTCAAGGACCTGCGGGATCAGCCGTAGCGCACCCACCACCCCGTCCAGCTCACGGTGCGAAACCTCGATAGTCACGAATGCCACCACGTCAAATCCCACGGCATCGAGGTCCACCTCGCGGCCGCCGGACCGCAGGACCCCGGCCCGGAGCAGGCGCCGCACCCGTGACTGCGCCGTGTTCCGGGCAACCCCGAGTGCATCGCTGAGCTCACCGATCTGGATCCTCGGGTCCCGGATGAGCTCCAGGAGGATCTTCAGGTCGGTGGGGTCCAGATTGTTCAAATGGTCACTCTCCGTCACTGCAGCATTGAGTATTTGATGATCCTGCTCAATTGTGGCACCACATTCCGCTCGAACGGGCAGAAATGCTGCATCCTAGAGCTATCACATGTCCACCCGCGGCGGGCTCCCACAAGGACCACCTGCCGCGGCAGCAGCAAAGGCGGCACAATGACGGTCTTCAGCGAACTCCGCATGCGTCCGGCTCCAGCCACCACGACCGGCTGGGATGCGTCCGTGACTGCACGTTTGGTGCTGGCCGGTGCCGTCATTTTTACGCTCCTGGTGGGCGCCAACCTCGCCACGCCCCTGTACCCGCTCCTGCAGGCGGAACTCGGACTGTCGTCGCTGGACGTCACTGCGGCGTTTACCAGCTACGTGCTGGCTCTAGTGGCCACGCTGATGGTGGCAGGGCACTGGTCAGACCACATCGGGCGCAGGGCTGCCCTGATCCTGGCCGTTGTTGCCGGTTTGGCGGGCGGCTGGCTCTTTGCCGAGGCGCAGAACCTTGCCGGGCTGTGCGCGGGCCGGGCGCTGCAGGGAATTGCCGTTGCCCTTGCCACCGGCGCCAGTGCCGCCGCCCTGCGGGAACTGCTGCCCTCACGCCCGGAGTGGGCCTCGCGCTTCACGCTGCTGGCTTCTGCCGGGGGAGTGGCCTCAGGTCCGGTCATCGGCGGGTTCCTGTCCCTGCTTCCCGGGGCCACATCGGCGCCGTACTACATTCATGCTGCAGTCCTCGCAGCGCTGCTGGTCCCGCTGTACCTCCTGCGTGCCCGCCCTGCCATCCGGCCGCCGGCAGGCCCCAGGCCGCTGCACCTGCTGGCACCGCGCCGGCCTTCCGTGACGCGGGAGGCGAGGGGCGCGTTCTGGCTAGCCTCCGGCGTCGGCTTCCTCAGCTTCGCGGTCTTTGGTTTCTGCCTCTCGCTGGCTCCCGGCTACTTCGCCCAGATCCTGGGTGTGGAGAGCCGGCCGGTGATCGGTGTGCTGGCTGGCCTCACCCTTGGGGCGTCTGCGCTGACCCAGCTGGTGACCCTGCGCGGCCGTTACGTTGTCCCGGGCGGGCTGGCGGTCCTCGGCGCTTCGGTTCTCCTGCTCGGCGGTGCAGGGGCATGGAACAGTCCTGTGTTGCTGGTGGCAGCCAGTCTTGCCGCCGGCGTGGGACAGGGCCTCGCTTTCCGCACTGTGTTCAATGACGTGGCCGCCCGGGTGGAGCCCGCCCGCCAGGCGCAAACCATCAGCGCAATGTACGTCATCACCTACCTCGGCAGCGCGGTCCCGGTCCTGGGGCTCGGCTGGGCCGCGGGCGTGTTCGGCCTGGTGGCTTCCGTGGCCGGATTCGTGCTGCTCTGTGGCTCGGCCGCGCTTGTTATGGCTGCGGTCACGCTCCGCCGCGCAGTGCGCACCCGGGCTTAAGCCAGCAGTTGCGGCTACTCCGGGAGCGGCCCGTGGTTGCCCTGGATGTGTTCGAACACCAGCGTGGTTTCCGTATGGCCCACCACCGGATCGGTAGCCAGGTTGTCCAGCACCCAGTCCCGCAAATCCTCGGTAGTGGCAACGGCGATGTGCAGCAGGTAATCCACGGAGCCCGAGGTATGGAAAGTGGACAGCACTGCCGGCAGGTGCGGGACGCGTGCGGTAAAGCGGTCGATCTGGTCCCGGTCGTGCGCGCGCAGCCGGACTGCGACCAAGGCCTGCACGGACCTGCCGATGGATGACAGGTTGAGCTTCGCCTCGAAACCCTGCACGATGCCCCGCTCCGTCAGGGCACGGGTCCGCATCAGCGCTGTGGAGGGAGCGATGCCCACCAGTTCGGCAAGCTGCTTGTTGGAGATCCTTGCATCCTCCACCAGCGCGGCAAGAAGGCGTTCGTCGATGGCATCAAGGGGCTCCAGATGCACTCCCGGCCTGACGTTCCTGGCATTCGTGCTCACGGCGGCTCCTCCAAAAGTTCCTGCGTTCATCCTAGACGCAGGCGGTCCCGTTCAGGCCGCGCCGCCGGCTTCCCTGGGAGGGGCGGCAGGAGAAACAGCAGGATGGACGACGGCGACAGTCACCGCGGTGAGGCAGGCGAGGACCATGACGGCGGCGGCCAGGGCATTCCAGCCATAAGCCTGGAAAAGCAGGCCCCCGGCCCAGCCGATCAAACTTGACCCCAGATAGTAGGCAAGGTTGTACAGCGAGGCCGCCTGCGCCCGTCCGGTGCTGGCGATGGCACCGGTCCAGCCCGCGCCGATGCTGTGCGCCGCAAAGAAGCCGCCGGTGAAAACCACGAGCCCTGCGAGGATCAGCACCAGCGAGGGCGCCAGGGTAAGGGCGAGGCCCGCCGTCGACAGGGCAAGACCGGTGAGCAGCACGTTGCGGCGTCCAAAGCGCATGGTGAGCCCCGCAGCCCAGCGGGAGGTGAAAGTCCCGGACAGGTAGGCCAGGAAAATGAGGCTGATGACCGTGGTTGGCAGGCTGAAGGGCGCTCCCGAGAGCCGGAACCCCAGGTAGTTGTAGACAGCCACGAAGCCGCCCATCATCAGGAAAGCCTGGATGTAGAGGGCCAGCAGCCGGATGTTGCGCAAGTGGCCGCCCAGGGTGCGCGCAGCTCCGCGAAGGCCGGAGGCCTTTACGGCGGTAAATCCCCGGGCCCGCGGCACCAGCAGCAGGAAAGCGACCGCGGCGAGGGTGGCCAGAATGGACACGGCCAGGGCGGCGGCACGCCAGCCCCACAGCTCCCCGGCGGGCCCGGCCACCAGCCGGCCGGCCAGGCCGCCCAGCGTGGTGCCTGCTACGTAGCTTCCGGCTGCCACCGCTGCGTGGGCCTTGGTGACCTCCTCGTTGAGGTACGCGATCGCGATGGCCGGGATCCCGCCGAGGGCCATCCCTTCGAGGAGCCGCAGGCTGAGGAGCATGGCGAAGCTGGTGGACAGGGGAACCAGCAGGCCCAGTACGGTGGCCACCGAGATTCCCCACGTCATGGCCTTGACCCTGCCAATCCGGTCCGCGAGGAAGGACCAGGGGATCACTGTGACCGCCAGCCCCACGGTGGCCAGGGAGATGGTGAGCGCCGCCTCTGCGGCCGTAATCTGCAGGTCTGTGGCAAGGATCGGAAGGACGGCCTGGGTGGAATACAACTGGGCAAAGGTGGCCACCCCGGCAAAGGCCAGGCCGGCGATGATCCGGCCATACGCCGTCGAGCCTTTCGCGTGCCCCTCCCAGCCCGCCGGGGAGGTGGGGTGGCCTGGATGCGGAAGGCTGTGGGGCATCTGGCAAGCGTAGTGCCGCCACAGGAACGCCTCCAATGCATCTTTTGTGCCAGACTCATATCAAATTGGGAACGATCGCCCGCCACCGGCGGACCAGGAGGAGCATGGAGCCCGACCACAAACAGCTGGTGCAGCTTCTTCCACTCCTGCCGCTGCTGGCCGAACTGGGCCGGACCGAGCATGTCACCGAAACCGCCGAACTCCTCGGAGTACCCCAGTCCACGGTGAGCAGGGCACTGGCACGGGCCAGCGTCGTCGTCGGCACCGAACTCCTGGTGAGGGACGGCAGGGGAGTGCGCCTCACCCCCGCTGCCCGGTCCCTGTTGCCGTATATCGAAAGGGCACTGACCGAGTTCCAGGCCGGGCTGGACGTGGTCCGCAACGAGTCCGATGTGGTCCGCGGCAGGATCTCCGTCTCGTTCCAGCACACCTTTGGCGAGTCCACGCTCCCGCTCCTCATCAGCGCCTTCCGCAGCCATCACCCGGGCGCAGTTTTTACGCTGAGCCAGGGAGCTCGGGACTCCTGCCTGGCCGAGCTGGTGGCCGGAGATGCCGACCTTGCCCTGACTGCACCCGTTGCCGCGGCAGGCCGCAACCTGCTCTCCGCCGCGCTCTACCGGGAACCCTTGCGCCTGGTGGTCCACCACACCCACCCGCTCGCGGGCAGTCCAATGGCCTCGGTCGCTGATATCCGCTCCGACCCGTTTGTGGCGCTCGGTCCCGGTTACGGCCTGCGCTCGCTGACCGATGCCTTGTTCCGTGAGGCCGGGTACCGTCCCCGCATCGCCTTCGAAAGCCAGGATTCGCACACTGCCCGGGGCCTTGTCTCGGCCGGGCTCGGGGTGAGCATCCTGCCGCCGGGTGACGACGCTCCCGGCCGGAACGTCAGCACGGAAACGGGCAACCTCGGCTGGGTGGAAGTGCCCCTTGACTCGGCCCTGGCCTTCCGTGATGTTGGCCTGAGCTGGCGGCAGCGCAGGGCCGAGATTGAACCGGCAGCTGTCCGGTTGTTTCGGGAAATGGTCCTCGCGGAGGGGCCGGATCTCCTGGCGGGGCTGGTGCAGCGGCGGTCCCGGCTGGCTGGCGCCGGCTGGCCCGGCACGGACGTCCGGTAACCCTGTGGCCAGTACTCTTGTGACGTGACGAACACCGAAAACCCCTCCGCCCGGCCCGCTCATCCGCTGACGCCGCCCCCCGACCTGCCACGCGGCGTGATCATCGGCCTGGATATCGGCGGGACC
The DNA here is from genome assembly GCF_030817075.1 of Arthrobacter sp. V1I9. Taxonomy (NCBI): domain Bacteria; kingdom Bacillati; phylum Actinomycetota; class Actinomycetes; order Micrococcales; family Micrococcaceae; genus Arthrobacter; species Arthrobacter sp. V1I9. The sequence continues at coordinate 1,132,312 of NZ_JAUSYU010000001.1, forward strand.
AAGACCCGCGGAGTCCGCTTCGAAAACGGGACCCCGGTAGCGGATGAGTCCGCAGGCAGTTCGAACGTGCAGAACGTCACCCGCGATGAGGCAGCCCGCAACCTGGCCAGCCTTTTCGCCCGGATTGGCGGGGGCGATGTGTCCCACGTGTACGCAGGGTCGGGCGGCATCGATACGGATGAGGACGCGGCGGCCCTTGCTGCGCTGATCGAACCGCACGTTCCCGGCGCCCGGATCACCGTGGTCCATGATTCGCGGCTGCTGCTCGCTGCCGGCAATGCCAGCACAGGCGTGGCGGTGATCGCCGGCACGGGATCAGCGGCGTGGGGCAGGAATGCCGACGGCGGCGAGGCCAGGGCGGGCGGTTGGGGCTACCTTCTCGGGGATGAAGGCAGCGGTTATTGGCTGGGCCGCGAAGCAGTGCGCCACAGCCTGCGGCGGATGAACCAGGGCCTTCCGGTGGATCAGCTGACTGCCGCCCTGCTGCAGTCCTGCGGTGTGGACCACCCCAACAAACTGATTGCGCTGTTCCACTCCCCGGATACCGGCCGCCGCTTCTGGGCGCAGCAGGCCCGGCACGTGGTGGAAGCCGCAGCGGCAGGGCATCTGGCAAGCCAGGAACTCCTGGAGCATGCAGGCCGGGACCTAGCCGCGCTGGCGCTGCAGGTACTGCAGCAGCTGGGCATCCCCGGGTCCCGTCATCCTGGGCAGCGGCTTGGGCATGAACGTCGTGCCCCTTCAGGAGGCATTCCGGCGGCACCTGGCGAAAGCCGGCGTGACGGATGTCCGAATCCTGGATCGGGACCCGGTGTTCGGCGTGCTGCAGCTGCTGGCAGAACAGGCCTAAGCCGCTACACAGCCCGCTTCCGCGGCGTGAGCCGCACTGCGGGCAGCGGCGGAGCAGGGATGCGGCCCGCCTCGGCGCCGGCGTCAGGACCGTGCCCCGGGACCAGACCGTAGCGGGCCGTTGCCATGTCCCTGTCCTGCAGTGATGCCTGTGCTTCCCAGGCATCACGGGCCTGCTCGACTTCATCGTGGGTGCGTCCTACAAAGTTCCACCACATCAGGAGCTCCTCTTGGAACGGCTCGCCGCCGATCAGGAGGAAACGGGTGCCAGGCATCGCCTCGACCCGGAGTTCCCGGCGGCCGGTGCCGAGGTAGCCCAGCGGTCCCGGCGGAACGTCCTGCCCGTCCAGCGTCAGCCCACCGTCGAGCACCAGGATGCCGTGTTCGAAGTGCTCGTTGAGGGGGAGCACTGCACTTCCCTCAACGGAAACGACCGCTCCCACAATGGGTGAATACATGGTGGCCGGTGAGGCAACACCGCCCAATTCGCCCACCATGAGGGTGGCGGTGAAGCCGTCGCCGGCAACTTGAGGAAGGTCGCGGTGCTGTTCAAAAGCCGGCTGCCGGTGCCGTTGCCCGTCCGGAAGCGCTACCCACAGCTGGAGGCCGCGCTGCAGTGGCAGCCCGCCCTCCGGCGGCAGCACGGTAAACTCGGAATGGGAAACGCCGTGCCCGGCCGTCATGATGTTCAGCTCGCCCGGCCTCACCACCACGTCACTGCCCACGCTGTCCCGGTGCCGGATAGTCCCGGCCAGCGGCCAGGTCACCGTCTGGAGCCCGATGTGCGGGTGCGGAAGCACGGACATGGCTGTCCGGTCCGGGCCAAAACTGTCTAAAAAGCACCAGGCGCCGATGGTCGGAAGCCCGCGCTGGGGCAGCGTCCGCTGGACATTCATGGCGCGCACCCCGCCCAGCGGTACTTCACGTTCGGGCCACAGCTGCAGGCAGGGGCCGGAGCTCCCTTCCGGGCTCGCCGGCGGGCAGACTTCCTGCTGGGGGGAAACTTCCAAGTTGGTCACCTCCCCACTTTAGGCCGGGTGACCAGCCTGCGGTATGTCCTGCCCGGCCACGTGCCCGCTGTTCGCCAGAACACCCCCCATCCGGCAGAGGACCGGCCCCGAATAGTTACAGTAGGGATTCCTTTGCCCGAATTGGGGTGCGCTGCAGGTGTTGCAACGTCCGGTTTGGGTTACCGTAACTATCAGCGTGCTGTGACAATTTCGCGTTGCTTTCCGAAGCCGTCCAACAGAACAGGTAAGTCCGCACCATGGACCAGGCCATGATCGAGTTTCAGAGCGTCACCAAGCAGTACCAGGGCGGACAGCCGGCCGTGGACCAGCTCACCATGTCCATCAGCCCAGGCTCCATCACCGTCTTTGTCGGGCCCTCCGGCTGCGGAAAGACCACCTCGCTGCGCATGATCAACCGCATGGTCGAGCCCACTTCGGGTGTCATTACGGTGGCGGGCAAGGATGTCACCTCGGTCCCCGCCCCGGAGCTGCGGCGTTCCATGGGTTACGTCATGCAGTCTTCCGGACTCCTGCCTCACCGCTCGGTGCTGGACAACATCGCTACCGTGCCTAGGCTGAACGGTGTGGCCAGGTCCGACGCAAGGAAACGCGCCGAGGAACTGCTCGACGTCGTCGGCCTGGCCCCCGCCTTGGGGAAGCGCTACCCATCACAGCTCTCCGGCGGCCAGCAGCAGCGCGTGGGCGTGGCCCGGGCACTCGCCGCCGATCCACCTGTCCTCCTTATGGATGAACCCTTCAGCGCCGTGGATCCCGTAGTCCGCGACGAACTTCAGCAGGAACTCCTGCGGCTCCAGAAGGACCTGGCCAAAACCATCGTTTTCGTCACCCACGACATCGACGAGGCCACAACCCTGGGCGATAAGGTGGCCGTCTTTGCCACCGGCGGGAAGCTCGCGCAGTACGCCACGCCGGAGGAGATCCTGCGGGCGCCGGCCAACGACTTCGTGGCTGCCTTTGTTGGGCGGGACCGCGGGTTCCGCCACCTGGGATTCACACCGTCCGACGGCGTGACCGTGCACCAGGTTCCGACGGTGGTGCGCGGTCCCCACGGCAGTTTCGACTCCCATTCCACGGCCGCCGGCTGGCAGCTCGTGGTGGATGCCAACGGGCGTCCGTTGGGCTGGACCGGCCCCGGAAACGGCGGCGGTCTCATTCCCGGCGGATCACTCTTCCGCCCGGGTGAAAGCTTGCGCCGCGCCCTTGACGCGGCCCTGTCCTCACCGTCCGGCCTCGGCGTGGCCGTTGACACCGAGGGCCGGGTACTCGGCGTCGTCAGGGGCGGTGAAGTCCTGGCCCTCATCGAAGAGGCGCGCCAGGTCAGGCAGGCTGCGCTCTGATGGAGTGGTTCCTCGCGAACAGCGGCATGGTCCTGGAACGGGCCGGCCAGCATATGGTGCTGGCACTGGTGCCCATGGTCCTGGGACTGGCGATCTCCATTCCGTTGGCGCAGCTGGCGCGGCAGCACCCGCTGCTCCGCTCGGTGGTGCTCACGGCGTCGTCGCTGCTCTACACGATTCCTTCGCTGGCACTGTTCATCATCCTGCCCACCGTCCTGGGGACCAGGATCCTTGACCCACTCAACGTGGTGGTGGCCCTGACCATCTACGCGGTGGCACTGCTGGTCCGGGCTGCCCTGGACGCCTTCGACTCGGTGGACAAAGACGTCAGCCAGGCCGCCGTCGCCATGGGGCACAAGCCGTTCGCCCGGTTCCTGCGGGTGGATCTCCCGTTGTCCCTTCCCGTACTCTTCGCCGGCCTCCGGGTGGTTTCGGTCAGCAACATCTCGCTGGTCAGTGTGGCTGCCCTGCTGGGCGTGGGAAACCTGGGCATGCTCTTTACCTCGGGGCTGCAGCGGGGCTTCGTAACAGAAATCATGGTGGGCATCGTTGCCATCCTGGTCCTCGCGCTGCTGATGGACGCCATCCTGGTCCTGCTCGAGCGGCTGCTCACTCCGTGGGAGCGGGCCGGGCAAGGACGCGCGCCACAGCCGGCCGGCGGCACTGCAGCAGAGCCCGTCGCCGCGGCCCGCCGCCTCTCCGCACCGAAAACTGGAGGTGGAAACGCATGAGCAACGTCTTCTCCGACACCTTCGCCTGGCTGGCCGACCCGCTGCACTGGACCGGGACCGCCGGCATCCCCGCCAGGCTGGGCGAGCACCTGCAATACACGGGGCTCGTGATGCTGATCGCCACCGCCATTGCCGTCCCGGTCGGCCTCTACGTCGGCCACACCGGCAGGGGCAGGGTGGCCATCGTGGCGCTCGCCGGTGCTTTGCGGGCCCTTCCCACACTGGGCCTGCTCACGCTGTTTGTCCTGCTGGCCGGAATTGGACTGATGCCTCCCGTCTGGGCGCTGGTGATCCTCACCGTGCCGCCCCTCCTGGCCGGAACCTATGCCGGCATTTCCAGCGTGGACCGCAACGTGGTGGACGCCGCCCGCGCCATGGGGATGACCGAACTCCAGGTCCTGTTCCGGGCCGAACTGCCCAACGCCCTGACGGTGATGTTCGGCGGTTTCCGGACAGGTGTGCTGCAGGTGATCGCCACCGTCTCCGTGGTGGCCTACATCAACCTGGGCGGCCTGGGCCGGTACCTGTTCGACGGACTCGTCCTCAGCGACTTCCCGCAGATGCTTGGAGGATCGTTGCTGATCGCCGCACTGGCCATCAGCATCGATCTTGTCCTTGCCCTATTCCAGAGGCTGTTCCTGACAACAGGGGCCTCGAAGCAGTCCCACCGCAGTCAGCAGGCTGCGGTCGATCTCACAGACCCCGTTGTCGCGGAGACTGTGGCACAAGGAGGTAAGTCATGAAAGAAAGCCGACCACAAGGCTTTGGCAGGCGGGCATTCGGCGGGGTGGCCGCTGGAATCGGCCTGGCCCTGGCGCTGTCCGCCTGCGGTGGATCGTCCGATCCGCTCAGCGACGCCCCGGCAACCAGCGGCACGGCGTCCGGGGGAGCTACCTCCCTGGTGATAGGTTCCGCGGACTTCCCCGAGAGCCAGATCATCGCCGAGCTTTACGCAGGGGCGCTGAATGCAGCTGGCGTCACGGCCACCACCAAGCCGAATATCGGCTCCCGCGAGGTTTACTTCAAGGCCGTCCAGGACGGGTCGGTGGACGTGATTCCGGACTACACCGGCAACCTCCTGCTGCATGTTGACAAGGAAGCCAAGGAGGTCTCGGCGGACGAGATCGCCAAGGCCCTGCCGGACAAGCTGCCCGACGGCCTCGCCGTGCTGGAGGCTGCCAAGGCCGAGAACAAGGACGCCATGGTGGTCACCAAGGCAACAGCGGAGAAGTACCAGCTAAAGTCCATCGAGGACCTGGCCAAGGTCTGCAGCGAGATTGTGGTGGGAGCCCCGGCCACCTTCGCTGAGCGCGCCTACGGGCTGCCCGGCCTGAAGAGCAACTACAACTGCGAGCCCAAGAAGCTGGAGCCCTTCAGCGACGGCGGCGGCCCGGTGACGCTCAAGGCACTGCTTGAAGACCAGGTGCAGGTGGCGGACATCTACACCACCACCCCGTCCATCACCGACAACGACCTGGTGGTCCTCGAGGACCCGAAGAACAACTTCATCGCCCAGCAGGTCATCCCGCTCTACAACGAGGCGAAGATGACGGACAAGGCAAAGGAAGCGCTCAACTCGGTTTCGAGGATCCTCACCACCGAGGACCTGGTCAACCTCAACCGTGCAGTCAGCGGCAGCCAAAAACAGGGCGCCAAGGAAGCGGCTGATGCCTGGCTCAAGGACAAGGGCATCGTCAAGTAGGATTTCGTCCTGATACCAGTACGACGGCGGCTGCCGGACTTCGCGGGGTCTCTGACCTCCCTGTCCGGCAGCCGCCGTCGTAATTCCGTGGGTGGTGAGTCGCCGGCACGGCGCGGGCAGGGTGTGGCTGACGTCTCAACGGAAGCCCATCCTTACTGTGGCATATTTGATGGATGGCAGAATTCAAGCAGTCCACGAAGCTCAACAACGTCCTTTACGACATCCGTGGACCGATTCTTCAGGCCGCCCAGCAGATGGAGGCGGAGGGCCACCGGATCCTCAAGCTGAACATCGGCAATCCGGCCCCTTTTGGCTTCGAAGCGCCGGACGCCATCCTGGTGGACATGATCCGCCACCTGCCGCACGCCCAGGGCTACAGCGATTCCCGGGGCATCTTCTCCGCCCGGACCGCCGTCTCGCAGTACTACCAGACCCGCGGCATCCAGAACATCCACGTGGACGATATCTACCTGGGCAACGGCGTCAGCGAGCTCATCACCATGTCCTTGATGGCCCTGCTCGACGACGGTGACGAGGTCCTGATCCCCACGCCCGATTACCCGCTGTGGACCGCATCCGTGGCGCTCGCCAGCGGAAAGCCGGTGCACTACCTTTGCGACGAGGAATCCGGCTGGCAGCCCGACCTTGAGGACATGGAAGCCAAGATCACGCCGCGGACCAAGGGCATCGTGGTCATCAACCCGAACAACCCCACCGGCGCCGTCTACCCGGAAAAGACGCTGAAGAGGATTGTGGCCCTCGCCGAAAAGCACGGGCTGGTGATCTTCGCTGACGAGATCTACGAGAAGATCCTGTACGAGGACGCCGTCCATGTAAATCTTGCCAAGCTCACCGGCGACCACGTCCTGTGCCTGACCTTCAGCGGGCTGTCCAAGGCCTACCGCGTGTGCGGGTACCGCGCCGGCTGGATGGCCATATCCGGTCCCAAGAAGGACGCGGCGGATTACCTTGAGGGCATCAGCCTCCTGGCGAATATGCGCCTCTGCGCAAATGTGCCCGCCCAGCACGCCATCCAGACGGCGCTTGGCGGCTACCAGAGCATTAACGACCTGATCCTGCCTGGCGGGCGGCTGCTGGAGCAGCGCAATAAGGCCTACGACATGTTGAACGCCATCCCCGGCGTCAGTACCCAGCAGGCACGCGGCGCCCTTTACCTCTTCCCCCGGCTGGACCCCGAGGTCTACCACATCCGGGACGACGAGAAGTTTGTCCTGGACCTCCTTCGGGAGCAGAAGATCCTGGTTTCCCACGGCCGCGCCTTCAACTGGGTACGCCCGGACCACTTCCGCATGGTCACCCTGCCCAACGTCAAGGACATCGAAGAGGCAGTCGGGCGGATGGGGGACTTCCTAAGCAGGTATCAGGGGAACTAGCCTGTGGACACGGGCGATTCGGTCCCGTGAACCTTCGCGGAAAGGATTCCCCATGGCCGGCGTCGTCCAATTCGACCAGCACCCCTCCGAGACCCTTCGGGCGGGGGAGGGGTTCTCGCTGGCAAACGTTGATCCAGACTCCACGCCCGGCTACAGGGGCAGCAAGGCAGACGGAAAGGCCCTCCTGGCGGACCTGGACGACGAGCTGGGCGAGTTGCAGGAGAAGCTTTTTGCGGAGTCACGCTTCGGCGGACGGAAGCGGATCCTCCTGATCCTGCAGGCGATGGACACGGCAGGCAAGGGCGGAATCGTAAACCACGTCATGGCCGCCACCGATCCCCAAGGCATCCAGTTCAAGGCTTTCAAGGCTCCGACGGATGAGGAGAAGTCCTACGACTTCCTGTGGCGGATCGAGAAGGAAGTGCCAGCAGCGGGAATGATGGGCGTATTCGACCGCTCCCATTACGAGGACGTGCTGATCCACCGCGTCCACGGCTGGGCCAGCCCCGATGAGATCAAACGCCGCTATGTGGCAATCAATGAGTTTGAGGGACGTCTGGCAGACTCGGGGACCAAAGTCGTCAAGGTGATGCTCCACATCAGCGGGGAAGAGCAGAAGGCGCGGCTGCTGGCCCGGCTGGACGACCCGGCCAAGCACTGGAAGTACAGCCGGGGCGACCTCGATGAGCGGGCGTTCTGGGAGGACTATATGGATGCGTACCAGGCGGCCATCGATGAAACGAGCACTCCGGACGCGCCCTGGCACGTGGTTCCGGCCAACAAGAAGTGGTACGCCCGGATCGCAGTGCAGCAGCTGCTCCTGGGGGCACTGGCCGGGCTGAACCTTGAGTGGCCCAAGGCCGAGTTCGACGTCGCCACGGAGCGGGAGCTGATCATCCGATCCTGAGCATGGTGTCTACATCGGCTGGTCGCGGGCAGCGGCCAGCCGCTTCCGTGCCCCTTCCAGCCACTCCTCGCAGCGCGCCGCCAAGGCTTCGCCGCGTTCCCACAGGGCCAGGGATTCCTCAAGGCTGACGCCTCCCGCTTCCAGCCTGCCCACCACGGCGACGAGCTGTTCGCGCGCTTCCTCATAGCTCAGCGCTGCGACGTCGTTTCCTGGCTTTTGCTCAGTCATTGGATTCTCCGGTTTCCGATTTGTGCTGTTCAAGTGCGCCCGTGGAGGTTGCGCCGAAGCGGCCTTCTGCAACCCGGACCGAGAGCGGCGTTCCCGCCGGCGCCTCGGCCGGGCGGCGCACTACCGCATGCCCTGAGCTGCCGCGGCTTGCGGCCAGGGCATCTGAGAGCTCGACGACCGCGTAGCCCCGGTCGAGCGTTTTCTGCGGTGACAGCGCACGCACCTGGGCTCTCAGGTGCTCCAGCTGGTCGGCTGCGCGCACCACGGTGGAGCTCACCGCCGCGGAAGACCTACGGAGCAGCCGCTCAATCTCGTCCGAGCGGATGGTCACCAGGGCCTCGGGCGCAGCCAGTACCGGCCTTGAGCGGAGGGACGCCAGGCGGTCCGTTTCCCTGTCCACAAGGCGTTCCATGCACCGGCGCAGCTGCTCCCGGGCCTGGCGCACCCCTGCCAGTTCTTCGGATACTTCGGGCACAATCCGCTTGGCGGCGTCCGTGGGGGTGGAGGCGCGAAGATCGGCGACGTCGTCCAGCAGCGGCCTGTCCGCCTCATGGCCAATGGCACTCACCACCGGGGTGGCGGCGGCCGCCACGGCGCGGATGAGTTCTTCGCTGTTGAAGGGCAGCAGGTCTTCCAGGGCGCCGCCGCCGCGGGCGATAACAATAACGTCAACCTCTGGCCGGGAGTCCAGCTCCCGAAGGGCACGGACCACCTGGGACACGGCAGTGTTGCCCTGGACAGCCACTTCGCGGATTTCAAACTCCACGGCGGGCCAGCGCAGGGCGGCGTTCCGCAGGATGTCCTTTTTGGCGTCCGAGTCGCGGCCGGTGATGAGGCCGATGCGGTGCGGCAGGAGGGGCAGCGGCTTCTTGCGGGAGTCCGAAAAAAGCCCCTCGGCGGCGAGTGCCTGGCGCAGGCGCTCGATCCGGGCGAGAAGATCGCCCAGGCCCACAGGCCTGATGTCCCGGACCAGCATGTTCAACCTGCCCGTCTTGATCCAGAACTCCGGCTTCAGCAGGGCCACTACCCGGGAACCGCGCTCCAGCGGCAAATTCTGGCGCTCCAGCACTTTGGTCCACACCGAAGCAGGCAGCGAAACTTCGGCGTCAACGTCCCGCAAGGTGAGGTAGGCGTTGGTGCCGCGCCGGTTCAGTTCGATGACCTGGCCTTCAACCCACGCCGACGGGGTGCGGTCGATGTGGGCTTTCAGCTTCTGCGAGAGGAGCTGCAGCGGCCAGGGATTGTCCGGGGTGGTTTCCGCCGCCGTCGCCGGGAGGGTGGGGGGCGCTGCCATCTTCTGCCCGGAAACCGGAAGGGAGGTCTGTTCAGACATACGGGCTCCCTTGCGGAGCTGGAGCTGCGGGCATGGGGTCCTTTGTCTGTTGTGCGGCGGTCTGTTGTGCGGCGGTCTGTTGTGCAGCGGTCATTCAACCTTATCCATAAGCTGTAGCACGCGGGGCTGACAGTGGCGGGCCGGATTGCCCGCCTAGGATGGGTGGACCGCCATCGACCTGAAGGACCTGCTGTGCGCACTTTTGTTTCCGCTGCTGCCACCTTGCTGGCCGTACTGCTTGCTGCTGTGGCAGTGCCGGCCATCTGGCTGGATCGCAACATCGTCCAGGAGCAGGGTTTCGTGGAACTGGCGGCGCCGCTGGGCAGGAACTCGGAGTTCCAGCAGGGACTGGCAGCGGCGGCGATCGGGACAATCGACACCAGCGCCGTCCCGGGCTTCCTCTCGGACCTGGTCCGGCCCGTGCTGGAAGGTGCCGCAGAGTCCCTGACCGGTCTTCCCGGCTACTCCGCTGCGTGGGAAGAAACGCTGCGGAAAAGCCACCGCCTGAGTTTCGCAGGTACAGGTGCCGGCGCTGAAGCACCCGCCTCCTCCCTGACCCTCGACGTCGCGCCCTTGGTGGCGCTGGGCGCCGAGGAAATATCACGCACCACCCGAATTCCCCTGGATCCGCCGGAGGAGACGCTTATCAGCGTGGGTCAGCCCGAGCAGAAGGAATGGACCGAGCGACTCAGTACCTATGCCCCGGCCGGCTACCTGTTGGCCGGGGGATCGGCGGTGGCGCTGCTGCTTGCCTTCGTAGCCGCCCGCCGCCGCTGGACGGTACTCGTGGGTGCAGGAGCTGGCGCGTTGCTGCTGGCGGCTCTCTGGGCGTACGGCGCGCAGTTGGGTTCTGCTGCCGTGCTGGCAGCTGACAGCGGCAACGAGGTGGCGAACATGTTCCGGAACGAGTTCGTAGCGGCGTCTTCCGCCGACTTCCAGACGTGGACCCTGGCAGCGGCAATCACCGGTGGGGTATTACTGCTGGTGGGGATTGTGGCAGGCCTCATAGCGCGAAAGCGGACGCGGGCAAACCGGTAGAATCGAGTAATGACCCCCTCAGCTGTTTCCCTTTCGATGCCCACTATCCCGCGTAGGCGCCGCTCTCCTGAGGAAGTAGCTGCTGCAGCCCCCGTATCCGGAACCAAGAAGGTGCTGCTTGCTGCTCCCCGTGGGTACTGCGCCGGCGTTGACCGTGCCGTCATCGCCGTCGAGAAGGCCCTGGAGCACTACGGCCCGCCGGTGTATGTGCGCAAGCAGATTGTGCACAACGTCCACGTGGTCAGCTCACTGGAGGAGCAGGGCGCCATCTTCGTTGACGAAACCGACGAAGTGCCCGAGGGCGCACTGGTGATTTTTTCTGCCCACGGTGTATCGCCGGCCGTGGTCCAGTCCGCTGAGGATCGTGGCCTGCGCACCATCGACGCCACGTGCCCGCTGGTGACCAAGGTCCACAAGGAAGCCGTACGGTTCGCGAAGGACGATTTCGACATCCTGCTGATCGGCCACGACGGCCACGAGGAAGTCGAAGGCACCGCAGGTGAAGCTCCGGAACACATCCAGATCATCAATGGCCCGCACGAAGTGGACCAGGTGACGGTGCGGGATCCGGAAAAGGTCATCTGGCTATCACAGACCACCCTCAGCGTTGACGAAACCATGGAAACGGTCCGTCTGTTGAAGGATCGGTTCCCCACCCTGCAGGACCCGCCCAGCGACGACATCTGCTACGCCACCACCAACCGCCAGGTGGCCATCAAGAAGATCTCACCCCAGGCCGACCTGGTCATCGTGGTGGGGTCGGCCAACTCCTCCAACTCCGTAAGGCTGGTGGAGGTTGCACTTGAATACGGGGCGAAGGCCTCGTATCGGGTGGACTTCGCCAATGAAGTGGACGAGGCCTGGTTCGAAGGCGTCGCAACCGTTGGCGTGACGTCCGGGGCATCCGTACCCGAAGTGCTGGTGCAGGACGTCCTCCGCCTGCTGGCGGACTACGGCTACGGCTCGGTTGAGGAAGTGGTCACCGCCGAAGAAGACCTCCTCTTCTCGCTGCCCAAGGAGCTCCGGGCCACCCTGAAGCAGGCCGGCGATGTCAGCCGTGCCCTGGGTGGACGACGCCCGCGCAGCTAACGGTTAGAAGTGGGAAGGGTCTGGCAGCTGCGGCTGCCAGACCCTTCTCGTATCCAAAAGCAGTTGTCCCGGAGTTCTGGGCCGGGAATCCCTACCCGGCGTCCGCCCTCACGCGGCCTCGTCCTCGCTCTGGAGTTCGGGGGCGGCCAGCGCGCGCGGCGTAACCTCCACAACCGGAGGAGTGACCAGGCCGGATTCCTCCAGCGTGTTCAACTTCCGGGCAGTGGGAAGGACACGCGCTTCCAGCGTCCCCACCATTGAGTTGTAACGGTCCACGGACGTCTTCAGGGCTGAGCCCAGCTTGGTGACGTTTTCGCCCAGGGTCCCCATCCGGTCGTACAGCTGCCTGGCGAGGTCGAAGAGTTCGCGGGCGCTGTCGGTAAGGACGTCCTGCCGCCAGGTGAAGGCAACAGATTTCAGCACGGCCAGCAGCGTGCTTGGCGAGGCCAAAACCACATTCCGGGACAGCGCATGGTCCAGGAGTTCGGCGTCCGCCATGAGTGCCGCGGCCAGGATCGATTCAGCCGGGATGAAGCAGATCACCAGCTCAGGGGAGTTGCCGGGGATATCCCAGTACCTCTTGTTGCTGAGTGAGTCCACGTGGGCGCGCAGGGCCTTCGCGTGGGCAGCCAAAAGCGCCTGCTGGGAGCGGCGGTCTGTATTCAAGGCCGGCCCGGCCTGTACTGCGCGCGAGTCCATGGACGCACCGAGCTCCTGGGCTTCGAGGTAGGCCGACAGGGGGACCTTTGCATCCACCACCAACTGCTTCTCGCCGGGCAGTTGGACCACCAGGTCCGGCCGGACTGACGACTCGCTGCCGGAGCTGTGGACCTGCTCGATAAAGTCGACATGCCGCAGCATTCCAGACGCCTCCACCACGCGCCGCAACTGAACCTCGCCCCACTGCCCGCGCGCGCTGTTGGACCGCAGCGCGGACTCCAGGGCGTGCGTGGACCGGATCAGCTGTTCATCAGAGAGCCGGGCCTCCTGCAGCTGCTGGGCGAGCTGGCCGTACTGTTCCAGCCGGTCGCGCTCCAGGAGGGCCACCTGCTGCTGCACTGCGGTCAATTTCTCGGCCACGGGCGCCAGTGCTCGGAGCACGCTGCCGTCCTGGGACCGCGATTCGCCCAGCTCCCGGTTCTGTGCAGCCAAAAGACGGCGTTCGGCGTCGGCCGCGGCGAACTGGGCGCTCACCTCCGAAAGCCGCGACGAGACGGCATCGAAGTCCTCTTCGACCGCGCGGCTGTTCCTCCGCAGCGCAAAGTAAGTGGCTGCGGCGCCCGCAAGGGCCCCCAGTAACAGCATGAACAAAGCCAGTATCAGCGCGAATGCATCCATGTGCTCACTGTCGCATGGGGCTGTGACATTTTCCCGAAGCGACATTTCGGCGAGCCAGCCACCGAACCGCCTCCATGCCTGCTGCGGGTAGAATCAATGCTCGTGGCTCTTACTATTGGCATCGTCGGACTGCCCAACGTCGGCAAATCAACCCTCTTCAACGCACTGACCCGCAACCAGGTCCTGGCAGCGAACTATCCGTTCGCCACCATCGAGCCCAACGTGGGCGTTGTCAGCCTGCCGGATCCCCGGCTCAAGCAGCTTGGCGAACTCTTCAACTCCCAGCGCCTGCTGCCGGCCGCGGTCTCCTTCGTGGACATCGCCGGCATCGTCAAGGGCGCCAGCGAGGGCGAAGGCCTCGGGAACCAGTTCCTGGCCAACATCCGCGAGGCAGAAGCCATCGCGCAGGTGGTGCGCGTCTTCGATGATCCCGACGTAATCCACGTCGACGGCAAGGTGGATCCCCGCTCCGACATGGAGACCATCAACACCGAGCTGATCCTCGCGGACCTGCAAACCATCGAAAAAGCCATTCCGCGCATTGAAAAAGAAGTGAAGATCAAGAAGCGCGAGGCTGCGGAGCTGAACGCCATCCTCGCCGCACAGAAGGTCCTTGAGCGCGGCGACACCATCTTCTCCTCCATCAAGAGCGACAAGCTGGAGATGGATCACCTCAAGGAGCTCAGCCTCCTGACGGCCAAGCCTTTCATCTATGTCTTCAATGCTGACGAAGGAATCCTCGGCAGCCCGGAAAAGCAGGAAGAACTGCGTGCCCTCGTGGCCCCGGCCGACTGCATTTTCCTCGACGCCAAGCTTGAGGCCGACCTCGTGGAACTGGACGAGGAAGAGGCCCGGGAGATGCTGGAAATGAACGGCCAGGACGAATCCGGGCTGGACCAGCTGGCCCGGGTCGGCTTCCACACCCTGGGCCTGCAGACCTACCTCACCGCAGGCCCCAAGGAAGCGCGGGCCTGGACCATCCACCGCGGCGATACGGCTCCCCAGGCCGCCGGTGTAATCCACACCGACTTCCAGCGAGGCTTCATCAAGGCGGAAGTAGTCTCTTTCCACGACCTCATCGAAGCGGGGTCCATGGCAGAGGCCAAGTCCCGGGGCAAGGTCAGGATCGAAGGCAAGGAATATATCATGGCCGACGGCGACGTTGTGGAGTTCCGCTTCAACGTATAGGTCAAATCCGGTACCTCCGGGGAATCCTCGGCCAGAGTGTTGGGCAACGTAGTTCTTCTGAGGTGGAGATCGCTCCCGAGGCGGGGCTGCTCAATGAACGCTAGGGTGAACGGCATGAACCGCATGGACATGTCTGACGCTGCGACGCTCATGACCCTGCTGCGCGATGAGAAGCGCTCCTCGACGCTGAGTACGCTGCTGCCAGGGTGGGACATGCTGCAGGCCGAAGTCCCTTCAAGGGAACGGGTGGAGACGGCAATAGCGATTCTGGTCGGTTCCGGCCTTGCTGTGATCGACTCATCCTGGGGGATGCGGCTCACGGAGCAGGGCGGACGGCTCAGGCGGTCCGTGAAGGGTATTCAGGGAATGCGGATGGTCCCGGGGGCGATCAGCGATGTGCTGGCAGATTGCCAGCTGAGCCGTGCGACGCTGAATTTGCCTCAGCCGGTCTTTGATTCGGCGCTCAAGGACTATCTCGACGCGGCCCGCCGCAGGGCTGACCGCCGGTCGCGGCATCGGTGGTGGTGGCCTGACCCATTCAGGCGCCACGTCCAGTGAAGCCGTCATCCTCGACATCCGGTTCTGAGACGCACCCCTATGGTTAGGGAATGACTCCCGGCCCGCATTTGCGTCTGGTTCTGCCGCATCAGTTGTTCCGTCAGCATATTGATGCGGCAGACGGCACTGTGTTTGTGCTTATCGAGCATGATCTGCTCTTTCGCCAGTATTCGTTCCACTCCCACAAACTGGTCCTGCACCGTGCGTCAATGAGCCGGTTTGCGCGCCGCCTGCGCGGGAACGGCCACGAAGTTGTTGTCCTTCGCAGCGGGGCCGACCGCAGTTCCCGAGACCGGCTCGCAGAACTTGTGCGCCACCGCCGCCCGGCGCGGGTGACCTGGTTCGACGTAGTGGATGACTGGCTTGAGCAGGACCTGTTTGCCGGCCTGGCCGACGGCGGTTACCTAATGCGCGAAGAGGACGTGCTGGAGACGCCGAACTTCCTTACCAGCCGCGGACAGATCGATGGCTGGTTTGCCCATAATGCTTCCCGGATGCACGACTTCTATGTGTGGCAGCGCCGCCGGCTCGACATTCTTGTCGACGGCGGGGAACCAGCAGGTGGGCAATGGTCCTTCGACGCCGATAATCGGAAGAAGCTCCCCCGCGGATACAGGCCCCGCACTGTCGCCCGTTTCGCGCACCATCCCGTCCTTCGGCAGGAGGGGACCTTTGACCTTGAAGGGCTCACCGAAGGGTTCACCGATCAACCTGCCGGTGCCGGAGACGGGGCGTCCGACGACGTCGCCCAGGCTATCGCCTGGGTGGCGGAGGAGTTCCCGGATGCTCCAGGTGACCCCCACCTGTTTGCCTGGCCGACGATCGCCGACGAAGCACGCAAGCATTTGCAGGAATTCGTCCGCGAACGCCTCAACGACTTCGGCCCCTATGAGGATGCTATCTCCGCCGCGCATCCCTTCATTTCCCATGGCCTGCTCACACCGGCCCTGAACATCGGACTGCTGGACCCCAGGGAGGTCCTGCAGGAGGTGCTCGACGGTGCGGGGCCGGGCACTCCGCTCGCCTCCCTCGAGGGTTTTGTGCGGCAGCTGATTGGCTGGCGGGAGTACATGCGCGCCACGTACCGGACCCGCGGCCGGCAGCTGCGCACCACCAACCGGTTGAATCACAGGAACGAACTGGGGGACGGGTGGTGGGATGCCAGCACAGGGCTTGCGCCTGTGGACATGGTGATCTCCCGCGTCCTTGCCACCGGCTATGCCCATCACATTGAGCGTTTGATGGTCCTGGGCAACGCGATGTCTTTGCTGCGGATCCATCCCGACGACGTCTACGAGTGGTTCATGGAACTCTTCATCGACGCGTACGACTGGGTGATGGTGCCCAACGTGTATGCCATGAGCCAGTTTGCTGCCGGGGAGGCGATCACCACGAAACCCTACGTTTCCGGCAGCAACTACCTGCGCAAGATGTCGGACCTGCCGGCAGGGGAATGGGTGCCGGACTGGGATGGGCTGTACTGGACCTTCATTGACGACCACCGGGAGGTCTTCGAAAGGAATCCGCGGTCGGGGATGGTGGTCTCACTGCTTGACAAGATGGACCCGGACAAGCGGCGGGAGCACCGCCGTCATGCTGAAGCGCTGCTCGGCGGCGGGCAGGAGACAACACGGCTGCTGCGAACGGCGTCGACGATCGCGCCGCCGGACGCCTTATCCTGAGTACAGGGCGTCATCCTGGCAATTCCAGGAGCCCCTCCCGCAGAAGCAAAACAAGGAGGCGGCATGCCGGTCAGGCGTCTGATGCAGGTCCTTACCGCGGCGGTAGCAGCTGCCCTGGTGCTTTCGGGCTGCTCAAGCAGCGGAGGCACCACGCCCGTAGTGGTAGGGGAGGCCAAGCGCGGTGGCAGCGCCACCGTTGCCGAGGTCAACGCGTTCTCCTCCTTTAATCCCTACAGCACTGACGGCAACACGGACATCAACTCGAAGGTGGGGCACATCACGCACTCGGGGTTCTACTACCTTGATGCCTCGTCCACAGTCGTCCGCAACGAAAAGTTCGGGCGTTTTGAAAAGGTTTCGGACGAACCCCTGAAGGTGAGGTACACCGTCAACGAGGGCGTCACCTGGTCCGACGGCGAAGCTATCGACGCCGGCGACCTCCTGCTGAGCTGGGCTGCCGGCTCAGGCTACTTCGACGACGCCGATCCGATGGCCGGGACCGGCACCAAGTATTTCTCCACCGCCGCCGACACCAGCGGGCTGGCAGGAACCGTGCTTCCCGAGGTGGGAGCGGACGGACGTTCCATTACCCTGGAGTACACCCTGCCGTACGCCGACTGGGAAGTGGCGTTCGACGTCGGCCTGCCGGCGCACGTGGTGGCCGCGAAAGGCGGCCTTAACGATGAGGAAGACCTCATCGACCTCATCAAGGACTCACCACGCGGGGACGTCGAAGAGCCGGTGGTCAACACTGCGCTGAAGCAGGTCAGCGACTTTTGGAACTCCGGATTTGATACCAAGGAACTTCCTGATGATCCCGCCGTCTACCTTTCCAGCGGCCCGTTTATCGTCCGGGACATCGTCCCCGGAGTTTCCATGCGGCTGGTCCGCAACCGGGATTACGTTTGGGGCCAGGAGCCGTGGCTCGATGAGATCAACATCCGCTTCACCGGCGCGCTGCCAGCGGCCGTGGATGCCCTCCGGAACGGGCGGGCAGACATCATCTCGCCCCAGCCCTCAGCAGGTACCGATGATCTGTTCACCGGCCTGGCCGGGCAGGGCAACACCGTTGAGCGGTACAACCAGTCCGGGTATGACCACCTGGACCTGAACTTCTCCGGGCCCTTCGGACGGGAGGAAGTCCGCGAGGCCTTCCTGAAGACGGTGCCGCGCCAAGCCATTGTTGATGCCGTGGTCGGGGACCTGCTGCCCGATGCAAAGCCCCTCGACTCGCACGTCTTTCTGCCCGGGCAGCCAAAGTACGAAGATACTGCCAAAAACAACGGCTCCGCAGGTTATGCGGACGTGGACATTGACGGCGCAAGGGCGCTGTTGGATGGAGAAACCCCCACCGTCCGCATCCTCTACAACCGCGATAACCCTAACCGGGCTGAAGCTTTTGCCCTGATCAAAAACTCGGCAGCGCTGGCAGGCTTCCAGGTGGTCGACGCCGGCCAAAGCAACGCCGACTGGGCCAAGGCCCTGGGTGGCGGCGCGCACGACGCGGCATTGCTTGGCTGGATCGGCAACGGAGTGGGAGTCAGCCGCGTTCCGCAGATCTTCCGCACGGGCGCAGGCAGCAATTTCAACGGATTCTCCGACGGCGACGCTGACAGGGTCATGCAAGAACTCGCCCGGACCACTGACCTCGCCAAACAGGACGAACTCCTGGCGGAAATTGATAAGCAGGTGTGGGAGAACGCTTACGGTCTGCCGCTGTACCAAACCGTAGGCACCACTGCTTTCAGCGCCCGGATTACCGGGGTCAAACCCAGCCCCGGACCCCTGGGCGTCTGGTGGAACGTCTGGGACTGGCGGCTGGCCTAAGGGCCCCTGAACACCTGCCGCAGGTTGCGTGGCCCGGTTCACATTTTCGATTCGCTGTTCAGCCTACCGGCGAGTAGCATGTGACTTGCACAACTTCCGTTCACCGGCTAAGGCACGGAAACCGCGCCGGTCACGGTTTGGCAACGGAGTACCAGTATCTGGACTTCGTGCGGTTAGGCTACTCGTATATGTAGGTTGCGTCACAGTTGATAACTGCGTCTCGCCTGCGGGGAAGCAAAGATTCCCCTCGTTTTCTCCCACAACTCATAGGAGGCGGAATGCGTTTTGCGCGCACTTCCAAAGCACTGGGCATCGTGGCAATCGCCGCGCTCGCCCTGACCGGCTGCGGCGCTGGAGGCGGCAGCAATGACGGTGCCAGCCAGCCTGCTGGCGACCCCAATAAGGTCATCACCGCTTACAGCAACGAACCACAGAACCCGTTGCTGCCGGCAAACACCAACGAAGTCTATGGCGGCCGCGTCGTCGAACTTCTCTTCGAAGGCCTGACCAGCTACGACCCCAGTGGGAAGTCAGTCAATGCCCTTGCTGAGTCGATCGAATCACCCGACGGCCAGAACTACACGATCAAGGTCAAGAGCGGCACCAAGTTCACCAACGGTGAGGAAGTCACTGCCAAGAGCTTCGTTGACGCCTGGAACTTTGCTGCACTGAGCACAAACGCGCAGTCCAACAGCAGCTTTTTTGAGTCGATTGAAGGCTACGACGCCGTCAGCGCCACCAAGAAGCAAGGCGAGAGCGACGTTCCCGCTCCCACCGCCAAGACCCTCTCCGGCCTGGTCCTTAAGGACGACACGACCATTGAGGTTAAGCTGACCCAGCCGGAGGCCGACTGGCCGCTGCGCCTTGGCTACAGCGCCTTTATGCCGCTCCCGTCCCAGGCGATCGCCGATCCGAAGGCGTACGGCGAAAACCCGGTTGGCAATGGCCCCTACAAGATGGCCAAGGAAGGCGCCTGGCAGCACGACAGCCAGATTGAACTCGTCAAGAACGAGGACTACGCCGGCCCCCGCGTAGCCAAGAACGGCGGTGTGACCTTCAAGTTCTACACCGATCCGGCTCCCGCCTACACTGACATCCAGGCCAACAACCTGGACGTTACGGACGTCCTTCCGACGAACGCCTTGAAGACCTACACCACGGACTTCCCCGAGAACCACCTGAACAAGCCGTACGCCGGCAACTCCACCCTGAACATCCCGGGCTACCTGCCCGAGTTCCAGGGCGAGGCGGGCAAGCTGCGCCGTCAGGCCATCTCCATGGCAATCAACCGTGACGAAATCACCAAGGTGATCTTCAGCGGCACCCGCATCCCGGCCAAGGACTTCACCTCCCCGGCAGTGGATGGCTACAACGAGAACGTTGCGGGATCCGAGGTTCTGAAGTTCGATGCCGCCAAGGCAAAGGAAGCCTGGGAAAAGGCCAACGCCATCAGCCCCTGGCCCGCGGGCAAGACCCTGCAGCTCGCCTACAACACCGATGGCGGCAACAAGGAATGGATCGACGCTGTTGCCAACAACCTGAAGAACAACCTGGGGATTCAGGCAGAGGGACAGCCGTTCGCCAAGTTCGCTGAGATCCTCGACCTCCGCGAAGCGAAGACCCTCCCCGGCTTCACCCGGGCAGGCTGGCAGGCCGACTACCCCTCGCTCTACAACTTCCTTGGCCCGCTCCTGAAGACCGGTGCCAGCGCCAACTACGAGGGCTACACGAACCCCGAGTTCGACAAGCTCCTCAACGAAGGACTGGGCGCCAAGTCCACTGACGACGCCAACGCCAAGTTCACCGAGGCCCAGGAGATCCTGTTCCAGGACCTGCCCAACCTCCCGCTGTGGTACTCCGCACGCCAGGTCGTGTGGAGCCAGAACGTTACCAACGTGGACAGCGGCTGGAACGGTGTCATTCAGTACTACAACATCACCGCAAAGTAGTTCTGAGACCGTCCAACTCAAATAGCTAGTGGGGGTCCGGCAACAGCCGGGCCCCCATAGCCTTGATACCGGCAGGAAGCTGTCCCACATGAATTTCCCAACATCTCCAAAATCCCCGGAGGGTGTGCTGTGATCCAGTTCATTCTCCGCCGGTTGCTCCAAGTCATCCCCGTATTCCTTGGCACCACCCTGCTGGTCTACTTCATGGTGTTTGCCCTCCCCGGCGATCCCGTCAGGGCACTTTTCGGTGAGCGCCCGCCCAGCGAGGCCGTCATCGCAGCCCTTCGCCAGCAGTACAACCTCGACCAGCCGTTCTGGGTCCAGTACGGCCTGTTCCTCAAAAACCTCTTTACGTTCAACCTGGGCGTGGACTTCACCGGCCAGCCCATCGCGGCAACCCTCGGCCGTGTCTTCCCCGTCACGGTGATGCTCGCCGTCGAAGCGCTGGTCATCCAGGCAGTGTTCGGCATCGGCTTCGGCCTCATCGCGGGCCTGCGTAAGGGCAAAATCTTCGACTCGTCGGTGCTGCTCGCCTCCCTCGTCGTCATCGCCATTCCCATCTTTGTGCTTGGCTTCGTCCTGCAGCTCGTCTTCGGTGTTTACCTTGGCTGGGCCAAACCCACGGTCGGCACGGACGTCGGCTGGGACACCCTGCTGCTTCCGGCCTTCGCGCTGGCGTTGGTGTCCTTCGCCTACGTGCTTCGCCTTACGCGTGCGTCTGTGATTGAAAATTCGACGGCGGATTACGTCCGTACCGCGACGGCGAAGGGGCTCTCCCGGCCGCGCGTGGTGATGGCACATATCCTCCGCAACTCGATGATCCCCGTGGTGACCTACCTGGGCGCAAGCCTCGGCGGGTTGATGGGCGGCGCCATCGTGACTGAGGGAATCTTCAACGTTCCCGGCGTGGGGCAGAAGCTCTACCAGGCGATTCTCCGCAGCGAGGGACCCACCGTCGTCGCAATCGTGAGCGTGCTGGTGCTGGTCTTTGTTGTCGCCAACCTCCTGGTTGATTTGCTGTACGCCTGGCTTGATCCGAGGATTCGCTATGAAAAGTAACCAAGACACCACTCATTACGTTGCCCCCATCGAGGAGACCCCTCTGCTGGCGACGGACGCGGTAAAGACTGACCAGGCCCCGCTGAGCCTGTGGGCCGACGCCTGGCGGAAGCTCCGCCGTCGTCCGCTGTTCATTGTCTCGGCGGTGATGATCCTGATCATCCTGATCGTGGCGTTCTTCCCCGGCCTG
Source organism: Arthrobacter sp. V1I9 (assembly GCF_030817075.1). Lineage (NCBI taxonomy): Bacteria > Bacillati > Actinomycetota > Actinomycetes > Micrococcales > Micrococcaceae > Arthrobacter > Arthrobacter sp. V1I9. The sequence goes on from NZ_JAUSYU010000001.1 coordinate 1,153,739, forward strand.
TTCACCCAGACGGCACCGAACGACAACTGCCAGTTGGCGAACTCGGACGGCGCACCGTCGGCCGGCCACCCATTCGGTTTTACCTTCCAGGGCTGCGACGTGTACGCGCGCGTCATTTACGGCACGCAGGCTTCCGTTATGGTGGGCGTCTTCGCCGTCATCGGTGTGCTCCTCATCGGCGTGACGCTCGGTGCGCTTGCCGGCTTCTATGGCGGCTGGGTTGATGCCGTTATCGCCCGCCTCGGCGATATCTTCTTCGCACTCCCGCTGGTGCTTGGTGCATTGGTGGTGACCCAGCTCCCGTTCTTCCGGGAAAACAAGAGTGTGTGGACCGTCATCATGATCATCGTGTTGCTGGCCTGGCCAACGATGGCGCGGTTGACCCGCGGCGCTGTGATCGAAGTCCGGAATGCCGACTTCATCACGGCCGCCCGTTCGCTTGGCGTGTCCAGGATCCAGAGCCTCATCCGGCACGTGCTGCCCAACGCCCTTGCTCCCATCATCGTGCTGGCCACGATGGAGCTTGGTGTGTTCATCGTGCTGGAGGCCACGTTGTCCTTCCTCGGCATTGGGCTCCCGGGCAGCATCATGTCCTGGGGCAACGACATTTCTGCGGCGCAGGCATCCATCCGTACCAACCCCGCCGTGCTGCTCTACCCGGCTGCCGCCCTGTCCATCACCGTCCTGAGCTTTATCATGCTGGGCGATGCCCTGCGCGACGCTCTTGACCCGAAGAGCCGCCAGCGATGAAGGAGGCACACGTGACCACGTCCGATGTCACTATTACTGAAGCCGGAACACCCGCGAACCGTCCCTTGCTGGAAATCCGGGACCTGGCCATCGCGTTCGAGACCAGCAACGGTGAAGTTAATGCTGTCCGGAACGCGCACCTGACCATCATGCCGGGTGAGACCGTTGCCATCGTGGGCGAATCGGGGTCGGGAAAGTCAACCACCGCTCTGGCTGCCATCGGCCTCCTGCCCGGCAACGGCAGGGTTTCCAACGGGCAGATCCTGCTGGACGGCGAAGACATCTCGCACGCACCCGAAAAGCGGATGATCGAACTGCGCGGCAACACCATCGGCATGGTGCCCCAGGACCCCATGTCCAACCTCAACCCGGTATGGAAGATCGGTTACCAGGTCAAGGAAACGCTTCGGGCCAACGGCCGTCCGAGTGGCCCCGAGGACATCGCCAAGGTCCTGTCGCAGGCCGGGTTGCCGGACTCCCACCGTCGCGCCAAGCAGTACCCGCACGAGTTTTTCCGGCGGAATGCGGCAGCGGGCACTGATCGCCATCGGCCTGTCCTGCCAGCCGAGGCTGCTGATCGCCGACGAACCTACGTCGGCCCTGGACGTCACGGTGCAGCGGCAGATCCTGGACCACCTTGAGGGCATGACCTCCGAGCTGGGAACGGCTGTCCTGCTGATCACGCACGATCTTGGCCTCGCAGCTGAACGCGCGGACAAAGTAGTGGTGATGTACCGCGGGCAGGTGGTGGAGTCAGGGCCGTCCCTGGAGCTGCTGCAAAACCCGCAGCACCCCTACACCAAGCGGCTCGTCGAGTCTGCACCTTCCCTGGCCAGCCGAAGGATCCAGGTTGCCAAGGAACAGGGCGTGGAGGCAGCGGATCTTCTGGCCCCGGCTGCAGAGGCCCTCACTGCCGACAACGTGCTGCAGATCCAGGACCTGCGGAAGGTGTATAAACTTCGGCAGGGCCTGGGGAGATCGTCGGACTTTGCGGCGGTCGACGGCGTGAGCTTCAATGTGCTTCGGGGAACCACGACGGCGATCGTGGGGGAGTCGGGCTCCGGCAAGTCTACGGTGGCCAAGATGGTGCTCCAGCTTGAGAAGCCCACCGACGGCAGGATCCTTTTCGACGGCGTCGACACTTCGGTCCTTAAGCCCTCGGAACTCTTCAAGTTCCGGCGCCGGGTGCAGCCCATCTTCCAGGATCCCTACGGCTCCCTTGACCCGATGTACAACATCTTCCGGACCATTGAGGAACCATTGCGGGTCCACAAGATCGGAAACAGGGCCAGCCGGGAAAAGAAGGTCCGCGAACTGCTGGACCAGGTGGCGCTGCCCCAATCCACCATGCAGCGGTACCCAAACGAGCTCTCGGGCGGGCAGCGGCAGCGTGTCGCCATCGCCCGTGCCTTGGCCCTGGATCCTGAAGTCATCATCTGCGACGAAGCAGTATCCGCACTGGACGTCCTGGTTCAGGCCCAGGTGCTGAACCTGCTGGCCGACCTTCAGTCCAACCTGGGGTTGACCTACCTCTTCATCACGCACGACCTTGCGGTGGTGCGGCAGATCGCGGACCACGTATGTGTGATGGAAAAGGGCCGTCTGGTGGAGACCGGATCCACTGACAACGTCTTCGAAGCGCCGCAGCAGGAGTACACGAAGGCACTGCTGAACGCCATCCCCGGCGCGAAGCTGATGCTTCCGCCCGAAGTGGCTTAGCGGCCCTTCTTATTCACCGGCTGGAGCCGGAGCCCGCAGGCTCCGGCTCCAGCTGCTTTCCCCCTGAACACCTGCCGGTTTCCGCTCCAGGCCCAGCTCGCGCAGGCTTCGCTCCAGGAGGGTGCCGAGGGCCACCCTGCCACTGGAATTCATGTGTACTGCGTCGGCGAGGTCTCTCACCAGGCCATACCTCGTGAGCCAGTCACCCACGGATACGAAGGGCAGGCCATGCTGCGCGGCCACTGATCCCAGCAGGGCATCAACTTCACTGCGCCGGCCGCCCCCGTTGTCCCTTCCCCGGGCCAAAGTGCCGATCATTGCGAGCCGGGTTCCCGGGTATCGGGCCTGTAGTTCCGCGATCAGACGCCCGGCGTTGTTGGCGATCTGGCTGTTGGATGCTCCGCGGGCAGCGTCGTTGCCGCCGCCCTGAAGGACAATCAGGGCCGGCGTGCCCGCGGGGAGCAGCCACTCACCACGCAACAGGGCGTCGATGTAGTTGCCTGTCTTGCCGTTGGCGGCGACGAATCCAGTGCCACCGCGCCCGCCGAAGTAGACCTTGTATCCTGCAGCGGCGAGACCCTGCCGGGGCCAGCCGTCCAGCGGTTCCGACTGCGAATCCCCGATCAGAAGAACCGTACTGCTGATATCGGGGACAACGGCCTCAATCCGCCCGTTCGCCGGGTTAAGGACACGGGCACCGGCAGCCGTAACGCCTGTATCCACGGCCACAGTTTCCGGCTGGCCCGCGGCAGGAGCCTGCAACAGTGGGGCGGCGGAGGCCCGGACCGGTGCCTCGCAGCCCGACAAGGCGATAGCACCTAACAACGCGATAACGGTGGCCGCTCCGGATGCGGCAAAGCGGTTCCGGGCCAAGGCTTTTTGCATCTGGTGTCTTTCGGGCGTGCGTTGAATGTAAGAGCAATCATGTGGCACGGCAGTAGGAATGACCAGTGATTTTTCTCACCAATTCTGTCCGGGATGTGGCCGTTGAGCGCCCGCCCAACCTGGCGGGCCTCGAGAAATTTAGGCCAATAAACGGCTCTGCGGCTAGAATTGAGGAAGGCGCCCTGTGCTAAGGGCCTGATCGTCGTGCGTTCCAGTTGGAAATGTCGCGATACAACAGCTGACTTTCACCACTGAATCGAGCCATTACGCATGTCTGAAACCACCACCAACACCGCGGTAGCCACTGCATCACGCAGTGACCTCCGCAACGTCGCGATCGTGGCCCACGTTGACCACGGCAAGACCACCCTGGTCGACGCCATGCTCAAGCAGACCAACTCCTTTGCCGAGCACAACCACCTCGAAGACCGCGTGATGGACTCCGGTGACCTCGAGCGCGAAAAGGGCATCACCATCCTGGCCAAGAACACCACGGTGGCCTACAACGGTCCGTCCTCGAACGGCGAGACCATCACCATCAACGTCATCGACACCCCCGGCCACGCCGACTTCGGTGGCGAGGTGGAGCGCGGCCTGTCCATGGTCGACGGCGTTGTCCTCCTCGTTGATGCTTCCGAAGGCCCGCTGCCGCAGACCCGCTTCGTGCTCCGCAAGGCCCTGGCCGCCCACCTGCCCGTTATCCTGCTGGTCAACAAGACCGACCGTCCTGATGCCCGCATCGAGGAAGTCGTCCACGAGTCCATGGACCTCCTCCTGGGCCTTGCCTCTGACCTGGCAGACGAAGTTCCGGACCTGGACCTCGACAAAATCCTCGAAGTTCCCGTTGTCTACGCTGCCGCCAAGGTTGGCCGCGCCTCCCTGGAGCAGCCCACCGACGGCACCGCCCCGGAGAACGAGGACCTCGAGCCGCTGTTCAAGACCATCATTGAGCACATCCCGGCTCCCACCTACAACCCGGAAGGTGTCCTTCAGGCGCACGTCACCAACCTGGACGCCTCCCCGTTCCTGGGCCGCCTGGCACTGCTGCGCATCTACAACGGCACCCTGCGCAAGGGCCAGACCGTTGCCTGGGCACGCGCCAACGGTGAGCTGAAGAACGTCAAGATCACCGAACTGCTGGCCACGAAGGCACTGGACCGCGTCCCGGCCGAATCCGCCGGTCCCGGCGAGATCGTCGCCGTCGCCGGTATTGAAGAAATCACCATCGGTGAGACCCTGACCGACGCCGAAAACCCGCAGCCGCTGCCGCTGATCACCGTTGACGATCCCGCGATCTCCATGACCATCGGTATCAACACCTCTCCGCTCGCCGGCAAGGTCAAGGGCGCCAAGGTCACCGCCCGCCAGGTGAAGGACCGCCTGGACAAGGAACTGATCGGTAACGTCTCCATCAAGGTTCTCCCCACCGAGCGTCCCGACGCCTGGGAAGTCCAGGGCCGTGGCGAGCTGGCCCTGGCCATCCTCGTCGAGCAGATGCGCCGCGAAGGCTTCGAGCTGACCGTGGGCAAGCCGCAGGTTGTTACCAAAACCATCGACGGCAAGATCCACGAGCCCATGGAACATATGACCATCGACGTGCCGGAAGAGTACCTCGGTGCCGTCACCCAGCTCATGGCAGCCCGCAAGGGCCGCATGACCAACATGGCCAACCACGGCACCGGCTGGTGCCGGATGGAATTCATCGTTCCCGCCCGTGGCCTGATCGGCTTCCGCACCAAGTTCCTCACGGACACCCGTGGCGCCGGCATCGCAGCTTCCATCTCCGAGGGCTACGAGCCCTGGGCCGGCCCCATCGAATACCGCACCAACGGTTCGATGATCGCCGACCGCGCCGGTGTTGTGACGCCGTTCGCCATGATCAACCTGCAGGAGCGCGGTTCCTTCTTCGTGAAGCCCACCTCCGAGGTCTACGAGGGCATGATTGTCGGAGAGAACTCCCGCGCCGACGACATGGACGTCAACATCACCAAGGAAAAGAAGCTCACCAACATGCGTGCAGCCTCCTCCGACACCTTTGAGAACCTGACGCCCCCGCGCGACCTCACCCTCGAAGAGTCCCTCGAATTCGCCCGCGAGGACGAATGCGTCGAGGTGACCCCGGAAGCCATCCGCATCCGCAAGGTGATCCTGGACACCAACGAGCGCTCCAAGGCCAACCGCGCACGCGCCAAGGTTTAGCAACACCAGCCTCGGGGCCATTGAACTTGCCGGGACGGCAGGCGGATTTTCCGCCGTCGTCCCGGCTTTTTCTTTTAAACCAGTGGTGCGGCATAGGGAGTACCGGCCTGCGCGCTCAATTCGGCCCAGGAAGGCAGTCCCTGCGCAGTGAGTGCCCGCTAGAGTGCGGGCCGGCGGCGCTTCGGTGCCGGTGGAACCCCTTTTGCGGCCACTACGTCCGAAAGCTGGATGACGACGTCGGCCTGCCGGGTGCGTACGGTGCAGGCACCGGCGTTGCACTCCACCAGATCACCCAGGGCATCTGTGAATCCGCCCTCGATGCGGTAGCGGACCACCACCCGGGTGCCGGGCGCGGCCGCGGAAAGAAACCCCGTGGGGGTGGAAGGCTGACTCACCAGTTCATACTAGGCAGTCCGGCTAGGTTCGCGGGAATGGGCCGGGAGATAATAGGCTCAGATGTCAGGGTCCGGCCATGTTGCCGGATGCAAGTGCCGGCGGGATGCCGGAACCAACGTGGAGAGGCAAGGGACGTGACGTACGTAATCGCGCAGCCGTGTGTAGATGTCAAGGACAAGGCATGTATTGAGGAGTGCCCCGTCGACTGCATCTACGAGGGTGAGCGTTCGCTGTACATCCATCCGGACGAGTGCGTGGACTGTGGGGCCTGTGAGCCCGTATGCCCTGTTGAGGCCATCTACTACGAGGATGACACCCCGGATGAGTGGGCCGACTACTACAAGGCCAACGTGGAGTTCTTTGACGACCTCGGGTCCCCGGGCGGAGCCGCAAAGATCGGCAACACCGGCAAGGACCACCCGATGATCGCCGCACTGCCGCCGCAAAACCAAGACCACTAACACAGGCAGGAATGGTGACCGCAGCAGTGAATACGTTCGGCCTTGACCTGCCCGACTACCCGTGGGAGGCCATGGCGCCGTATCTCGCGAAGGCGTCGAAGCACCCGGGGGGAGCGGTCAACCTGTCCATCGGCACTCCTGTGGACCCCACGCCCGCGCTGATCCAGGAAGCCTTGAAGGCCGCCGCCAATGCGCCCGGATACCCCACAGTCCACGGCACACCCGCGCTCCGGGAAGCCATCGCCGGATGGTTTGAACGCCGCCGGGGAGTGGCTGGACTCGACCCGCGGAACATCATGCCCACCGTGGGCTCCAAGGAACTGGTGGCGTGGCTGCCGCTGCTGCTGGGGCTGAAGCCAGGCGACGTCGTCGTCCGCCCCAAGGTTGCCTACCCCACGTACGATATCGGCGCCACCCTCGCCGGCGTCACCTCCGTCGCCACGGACAACCTTGACGAGCTCGACGACGCCACCCGCTCGTGTGTCCGGCTGATCTGGGTCAATTCCCCCGGAAATCCCACGGGCAGCGTCCGGGGGATTGAATCCCTGAAGCCGCTCGTGGCGCAGGCGCGGGAGCTGGGCGCCGTGGTTGCCTCCGACGAATGCTATGCGGAACTTGGCTGGGGCGACTGGGACGTCCAGCGGGGCGGCCAGGCAGTGCCAAGCATCCTGGACCCGCGGGTGGCGGGTGGATCGCATCGGGGCCTGCTCGCTGTGTACTCGTTGAGCAAGCAGTCCAACGTGGCAGGATACCGGGCCGCATTTGTAGCCGGGGATCCGGACCTGATGCCCAACCTCGTGAACAGCCGCAAGCACGCGGGCATGATCGTGCCCTATCCGGTGCAGGAGGCTATGCGGGTTGCCTTGGGCGACGACGCGCATGTAGAGGCCCAGAAGGACCTTTACCGCGGACGCCGCGAACGGCTGGTCCCGGCGCTGCTTGACTTTGGTCTGGAGATCAAGGAATCCGACGCCGGACTGTACCTCTGGTCCACAGCGGGGGAGAGCACCTGGGACACCGTGGCGCGGCTGGCCGAGCGCGGCATCGTGGTAGGTCCCGGCGTTTTCTACGGTGAGGCAGGCAATGGCTATGTCCGGGTGGCCCTCACCGGAACCGACGAGCGGATCGACGCCGCTGCAGCCCGCCTGGGTGCCGCATCGTAACAATGCTGTGACTCGCGCCACATCCACCTCGTTTTAGGGCTTTTTGGACTGTCGCGGATTAGTGGCACCCGCCAAGGAGCGGTAGCTTTTAACTGACTATCAATGGTGGCTTTCTACAAGAAGGCAGCCCGGGTGTTGGAACCTGTGTTCTCAGGCTTCGTGCGCGGCTCACCTGATGTTGGATCAAGCTTTCGACAGAGGCCCAGACGCCTCATGAAGGGGACTCCATGACTGAGACCAACAATGCTGCGACCCTGCACCACGCAGGAGGCGAGCTCGAGCTGCCGCGCATCCAGGTTGTTGAAGGAAACGAAGGCTACGACGTTTCCAAACTGCTGAAGCAGACGGGCGCAGTCACCTTTGACCCCGGCTTCATGAACACAGCAGCCACAACTTCGGCCATCACCTACATCGATGGCGATGCGGGCATCCTGCGCTACCGCGGATACCCCATTGAACAGCTGGCGCAGCACTCCAGCTTCCTTGAAGTGTCCTACCTGCTGATTTACGGCAACCTGCCCTCGCCCACGGAACTGGACGAATTCGACCAGAAGATCCGCCGGCACACCCTGCTGCATGAGGAGCTCAAGGGCTTCTTCGGCGGGTTTCCGCGCGACGCGCACCCCATGCCCGTCCTGTCCTCGGCCGTTTCGGCGCTGTCCACGTTCTACCAGGACTCGTTGGACCCGTTCAACGCCGAGCAGGTGGAAGTTTCCACCATCCGTCTCATGGCCAAGCTCCCGGTGATCGCGGCCTACGCCCACAAGAAGTCCATTGGCCAGCCGATGCTGTACCCGGACAACTCCCACAACCTCGTGGAGAACTTCCTGCGCCTCAGCTTCGGGCTTCCGGCTGAGCAGTACGAAGTTGACCCGGTGGTGGCGAAGGCCTTGGACCTCCTGCTGATCCTGCACGCGGACCACGAGCAGAACTGCTCCACCTCCACCGTGCGCCTGGTGGGCTCCTCCAACGCCAACCTGTTCGCGTCTGTTTCGGCAGGCATTAACGCCCTGTTCGGGCCTGCCCACGGCGGTGCCAACGAGGCAGTGCTGAAGATGCTCCGCCAGATCCAGGCTGACGGCACCAAGCCCGAGGACTACATGGAGAAGGTCAAGAACAAGGAAGACGGGGTCCGCCTCATGGGCTTCGGGCACCGCGTCTACAAGAACTACGATCCGCGCGCCAAGATCGTTAAGGCCACCGCGCATGAGATCCTCACCAAGCTCGGCGGCAACGACGAACTGTTGGACATCGCCCTGCGCCTGGAAGAGAAGGCGCTGAACGATGACTACTTCATCCAGCGCAAGCTCTACCCGAACGTCGACTTCTACACCGGCCTCATCTACAAGGCCATGGGCTTCCCGGAGAAGATGTTCACGGTGCTCTTCGCTATCGGCCGCCTCCCCGGCTGGATCGCCCAGTGGCGCGAAATGATCAGCGACCCGAACACTAAGATCGGCCGCCCGCGGCAGCTCTACATCGGTGAGCCTGAGCGGGACTACCCGGCCCGCTAGATCCCCAGCGGCTCACAAACCCCGCACGATCGGCGGGGGGCCCTAACTAGTACGACGTCGGCCGTCCACCTCTGAGAGGTGGGCGGCCGACGTCGTTAATCGATGCTAGGAGGCGTAGCCTTGGGGGTTGTTTTTCTGCCAGCGCCAGTGGTCCTCGCACATCTCATCCACTGTTTTGGTGGTGGACCAGCTGAGGTCGGCCAGGGCTGAGGTGGCGTCGGCCCAGAAGGCGGGCAGGTCACCGGCGCGGCGGCCAGTGATCTCGTAGGGGATGGGCTTGCCCACTGCCTTTTCGAAAGAGCGGAGGACCTCCAGCACCGAGGAGCCCTTGCCGGAGCCGAGGTTCCAGCGGAAGACGCCGGCGCGGTCCGCCACATGATTCAGGGCGGCAACATGGCCTTCGGCGAGGTCCACCACGTGGATGTAGTCGCGCAGGCATGTGCCGTCCGGGGTGTCGTAGTCGCCCCCGAACACCATCAGCTTTTCACGGCGGCCCACGGCCACCTGGGCAATGAAGGGCACCAGATTGTTCGGGATGCCCTGGGGGTCCTCGCCAATCCGGCCGGAGGGGTGCGCACCGACCGGGTTGAAGTAGCGCAGCAGGGCTATATGCCAGCGGTTGTCGGCTGAACCCAGGTCCGAGAGGATGTCCTCGATCTGTTCCTTGGTTCGCCCGTAGGGGTTGTTGGCCCCGATCTCCATCTTTTCCACGTAGGGGATGGGGTTGTGCTCGCCGTAGACGGTTGCTGAGGAGCTGAAGACGATGGAGCGGACGCTGTGCCGGTCCATGACCCGGATGAGGTTCAGGGTCCCCACCAAGTTGTTGTAGTAGTACTTGAGCGGCTCCTGCACCGACTCGCCCACAGCCTTCAGCCCGGCGAAGTGGATGACGGCGTCGATGGTGTTACCGGCGAAAACTTTCTCCACGGCGGCTTCGTCCACCAGGTCAACGTCGTGGAACCCGGCGGTCTTGCCCGTGAGTTCCGTAACCCGGCGGAGCGACTCTTCGCTGGAGTTGACGAGGTTGTCGATGACCACCACGTCATGGCCAGCTTCCTGCAGGGACAGAACAGTGTGGGAACCGATGTAGCCGGTGCCCCCTGTGACCAGAATTTTCATGCCTCCAACGCTATCCCAACCGGGCTCCGTTCCGCCGGTGTGTCCCGGATGACGGGCAGCATGACAAGGAACCCAAATGCCATCGCGGGTTGAGGGGTCCTATTGAGCACAGCTGTGCTAAAAAGGGGAGTGCCTAAAATCGTCAATGCCGAAGCCCGGCGCCAGGATGTGGTCGAAGCGGTCTGGCGGATCATCGCCGTCGACGGGCTCGAAAGGGCGTCACTGCGGGAAGTGGCAGACGAGGCGGGACTTGCCGTCGGGTCAGTGCGCCACTACTTCGCGGGAAGCGAGGAACTCCTCACCTACTCCTTCGCCAGGGCCATCGACAGTATCGTGACGAGGATGGACCAAGCCCTGCCCGCCGTTCAAAACCAGCCGTCCGGAACCGTTGAACACCGCGAAGCCGTTTTAACCCTGTTGAGCGAACTGCTGCCGCTGGACGAACAACGGGCTGTGGAGGCCTGCGTCTGGATGGCTTTCCGCAACGCCGCGAGAATCAGGCCCTTCCTGGCAGCGGAGGCGGACCGCAGCCACCGGGAGGTCGCCGCCCTGATGGGACGGCTGATCACCACCCTGATACCCGCGAATGAGCCCGAAGAGACGCTGGTGGTGGAGGCCGAAAGGCTCCTGGCGACCCTCGACGGGCTGTGCATGCATGCCCTGCTCCAGCCGGGCTGGATGACGGCCCGCATGTGCCTGGATGTTCTGGGACGGCACCTTGACGGGCTGGAACCATAACTGCCGTTAACGTCGGGAACGTGGGGGAATAGACTGATAACCGGGGGCGTGGAACCGGATCAACAGGCCCGGTAACAGCACGCCAGGGAAGGATTACGGATGCACCAAACAGGCGGTTCCGGGTGGCAGATCACCACCGACACGTCCGGGCCAATGATGATCGCCCTGTATGTCCGCGATGCAGCCGGGCTGGATGGCGCCGGCCATCCGGCCCTGTCACACGCCGCTCCAAAGATCCGCCAGGCGGACCACTCCCACCTCACCGCGGACGTTGGTGGCCTGGGCGTGCTCAAGACCGAATGGGAGGCCTGGTGGGCGCAGTTGCTTAAGGCTCATCCGCAGACCTCGCCGGAACTGTCGCCGCCCGAATTTGAGGCTTTTGGCAATTCGCCCGCCCTGCAGCGCGTACTTCAGGCGCACTTCGGTTCTGCCCTCACGTGGGCCCGGGAGCGCAGGAGCGAGTACGCCGAGCTGGAAGCGGAGCGCGCTGCCATCGGTGCGGACCAGCTGCTGGAAGACATGGTGGATGACAGGCTGCTGGAGGTGGGGCGGGACGCCCGTGACTTCAAGCTGACCATTATCGAGTTGCCGTTGAATGAGCAGCGGGCCTGGTACCTGGAGCCGGACAAAATCATCATGAGCCACCAGCTGATGGGCCAGCCTGAACTGTTCCGCAGCTATGTCCAGCCCGTTGTGGAAATCCTGGCCTAAAACAGCAGGCAGGGAGCTCAGCCTTAGGCGGTGGCAGGTGAAACCGTGATCCGGACCTGGCCGTCAACGGCTGATGATTCGTGCCAGCCGTTCCGCTCTCCCCGGTCCCAGCTGCGTCCCGCCACCTGCACGTGTGTCACTTCGTAGCCCTTGGCGTTTGCGACGGCCCACTGGGCTACCGACCAGGCCTGGTTGCCGCTGGCTTCCACCACCAGTGTCTGGCCTTCCACTGCCGTGTCCAGCGGACCGTAAGCCTGGGCCAGTTCGGCTGAAACGGCGACGGGGTCGCCGGCAGCAGCCGCCGAACGGAGCGTGCATTCGACGGCTTCGGGCGTCTGGCCTGACAGTCCGGAGGCAAACGAGCGCCCCATCTGCTCGTGCTGGGCGTAGGCGGTGGGGAAAGCGGACCGCTGGACCGTCTGCGCCGCTTCCGTGATATCCATCGACTCGTAACCCGGGATTTGGACCAGAGCGTCGTAAAAGGCGTTGGCCGCATAGTACGGGTCCATCACCTGCGCCTCGGTTCCCCAGCCCTGCGAGGGACGCTGCTGGAACAGCCCGCGCGAATCAGGCCCTGCCTGGTCTCCGTGGGCGATGTTCCGGAGCTTGGACTCCTGCATTGCAGTGGCCAGTGCGATGCTCGCGGCCCGCGGCGGGAGTCCCCGCTGGACGGCGACGGCGGTAATCAGGGAAGCGTATTCGGCCTGGTCCGGTGCCAGCTCTGCCGTTCCTCCACCTACGACGGCGATGCAGCGTTCCGAAACGAGGGTCTCGGAACGCTGCACAAGAAATACCGCCGCATAGACGCCGCAGGCCACTAGTGCGAGGGCGAGCAGCATCACCAGGAGGCGGTGCAGGCCGCGGCTTCGTGCCATGTAAATCAGTTGGCGTGCAGGGCGTCGTTCAGTTCCACGGTCTGGCCCGCACGGGGGAGGACCTCCACAGCACCGTTGGTGGAGTTGCGGCGGAACAGCAGGTTGGGGACTCCGGAGAGTTCCGCGGCCTTCACGATCTTGGTGGTGTCTTCGCCAACCTCGTCCTTGGGACCAGGTACCCGCACGCGGGTTCCTGCCGTGACGTAGAGGCCGGCTTCCACCACTGAATCGTCGCCGATGCTGATGCCCACGCCGGAGTTCGCTCCGAGCAGGACCCGCTCGCCGATGGTGATCTTCTCTTTGCCGCCGCCGGACAACGTGCCCATGATGGACGCTCCGCCGCCAACGTCGCTGCCGTCACCGGTCACCACGCCGGCGGAAATCCGGCCTTCAACCATGGAGGTGCCCAACGTTCCGGCGTTGAAGTTGACGAAGCCTTCGTGCATCACGGTGGTGCCTTCGGCGAGGTGGGCACCCAGGCGTACGCGGTCGGCGTCGGCAATCCTGACGCCGGTGGGAACAACGTAGTCCACCATCCGCGGGAACTTGTCGATGCCGTACACGGTGACGGCACCGCGGCGGCGCAGCCGGGCGCGCGTCAGTTCGAAGCCCTCCACCGCGGCGGGCCCGAAGTTGGTCCACACAACGTTCGGCAGCTTGCCGAAGATGCCGTCCAGGTTGATGCTGTTCGGCCGGACCAGGCGGTGCGAGAGCAGGTGCAGTCGCAGGTAGGCGTCAGCGGTGTCGGCCGGGGCTTCGTCGAGGTTGATCTGGACAAAGACCACCTTCTGCTCGGTGCCGCGGTCCTGATCGGTTCCGGCTTCGGCGATGCTGGTGAGGGCCTCGTCCGCGTTCTCCACTGCGCGCAGGTGTTCTGCGGCAATACCGAGGGCAGGGGCGGGGAACCAGACATCCAGGACGGTGGCCTCTACTGTTTCTTTGCCTGTGGCAGATGCAATGGTGGCAACGCCGAAGCCGTAGGCGGAGCGTTCTTCGGTGGAGGCGTTCTGGATTTCGGGCACAGCGGAGGAAGCAGTCTCAGTCATGGCCCCAGTCTATCGAGGGCCGGGGACCTGCTCCGAACTAGACTGGCTTCGTGACTGCCGAAACCGCCCCGGAATCTCCCGCCCTTCAGCTAGACCTCCGCCAGGACGTTGCGCTCCTTACAGCCGCGATCATGGACATCAACAGTGTGTCCGGGAATGAGACGGAGCTGGCGGACGCCGTCGAAGACGCCCTGCGGACCCTCCCGGAACTGCACATCGTCCGGGACGGTGACTCCGTCATTGCCCGCACCGAGCTGGGCAACCCGGAACGGGTCATCCTCGCAGGCCACCTGGACACCGTGCCGCTGCCGTTGACCGAAGGGTCCAAGGGTACTGTCCCGTCCAGCTGGGAGTCCGGCGTCCCCGGGGAGGGCATCCTGTACGGCCGTGGCGCCACCGACATGAAGGGCGGCGTCGCCGTGCAGCTCGCCCTGGCGGCCACAATGTTCGACGGCGGGGCCACCCCCAAGCGGGACGTCACCTTTGTTTTCTACGACCACGAGGAAGTAGAGGCCGTCAAGAGCGGCCTGGGCCGGCTGGTGCGCAACCACGGCCACCTGCTTGACGGCGACTTCGCCATATTGCTGGAACCCACCGACGGCACGGTGGAGGGCGGATGCAACGGCACGAGCCGGTTCGAGGCAACAACAGTAGGGGAGGCAGCCCACTCCGCCCGCGCGTGGATGGGCAGCAACGCCATTCATGCGGCGGCACCAATCCTGGCCAGGCTGGCGGCCTATGAACCGGCAACCGTCAACGTGGATGGACTGGAATACCGCGAAAGCCTGAACGCGGTAAAAATCAACGGCGGCACTGCAGGCAATGTGATTCCGGACCGGTGTGTGGTTGAAATTAATTACCGCTTCGCGCCGGACAAGACGCCCGACCAGGCCGAAGCCGTGGTGCGGAACCTCCTGGAAGGTTTCGACGTTGTCCGCACCGATGCCGCCGCCGGTGCCCGCCCAGGGCTCCAGCACCCTGCAGCTGCTTCCTTCGTTGCCGCTGTCGGAGCGGAGCCAAAACCCAAATACGGCTGGACCGACGTCGCCCGTTTCAGTGAACTGGGGATCCCGGCGGTGAACTTCGGGCCGGGAGATCCCTTGCTGGCGCACAAGGACAACGAACACGTCCACGCCGATGCCGTCCGTAAGTGCCTGCAGGCTTTGCAGGACTGGCTGGCGGGGTAGTCGTTAAGAAGTGATGGCCCGGATCCGAGGGATCCGGGCCATCACTGCAGCTGGAAACCCTAGGGGGCTCCGGCCTCAATTGCGGCGGGTTCGGCTTTGGCCGTTCCGCCGGCCGCCTTCTTGGACCCGCGGCGCTCGATCCACACTGCGATCCGCGAGACGCAGATGTTGATGGCGATGTAGATCGCGGCGGCCACAAAGAAGATGGGGAACAGGAACTGCGTGCCGAGGAAGTCCGCCATCACCTGGACTGCGCGCAGGAGCTCGCCGTACGCCACGATGTAGCCCAGCGAGGTGTCCTTCAGGAGCACCACCATCTGTGCCACCAGCGAAGGCATCATCCGCCGGATTGCCTGCGGCAGTTCGATCAGCATGCGGGATTTGAAGCTGGTCAGGCCAATGGCCAGCCCGGCTTCCCGCTGCCCCTTGGGGAGCGACTGGATACCGGCACGGATGATCTCTGCGAACACTGCCGAGTTGTAGAGCACCAGGCCCGTGACGACGGCAATAAATGGCGAAGTGCCGAAGCCCAACAGGACGAACAGCATCATCAGGACCACGGGCATGCCGCGCAGGAATTCCAGCACCACCCGGACAGGAATCCGGATAAAGGCCGCATCGGAAATACGCAGCAAACAAAGCAGGAGTCCCAGCGGGAAGGCGATGACTGCCGCCAGGGCCGCGGCGCTCAGCGTCGCACCGAGGCCGTTGCCCAGAAGCATCCAGACGTCGGCCCGGGTGAAGATTTGCCAGCGGCGGCCTTCGAAGATGCCCTGCTCGGCGAAGGTCAGGATGATCCAGGCCAGCAGGCCCAAAATCAGCAGGGAACCTACGATCGATCCAATCAGGGAAATACGCCTGGCTTTGGGGCCGGGAACATCGTAAAGGACTGAGCTCATCGGGCAATCGCCACCTTTCGTTCCACCGTGCTGGCCAGGATGCCCAGCGGAACGGTGAGGAGCAGATAGAAGAACGCAACACCCAGCAGGACCGGGATCACTGCATCACCATTGGCGTTGGCCAGCTGCCGGCCGTAGCCGAACAGTTCGAGCACGAAGAAGGCGCCGGCCACAGAGGAATTCTTTACCAGGGCGATCAGGATGTTGATCAGCGGCGGGACCACCGTCCGCAGGGCCTGCGGCAGGATGATGAGGTTCAGGACCTGGCCGAAATTCATGCCGATACTGCGGGCCGCTTCGGCCTGGCCCACCGGGACGCTGTTGACACCTGAGCGGACAGCTTCGGCGATGAACGCTGCGGTGTAGGTACTGAGGGCGATGATTGCAGCGATCTCGAACTGCTCGAATTTCACTCCCAGCCGGGGAAGGACAATCGCTGCGAAGAAGAAGGCGATGGTCAGCGGAGTGTTGCGGAGAACCTCCACATAAACGGTGCTGAAGCCGCGGAGCGCAGCTACCGGGGAAACCCTGGCTGCCGCGAGCAGGGTCCCGAGCACCAGCGCGATGACGCCGGAAACTGCGGAAAGGAAAAGTGTGCGGAGAGAAAACCGTTCCAGTACAGGGGGAGGTTTTCAAGAATGACGTCCATTGGATCCTTTGGCTCTGGGCGTGGACGGGTGGAAACAGTGGTTGCCGGGGCCGCAGTGCAGCCCCGGCAACCACTGAATTACCTAGTAACGGTCGAGCGCGGGCAGTTCAGGGGCAGTCTTGATGACTGAACCTGCGGTATCTTCCCAAGCCTTCTTGTAAGACCCGTCCTCCTGGAATGCTTCCAGCTGGTCGTTGATCCAGTTGCGGAACTCGGTATCGTCCTTCTTCAAGCCGATGCCATAGGGCTCCTTGGTGAAGGTTTCGTCCGAGGCGAGCTTGAAGGCGTCCGGTTCCTTGTCCACGAAGCCGGCGAGGATCACGTTATCGGTGGTGATCGCTTCAACCTGCTTGTTGCGCAGCGGCTCAAGGCAGGCGGAGTAGGTGGCAGCAGGAACAAGTTCAGCGCCGTACTTGTCCACGATGGTGGCCGCCGGCGTCGAACCGGTGACCGAGCAGACCTTCTTGCCCTTGACATCCTCGGGGGTCTTGATGGCGTCGTTGTCCTTGTTCACCATCAGGGCCTGGCCGGCTTCGTAGTACGGGCCGGCGAAGCTGACAACCTGCTTGCGCTTGTCGTTGATGGTATACGTGGCGATCACCAGGTCAACCTTGCCCTGTTCGATGAACGGTTCGCGGTTGGCCGAAACAGTCTCGGACCATTCGATCTTGTCAGCGGCGATGCCCAGCTTGGCGGCGATCAGCTTGCCTATTTCGACGTCGAAGCCGACGGGCTTGCCGTCCAGGCCCACCTGGCCAAAGAGTGGCTGGTCGTACTTGGTGCCGATCTTGATGGTGCCGGCCGAGGCGAGCTTTTCCATGGTGGTGCCGGCCGCGAAGGTGGGCTTTTCGGCCACGGTGGGGTCGCTGGTGGTGCCGGCGCCGCCACCGCCGCAGGCGCTCAGGGAGAGGGCGAGGGCAGCGGTAGCCGCCACAAAGAATGACTTCCGCCGGGTCATAAATGCCTTCATGACATTCCTTTCATTGATGGCCGTGGGTCACGGCCTGGATGCGAACTGAGAGTGTTTGTTCGTAGGTGGATCAGTGGGTGAGGAGCTTGGAGAGGAAATCCTTGGCGCGGTCGCTCTTGGGATTGGTGAAGAACTCCTCCGGGGTGGCGTCCTCGACAATCTGGCCGTCCGCCATAAAGACCACGCGGTCTGCGGCTTTGCGGGCGAAGCCCATCTCGTGGGTGACCACGATCATGGTCATGCCCTCCTTGGCCAGCTGGATCATCACGTCCAGGACCTCATTGATCATTTCGGGGTCCAGCGCCGAGGTGGGCTCGTCGAACAGCATGACCTTGGGCTTCATGGCCAGGGCCCGGGCGATCGCAACGCGCTGCTGCTGGCCGCCGGACAGCTGGGCGGGGAGCTTCGGAGCCTGGTGGCCGACGCCCACCCGTTCAAGCAGCGCCATGGCGTCCTTGTCCGCAGTTCCCTTCGCAACGCCCTTGACCTTGATGGGGCCAAGGGTGACGTTTTCGAGGATGGTTTTGTGTGCGAAAAGATTGAACGACTGGAAGACCATTCCGACGTCGGCCCGGAGCTGCGCGAGTTCCTTGCCTTCCTCGGGAAGGACTTTTCCATCGATGCTGATAGTGCCGCCTTCAATGGTTTCGAGACGATTAATAGCGCGGCACAGGGTGGACTTACCGGAGCCTGACGGCCCGATGACCACAACAACCTCGCCCTTGCGGACCTGCAGATTGATGTCCTTCAAAACGTGCAGCTGGCCGTAATGCTTATTTACGGCGTTCAGGGAGACGAGGGTATCGCCGGGCACATGAGTAGTCATAGGAAGAATCTAGCGAAGAACGGCAGCTTATGATGCGAATCACCCCAAGTTCCTGCGGATCGTGATTCAAGAGATACCTCCCGCTGGCAGGTTAGCCTTGGGGAATGAGCATCAGTGCAGATCCGGCCAAAAACACCCAGCCGCGCCGTAAAGGGCCCCTCGAGCTTCGCCGCAAGCAGGCGTCGGTGGAGATGTCCGACCAGCATCTGCTTGATACCAAGGGGCCCGGGCAGTTCGTGCACACCGATCCGTGGCGTGTGCTCAGGATCCAAAGCGAGTTCGTGGAGGGCTTCGGGGCGCTGGCCGACCTCGGCCCGGCCGTCAGCGTTTTCGGTTCAGCCCGGACCAAACCCGGAAGCCCGTACTACGAGATGGGCGTCGAAGTGGGGCGGAAGCTCGCGGAGGCCGGCGTTGCAGTCATCACCGGGGGCGGCCCGGGGTCCATGGAGGCGGCCAACCGCGGCACTGTTGAGGGCAACGGGGTGTCAGTGGGACTCGGCATCGAACTCCCGTTTGAGCAGGGCCTGAACCAGTGGGTGGACCTGGGTATCAACTTCCGTTACTTCTTCGCCCGCAAGACCATGTTCGTCAAGTACGCGCAGGGCTTCATCGTCCTGCCGGGCGGCCTTGGCACTCTCGACGAACTCTTCGAGGCCATGGTCCTGGTGCAGACCCGGAAGGTGACATCCTTCCCCATCGTGCTGCTGGGCGTCGACTTCTGGGGCCCGATGATCGATTGGATCAGGGGAACCTTGGTGGCTGAAGGCATGGTCTCCGAAAAGGACCTGGACCTCATCCAGGTGGTGGATGATCCTGCGGAAGCCGTGGACCGCGTGCTCCACGAGGCCGTCACCCCCTCACTGAACGGCGAACAGCGCCCGGAGTAGCGAACGCGGCCGGGTCTGGCACGATGGGGTAGTGACTTTTTTCCTGGTCTTCCTCGCCGTGGTGCTGATCGGCGCCGTCCTCTGGGCCAGCACCGGGGGCCGTTCCGGCAAGCCTGGCGGCCGGGCGCTGCCTGCCCTGCTGGACGCCGGTCTTGAACAGCCCCCGGCCAACCTCCCGCCGGTCCTTTTGCCGGCCAATGCTGCGCCCCAGGACGTGGACCGTGTGCGGTTTGCCCTGGGACTGCGGGGCTACCGGATGGACCAGGTGGACCAGGTGCTCGATGAGCTGAGGGACCAGCTTGCGGCCAGCCGGCAAGAAGTGGAAACCCTGAAGGCCCGGCTGCAGGCCGTCGAAGCGGCGGGGCCGTCCACCGGGACAGGGACGCAGACGGAACCGCCGGTGGCTGAGGCCGAAGGGAATGCCGGCGCAGGGTCCGGGCCAGGGGAGGCCCGGGCTTGAGCACCGCCACCCGTCGGGGAACAGGAGTTTCAGCGTCGGTCCAGGCGCTCGCGCTCCGCTCCCGCGAAACGGTCCGGGCCTGGCCCTGGTGGCTTCAGGTCTCGGCCATCTACGTTACGGCACGGCTCATCAGCGCCGGAATTTTTATGGCCGCCGCCCTTCACCAGGGACCCAACCCCTGGTTCCCGGCCAAGCCCGACTACTGGAACTTCATCAATATCTGGGACGCGCGCTGGTACGGCAGGGTAATCGCCGATGGCTATCCCACCACCCTTCCCGTTGATGGTGCGGGCAACGTCCAGGAAAACACGTGGGCTTTCTATCCCTTGTACCCGTCGCTGGCAGCCGGGCTCAGCAGGCTGACGGGGTTGGCCCCTGCCGCCTCGCTGACCATTATCGCCATGCTGTCCGGCCTGGCTGCCGCGCTGGTGGTCTATGTGCTCTTCCGGCACAAGGCTGCACATGGGCCCGCACTGTGGGCGGTAGCGTTTTTCGCTACGTTCCCCGTGTCCGCTGTGCTCCAGGTGCCGTATGCGGAGCCTTTGTCTCTGCTGCTGCTTGCGGCCTCGTTGCTGTTGGTAGTGCGGCGCCAGTATTTGTGGGCCATCCCGGTGGTGGTGGCGCTGTGCCTCTCGCGTCCGGTAGGCGTACCGTTCGCGGCCATGCTGGGGCTCCTTCTGATCCATCGGCTGGTGCAGCGCTTCCGCGGCCGGGAAACAGATCCGCATTCCGTCGCGGACCTGGCGGCCCTCACCATCCTCACGGCAGCCGCGGGCCTCTCGGCCCTGGCGTGGCCCGCCGCCGCGTGGGCAGCCACGGGGGATATCCAGGCCTACACCAAGACGGAAACGGTGTGGCGGGGCCACGACCTGGTGCCGTTCAAGCCCTGGTTCGACACCGGCGTCGACCTCTTCGGCCCGGTGCTCGGAGTGCTGGCGCCTTTCATTTTTGTGGCGCTCTTCGGTGCGATGCTGTACCTGCCGCCGGTGGTCCGGCTCGGCGTCGAACTCCGCCTGTGGTGCGCCTGCTACATGGGTTACCTGGTGATGTTCCTCCACCCGCAAACCAGTACGTTCCGTATGCTGCTGCCGCTCTTCCCGCTGGCGCTGGGCGCCGCGCTCCTCTCACGGTCCAGGGCTTTCCGCGGAACCGTGGTGGTGATGTTCGTGCTGTTGCAGATTGTGTGGATCGTGTGGCTGTGGGCTTGGGCGCAGCTGCCCGGCGGCGGAGATTATCCGCCGTAGGAATTCCGGCTTCCGTGCAGGTCAGACTGCTAATTGGACCCGCCGCCAAATGTCCAACGATTAGCTACGGACGGGTAATTCCGCGATAATGGTAAGTAAGCAAGGACAAAAAGCATTAAGAGTACGTGCAGCACCGGCGGTGTCTATCCACTCCGCTGTGGCAGCTTGATCTACATGCGGACACAGCCCACCCGGGCTGATCAGTCCTGGGACTAAATGGAGGGGAATTCCTCATGGCGGCTATGAAACCACGCACCGGCGACGGCCCAATGGAAGTCACCAAGGAGGGCCGCAGCCTGATCATGCGCGTCCCGCTCGAAGGCGGCGGGCGCCTGGTGGTCGAACTGAATGCTGCCGAGGCGGCCAACCTCAGGGAATGCCTGGTCGGCGTCACCGAATAATTGTGCAGGACAGGGTCCGCAAGCCTCCGGGCGGCGGATCCTGTCTTATTTTTTGACTGCTACCAGCAGGCCGTCGCCGGTGGGAAGCATGGCCGAAGCCAGCCTGTCGTCGTCGCGGATGCTCTTCCCCACCTGGCGCAGGACCACAGTGGTGGCCTCACGGCCGGCAGGGTTCGCTACCTTGTCCTTGTCCAGGGCATCGTTGATGATCAGCAGCCCGGCAGGCTTCAGGAGCCGGATGGCCTGCTCCACGTAACCGGGAAGTCCCGGCTTGTCAGCGTCGATGAACACCAGGTCGTACGCCCTGTCCGTGAGGCGCGGCAGGACATCGCCGGCGCGGCCGGAGATGGTCCGCGTCCGGTTGGCCGGGCTGCCTGCCTCCGAGAAGGCTTCCCGGGCGGCTTTGAGATGTTCGACGTCCACGTCAATGGTGGTGAGGACAGCGTGCGGACCGAGGCCGCGAAGCAGGCAGACGCCCGAAACGCCGGCGCCGGTCCCGATCTCGACGGCGGTCTGCGCCTTGGATGACGCTGCCAGCACGGTCAGTACAGCGCCGACGCCCGGCCCGATGGCGGTAACGCCCAGTTCGAAAGACCGCTCCCGCGCCCGCAGCATGACCTCATCCTCAGCGGGCAGATCTTCGGCATAGGACCAGCTGGTGGACTTGTCGGCGCTCATGGATGTTCGCTTTCTGGGCGTCAGGGGGAGTGTCCTCTACAGCCTACTGTGTCGAGGCGCAACAGCCGGGAAGGCAGGCTGTTGCGCCCACGGCTGAAGTTTCCCTGTAGTCAGGAAATTCCCAGCCAAGTTTGAAATGATTATTATCCGCTCATCCAAAGGGTGATCGGCGCCGAATCAGCTATGTCAACAGTATCCGGGCGTTAGCATTCCACGAGGGGAGTGGACGATGTCATCATCAGTTGTGGCACCTGTCCCTGCAGCAAATAATCCCGAGGCCGAGTGGGTCCGCCCCACTTGGGAAGAAGTGGTGACCAACCACTCCGCCAAGGTATACCGTCTGGCCTACCGCCTGACCGGCAACAAGTACGACGCCGAAGACCTCACCCAGGAGGTGTTCGTCCGCGTCTTCCGCTCGCTGGAAAATTTCAAGCCCGGAACCCTGGACGGCTGGCTGCACCGCATCACCACTAACCTCTTCCTTGACCAGGCGCGGCGGAAAACCCGTATCCGGTTTGACGCCCTCGCGGAGGACGCCGAATCGAGGATCCCCGGGCGGGAACCCGGGCCTGAGCAGAGCTTCGAGCTGAACAACCTGGACCTCGACGTTCAGGCCGCGCTCGAGGAACTCCCGCCGGACTTCCGGGCCGCTGTGGTTCTTTGCGACCTTGAAGGTTTGTCCTACGACGAGGTGGCTGTTGCCCTCGGCGTCAAGCTCGGCACTGTGCGTTCCCGCATCCACCGTGGCCGCACGATGCTCCGCGAGAAGCTTGCCCACCGTGACCCGCGGCCGAAGCAGCCGAGGCCCAAACTGTCACTGCCGCGCATTGCCGGCATCCTCTGAACGGCGCATGAGGCCCCAGTTCCCGCTTGGCCGCACGCATCAGCGCACCGCAAGCCATATCCAGTCCTGCCCCGAATGTGCTTCTGCCGTGCGCCGGGAACGCCAGTATTTGGAGCGGCTGCGGGACGCGCCCATTCCGCCGGCAAGCGACGACCTGACCGCACGGCTTCTGGCCAGGACCCAGGACCTCGCAGCCCAGCCTTCAGAAACGGTCCCGCATCGCCCGGCACCCCGGGCCGCAGTCCGGGTGCTCGCCCTGACCGCCGGGGGCACTGTTGCAGCGGCCGGTGTGCTCGCTGCAGGTGCTTTCGCCGTGGCCGGTGAACCGCTCCCGGCAGATGCCGCAACAGCGGCCACCCTCTCCCAGATCTCTGCACAAACCCCGGCCGACGGCCGGACCCTAAGTGCCGAACGGTTGTCTGGCCTGCGCTCGGAGGGCTGGGTATGCCCCGAGCTAGAGGCGATGGGATTCCACCTTGAGTCGGCAAGAGCCATGGTGCTCGAGGGCCGCCCCGCCATTGAACTGAAGCTCTCCGACGGGACGCACTATGCAACCGTCACTGAACGGCACAACCCGGCCGCCGGCACACCAGATGATGCGGATGCGGGACAGGCAGGCCCGCCGTTGCAAATCCTAACGTCCTCGCCCTGGTCCGCCACCTACAGGACGCAGGGCCGCACCTTTACCTACGTTTCCGACCTCCCCGCCGAACAGGCTGATGACGCCGTGCCCATCCTGCGGCGGCTCAGCGAACGGGCGGGGGAGGGTATTACGGCCGAAGTACTGGAGGAGCACCGGGCGCGGGACCCTGAGGCGGTGGCGGCGCGCCTGCAGCGTGGCGTGAACAAGATCGTGGCCCTTTTTACCCAGTAAACCGAACAGTTCTCGCCGCTTGCGGACGGGAATCGTCACTGGCAGCCCGGAGAGGGTAATCTTCCTAAAGTGTTTGGAATCAACGGCCCGGAGTTCTTTCTTCTGCTGATCATTGGCGTCCTCGTGATCGGCCCCCAGCGGCTGCCCGAATACACGCAGAAACTGGCCAACCTGGTCAAGGAAGTCCGCCGGATGGCCTCCGGCGCGCGCGAACAGATCAAGGAAGAAGTGGGGATCGACATCGATGATGTCGACTGGAAGAAGTACGACCCCCGCCAGTACGATCCCCGGCGCATCATCAAAGAAGCCCTCCTGGACGATGACACCAAACCCGTCAGTGCGGGTGCGCCTGCTGCTGTTGCGGCCGTCGCGGGGGCTGCTGCCGTAGCGGGGGCTGGCACCGCCGCTCCAAAGCGGCCCGAGCGGGTGCTTCAGTCCCTTCCCGCGGGCGAAGCCGCCCCTTTCGACACAGAAGCCACCTAGCCAGGGAGTTTCAGCAAGCCCTTGGCGAGGGGGAATCCTCAGCGGGGCTGCAGCCCCAGCTTCATGCCTGCCAGGCCCCGTGGCTTGGCGGCCAGCCTCCCGGCAATGTTCGAGAGCGCTTCCGCTGCCGGTGTTTCTGCCTTGCCGAGGACAATCGGTACCCCCGCGTCGCCGCCCTCCCTCAGCTGGATGTCCAGCGGGATCTGCCCCAGCAGCGGCACGTCGGCGCCCACGGTGGCTGATAGCCGTTCGGCGAGGACCGCCCCGCCGCCGCTTCCAAACAGTTCCATCCTGCCGCCGTCGGGCATTTCCAGGTAGGACATGTTCTCGATAACGCCGGCCACTGACTGCCCCGTCTGGGTGGCGATGGCGCCGGCCCTCTCGGCCACGTCGGCCGCTGCAGCCTGCGGCGTGGTGACCACCAGGATCTCGGCCTTGGGCAGCAGTTGCGCCACGGAGATGGCAATATCGCCGGTGCCGGGCGGCAGGTCCAGGAACAATGCGTCCAGGTCCCCGAAATAGACATCCGTCAGGAACTGTTCAAGGGCCCGGTGCAGCATGGGCCCGCGCCAGGCCACGGGCTGGTTGCCGCTGACGAACATCCCGATGGAGATCACCTTCACGCCGTACGCGACCGGGGGAAGGATCATGTCGTCCACGCGGGTGGGCGTCTGGCTGATGCCCATCAGGGCCGGCACGGAGAAACCGTAGACGTCGGCGTCCACAATGCCGACGCGCAGCCCCTGTGCGGCCAGGGCGCAGGCGAGGTTGACGGTCACGGAGGACTTTCCCACGCCGCCCTTGCCACTGGCCACCGCGTAGACCTTGGTGAGGGAGTTGGGCTCGTTAAAGGGGATACCGCGCTGGCCGCCGGCACCGCGCAGCAGCTCCTTGAGGGCATCCCGCTGCTCCTGCGTCATCACCTTCAGTTCGACGTCGACGGCGGCCACTCCCGGTACTGCCAGCAGCGCCTTTGTTGCGTCCGCAGTGATGGTGTCCCGCAGCGGGCAGCCGGAGATGGTGAGCAGGACAACCAACCGGACCTTGCCGTCGTCGGAGGCGTCAACGGACTCCACCATGCCCAATTCGGTGATGGGACGGCGGAGTTCGGGATCTATGACCGTGGCCAGGGCGGCATTGACCGCCCCGGCCAGCGAGGTGTTATTGATGGGTGGGCTCCTTAGCGGTCTTGGGTGGAGTGCCCGGGCTTGACCCGGGGAATCTGCTGGGTACGTGGGTTCCGCTGCCGGTCACGCTGTTCCTTGAGTTTTTCCTTCACCTTGTCCCGGGGCGATTCGTGTTGCCCCTGGCCGGAAGGATCGTGGGTCCGGAGCTCCTCTTGTGCTTCCAGCATGTCCTCGAGGAGCGAGCGGAGCTCCGCACGGACGTAGTCGCGGGTTGCCACTTCGCGCAGCGCGATCCGCAGCGACGCCAGTTCCCGGGTCAGGTACTCCGTGTCTGACAAATTGCGTTCGGCGCGCTGGCGGTCCTGCTGAAGCGAGACGCGGTCGCGGTCGTCCTGGCGGTTCTGGGCCAGCAGCAGCAACGGTGCCGCGTAGGAAGCCTGCAGGGACAGCATCAGGGTAAGCAGGGTGAACCCGAGGTCGCGGGAATCGAACTGCCAGGCAAGCGGCGCCCAAGTGTTCCAGGCCAGCCAGATGACGACGAAGACCGTCATGTAGACGAGGAACTGCGGCGTACCCATGAAGCGGGCAAAGCCTTCCGTGGCGTGGCCGAAGGCGTCAGGATCCGGGGAAAACTTGGGCAGGATCCGCTGGCGTCCGCTGAGCGGCGTGTCCAGGCTGCCCTTCGCTGCTGCCTTGGCGGGCAGCCGCTGGTTGGGGTTTTTGGGAGCGCTGCTGTCAGCCAATGCGGCCACCGAGCCTTCTTATTGGGGCTTCGCCATCGTGGGCGCGCCAGTCGTCCGGCAACAGATGATCCAGAACGTCATCAACAGTCACCGCCCCCACAAGCCGGCCGGCGTCGTTGACCACCGGAAGGGAGTTCAGGTTATAGGTAGCCAGGGTCCGTGCCACTTCACTGATGTGGGCCTGGTCGGACAGCGGCTCGAGGTTCTTGTCCACCAGGTTGCCCAGCGGTTCGAACGGCGGGTAGCGGAGCAGCTGCTGGATGTGGACGACGCCGAGGAAGCGCCCCGTAGGGGTTTCCAGCGGGGGCCTGGTAATAAAAATGGACGAGGCAAGCGCCGGGGAGAGTTCTTCACGGCGAACGTGGGCCAGCGCCTCGGCCACCGTGGCCTCGGGCGGCAGGATGACGGGTACCGGGGTCATCAGGCCGCCGGCGGTGTCCTCGTCGTATTCCAGCAGGCGCCGGACGTCCTCTGCACCCTCAGGCTCCATCAGCTGAAGCAGTTCCTCCGCCTGGGCGGAGGGGAGCTCGCCGAGGAGGTCGGCGGCGTCGTCGGGGTCCATTTCCTCGAGCACGTCGGCGGCTCGCTGGACGTCAAGGGCTGAGAGGATCTCCACCTGGTCATCCTCGGGCAGCTCCTGGAGGACGTCGGCCAGGCGCTCATCCTGCAGCTCGCTGGCCACCTCGAAGCGGCGCTTGTCACTCATCTCCTGGAGCGCCTCGGCAAAATCCGCGGGCTTGAGGTCTTCGTGGTTGGCCACGAACTGGGTGGCGGCCTGCGGCTCGGTCCGGGGGCCCTGCAGGGCGTCTGCCCAGTCGATGATGAGGGTTTCGTTACGGCGCAGCCGGCTCAGCGGCGAGAGGGAATGGCCCCGCCGGACAAACAGCTTGCTGACGAACCAGTCGCGGGAGCGGTGCTGGTCCATGGCGATGTCTTCGATGGTGGCATCGCCGCTGCCGTCCCGGAGCGTGACGCGGCGGTCGAACATCTCGGCCACCACCAGGGTTTCTGCGCCGCGCTGCTCGAAGCGGCGCAGGTTGACCAGTCCCGTGCAGATGACCTGGGTCTGGTCGATCGAGGTGATCCGGGTCATCGGCACAAAGACCCGCTTTTTCCCCGGAACTTCCACCACGATGCCCACCACGTGCGGGGCACCCTGGGCGCCGCGGGAGAGCACAACAACATCGCGCAGCCTGCCCAGCCGGTCGCCCAGCGGGTCAAAGACGTCCAGGCCCAGCAGGCGCGCCACGAAGACGCGGGTAGGTGTTGTACTCACTCCTACAGGCTACCGAGTCTGCTCTCTTTTAGCTGAATTTACAGGCAGCACACATGGTCATGGGCAAGAATGGGACTATGGCAAACATTTTTGGTGCTCCCAAGGCTGGCGGGCCCAACGGCGTGGACGAAGCCCGCGCGGTTCCCACCGGCGACACCGTCGGCTCCTACACTTCCTACCTGGACGCGCAGAAGGCCGTGGACTACCTCGCGGACCAGCAGTTTCCGGTCCACATGGTGTCCATCGTGGGCAACGAACTGAAGATGGTGGAGCGGGTCACTGGGCGCCTGAGCTACCCGCGCGTGGCCCTCTCCGGTGCGCTGAGCGGCATGTGGTTCGGTCTCTTTGTGGGTGTGCTGCTCTCCTTCTTCGCGCCGTCACCGGGGTATTTCTCTATCCTGACGTCCGTGCTGATGGGTGCGGCGTTCTTTATCCTCTTCGGCATCGTCACCTATGCCATGCAGCGCGGGAAGCGTGACTTCACCTCCACCAGCCAGGTGGTGGCCACCAGCTACGATGTCGTCGTCTCGCCGGAGGCTGCGCACGAGGCGCGCCGGCTCCTGCAGCAGCTGCCGATGACCCGCTCAGACGCAGCGGCGGGCAACGGTCCCTACAACCAGCGCGACTACCAGAACCAGCCCTACCAGCAGCCGGGCCAGGGCCCTGCCCGCCCGTCCGGCTGGAACGACCCGTACGGCCAGTCTTCAAACAACCATTCTTCAGGCTCTTCAGTTCAGGAGAACCCCGCCTACGGGGCACCCGCAGGGCAGCAGCCCGACGCCGGCGCCCAGCAGCAGCCCATTCAGTCACCGGCGCGGGCCGTGCGGTACCCGGACCTCCCGGATGGCCGGCCCCAGTACGGGGTCCGGCTTTCCCCGCAGCCTGATGCCGAAGGCAGTGAGGCAGCAGAAGGCCAGCAGGCTCCGGCGCCGCACGCTCCGGCGCGGCACTCGGCGGGACAGGCTGACAGCGGGCAGCCGGCAGACCAGCGGCCCGTGGACGATCAGCGGCCGGACGATTTCCGGCAGTAAAAAAGGTCAGGGAAGCAGCGTTAGCGGGACCACCGGAATTTCCGAGGGTCCCGCTTTTGCGTGTGCCTAGTGTGCGTCGTCGGCTTCGCGGTAGATGCCGGCCATCCAGTTCTCCACGTCATCCGCCTTGCGCGGCAGGGCGGCACTGAGGTTCACCGGACCCTCAGCCGTCATCAGAATGTCATCCTCGATGCGCACCCCGATGCCTCGGTATTCAGCGGGGATGGCCAGGTCCTCCTCCTTGAAGTACAGGCCGGGTTCGATGGTGAACACCATGCCTTCGGTGAGGATGCCGTCCAGGTACAGCTCGCGCTTGGCCTGGGCGCAGTCATGGACGTCGAGCCCCAGGTGGTGGCTGGTTCCGTGCGGCATCCAGCGGCGGTGCTGCTGGCCCTCCGGGCTGATCGCTTCTTCGACGCTGACCGGCAGGAGGCCCCACTCCTCGAGGCGCTCGGCGAGGACGGTAGTCGCGGCGGTGTGGATGTCGCGGAACCGCGTGCCGGGCTGGGCTGCGGCAAAGCCTGCGTCTGCGGCGTCCAGGACAGCCTCATACACCTTGCGCTGGACGTCGGAGAAGATACCGGTTGCCGGCAGGGTCCGCGTGATATCGGCGGTGTACAGCGAGTCCGCTTCCACGCCCGCGTCCAGCAACAGGAGCTCGCCCGCGTTGATCTTCCCGGTGTTGCGGGTCCAGTGCAGGACGGTGGCGTTGTTGCCCGATGCCGCGATGGTGTCGTAGCCCAGCTCGTTGCCCACCTCGCGGGCGCGGGCAAAGAAGGCACCCTCCACGACGCGTTCGCCGCGGACATGGGTCAGTGCCCGGGGCAGGGCCTTGACAACTTCTTCGAACCCTTCGACGGTGGCGGCGACTGCGAGCTTCATCTGCTCGATCTCCCACTCGTCCTTGAGCAGCCGCAGTTCGGAGAGGGCTTCGCTGAGCTTTTCGTCCAGGGCGTCGAGGACGGCGAGGTCCAGGTTGTCGGGGTCCTTCGCGGTGTTGTAGCGGGCGGTGTCCACGAGGGCGTCGATGTTTTCGTCCACCTTGCGGACCAGGCGGATGGAGATGCCGCCGATTTCAGGGGCACCCACGTTCTTGGTGATGGCTGTTTCGAGCTGGTCGATGTGTGCGGTAGCCAGGCCCAGGCGGGCCTCGAACTCGGCAAGAGTAGGGCGGGCGCCGATCCAGAACTCACCGGAGCGTGAGTCGGCGTAAAACTGCTCGGTATCCCGGCCGGCGAGCGGCCGGAAGTACAGCGTGGCGCGGTGGTTGCCGCCGTCGTCGCCCTTTCCTTCTTCAACGGGCTCCAGGACCAGGACAGCGTCCGGTTCGTGGTCAAGGCCAAGCCCGGTGAGGTGCGCGAAGCCCGAGTGCGGGCGGAAGCGGTAGTCGCAGTCGTTGGAACGGACCTTCAGCGGTCCGGCCGGGATGACCAGGCGTTCGCCTTTGAACTGGTCCGAGATGGCCTTGCGCCGGGTTGCGGCGTGGCTGGCAACGGCGTCGCGCGCCGGGAGTTCCTGGCTGGAGGGCGCCCAGTTGCTGGCCATAAAGGCTTTAAAGGCGTCGGAACTGGGCCGCTGGGAGCGGTTGTTGACCCGCTCTTCCAAGGGCTGGGAAGCAGAATTTTGGGTGTTATCGGCATCGTTCACGGCACCATCGTCTCACCAGCATGAAGCCTTGTGCGAATACCTGCATGAACGGGGGAGCCGCGGTCTACTAGGCTGGGGAGGTGAGGATTGACCTGCATGCCCACTCCAATGTCTCCGACGGCACGGAAAAGCCCGCCGACGTGATGGCGTCGGCAGCCCGTGCCGGGCTGGACGTGGTGGCGCTGACCGACCACGATTCCACCACGGGATGGGTGGAAGCCTCGGCTGCTGCGGTGGAGCACGGCGTTGCGCTGGTGCCCGGCATGGAGGTTTCGTGCCGGACGGAGCAGGGAATCAGTGTCCACCTGTTGAGCTACCTGCATGACCCCGGGCATGCCGGGCTGCTCGAGGAGATCACCAAGGCCAAGGATGCCCGGCAGACCCGCGCCGAGCGGATGGTCACCCTGCTCGCGGAGGACTATCCGCTCACCTGGGACGACGTCATCCATCATGTGGCGCCGGGTGCCACCCTTGGCCGGCCGCATATTGCCGACGCGCTCGTGGCCGCGGGCGTGGTGGAGGACCGGTCCGAGGCATTTGCATCCATCCTCACCTCCCGGTCCCGCTACTTCATCCAGCACTACGCGCCGGACCCGGCCACCGCCGTCGAACTGGTCCGCGCCGCAGGAGGCGTCCCCGTATTTGCCCATCCGGTGGCTTCGTCCCGGGGCCGCATTGTGGGGGAGCGGGTTTACCAGGAGATGATCGACGCCGGGCTGGCCGGGTTGGAGATCGACCACCGTGACAACACGGAGGAAGGCCGCGGGTTCCTCCGCCGGCTGGCCGCCAGGCATGACCTGCTGATCACCGGATCGTCCGACTACCACGGGACCGGCAAGCCCAACCTGCTCGGGGAGAACCTGACGGACCCAGAGGTCCTGGCCCGGATCGAGGACATGGCGACCGGGACCGTCGTCGTCCGCCCCTAAGGCCGCCTTCCCCACTGACTGGCATTAGATGTCGTCTTGAGCCGCAACGACGTCTACTGCGAGCTAGCTGGGCGGGAAAGAGGTGAACTCGGCGTGCGCACCCAGGCGCTTGGCCATGATGTCGATAGCCGGCTGGTTCTGGTCCACGCACACGAACTTCCGGCCCAGCTTCGCCGAGACAGCACCCAGCGTGCCGGAACCGGCGAAGAAGTCGAGGCACCAGTCGCCGGGCCGGCTTGACGCTGCCACCACCCGACGGACCAGGCCTTCCGGCTTCTGGGTGGGGTAGCCGGTTTTTTCCTTGCCGGTGGGGGAGACGATGGTGTGCCACCAGACGTCGGTGGGCAGCTTTCCCAGTTCGCGCTTGGCGGGGGTGACAAGCCCCGGCGCCATGTAGGGCTCCCTGTCCACCTCGGCGCTGTTGAAGTGGTACTTCGCCGGGTTCTTCACGTACACGAGGATGTTGTCGTGCTTCGTGGGCCAGCGGTTCTTCGCGCGGGCACCGTAGTCGTAGGCCCAGATGATCTCGTTCAGGAAGCATTCCCGCCCGAAGATGGCGTCCAGCATCACCTTGGCATAGTGGACCTCGCGGTAGTCGAGGTGCAGGTACAGCGTGCCGTCCTCGGCCAGCAGGCGCCAGGCCTCCACGAGCCGTGGTTCCAGGAAGGACCAGTAGTCGCTGAAGGCGTCGTCGTAGCGGTGCAGCGCGCCCTTGATGGTGTCGTAGGAGCGTCCCTTGAAACCCACACGGTCGCCGGTGCCGCCGGCGTTGGCCACCATGGTGGTTTGCTGGCGCTGCTGGGGCCGGCCGGTGTTGAACGGCGGATCCACGTATATCAGTGTGAAGGCGCCGTCCGGCAGCGACGGGAGGAACTCCGCATTGTCTGCGTGAACCACCAGGCTGCTGCCGTCCGGCGCCCAGACGGTGTCAGTCATAAAGGGTATTAGGCCTCGGTGCTGCCCGGCTGTACTGCTGTGTCGCTGCCGGCTACTACCTCGCCGTTGCGGCGGCGGGTACGCGTGCGGGAGCGGCGGGCACGCGAAGGCTGCTCGCCCTCGGTTGCGGTGGAGGTTGCGGCGGGTGCGTCGCCGGCAGCAGCGGGGGCTGCAGCTGTTTCGGAAGTACGACGACGGCGCTCGCCGGCGCGGCCGGCGGAGTCACCGCCGGTGCGGCCGCCGTCGCGGTTTCCGCCCCTGCTGTCTCGGCCGCGGCTGGTGCGCTCCCGGCCGTCGCGCTCCCGGGAGGGAGCGCTGTCACGGCCGCCGCGGCTGTTCTTCTTGCCGGTTTCACCGAGGTCTTCGAGGACCTCGGCGTCAACGCCGGCAAGGGTGCGCTTGTCACGGGGCAGGCGGCCCTTGGTGCCTACGGGGATGTCCAGCTCCTCGAAAAGGTGCGGCGAGGAGGAGTAGGTTTCCACAGGCTCCGGAACGCTCAGGCCCAGGGCCTTGTTGATCAGGCCCCAGCGGGGCATGTCGTCCCAGTCCACGAAGGTGACCGCGGTGCCCTTATTGCCGGCGCGGCCGGTACGGCCCACGCGGTGCAGGTAGATCTTCTCGTCCTCCACGCACTGGTAGTTGATCACGTGGGTGACGTCATCCACGTCGATGCCGCGTGCGGCGACGTCGGTGGCCACCAGGACGTCCACCTTGTTGTTGCGGAATGCGCGGAGGGCCTGTTCGCGGGCGCCCTGGCCAAGGTCACCGTGGATGGCGGCGGCGGCGAAGCCGCGGTCCACGAGCTCCTCCGCCACCTTGGCGGCGGTGCGCTTGGTTTTGGTGAAGATGATGGTGCGGCCGCGGCCGCGCGCCTGGAGGATGCGGGCCACAACTTCAATCTTGTCCATGCTGTGCGCACGGTAGATGAGTTGGCGGATGTCGCGCTTGGTGAGGCCCTCGTCGTCAGGATCTGCGGCGCGGATGTGCGTGGGCTGCGTCATGTAGCGGCGGGCCATGGCGATGACCGGGCCGGGCATGGTGGCAGAGAACAGCAGGGTCTGGCGGACGGCGGGTGTGCCGGCGATGAGGGTTTCGACGTCGGGCAGGAAGCCGAGGTCGAGCATTTCGTCGGCCTCGTCCAGGATGACCATTTTGACGTTCTTGAGGCTCAGGTGCTTCTGCTTGTAGAGGTCGATGAGGCGGCCGGGTGTTCCCACCACGACCTCCACGCCCTTCGTCAGTGCCTCCACCTGGGGCTCGTAGGCACGGCCGCCGTAAATGGTGGCGATGCGGGCGTTCCGTTTGCGGGATGCCGTCTGCAGGTCATTGGCCACCTGGACGGCGAGTTCGCGGGTGGGCACGATGACCAGGGCCTGCGGGGCGCCGGGGACGGCCAGCTTCTCGTAGCCGGGGTCGTCCTGGCCTACTACCCGCTGGAGGGCGGGGATGCCGAAGCCAAGGGTCTTGCCGGTGCCGGTCTTGGCCTGGCCAATGATGTCGTGGCCGGACAGGGCAACCGGCAAAGTCATGGCCTGGATGGGGAAGGGGTGCGTGATCCCGGCGTCGGCCAGGGATTCCACGATGTCGGCCCGGACGTTGTAGTCCGCGAAGGATTTCTCCTCGATTTCGTGCGGCTTCTCGTCCGAGATGATGGTTTCTTCGGGCTCGAGGACTTCGGTGCCGGACTCGTCGGTCAGGAGCTGGTGGGTATGCAATTCACTCACGGTGGAGTTTCCTTATTCATTTGGGCAATGGCGCTGCCTGCTCAACGGGCCGGCCGCAAGGCTGTTCCGGAGCACGCTCGGGCGCACACGCAATTCCAGTGGAAGCCGATCGCGGGCTATCTAAATGCTGGCACTGGTGACCAGCGGGTGTATCTCAAGATCGCGTAGGGGCGGGCTTGTTGGTTTCAAATCAAGGAAATCAACGACCGGGCATCCATTTCTACTTCTTCAGTCTAGCGGCAGACAGCCCAATTCCCGGCTTTGCGGCCCGGTGGGCACATGGCACAGCTTGTTGCGCCGCTACTCCACGAGCTCGAAGTGGACTTCCCTCGTTGCGATATCCGAGGAGACCAGGCGCACCCGGACCTTGGTTCCGGACTCCAGTTCCCCGGCGCAACGGGCGGTCACGGCGGGGTCCGCGATCTGGATAATGCCCGAACCGCCGTTGCCGTTGCCGTTCTTCCCGTTCCCGTTCCTGCCGTTGCCGTTCCCGTTTTTACCGTTCTCTTTTTGCGGTTTGGACCCGGAGATCACGATCGCCTCGAATTCCTGCCCAATATGGTTGACCAGCAGGGCCGCCTCCACGGTATCCAAAGCCATGCGCTCCATCCGTGACGCGAGCTGGTCGGATCCGGCCATAATCTCGGGCAAGGTTGGAAGGGCATCCCGCGCCCACCCCGGCACATGACCGCCGTTGCTCAAAGCCTCGCAGATCACCAGCACAAAGCGGTCCACCAGGCGGCGCAGCGGCGCGGTGGTGTGGGCGTAGGCGGCACCGATGGCCGACTGGTCAGCGTCCTCCGGCAGGGAGCCGTCAAAGGCGGTGTAGGCGGCGCCCCGGAACAGCATGCCGGCTGAGTGCATAATGGCCAGCTGGCGGGGTTCGGTGGGGTCCAGGCTGCGCAGGTATTCGCCGTAACTGACTTCGCCATCCCAGGGCTTGCCAAGAACCTCGGTCTGCAGCCGAAAGTGGTTCAGGGAGCGCTCATCCGGGGCCGGCATGGTGCGCAGGATGCCCACCTTCCCAGCCAGCATGAGCTGAGCCGCCGCCATCCCTGTCATGAGGGATATCTGGGCGTTCCAGTCCTCCACCGGAAGCTGGGGAGCGGCGGCAATCCGGTAGCCGCCGTCGGGAAGCTGGACAATCTCCTGTTCCGGCATGTTCAGGCTCGCGCCGCCCCGGGCCCGTTCCAGCTCCACGCGCTTGAGCCCCACCTCTTTGAGGAGCTGCAGTACCGGCGAGGCGGAGCCGGCATCGAGTTCGGCCTGCACCCCTTTATAGCTGAGCTTCGCGCGGCTGCGCATCCTGGCCCGTTTCACGGTCACCGAGTTCACCTCGGCGGCGCTGTCCAGGCGGAAGTCCCAGACGAAGGCAGAACAGTCCTGGCCGGGGAGGAGGCTGCCGGCCTGTTCGCTGATCACTTCCGGATGCAGCGGGATCCGCCCGTCGGGGGCGTAGAAGGTCTGGCCCCGGCGTCGCGTTTCTGCGTCCAGGGGCCCGCCGGGGTTCACAAAGGCGGGGACATCCGCAATCGCGTACAGCACGTGGTAGCCATCGCCGTCGGCTTCAATAAACAGCGCCTGGTCCAGGTCCGTGGACGACGCCGGATCGATGGTGATGAAGTCGACGCCGGTGAGGTCCTCGTCAGGGAGCTGCAGGGACTCAACTGCCGCTTTCGCGTCAGCCACCGCGTCCTCAGGGTAGGAGCCCGGCAGCTCGAGCTCGGTCCGCAGGGCGCCCAGAGCTTCCTCGAGCGCGTTGGTGTGCTCGTGGACGTTGGGACCCAGCCGATGGTATGACACGAAAATCAGCCTAGCCCGAATTCACGCCATAGTGCAGGCACCGGGCCCGGAGTGCCGTTGCTTGCCCTACCGCGGTACCGCGCCTTCGGAGGTGGTAGGTGGCAGGCAGCGGGTGTCAGGAGTTGGGGACATTTAGGGCGGCGAGCAGCGACGCTGCGGCGGCTGCCGGATCGCTGGCCTCCGTAATGGCGCGGACCACCACAATCCGGCGGGCGCCCGCTTCCACCACCTGCTCCACGTTGCTTTGGTCGATGCCGCCGATCGCAAACCAGGGAACACCGCCGTCGGGCTGCCCATCCTGCCCTGAACGCGCAGCTTCGGCGGCATACCGCACCAGCTCGAGCCCGACGGCGGCCCGCCCGGGCTTGGTGGGGGTTGCCCAGACCGGGCCGACGCAGAAGTAGTCCAGCCCCGCGGGGGCTGCGGCCGCAGCGAGGGCGGCGTCCACCTGCGCCGGGCTGTGGCTGGACAGGCCGATGGCCGCGTTGCCGTTGAGCAAGGTTCGCGCGGCGCCCAGCGGCAGGTCTTTTTGGCCGATGTGGAATACCGGCGAGCCGGACAGAATAGCGATGTCCGCCCTGTCGTTGACCGCCCACAGCCGGCCGTGTCGTTCTGCCGCCTCCTTGAGGACTGCCAGGAGCTCCAGCTCCTCCGCTGCCTCAATGGACTTGTCCCGAAGCTGGATGATGTCCACCCCGCCGGCAAATGCTGCATCGACGAACTGGTCAAAGTCGCCGCGGTCCGTGCGGGAATCCGTGCAGAGGTAGAGGCGGGCGGCGTGGAGGCCGTTGCTGACCTTGGCATTGCTGAGGACATCGGTGCCGGCGGCGGGGGTATGGGTCACATTCATGGGGAAAAGACTAGTTCCTCTACACTTGCCTCGTACTGCGGGAGCCCGCGGCAGCTGTCACAAAGCGCCGGGCTGAGAGGGCGTCAGAGCCGACCGCTTGACCTGATCCGGTTAATGCCGGCGTAGGGAAGGAGACACATGCGCGTACCATCCAACTGCCCTGTAGACAGCACGCCCGGGCGCACGGACGGCATTATCCAGGCCGATGTGGCAGTCATCGGCGGCGGAGTCATCGGCCACAGCATCGCCTGGGAGGCGAAGCGCTCCGGCCGCGCAGTGGTGGTCATTGACGACGCACCGGGCTCCGGGGCCAGCTGGGCTGCCGCCGGAATGCTCGCTCCGGTCAGCGAACTGCACTACCAGGAGGAGGACCTCCTGGAACTCATGCTGGACGCCTCGGCCCGCTGGCCGGCTTTCGCCGCCCGACTCGCCGCGGCATCCGGGGCAGATCCGGGATACATCACGACGCCGACCCTCGCCGTGGGTGCCGACGCCGCCGACCGCCGTGCGCTGATGGACCTGCGCGCAGTCCAGCAGGCAAACGGCCTTTCCGTTGAACCGCTGACCATCCGGACTGCCCGGCAGCGCGAGCCACTTCTCAGTCCCGGGATTGCCTGCGCGCTGGACACCCCCGCAGACCACCAGGTGGATCCGCGGCTGCTGGTGGCCTGCCTGCAGGCTGCCTTGACCGGCGACGGTGCGGGGGACGGGGTCGGGAACAGGAACGGAGCCGCGGGGCCCGGCACTTCAGCAGCGGGCGCCGTCGACGATCACGCGGTCCTGGCCCGCGCTGCCGGTCTGTTGTGGCACGACGGAGCCGTTGCCGGCGTACGCCTCGCAGGCGGCGGAACGGTGCTGGCCGCCGAAACGGTCGTGGCGAACGGGCTGCATGCGGCAGCCCTGGAAGCACTACCCAAAGACTTGCACCTGCCGCTCCGGCCAGTCCACGGGGACATCCTGCGCCTCGCAGTTCCCGGCCATTTGCAGCCGCTGGTGACGTCCACCGTCCGCGGGCTGGTGCACGGCGTTCCGGTCTACATCGTGCCCCGCCGGGACGGCACGGTGGTGATCGGGGCAACCCAGCGTGAGGATACGCCGTCGGCCGCCGATGCCGTCTCCGCGGGGGGCGTGTACCAGCTCCTTCGCGACGCGCAGGTGCTGGTTCCCGCCGTCGCCGAACTCGAGCTGCTGGAATCCACGGCCCGGGCACGCCCCGGAACTCCGGACAACGCACCGCTGCTGGGGCGGGTTCCCGTCCCCGGCGGAGAGGCCCGTGACTCCGGGCACATTGCCGGCCTCATCATCGCCACCGGGTTCTTCCGCCACGGAGTCCTGCTGGCGCCGGCCGCTGCTGCCGTCTGCCTGGAGCTCCTGGACGGGTATGAAGACCCCCGCTGGGCTGCCTTCAACCCGGGCCGCTTCTCCGCCAAGCCAGGTGCCCGCACTCCTGCCCGCCTTCGCAACACACCGCCCATAAAGGAAACAGCATGAACATCACCTTGAACGGAACCCTGCACGTTGTGCCCGAGGGTGCCTCCATCACCGTGCTCGTCAGCGAGGTCACCGGGCGCCCCCTCGCTGCCAGCGGCCAGGCTACCGACGGCCGGAAACTTGGCGTGGCCGTGGCCCACAATTCGCAGGTCGTGCCCCGCAGCCAGTGGTTTGCCACTGCGCTCGCGGACGGCGACGACGTTGAGCTCGTCACGGCAGTGCAGGGAGGCTGACACCATGACCGAAACCATCACCACCACAAGCCTTGCGGGCCACGACGACCCGTTGGTGATTGACGGCGTCGCACTGACCTCCCGGCTCATCATGGGCACCGGCGGCGCGCCAAGCCTGGACGGACTGGGAGCAGCCCTGCTGGCCTCGGGCACGGGACTGACCACGGTGGCCATGCGGCGGTATTCGGCCGCGGAGACGGGCTCACTCTTCCAGCTGCTCGTGGACCACGGCATCCGCGTGCTGCCCAACACGGCAGGCTGCTTTACGGCGCGGGACGCCGTGCTGACCGCCGAACTGGCCCGTGAGGCACTGGAAACCGACTGGGTGAAGCTGGAAGTCATCGCCGATGAACAGACTTTGCTGCCGGACGCCGTCGAGCTGCTGGACGCTACGGAACAACTGGTCAACAGGGGCTTCAAGGTCTTTGCTTACACCAACGACGATCCCGTCCTCGCGCTGCGGCTTGAGAACCTCGGGGCCACCGCGGTGATGCCGCTCGGGGCGCCGATCGGCACCGGACTGGGCATCCTGAACCCGCACAACATCGAGCTGATCGTGTCCCGCGCCGCGGTGCCGGTGGTTCTGGACGCCGGCATCGGTACTGCCTCGGACGCGGCCCTGGCCATGGAGCTGGGGTGCGACGCCGTGCTGCTGGCCACCGCTGTGACCCGCGCCCAAAATCCTGCGCTGATGGGGGAGGCCTTCAAACACGCGGTGATCGCCGGTAGGCTGGCGAAAGCGGCCGGAAGGATCCCGCGTCGCGAACATGCACTGGCGTCGTCGGCCATGGAGGGCCGGGCCGAGTTCCTGTAGCCCGCTCCCGGTGCCGCGGACGCCTACCATCAGGCGAGGAGCAGCTATGGCCGGCAAGGACGTTCTTTCTCCCGAGCGGCTCGAGGACGCCTTGGCTGTCCTGCCGGACTGGCGGTACCGCGAGGGTGGACTGGTGACCGTGTACAAGCTGCCGACGGCGGCT
Organism: Arthrobacter sp. V1I9; assembly: GCF_030817075.1. NCBI lineage: Bacteria > Bacillati > Actinomycetota > Actinomycetes > Micrococcales > Micrococcaceae > Arthrobacter > Arthrobacter sp. V1I9. The sequence goes on from NZ_JAUSYU010000001.1 coordinate 1,192,484, forward strand.
GCCGCACTTGAGCTGATTGCCGCCGTCGGGCGCCTTGCCGAGGAACAAAACCACCACCCTGACCTGGACTGGCGGTACAACCGGGTGTTCCTCCGCTACACCTCCCACGACGCCGGGGGAGAGGTCACAGCCCGCGACGTGGGCGCGGCCGAAGCAGTGCGTGAAGCTGCAGCCGCGCTGCAGGCAGTTGCTGAGCCGGAGCGGCACCCCGCCAGCTCTTAACTGACGGTGACCACCGCCCAAGGGCAGTGGTCACAGTCGTTGCTTGGCTTGCGATTCAGTACTTGCGCTTCGGTTAGAGCTTCAGGGCCTCAGTCAGCCGTTGCAGGTCATGCCTGGCCCTTGTGCGGCCCAAGTAGAGGACCACGGCAACCGCCGCGGCCGCTCCCAGAACCATGGGCAGGACCCACGGCAGCCACGTCATCCCCGGCCGGTAGCCAAAGCCCGCAGCCATCAGGATGATCCAGCTGACGGCTCCGACAACCACGCTAACGGCCGCGGGAAGGACGACTCCGTATTTTGTGTGCCGCTTGTCGTTGGCCCAGACGATAAAACCTGCGGCCGCCGTTACCAGCACCACGATGGTCAGCGAAAGCATGGCTCTCCTTGGAATAACCGCCCTTCAGCGGTGCCTGAGGCTAGAACTGGCCGAAACCTACGCGACGGACCTCTTCGGCGCCGATTTCCACATACGCCAGTGCCTTGCCGGGAACAATGATCAGGCGTCCTTTGTCATCCTTCAGGCGCAGTTCGCCGCCGTTGCTGATGGCTTCCTGCACGACCTTGGCCACTGAGTCTGCATCATCATTTGACTCCAGGACAATTTCGCGGCCAACGTTCTGCACGCCGATCTTAATTTCCACAGGGGGCCTCCCAGCCGGTTCACGTTTCTCGGGTTATGTCTTATTTGTAGTCTAGGACTCTTTGGGGAAGCGAGAGATTCCGCGCCAAGCTAAACGGTAGATGAGGTCACTGGCCACATTGAGGTCCAGGTTCCCGTCGGTTTCGAGCCAGTACCGGGCACTGACCTGCGCCATCCCGGCAAGCCCGCGGCCCAGCAGCTCTGCCTCCAGGTGGGGAAGCTTGGTGTCCTCGGCTATAACGCGTGCAATGGCATCGGCAAACGTCCGGTTAAAGGTCTCCAGCCGTGCGCTTACATCGGGATCGTTGATGAGGTCGGATTCGAATACGAGCCGGTGGGCCTGGTCATCGTTGGCGATGAACTGGAAATAAGCCCGCATTACGGCCTGCACACGTTCATCATTGTCCGTGGTGGAGTTCAGGGCTCCCAGCATCAGGTCAGTGAGGGATGCCAGATGGCTTTCGAGCAGGGCAAGGTACAGTTCCCGCTTCGAGGGGAAGTGCTGGTACAGGACCGGTTTGCTGACGTGCGCCGTCTCGGCGATTTCGTCCATGGCTGCGCCGTGATAGCCGTTGGCCACGAAGACTTCCTGTGCCGCGGAAAGGAGTTGCGCGCGTCGCTCGTCCCGGGGAAGCCGGGCGGACCGTTGCCCGGCCGGGGCGCGGAGCGGTTTGCGGTTCGGCTGCGGACGGGCCGTCAGCCCGTGCTTCATGGACCACAGTTGTCCTTCTTTCCCTTGCAGTTACCCCCACTCTACTTCGGGGTAATATGACCCGGCGGTATCCCGGGGCATACATTGAAGTATGGCTTCGACATTCACCGCAAATGTTTCGACTGTTTCACTGGATCCGCTGGTTGAACCGGCAGGTGAGCTCACTCCTGACGAGGTGGAACGCTATTCGCGGCACCTCATCATTCCCGAGATCGGGGCGCTGGGGCAGCGGCGGCTCAAGAACGCAAAAGTACTGGTGATCGGCGCCGGCGGGCTCGGATCACCGGCGCTGCTCTACCTTGCGGCTGCAGGGGTGGGAACGCTCGGAATCATCGACGACGACGCCGTTGACCTCACCAACCTGCAGCGCCAGGTCATCCACGGCGTGGCCGACGTCGGGCGGCCCAAGATCGAATCGGCGCGGGACGCCATCGCCGCCCTAAACCCGCTGGTGGACGTCCGGCTGCACAACGTCCGCCTGGATGCCTCCAACGCCCTGGAGCTGTTCGCCGGCTACGACCTGATCCTGGACGGGGCGGACAACTTCGCCACCCGCTACCTGGTCAACGACGCCGCCGCCATCCTGGGCAAGCCGTACGTCTGGGGCTCCATCTTCCGTTTCGACGGGCAGGTGAGCGTCTTCTGGGAAAAGCACGGGCCCACCTACCGCGACCTCTACCCTGAGGCGCCGCCCGCGGGCTCCGTCCCTTCGTGCGGTGAGGGCGGCGTCTTTGGCATGCTCTGCGCTGCCGTGGGATCGCTGATGGTCACCGAGGCAGTGAAGCTGATCACCGGCGTCGGACGTTCCCTGCTGGGGCGGGTGGCCCTGTTCGACGCCCTCGGCGGCAGCTGGCGCGAAATCCGTGTCTCGAAGGATCCGGCAGCTGAACCCATCACGGAGCTGACGGATTATGAAGCGTTCTGCGGCATCACGCCAGCGGCGCAGGCGGACACGGAACACACCGTCACCGCCACCCAGTTGGCGACCATGCTCGCATCGCGCAATGCCGGCCTGAAGGACTTTGAACTGGTGGATGTGCGGGAGTCCGGCGAATACGACATCGTTCGGATCGACGGCGCCGTGCTCATTCCGCAGGGACGAATCCTTGCGGGCGAGGCGTGGCAGGAGCTCCCGCAGGACCGGGACATCGTGTTCCTCTGCAAGGCCGGGACCAGATCCGCAAACGTGCTGGCCGCGGCGCAGAAGGCCGGTTATCAGCGGGTCAGCCATCTCGACGGCGGCATCCTCGCCTGGGTGCGCGAGGTGGAGCCCCACAAGCCCGTCTACTGAACCCCGCGCGACGACGCCCGCTCACTTATGGCACCCCTTTGCAGGACGCGCGCTCACTTGCTTGAAGAAAGTGAGCGCGCGTTGCCTGAAAACGGGCTGTAAGTGAGCGCGCGTCGCCTGAAAACGGGCTGTAAGTGAGCGGGCGTTGATTGGAAAGGCGCCGTAGGTGAGCGGGCGTTGCCCCAGGTGGTCAGGCGCTTTCGAGGCCGCTGTGGTCCACCGGGCATTCGGCCTGCGGAACGGCTCGGGCTGCCGGCTGCTCAACGGTGATGCCGTAGAGGGCCTCCAGGGCGGCGACGTACTCGTCCTGCTGGCCGTTGGCGGCCAGTTCGCGGGCGCGCACCGTGGGGACGTGCAGCAGTTGCTTGACCATGCGCCGGAGTGCAAACTCCACTTCCTCGGCCGCGGCGGTGCAGCCGTGCCGGGCACGGACCTTTTCCATCTCCGCGTCCAGGACGTTCATGGTGTGCCGCCGCAGTGCAACGATCGCGGTATCCACGGAACGGGCCTCCCGTTCCTGCTCAAAGGCTTTGGCGGCGCCGCTGACGATGCCGCTTGCCTGCGTCAGTGATTCAGCCTGTTCCTGCGGTGCGGCCAGGCGCACGGATTCCAGGGTCAGCAGCTCAACGCCGTCCAGCTCGCCCACGCCGGGGTCGAAATCATGGGTCAGGGCGAGGTCGATGGCAATCAGCGGCTGCGGCGAATTTGCCCGCACCAGGGCGAGTTCGTCGGCTTCCACCCGGGTGTCAGAACCGCTGCAGCCGATCATTACGTCAGCGGCGGCGACTGCGGGGCGCAGCGACTCGGCGTCGAGGGCGGTGCCGCCGCGGGTGGCCACAAAGCCTTCGGCGCGGCCGGAAGAGGAGAAGACGGAGATATCGGTGCAGCCACGCTCACGCAGCAGGGCCATCGTGGCACCGGCGTAGGCTCCGGTGCCGAAGACCACCACCTTCTTGGCAGACCAGTCAGGGTTCTCGGAAAGGTCGGTTGCCAGATCCAGGGCTACGGAAACGATGGAAAGCCCCCTTGATCCGAGGGCTGTCTGGGCACCGACGTCCTTGGCGGTCTTGGACGCAGCCTGGAACAGCCGCACGAGCCCGGAGCTGGCGGTTCCTTCGTGCTGTGCGGTAATGAGTGCCCGGCGTACCTGGCCGGCAATTTCACGCTCTCCAACCACTGCGGAGTCCAGCCCGGCGCTGACGGCGAAGAGGTGCTGGCTTACTTCGGGGCCGGTGCGGGTGCTGAAGGAGCGGGAGACGAGCGGTTCGCTCAGTCCGCTCACGTCACTGATCTGGGCGACGAGGGCGGCGCGGGCGGCTTCGACGTCGTCCGGGTGGGGGGCTTCGCCGTAGATTTCGTACCGGTTGCAGGTGGCAAGGACCACCGCACCCGTCACTGCCGGCGATCCGGAGAGAGCGGATGTGGCGATCCCGGAAGCACCGTTGCTCAACTGAGCAACGGTCTCAAGATCGATGTCGGCGTGTGTAGCCACCAATGAGAAAAGAACCACAGCAGGTCAATCATAGCTTTTTCGTTCCTCGGTAGAACAACTGTCCGGCGCGGAAGCGGGCGGCCGGGGCTGTGATTCCTGCCACGGCGCGGGCAGGGGCGCTGGCAGCTGCCCCTCGCGTGACAGCCTGTCGTTATCTTTTACTGCTGTTTTTGGGCACAATCGAAGGCATGACTTCCAGCCCTGCCACGTCCGCTGCCGGCGCCCTTGCTGCAGACCATCCACTGGTGGATGGCCGCACCGCAGACTCGCCGCTGATCACGGCCTACCGGGGCGGGAAGCCTTCCCGCCGCCCCGTCTGGTTCATGCGGCAGGCCGGGCGCTCACTTCCTGAGTACCTCAAGGTCCGCGAAGGCATCGCCATGCTGGACTCCTGCCTGCGGCCGGAGCTTGCTTCGGAGATCACCCTCCAGCCGGTCCGCCGCCACGACGTGGACGCCGGCATCTTCTTTTCCGACATCGTCATCCCGTTGAAGCTGGCAGGCGTCGGCGTCGACATCGTGCCCGGGGTAGGTCCGGTCCTGGACAAGCCCGTGCGGACAGCCGCCGACGTGGCCGCCCTGCCGCAGCTGACCTGGGAGGCGCTTGAACCCATCCGCGAAGCGGTCCGCCTCACGGTGGCCGAACTCGGGAGCACCCCGCTGATTGGCTTCGCCGGAGCTCCCTTTACCCTGGCTGCCTACATGGTGGAGGGCAAACCGTCCCGCGACCACCTCGGGCCCCGCACCATGATGCACGCAGACCCGGAGACCTGGCGTGCGCTCGCCAACTGGGCTGCCGACGCGTCCGGCATGTTCCTGCAGGCCCAGCTGGAGGCCGGCGCCTCTGCGGGGCAGCTGTTTGACTCGTGGGCAGGCTCCCTGGGCTTGGCCGACTACACAAAATTCGTGGCTCCGGCCTCCACCCGGGCCCTCGACCATGTGCGGCACCTGGGCGCGCCGCTCATCCATTTCGGTACCGGCACCTCCGAGCTTCTTGTCGCCATGCGGGACGTGGGCGTGGACGTGGTGGGCGTTGACTATCGCCTGCCGCTGGACGAGGCCAACCGCAGGCTGGGCGGATCGGTCCCGCTGCAGGGCAACATCGACCCTGCCCTCCTGTCGGCCCCCTGGGACATCCTCGAAGCCCACGTCCGCTCTGTTATTGAAGCCGGAGCAGCCGCGCCCGGCCACGTCCTTAATCTCGGCCACGGCGTTCCCCCCGAGACCGACCCTGCCGTCCTTACCCGGGTCGTAGAGCTCATCCACTCCATCTCGCCGGAATAACCGTGGCGAGTCACCCGGCTGGAGCCCAATCCGCGCTGGTGCTGGGCGGCGGGATCTCCGGTCTCCTCTCGGCGCGGGAGCTGGCCGCTGCCGGGCACCGGGTCACAGTCCTGGAAGCCGGCGTGGAGTGGGGCGGCTGCGTGGGCAGCCACGTTGTAGCCGGCCTCACACTGGACAGCGGTGCCGAATCGTTTGCCACCCGGTCCGACGCCGTCGCGGGCCTCGCCAGGGAACTGGGCCTTTCGGACAGGATTGTCGCGCCGCGGCCCGGCGGCGCCTGGGTTCAGCTCCCGGACGGTCCGCGCGAACTTCCCAAGACCGGGGTTCTGGGGATTCCGGCCAACCCCTGGGATCCTGAGGTCCGCCGGTCCCTGGGCCTGCTGGGTTCGCTCCGCGCTTCCCTCGACAGGGTCCTGCCGGCGTCCATCGGCACGGCCGCGGACGTTGTCAGTGTGTCCGCGCTCGTGAGGGCACGGATGGGTCGGCGGGTTTTGGAGCGGCTGGTAGAGCCTGTGGTGGGCGGCGTCCATTCCGCTGATCCGGGACTTCTCGACGTTGACATGGTGGCCCCCGGGCTCCGCGCCGGACTCCGGCAGCATGGTTCCCTGGCCGCCGCCGTGGCCTCCCAACGGCGCAACAGCAGCGGTCCGGCCAAGGCAGGCTCCGCTGTCGCAGGCCTGGAAGGCGGCATGCACACCCTGGTCAGCGCCATGGTGGGCGACCTCCGCGGCCGGGGCGTGACGCTCCTGCCCGGCATGCGGGCAACGTCCGTCTCCCGGACTTCCGAAGGCTGGCGCGTCACCGCCGGGGATAAGGCGTACGACGCCGGGCTGCTGGCGGTGGCAGTGGACGGCCCGGCCGCCGTCGGGCTGCTGGAAAAAGCAGTCCCGGCCATTGCGGGGAAGCAACCGGGCTCCGGGCCGGACGTGCAACTCGTCACCCTGGTCCTGGACAAGCCCGAACTGGACCGCCGTCCCCGCGGCACCGGCATCCTCGTTGCACCGCAAACTGCCGGCATCCAGGCAAAGGCCCTGACCCACGCCACCGGCAAGTGGGATTGGTTGGCAGCCGCCGCGGGTTCCGGACGGCATGTCATCCGGCTCTCCTACGGCCGCGTCGACGGCACCGGCAACCAGCCCGGTGGGCCCGTTACTGATGATGAGCTCCTGGCAGCGTCACTTCGCGATGCATCGGCCCTGCTGGACGTTGGCATCAGCCGGCAGGACGTTGTGGAGTGGGACGTTGTCCGGTGGCGCGGCTCCCTGCCTTTTGCCGCCGTCGGGCACCGTGCCAAGGTGACGGCAATCCGGGAAGCATGCAACGCGGATGGCGATCTCGCCGTGGTGGGTGGCTGGGTGGCCGGGAACGGGCTTGCCGCAGTGGTGTCCGACACGGTGACGCAAATCCGGAATCTTGCCGGCTGAGCATCGTCGCTGGTCAGCCGGACAGCAGCGCAAAACGTTGCTGTTTCAGGCCACCGTTCCCGCTTTTGCTGGTTTTAACATCAGCTGGCCAACTGATTAGTGTCGATGACTATGGTTCACAACAGGTCCGAGCTTTCCATGTCCCGGACCGGTACCAATGGGGGAATCCGACGCGGCGCAGCAGCCGCGGCAATCGGAGCGGTACTGGTTCTAGCTACAGGCGTCCCGGCGTCCCAAGCCACCGAGGGAGCGCCCGACCCCGGTGACCCGGCGGTCCCTGCTGTGGACACTCAATCCCTCCCGGTGGTGGCCCAGCTAAGGGGCCAGGCTACTGCAGCACGCGAGGACGCGCCCGGCCTTAACCGTGACGGGAAGAACGAAAACAAGGCCCCTTCAGGCAAGGGTAAGGATTCCCAGCCTGCCCGGGCCGCCAGCCCTAGCCCGACTGCTGCGCCTTCCGCGTCCGCGGTTCCCTCAGCCCTCCGGCCGGCTGTAAGGGCCACACAGAAGCCGACCCCAACGCCTGCGCCGACTGCCACGGCATCCCCGGTTCCGACCGGGAACGCCCCTGCACCCAGCGCTCCCGTATCCAGCGGTCCAGCATCCAACGCCCCCGTATCCAGCGCTCCGGCAGTTAGCCGCCCAGCGATTTCGGCCCCTGCGGACTCCGCTCCTGCATCCTCGGAGACTGCGCCTGGCGTTGCGCCTTCAGCCCCCGATGCCGTCCCGGAGGCGCCGCGGGCCAAGGCCCCCGGCACCCCTGCTTCCCCGGAAACGTCCGCAGGGTCACGCGGGACGCCGGCAATGCCTGCGTCGCCTGGATCAACCGCGGACGGGGACCTTCCCGTGACGGGGAAGGACCAGTCCGCAGCCGATGCCACGGCAGGTGTACCCAGCGTGCCCGGGACGGCTCCAGTTGGTGGACAGACAGCATACGTGCCGATTTACTCCGTGCGGCAGACCCGGGCAGGGTGGACGCCGTACACCACAGCCATACCTGGGAACTCTGTCCGCAGCAGCGCGACGCTCAAAGCGCAGCCGGAACCGAAAAGTGCCCTGGTGTGGCTTGGTTCCGGGCTGGTAGGGGTTGCCGGTGGCGCCGGACTGGTCTTTCTCCGCCTGCGGAATCCCTAGTCCGGCTGCCGGGCTTCCGGGAGCGCGGGGAAGCTGACGCTGCTGTGACTTTGAGCACTTCTACGCTTTGTAGAACTCGCTGGTTTCGACTTGACGGGGACGAAGGGGCAAACTTGTAACCATGAGCCACACTTCTGCCGAATCTGTCACTAAAACCGAAGAATCAGCCGAGCAGTTTTTCACCCTTTGGACGGTTTTCAAGCGTTCTGAGGCGCTGATCCGCAATGCCAATGCTGCCGCTGATTTCGAGGCCCTGCTGGACCGGCTCGCCCAGGCCGGCGTGACGCACCGCGGCAGCTACGACGTTTCCGCGATGAGGGCGGATGCTGACGTCATGGTGTGGCTCCACGGTCCCAAGCCGGAAGCGCTGCAGCAGGCCATCCGCGATATCCGCCGCAGCAGCCTCTTCGCCGGAACGGAGATCGTCTGGTCCGCCATGGGCGTGCACCGCGAGGCCGAGTTCGCCAAGAACCACACCCCCGCGTACTCCCGGGGCGTCGCACCGGCCGAGTGGCTATGCGTTTACCCGTTCGTCCGCTCCTACGAGTGGTACATCCTGCCGGACGCCGAGCGCGGCAAGATGCTGCGTGACCACGGCCTCCTGGGCCGCGACTTCCCGCAGGTGATCTCCAACACGGTCTCTTCCTTCGCCCTGGGCGACTGGGAGTGGATCCTTGGCCTTGAGGCGCCGGAGCTCGTGGACCTGGTGGACCTCATGCGCCACCTGCGCGCCACGGAAGCACGCAACCACGTCCGCGAGGAAATCCCCTTCTACACCGGACGCCGCATTTCCCCGGCAGAAGTTGCAGAGGTGCTGGCATGAGCCCCCTCGAAGGCCGGGATCCGGCCGAAGTTACCGCGGTGAACCCCGTCACCGAGGCCGGCCGGATGGCTCCGAAGAACTACGACGCCGTCCTCCTCGCCTCCTTCGGCGGGCCTGAGGGCCAGGAGGATGTCATTCCGTTCCTCCGCAACGTCACGCGCGGCCGCGGCATCCCGGACGAACGGCTCGAGGAAGTTTCACACCACTACCGCGCCAACGGCGGCATCAGCCCCATCAACCAGCAGAACCGCGAGCTGAAGGCAGCCCTTGAGGCCGAGCTCGCGGCCAGGGGCATCGATCTTCCCGTGCTGTGGGGCAACCGGAACTGGGCCCCTTACATCCCGGAAACCCTCCAGGACGCGTACGACGCCGGGCACCGCCGCCTGCTCATGATCACCACCAGTGCCTACTCCTGCTACTCCAGCTGCCGCCAGTACCGCGAGGACATCGGCATGGCACTGACGGAAACCGGCCTGGATGGCCGGCTCGAGGTGGACAAGGTGCGCCAGTACTTCGACCACCCCGGCTTCGTGGAGCCCTTCATCGAAGGCACTGCCGCAGGCCTGGCAAAGGTCCGGGAACAGCTCGCAGCCGCAGGCACGCCTGACGCGCCCGTCCAGATCCTGTTCGCCACCCACTCCATCCCCACCCGGGACGCGGATGCGGCAGGCCGGTCCGAGGATGAACCCCGCGAATTCGAAGAGGGCTCGGCGTACGTTGCCCAGCACCTCGCCACCGCATCCGCAGTCATTCGGCGTGTGGAAGAGGAATCAGGCCTCACCGCCCCCTGGTCCCTCGTCTACCAGTCCCGTTCCGGTGCCCCGCACGTGCCCTGGCTCGAGCCGGACATCAATGACGCCATCGAGGAGCTCGCAGGCCAGGGCGTCAAGGGCATCGTTATTGTGCCCCTCGGCTTCGTCAGCGACCACATGGAAGTCGTGTGGGACCTGGACACGGAAGCCCTGGAAACCTGCGCCAACCTCGGTCTCGCCGCCACCCGCGTCCCGACGCCCGGCACGCACCGGAAGTTCGTCAACGGCATGGTGGACCTGATTTCCGAACGCACCGTTGCCAACAACATCAGCGACCGCCCGGCCGTAACCGCCCTTGGGCCTTGGTATGACGTCTGCCGTCCGGGGTGCTGCGCGAATTTCCGTGGGGAAAAGCCCACCATCGCCGGAGCGGACACCACGGTGGGCACCAGCCACGATGCCTACCCCGGCGAAGCTGTTGCAGGGCAGTCCGGAGCGGCCGGGGGAGCGCTGCAGCAGTGACAGTCCGCATCGGAACCCGCGCCAGCAAGCTGGCGCTGACCCAGACGCAGCAAACCGCTGACCAGCTCGCCGCGGTAGGAGGCTTCCCTGTAGAGCTCGTTCACATCCGGACCGACGGCGACGTCCTCACCGGTTCGTTGTCCCAGATGGGCGGCACGGGCGTTTTCGTCGCCGCCCTGCGCGACGCGCTGCTGCGCAACGAATGCGATGTGGCGGTCCACTCGCTCAAGGACCTGCCAACCGGCGCCGCAGTCGGGCTCAGCCTCGCGGCTACACCGAAGCGGGTGGACGTCCGCGATGTCCTCTGCGCCCGTGACGGGCTCAAGCTTGCCGACCTTCCTTCCGGTGCCACCGTAGGAACCGGCTCGCCACGCCGTGCAGCCCAACTCCGCGCCGCCAGGCCCGATCTTGAGATCGTGGATATCCGTGGCAACGTGGACACCCGCCTGGGCCGGGTGCCCGGCCTTCCGGGCAACGCCACCGATCAGATGGTTGCGGGGAAATCCTGCGACCTCGATGCCGTGGTTCTCGCTGCAGCGGGCCTTGAGCGCATTGGCAGGCTGGATGCCGTCAGTGAGTTCCTCGAGACGGACGTTATGCTTCCCGCCGCCGGCCAGGGGTCGCTCGCTATTGAATGCCGCACAGCCGACGCTCCACCCCGGCCCGGTTCCAGCGAGGGATCCCGGGAAGTGCTGGCGCAGGCACTCGTCGCACTGGACGATCCGGATACCCGGCTTGCGGTCACCGCTGAACGTGCCCTGCTGGCCCGGCTCGAAGCCGGCTGCGCAGCACCGGTGGGCGCGTACGCCTTCCGCAAGGGCAGCATGCTCCACCTGGAGGCCGTGGTCTGTGCCGTGGACGGCACCGCATCGGTCCGGGACAAGCGGGCAACCGACGGGCTGACGGAGGTAGGGGCCACCCTGCTGGGCATCGAACTCGCCGAGGTCCTCCTCGCCGCAGGTGCCGCCGATATCGCAGACCTGCAGGCTTCCTGAGCCGGCCATGGGACTGCCTTCCCGCCGCGTCCGGCGTTCCCCGTGCGGGGAGGGCTGACCATGGCGGACAGCACAGCCGACGCCGTCGCCCGCTCCGGGAGCGGGAAGCCGCTCACTGGGACCCGGGTATTGATCACCCGCAGCCCGGAACGCTCGCTGCCCCTCGTGGCGGCCCTCGAGGAGGCCGGCGCGGTGGCGCTCCTGCTGCCCCTGATCGACTTCGAACGCGCCGCGGACCAGCACTCTCTGGATGTGGCCTGCGATGCGCTCGGTGCCGGCGCGTTTGACTGGCTGGTGATCAGCAGCGCCACCACTGTCCACGTGCTCAACGCCAAGGCACGTGAACGCGGCCTGACGCTGCTGCAATGGATTCCCGCAGGCACCCGGATCGCCGCGATAGGACCGGCCTGCCGGAGGCTCCTCGAAGACGCCGGCCTGCCAGTGGCGCTGATGCCCCGGGACGAACAGTCGGCCGCAGGGCTGCTCAAGGTGTGGCCCGCCGGCGCCGGCAAGGTGTTGCTTCCCCAGGCGGACATTGCACCCGCGCGCCTCGCTGCCGGACTGGCGGCGGCAGGCAGCACCGTTTCGGCAGTGACCGCCTACCGCACTGTCGACTATCCGGCGGCCGCGGAGCGCAGGCTCGCCATTCCCCTGGAGGACGACCGACCGGGGCTGCGGGCGCCGTCGTACTCCCTCCTGGCGCCGGAAGCAGCCGCCGCGGACATCGCGGCCGGACGAATCCATGCAGTGGTGGCTGCCTCGCCCAGCGCCGTCAGGCGGATTTCGTCCCTTTCGCCACTCCACGGCTGCCGCCTGGTGGTGATTGGACGGTCGACGGCGGAACAGGCCGCCGCACTGGGCCTCACCGTTGCAGCAACCGCTGTTGAACCCACGCCGCTCGGACTGGTGGCCGCCGTCGAAACGGCACTCGGCTCAGGAGGAGCGGCCGGCGAGCCGCCGTAACGCGGGCCAACCGCCAGTTAAACTCACCCGATTTACGAACATCGTGAAGGACACAGCATGACTTTTCCAAGCCAACGCCCCCGCCGCCTGCGCACCAGCCCGGCCATGCGCCGGCTGACCGCTGAAACCCGGCTGGCGCCGGCCGAGCTGATCCTTCCGGCCTTCATCCGGGAAGGCCTCAGCGAGCCGAACCCCATCACGTCGATGCCCGGAGTTGTCCAGCACACCACGGACACGCTCAAACGGGCCGCGGCGGAAGCGGTTGAACTGGGCCTCGGCGGCATCATGCTGTTTGGCATCCCCGAGACCCGGGACGCGGAGGGCACCGCCTCCCTCGACCCTGAAGGAGTCCTGAACAAGGCGATCAGGGACGTCCGTGCGGAGGTCGGCGACGACCTCGTCATCATGAGCGACGTTTGCCTTGACGAGTTCACCGACCACGGGCACTGCGGCGTGCTGGACGCAGAGGGCTATGTTGACAACGACCGCACAGTGGAAATCTATGCGCGGATGGCCGTAGCGCAGGCAGACGCCGGTGCCCACATGCTGGGTGCCTCCGGCATGATGGACGGCCAGGTCGGAGCCATCCGCGCCGCCCTGGACCAGGCAGGCCACACCAATACCTCCGTCATTGCCTACGCGGCCAAATACGCGTCAGCCTTCTACGGCCCGTTCCGGGAAGCTGTGGACTCCCAGCTTAAAGGCGACCGGCGAACGTACCAGATGGACGCGGGGAACCGCACCGAAGCCCTGCATGAGGTGGAACTCGACCTCGCCGAGGGGGCGGATGTGGTGATGGTGAAGCCGGCCATGAGCTACCTGGACATCGTTGCCGACGTGGCAGCCATGAGTCCGGTCCCTGTTTCCGCGTACCAGATCTCCGGGGAGTACGCCATGATCGAGGCGGCCGCCGCGAACGGCTGGATCGACCGGCGGGCCGCCATCACCGAATCCGTGCTGGGCATCCGCCGCGCCGGCGCCCACATGGTGCTGACGTACTGGGCGGCTGAGCTGGCCGGCTGGCTGAGGGAGTCCTGATGAGTAAAGAACAAACCGGTGCTGCAGCCGGATCCGGACAGGAACCAGCCGCCCCGGATGCCACTGTCCGGGATGCCACTGTCCCGGGGGCCACTGTCCTGGGGCCCGCGGAGCCGGTGGGCGCGGGCCGGATCCTGATCGGGGTGAATACCTTCGGCGACCTCGGGGAGCACCGCGACGGCAGCCCGCAGTCGCATGCGCAAGTACTGCGCCAGCTGCTGGAGCAGGCAGAGCTGGCGGACGCCGTCGGACTTCACGCCTTTGGGGTGGGGGAGCACCACCGCAAGGACTACGCGGTCTCCGCGCCCGAAGTTTTCCTCGCCGCCGCTGCCGCCCGCACCACCCGGATCCGCCTCGGCTCCGCGGTCACGGTGCTGAGCTCGGATGACCCCATCAGGGTTTTTCAGCGGTTCTCCACGGTGGATGCCCTCTCCAACGGCCGCGCCGAAGTGATGCTGGGGCGCGGCTCATTCGTTGAATCCTTCCCCTTGTTCGGGCTGGACCTCGCGGACTATGAGGTGCTGTTCGAAGAGAAGCTCGAGCTGTTCGACAAGGTGCGGGCGCAGAAGCCTGTGCACTGGGAAGGCCGCACCAGGCCCGCCCTTTCCGGCCTGAGCGTGTACCCGCCCCTGGAACGACACCTGCTGCCCACTTGGATCGGCGTCGGCGGAACACCCGAATCGGTGCTGAGGTGCGCGCAGTACGGCTATCCGATCATCTTCGCGATCATCGGCGGGCAGCCGCGGGCCTTCCGCCCACTGGTGGACCTGTACCGGGAAGCCATGTCCAAGTACGGTCACCCGATGCAGCAGGTTGCCACGCATTCGCCCGGCCACGTGGCGGAAACGGACGAGCAGGCCCGGGAAGAGCTCTTCCCGCACTGGCTGAAACTGCGGAACAAGCTCGGGGCCGAGCGCGGCTGGGGACCTGCCGGCAGGGGAGAGTTCGACGCCCTGTGCGCGCCCGAGGGTGCCCTCTACGTCGGGTCGCCTGAAACCGTGGCCCGGAAGATTGTCCTGCTGAAGCAAAACCTGGGTGTGGACCGCTTCGACCTCAAGTACAGCAACGGCCCGTTGCCGCACTCCGCCATGATGCGCTCCATCGAGCTGCTGGGGACGGCGGTGGCGCCCAGGGTGGCCGAACTGCTTGCCGGGTAGCTGAGAGAATAGGAACCATGACTTCCAGCAATCCTCGCAACGAGGCACTCTTCGACCGCGCCCGCCAGCTGATGCCGGGCGGAGTCAATTCTCCCGTCCGGGCCTTCGGGTCCGTCGGCGGAACTCCGCGCTTTATGGTTTCCGCCAAAGGCCCATACCTGACGGACGCCGACGGCAACGAATATGTGGACCTGGTCTGCTCCTGGGGACCGGCGCTGCTGGGCCACGCACACCCCGCCGTACTGGAGGCGGTCCATGCAGCCGTGGACCGCGGCCTGTCCTTCGGGGCGTCCACTCCCGACGAAGCGAACCTGGCGGCGATAGTCCAGGAACGCGTCCCTGCCGCTGAGCGGGTCCGAATGGTGTCCACCGGCACCGAAGCCACCATGACCGCCGTGCGGCTGGCCCGCGGCTTCACCGGCCGGAACCTCATTATCAAGTTCGCCGGCTGCTACCACGGCCACCTCGACGGGCTGCTGGCCGCTGCGGGCTCCGGCGTGGCCACCCTCGCGCTGCCCGGTTCCGCCGGCGTCACCGAAGCCACGGCTGCCGAAACCCTGGTGCTGCCCTACAACGACCTCACCGCCGTCAAGGAAGCCTTCGCGGCCCACGGACCCAACATCGCCGCCGTCATCACCGAGGCTGCGCCGGCCAACATGGGTGTGGTCACACCCGGCGAAGGCTTCAACCTGGGCCTGTCCCGCATCACCCGCGAACACGGTGCGCTGCTCATTGTGGACGAGGTCCTCACAGGGTTCCGCACCGGCTACTCCGGCTACTGGGGCCTCACCGGCGGCGCGCCTGACGCCGCCGAGCCGTGGACCCCGGACCTGCTCACCTTCGGCAAGGTCATCGGTGGAGGAATGCCGACGGCGGCCCTCGGCGGACGCGCCGACATCATGGACCACCTCGCGCCGATCGGCCCCGTGTACCAGGCCGGGACGCTCTCCGGGAACCCGGTGGCCATGGCTGCCGGTGTGGCCACGCTGACCCACGCCACCCGCGACGTCTACTCCTACATCGACGTCCGGTCGCTGGAACTCTCCTCGGCACTGTCCAGTGCCCTGGATGCCGCCGGTGTGGACCACTCCATCCAGTTCGCCGGCAACCTGTTCTCTGTGGCCTTCGGGACTTCGGCCCGCGGCGTGCACAACTACGCCGACGCCCAGGCGCAGGAAAGTTTCCGCTATGCGCCGTTCTTCCACTCGATGCTTGAGTCCGGCGTCTACCTGCCGCCGTCGGTCTTCGAAGCCTGGTTCCTGTCCGCCGCGCACGACGACGCTGCCATGAACCGGATCTTCGACGCACTTCCGGCCGCAGCAAAGGCGGCGGCAGCCGCGCAAGGCTAGAAACCCAGGCCAGTCCGCCGTCGGGCGTATCACCGCTGGATACAAAGAATCCCCGGTTGCACGATGCAACCGGGGATTCTTTTTGTCCTGCGGCAGGAGCTACAGGACGTCCGAGAGGAAGTTCTTCAAGCGGTCCGTGCGGGGCTCGCTGAAGATCTGCTGCGGCGGTCCCGACTCCACCACCACACCCGCGTCCATAAACGTCACCGTGTCTGAGACATTGCGGGAGAAGCCCATCTCGTGGGTCACCACCACCATGGTCATGCCGCCCTTAGCGAGGTCCGTCATGAGCGCCAGGACGCCCTTGACGAGCTCAGGGTCGAGCGCGGACGTAGCCTCGTCAAAGAACATCACTTCCGGCTTCATGGCGAGGGCCCGGGCGATCGCCACGCGCTGCTGCTGGCCTCCGGAGAGGTTGGCCGGACGCGCGTCTGCCTTGTGCTTCAGGCCCACCAGGTCCAACTGCTCCAGGGCCTCGGCGCGGGCCTGTTCCTGCGGCAGCTTCCGGAGCTTCCGCAGCGCCAGGGACACGTTGTCCGCCACTGTCTTGTGCGGAAACAGGTTGAACTGCTGGAACACCATGCCGATCCGCTGCCGGAGTTCATCCGGGTTGTCCTTCAGGACCGAGCGGCCATCCAGCAGGATGTCGCCCTGGTCGGGCTCGATCAGCCGGTTCATCACCCGCAGGAGAGTGGACTTACCGGAGCCGGAAGGGCCGATCACCGAGGCAGTGGTGCCCTTCTCCACGTGCAGGTCAATGCCGCGGAGAACATGGTTGTGGCCGAATGAGAGGTGCAGGTTCTTGCCGGTGAGGGTTCCGGAAGCGAATTCCGTCATGCGTGTGCCCCCTTACCGATAGGTGCTGCCAGCTCATCCGGTTCCTTCTTCTCCGGCTTTCCGGTTCGCAGCCGGTGGTCGATGTAGTTCACCAGATGTGTGAGCGGGATGGTCATGGCCAAATAGAAGATGGCGGCGGCAACGTACGGTGACAAATTGCCGCTGCGTGCTGCAGCGTCCTGGCCGATCTGGAACAGCTCGCGTTCCGTGGCCAGCAAGCCCAAGGTGAAGACCAGCGAAGAGTCCTTGATCAAGGCAATGAACTGGTTCATCAGGGCCGGAAGCACCCGGCGGATGCCTTGGGGCACCACCACGAGCCGCATCGACGGGCCGTAGCCGAAGCCCAGGGCCCTCGACGCCTCCAACTGGCCCTTCTCAACGCTCTGGATGCCGGAGCGGAAGATTTCGCCCGCGTAGGCGGCGGCCATGAGGGACAGAGCCGCAATGCCCATCGGGTAAGGGCTGTTGCTACCCGTGATTTCCCGATATATCGGCCCGAATCCAAGGCCGATGACCAGGATGGTGAGGACAGCGGGCAGCCCGCGGAAAACGTCCGTGTACGCCCGGGCGGCCCACCGTGCCACTGGGTTCCGGGAGATCCCCATGAGAGCCAGGACCAGGCCGAAGAATGCCCCGATCAGGCCTGATGTGATCGCCAGCAGCAACGTATTGGGCAGGCCCACCGTGAACATGCTTGGCAGAACCTCGGCAATCTGCTTCCAGTCAAGGAAGGTTTCTCCGAGTCGTGTCAGGTAATCCATATGGCGTCGCTATCTTCTCTGGGTTGCCGGTTTCTAGTTCGCAGGGACTTTGACGGCCTTGCTGCCCGGCTTCCAGCCCTCGGGGGTCTGCTCAGCAGCGGTTTTGCGGTCCGTGTACCACTTGGCGGTCTGCTTGGTCCAGGTGCCATCGGCAACTATGGCGTCCAGGGCAGAGTTCAGCGCTTCGAGGAGTGCCGGGTTGTCCTTGGCAACCGCGTAGGCAGTAAAGTTCTGCGTGTTGAGCTTCTTCTCGGCGATCTTCGTGCCGTCACCAGGCTTGACCTGGCCGGTTGCCTGCTGCGACGGCGACACCCAGGCATCCACCTGGCCACTCTTCAGGCTTGCAAAGACAGTGTTGTAGTCAGGGAAGGCAACCGGCTCAAGGTTCAGTGTGTTCTTGACGTAGTCTTCCTGCACGCTGCCGCTGACGACGCCGACGCGCAGGCCGCTGGTCAGATCGTCGAACGTCTGGGCCTTGGCGTCTTCTTTGGTCACCAGGGCCATGTAACCGAAGTCGTAACCGTTGGTGAATGCAACAGTTTCACGGCGGGCGTCCGTGGTGGAAATCGAGGAGGATCCGACGTCGAACTGCTTGTTCTTGACCTGGCTGAGGAGCGCCTGGAACTTCGTGGAGGCGAACTCCACCTTGAGCCCAAGCTTTTCGCCCATGGCGCGCAGGAGTTCGTTGTCGTATCCGGTGAACTTGCCCGACGGGTCAATGAAGATGTTCGGCGGAGCGTCAGACAGCGTGCCGACGCGGAGGGTCCCCTCGGTGATAAGGCCCAGCTTGGACTTGTCGATCTTGTCCAGCGGGGTGACGTCGGCGGTGGTGTATTTGTCCAGCGTCTGCTGGTCACTGCCGGCGAGGGCGTCCGAGGGCGTTCCGCTGGGCTCGGAAGATCCCGAGCCGCCGCCGCATGCTGCAAGGGAAACCGCGAGGGCTAGTGCCACGGGCGCGGTAGTCAGCCACTTCATCGCTTTGATTTTCATCAGGTTGTCACTTTCATTGAGTCTTAAGTCAGCCGGGCCGCTAGGCTGCGCTGGTGGCGCCTGGCACCTGCCCGGTGCTGGTCAAGCAAGGCCAGGGCAGGGGTGACCGCAAAACTTAATTGTCTCACTAGGCCCTGCCATGCGGCTGCCACGAAGAAGCGCGCTTGATGAGGGCCTCTCCGCGAACATAATTCGGCTCTTTGCTGCTTTGAGCGTAGGGTCAGGACCTTGCTGGTTCCGGCGGCGAATCGCGGAGCGCGGAAACAAGCAGTCTTATGAACTCATGTGACTGTGAAATATATCTCGGATCGGCAGCCCGGCCCTTGGGCTAGAAACCGCCGGTGGTTGCGTCCTGGGGCGGGAGCACCGGCCAGTCGCCTTCGATAACAGCAGCCGGCTTGGTCTTGCGGAGGTAGCCCTGGAAATCTGCAGCCTGGCTCACTGCCCAATCCACCTGAAGCTGGTGCAACTGGCTGGCCGGCATGCTCAGTTTCGGGAATTTCCCGGCCATGGCATCCAGGACCCGCAGGGTGGCGAGGGCATCAGCGGCCGACGTATGGGCGTTGTCCAGGACCACACCATACTCTTCGCACAAGGCCGTGAGGGTGCGCTTGCCTTTGCGGTAGCGGTCCACCTGCTTGTTCATGATGTAAGGGTCCAGGACAGGAAACCGCGTAAGTTGCGGGACCCCGTAGCGGGCCGACTCGGCTGCGAGCACGGTGAAGTCATAGCTGGCGTTGAACGCGATGACGGGAGTTCCGTCGTCGAAAAGCCCCTGCAGCACTGCCGCGAGCTCCTGCGTCACCTCGCGGGCCGGCCTGCCTTCGCGTCTGGCCTGCTCAGTGGTGATGCCATGCACATCGCTGGCTTCGGTGGGTATTTCAACCCCTGGATCGGCCAGCCACTCATGCTCTGTGATGACCTCGCCCTTGTGGTCCACAACAGTCACTGACGCCGTGACAATGCGGGCTGCACGCGAGTTGCGGCCGGTGGTCTCGAGGTCGAAGGCTGCGCGGGGAAGGGTGTTCCAGGTACTCATACGTCAACGCTAACGGGGGCCACCGACAATTCCCGGGAGCGCCACTGCGGCTACATTGGATCAATGCGGATTGAGTATGTAGAGGCGGTACTGGCCCTCGTGAGGCTGGTGCCGGCAGGGTCCGCGGTCTCGTACGGCGACGTCGCCGAACTCCTGGGAACGGGCGGGCCCAGGCAGGTGGGCTCGGTCATGAGCCACTACGGCAGCGCCGTTCCCTGGTGGCGCATCCTCAAAGCCAGCGGCCAGGCACCAGAGGGCCACGAAGCCGAAGCCCTCCGTCACTACCTCCGGGAGGGAACCGTGCTGACGGGCGCCTACGAGGCCTATCTGTGCACGGGAGAAGGGTCCTGGCGGGTAGACCTTTCAACCTCACGCTGGGCGCCGACCGATGACGCCTTCGACCAGATCGAGGCCATTGCCGGCGAGCTGCAGCGCCGGCTCCGGACATTGTCAGTGGCTGATGATGGAATGTCGGCGTGACAGTAACAGTTCCCTTTACAGGTCCCCGCGACGAGTACCGGCACGAATCAGCAGAAGGCCTTGAGGCCGGATTCGCAGAAGCAGCTGCAGCATTAAACGACGGCGGGACCGGGCACCCCGGCCAGCCCGGCTTTCCCGGCCTCAAACTGCTGCCGCCGCGGCAGATCCATGCCGAAGCCCCGTCCCTGACCATCGATCAGCAGGCCGCTGTCGACGTCGCGCAGGGATCCGGGCCCGTGCTGGTGCCGGGGGCGCCGGGGACGGGAAAAACCACTGTTCTGGTTGAAGCCGCGGTTAACCGGGTCCTTCGGGACGGGGTGGACCCCGAACGGATGCTCATACTGGCCCCCACGAGGCTGACCGCCGACTCCCTTCGGGACCGGTTCACGGCCCGGCTGGACAGGAGCCTCAGCACCACGCCGGCCCGGACCTGGGCATCCTACGCCTTTGATGTCCTCCGCCGGGCAAAGGCCGAGGGAGTACTGCCGCTCTCGAGGCCGCCGCGCCTCCTTTCAGGTCCGGAGCAGGACCTCATCATCAAGGAACTCCTCGAAGGCCACCGCCTGCCAGGGCTGGAGTTGCCATGGCCTGACGACCTCGCGGGAGCCCTGGAGACACGCGGCTTCCGCCAGGAAGTACGGCAGCTGTTCGACCGCGTTATCGAGTCCGGCCTGACCGCCACGGACCTCGCTTACCTGGGCCGGCAGTGCAACCGGCCCGACTGGATTGCCGCCGCGGGTTTGTACTCGGAGTACCGTGACGTTCTGGACCTGCGGATGCCTGAGGCATTTGACCCGGCCGGGATCATCACCGCCGCACGCCAGATCTTCCAGGACGTCCCTGAATTCCTGGCTGCCGAGCGCGAGCGCCTGCAGGTGATCATCGTTGATGACGTGCAGGAGGCAAACCCGGCCGTCTTCGAGCTTCTGGCTGACATAGCCCGCAGGAAGGATTGCTATGTGTCGTTCTCCCCGGACACCGTGGTCCAGGGGTTCCGCGGGGCCCGCCCTGACCTGGTGGCCGAACTGCCGCAGCTGCTGTCGCCCGATGCTCCCGCATTGGAGCGGCCGCTCCGCTTCGCACACCGGCATACGCAGGTGCTGGCGGATGCGTGGCTGGGTGTCGCGGCCCGTATTTCCCAGCGGGCCGGCGGGCAGCTTGCCAGGCAGCTCGAGCAGCCGGCGGGGGACAGGGAGCAGGGAACGGTGGAAGCCCACCTGGTGCCGTCAGCAGTCCATGAACTGCGGTATGTGGCACAGCGCATCCTGGACCAGCACATCAACCACGGCCGGGACCTGTCCGGAATCGCGGTCATTGTGCGCAACGGAGCCCAGGTAAGCGAGTTGCAGCGTTATCTGTCCGGCCAGGGGATCCCGGTTCGGGTGCCTGTGGCCGAATCGGCCGTCCGGGACGAAGTGGCGGTTCGGCCCCTGCTTGATGCGTTCGCCGTCGCGTTGGACCCCGCCTCGCTGACTCCCGAAATGGCTGTATCCCTCTTGACGTCCCGTATCGGCGGTGCCACGTCCATCGAGCTGCGCCGTCTGCGGCAGTCGCTGAGGCGCGAGGAGCTTCTGGGCGGTGGAGGACGCACCAGCGACGACCTGCTCGTTGAAGCTTTGCTGGAACCGGCAGCCCTGTCCTCCCTCGGCATGGAAGGCAGGGCTGCGCGCCGCACAGCGAACATGATCCAGGCGGGCCGGAAAGCTGCCTTTGAACCGGGTGCCAACGCTGAGTCCGTGCTGTGGGCTCTCTGGAATTCGACCCGCCTGTCCACAGCCTGGACGGAAACAGCGCTGTCCGGCGGGCCGCACGGTGCCCGTGCCGACCGGGACCTTGATGCCATGATGGCGCTGTTCCACACGGCTGAACGGTACGTTGACCAGATGCCCGGCGCCGGTCCGGAGCAGTTTCTGGAGTACCTGCTGAACCAGGAACTTCCCATGGACACCCTTGCCGCCCGGGCGCAGTTGGACGACGCCGTGGAACTCATGACTCCCGCCAGCGCAGCAGGGCGGGAGTGGCCGGTTGTCCTGGTGGCCGGACTCCAGGAAGGCGTGTGGCCCAACACCCGGCTCCGCGGCGAATTGCTGGGCAGCACCCTGTACGCCGACGCAGTGGAGCATGGAGCAGGGTACGCACTGCAGCGGGATCCGCTGAGCCGGTTGCGGGACATCCGTTACGACGAACTGCGGAGCTTCTCCACGGCGGTGTCGCGGGCCAGCGAGCTCCTGATCTGCACTGCCGTCTCCTCCGAGGACGATCAGCCGTCCTCCTTCCTTGATTACGTCGCCCCCCTCAACCCGGACCAGGACCGCCGGGCATTCACCCCGGTGGAACGGCCCATGACCTTGCGCGCGCTGGTTGCCGAACTCCGGCAATATGCCCAGCTGGATGGGCGCCACGAGGCTGAGGCGGAGGAAGCGGTGCGGGTCCTCGCGCAGCTCGCCGCTGCCGAGCCCCCCGTGGCTGGCGCGCACCCCGGGAGCTGGTGGGGGCTGCCACAGCTGACCTCGTCCGATGCCGTGGTTCCCCCCGGTGGAACAGTGTCTGTGTCGCCGTCGAAAGTGGAGACAGTGCAGAAGTCGCCGCTCGACTGGTTTGTGCAGGCAGCAGGCGGCGAAGCGGCCACGGACTTCGCCAGGAGCCTGGGCACGCTGGTCCACGCCATCGCGCAGGAGCTTCCGGATGCGTCGGGAGCAGAATACGTGGCCGAACTGGTTCGCCGCTGGCCTGCGCTCGGAATGAAGGACAACTGGGAGGGAAGGCTTGATTTCCAGCGTGCGGAGGCCATGGTGCGCAAGCTTGCCCAGTACGTGCTGGTCATGAGGAGCGAGGGCCGGAGCCTGCTGGGGGTCGAGCAGGACTTCGAGGTGGCGCTCCCGGACGTGGTGGTGGACGAAGGTGCGCCGCGTGCCGCCGTCCTCCGTGGGCAGGTGGACCGCCTGGAAATTGACAGTGAGGGCAGGCTTGTCATCGTGGATCTTAAAACGGGAAAACGCCAGCCGGCTAAAACGGAACTTTCCACGCATCCGCAGCTTGGGTCCTACCAGGCCGCGGTCCTTGCAGGTGCCTTCAGCGGTAGCCCTGAAGGGAGCACCCCTGCGGTGCCAGGCGGCGCAGTACTCGCCCAGCTTGGTACGGGCGCAAAAAATCCCGGCATCCAGCAGCAGGAAGCCCTTGATCCGCAGGACAACTGGGCTATGGACATGGTGAAGGAGGCCGCTGTGGTGATGGGTGGCAGCGAATTTTTGGCACGGCACGACCCCTCCAAGGGAAGCCACGGCGGCCACGGCTGCCGGCTCCCCGAAGTGTGTCCGCTGTGTGTGCGGGGAAGGCAGGTCACGGAATGAACCTGAATTCAGCCGTTGCCAGGACCACTGTGCCCGAACCGCGGTTCACCCCGGAAGAGCTCTCCGTGCTGCTGGGGGAGAAGAACGTCCCCACGCCGGAACAGTCGGCCATCATCAGTTCGCCGCTGACGCCGCGGCTGGTCATCGCGGGCGCAGGTTCGGGCAAAACCGCCACCATGGCCGACCGCGTCGTTTGGCTGGTGGCCAACGGCTGGGTCAGGCCTGAGGAAGTCCTCGGGGTGACGTTCACCCGCAAGGCCGCCAGGTGAGCTGGCGTCCCGGATCCGGGCCAAGCTGGCTGCCCTGCAACGGCTGGCCGGCCAGGAAACCGGGCACCGGCTGTTCCCGGAACAGGCGGCCAGCAGCGATTCCCTCGAGCCCAAGGTGTCCACCTACCACTCCTTTGCCAGCGGCATCGTCTCGGATTACGGGCTCCGGCTGGGCGTGGAGCGGGACGTGGTCCTCCTCGGCGGCGCCCAGGCCTGGCAGCTGGCCAGCGAAGTAGTGGAGGCCTACGACGGCGAGTACGCCCACTTCCGTTCTGCCAAGTCGACTCTGGTGAAAGCGGTCATCCAACTGGCCGGCGAATGTGCGGAGCACCTTCAGGAGCCCGAGGACGTTGAGGCCTGGCTGATGGCCAGGCTGTCCGAATTTGAGTCCCTGCCGTACCAGGACGGCAAAAAGAAGAACCCGCCCCAGGCGGCGGCCGAGCTCGCCGGCATGCTCCGCACCCGGGCGAGCGTGGCCGACATGGTTGGCCGGTACGCGGCAGCGAAGCGGTCACGGGGCGCCCTTGACTTCGGAGACCTGGTGGCCCTCGCCGCCAAGGTGGCGCAGGATGTCCCCTTGGCTGCACACATGGAACGGCAGCGGTACAAGGTGGTGCTGCTCGACGAATTCCAGGACACTTCATATGCCCAATTGGTGTTGTTCTCCCGGCTCTTCGGTGGCGGCCACGCGGTAACCGCAGTGGGCGACCCCAATCAGTCGATCTACGGTTTTCGTGGGGCCTCGGCCGGGCAGCTTTTCCACTTTGTCCGCGAATTCCCGGTACACAGCGGTTCAGCGGAGGCCGGTCAGTGGGCTCCTGCCCCCACGTCCTACCTGACGACGGCCTGGCGGAACGGGCGGTCCATTCTCTCGGCAGCCAACGTTATGTCTGAGTCTTTGGGCAAGGCGGCTGCGCAACGGGGACCGGCGGGCGGGGGAGGCTCTGCAGCAGCGGACGTGCCCCCGTTGCAACCCAGCCCGCATGCAGTCGAGGGAACAGTGGTGCTGGGGCGCTTCGGCACCGATGTTGATGAGGCGTGTGCGCTGGCTGAAGACGTTCTTAGGTACCGTGTGACGGACTTCGAGCTGAAATCAGACGGGACCCCCGTACCGCCCGCCCTTGCTGTCCTTTGCCGACGCCGCGCGCAAATGGAAACCATCCGGCGCCAGTTTGAAGCCCGGGGAATCCCGTATGAAATTGTCGGTCTCGGCGGGCTACTGGACACCCCGGAGATTGTGGACCTCGTGGCCACGCTGCGCGTGCTGGCCGACCCCGGACGCTCGGATTCGCTGATGCGCCTGCTGGCGGGCGCCCGCTGGCGTATCGGTCCCGCTGACCTGATGGCGCTGCGGGACTGGTCCAGCCAGCTGGCGCGCCGGCGGGGGCAAGCCGCTGAGCGGTCCCTTGACGAGCAGCCGGACGAAGCCGGTGAAACCGTCCTCGAAAGCGACCTGACCGACGCCGCCAGCTTGGTGGAAGCCCTGGATTGGCTGCCCAGGGAGGGGTGGACGTCCGCCAATGGCCGGTCGCTCAGCGACGGCGCCCGCACCAGGCTTGCCCGGTTGTCGTCTGAGCTGCGGCAACTCCGGACCTACCTCGGCGACGACCTCACCACACTGCTGGGTGAAGTCGAGCGGGCCATGCTGCTCGACATCGAAGTGGCCGCGCGGCCCGGCATCAGCATCCACCAGGCCCGCCGTAACCTCGACGCATTCCAGGACGCCGCTGCGGGGTTCCTGCGGACATCCCAGCGCGTGGACATCCTCGCGTTCCTGTCCTGGCTGGAGGCTGCAGCCGTGGAGGAAAACGGGTTGGAAGCGCCGGCCAGCGACGTCAACCGGGAAGCCGTACAACTCCTGACCGTCCATGCATCGAAGGGCCTCGAATGGGACGCGGTCTTTGTCCCCGGGCTTAATGCCGGGGCCTTCCCCAGTGACAGGGACTCCCGCTGGAGCAGCGGTTCGGCGGCGTTGCCCTGGCCGCTCCGCGGCGACCGTGCCGATCTTCCGCAGTGGGACCTTGACCAGCCTGACCAGAAAGGCTGGCTGGACGCGGAAAAGGACTTTAAGTCAGCCGTCCAGGCCCACGGGGAGTCAGAGGAACGCCGCCTGGCGTACGTGGCCTACACCAGGGCCAAGCACGTCCTGTGGGTGTCCAGCCCTGCGTGGGTCGGCTCCCGGGCGGGGCGTGCGGAGATGTCCCCGTTCCTTACCGAGCTCGAGGAACTCACCAAGGTGACGGGGGCCGCGCCGCGGGCTGCTGCGACTGTTCATCCGGGGTCGCTGGAGGAAGCCGCCCTCCCGGAGAAGAGCCCGCTCACCCTGGAAGCCGAAGTCGCCAGCTGGCCGTACGACCCCCTTGAGGGGCCTGTGGATCCACGTTCCGGTAACCGCCTGCGCCTGTCAGGCGGAAGACGGCAGGCCATGGAGACAGCCGCCGCCAAGGTTCTTGGCGCCCTGGGGGCCCGGAACGGGGAAGCACTTCCGGTACCGCACCAGGAATTGCCCGCAGGGCAGCCTGATCCCGGCAGGGAGCTGGCCGGTGTGGCACGGGGATGGGCGCGGGAAGCGGCTCTGCTGCTGGAACGGCGCGCCAAAAGGACCGCCGGCCGGGAAGTGCACCTTCCCGGGCATATCTCCGCATCCACCCTGGTGGAACTGCGGGAGGATCCCGCCGCGGTGCTTGGCAGGCTTCGCAGGCCCGTGCCCCGCGAACCCGGGATGTCAGCCCGGAAGGGAACTGCCTTCCATGCCTGGGTGGAGGAGTACTTCGGTGCCGCCGGAATGCTCGACCTCGGCGAAGCTCCCGGCTCAGACGACCACATCGATGCTGCCTACGACCTCGACGCCATGGTGGCAACCTTCAAGGCGTCGCCTTGGGCCAACCGGTCGCCGGCTTTTGTGGAGGCGCCGGTCGAGACCCGTGTGGGCGACGTCGTGGTGCGTGGGCGCATCGACGCCGTCTTCCGGGACGCCGACGGGCGGTGGGACCTGGTGGACTGGAAGACAGGACGGCGGCCGTCCGCTGCGCAGCTGAGGACTAAGTCCGTGCAGCTTGCGGTGTACCGCCTGGCTTGGGCGCGGCTGAACGGGGTACCCCTCGACGAAGTACGGGCGGCCTTCTTCTACGTGGCGGACAACGAGGTGGTGCGTCCCCACGACCTCGGAACAGCCGCAGAGCTGGAGGAAATCGTGGCGGCTGCGCTTAGTTCTTAGTGACGTCCACGATGGAAATAGCTGCCGTGGAGGTGTCGTCCAGGTCTTTCCTGTCATCCGCCTTGGACTGCCCGCTGTTTTTCGTCCCGATGCTGCCGGCGGGGTTGTCTGTGGCGGCGTCAGCCGCGGAATCCGCGGAGATGGGAGTGACGTGGACCGCCGGCTGAACCGGGGCCGGGACCGGCACCACCGTAACGGAGGGCACCAAACCTGAAGGCTCGGCGTCGGCCGCCCTCATGGCCGGCACATTGCCCACGGCCGGGGCACTTCCCACGGTGGGCACACTGCCTGTAGCCGGAGCGCCCGGCGCCGGCTGGGGCTCCACGCTGATGGGCTGCCCGCCGTGCTCTTCGATATCCCGGGCAAGGGTGCTTAGCATCTCCTCTGCCTCGGAGATCATGCCGGGGTCTTCCGCGGCGATCCCCTTCACCAGGTACTGGGCAAGGGCGAACTCGGCGGACAGTGCTGCCCGGCGCAGAAGATGGTTATCCGGGGTGTCCCGGCGGCTGGCGGTGTAGGCGCCCAGGACCGCGTCCACGAAGTCCTGCTCGTTGGAGGCAACAAGCCAGGCGAAATCGTCGGCTGGATCGCCGATCCTCAGGTCAGTCCAGCCGGTCACTGCAGTGACCCGCTGGCCTTCCACCAGGAGGTTGTCCTCATGGAGGTCGCCGTGCACCACGCTGGGGTTGAAACGCCACAGGGAGACGTCTTCCATGGCGTGCTCCCAGCGGAGCAGCAGGGCCGGGGGAATTTTCCCGGTGGTGGCCGCCTGGTCGAGTTCATTCAGCCGGCGCTGCCGGAACTCATTGGGGGTGTAGCTGGGCAGGTCGGCATTGCTGACCAGCGAACGGGGCAGGTCATGGATGGTGGCAAGGGCCACGCCAATTTCACGGGCAAGGGCATCGGGCCCGGCCGTCAGTTCCTCGACACTGCGCGTGCTGCCGGCCAGATGCGAGTAGACAAACGTACTCAAGGTCCCCAGCCGCACGCTGCCGGCAACTGTGGGCATAAGGAAGGGCAGTTCGGCGCGAATGGCGGGAGCGAAAGCCCGCAGCACGAGAAATTCCGTTTCAAGCCGGGCGCTTGCCTCGGCATGCCGCGGTGAGCGGACCCGCCACCGCTTACCCTCCGAGTCGAGCAGCAGGGCCGAGTCGAAGTCCGCGGGGTCGTCCGGGGCAGAGCTAACGGCCGTCGGGGTCAGTCCGGGGACTGCCGCGGTTGCAACGGCTGCCAGTTCAATCGGTTTTCTTCTCACCGTTCCACGGTAGATTGCGTCCCGTCCAAGACACCGGTCCAAGGACGGCGAGTCTTCAGATATAGTCCAAAACCGGGTGGGCGGGCGGGCCTAACGATTGGGACATGCCACCAAATATCAATTGTCGGTCCCAGTCAGTACGGTGGACACATGAGCCATGCGGAGTCTGTTACACCGGTCCACCTGGGCAAGGCGGCCCGGCTGCCGGCAAACCACCTGATGGACACGGTTCTCCCGGTGCCTCCTGCGCTGGTTGACCGCGGTTCCGTCGCCCGGGCACAACCGGGCATGGTGGAGGAACTCCTTGCCAGTGCGAACACCCTGGCGGTTGTCCTCTCGGGCCGGCAGGGCCTGGTCCAGGGCGGGGGGCTGTTGATGTCCGGCGCCCGGGCACTCCGTGATGAGCTTGCCGCCGCGGGTTCCGCGCCACAACTGACGGTTTACCTTGGTTCGGCCCTGCCCGATTCTGACCTACCCCCGGGCACCCAACTACTGCTTTTCGTCCTGCCGGAAGCGCTGGAGCCGGGAACTGCCGGAATCCCCTCGGATGCAACGTGGGCCGGATTCCGGGATGTTGCGGCCGGGCTGAGCCCAACGCATACCGCACTTTTTGTTGAAGCCAGCGCCATCGCCAACTGGCATGCCACCCACACGCACTGTCCGCGCTGTGGTTCGCTTACGGACGTGGAAGCCGGGGGATGGGTCCGGCGCTGCCCGGTTGATGACTCTGAACACTATCCGCGAACCGATCCGGCCATCATCGTCACCGTAGTAGGTCCGGACGGCCGCCTGCTCCTCGGCGGCGGTGGCGCCCGTGATGCCAGGAACTATTCAACCCTGGCGGGGTTCGTGGAACCGGGGGAGTCCCTGGAACAGGCAGTGGTCCGGGAGATTCATGAGGAGGTGGGAGTGCGGGTCACCGCGTGCCAGTACCTTGGCTCGCAGTCCTGGCCGTTCCCCGCCTCCCTTATGCTTGGATTTACCGCCGTCACTGAAGACGCCGAGGCAACGCCCGACGGCGTGGAGGTCACCAGGGCGCGCTGGTTCAGCCGTGAGGAGCTCCAGGACGCCGTGCTCGCCGGTGAGATCACCATCTCCAGCCGGCTGTCGATTGCCCGCTCCCTGATAGAGCACTGGTTCGGCGGACGTATTCAGGACCTGGCAGGCGCCTGAAGCCTTACTTATCCATCAGACTCCAGCACGCGGTAGTCGAGACGAAAAAGCAGCAAAAGTGACTACAGAAAATTTTGACGGTGCAGCTTCGCTGGAGGACCGCATCCTCCGCGGGCTGGACGCGGAGCAGCGCGAGGTGGCGAGCACGCTCAACGGCCCGCTCTGTGTGCTGGCCGGAGCCGGCACCGGCAAGACCCGGGCCATCACCCACCGCATCGCTTATGGCGTGCACTCGGGCGTATACACACCCCAGCGGCTGCTGGCCGTGACCTTCACTGCGCGGGCGGCGGCGGAGATGCGCAGCCGGCTGCGGGACCTTGGCGCAGGCAATGTTCAGGCCCGCACCTTCCACGCCGCGGCACTGCGCCAGTTGCAGTTCTTCTGGCCGCAGGCCGTGGGCGGGACGCTCCCCAACCTGCTGGACCACAAGGCCCAAATGCTCGCGGAGGCAGCCCGGCGGCTTCGGCTGAGCACGGACAGGGCCTCTATCCGCGACCTTGCCTCGGAAATCGAGTGGGCAAAAGTATCCATGCTGACCCCCGCCAATTACCTCGAAAACGCGCAGGGCCGGGGCGCTCCGGGCGGCTTCGACCTCACCGCCGTGGCACGGGTTTTCCAGTCCTACGAAGACGTCAAGACAGACCGCAACGTCATCGACTTTGAGGACGTCCTGCTGATCACGGTGGGCATCCTGCAGGAGGACGAAAAGGTCGCCGCCACCGTCCGCGAGCAGTACCGGCACTTTGTAGTGGACGAGTACCAGGACGTTTCCCCGCTGCAGCAAAGGCTCCTTGAACTGTGGCTGGGAGGAAGGGACGAGCTGTGCGTCGTCGGCGATGCCAGCCAGACCATCTATTCGTTCACCGGGGCCTCGCCGAAGCACCTCCTGGAATTCAAGGCCCGTTATCCACAGGCCAACGTGGTCAAGCTCATCAGGGACTACCGCTCAACGCCACAGGTGGTCAGGCTCGCCAACGATCTGCTCGCCGGCAGGCGCAGCGGGGGAGCGGTCGCCGATGCCGCGTGGGCTGCGCCGCTGCAGCTCGTGGCACAGCGGCCCGCCGGGCCCGCCCCCCAGTTCACCGAGTGCTCCGACGACGAAGCGGAAGCCGCCACGGTGGCGCAAAAAATCAAGGCACTGCTCGACGCCGGCACCCCGGCCAGCGAGGTGGCTGTGCTGTTCCGTACCAACGGCCAGTCCGAGGCTTACGAACAGGCGCTTGCTGCCGCCGGCATCGGGTACCAGTTGCGCGGCGGCGAGCGGTTCTTCGCCCGCAAGGAAGTCCGCGACGCCATCCTCCAGCTGCGGGCAGCCACCCGGGCAGTCTCCGCGGAGTCACCGGAGCCGCTGGGCCAGCTGGTCCGGGATATCGTGGCTTCCCTCGGCTACACGGACGCAGCGCCCCACAACGGCGGCGCGCTGCGTGAACGCTGGGAATCCCTCGCGGCGCTGGTCGCACTCGCCGACGAACTCGTCAAGACCCGGGGCCCGGAGTTTGGGCTTGCAGAATTTGTCAACGAACTGCAGGAGCGTTCGCTGGCCCAACACGCACCCACCGTGCAGGGCGTAACCCTTGCCTCGCTGCACGCGGCAAAGGGTTTGGAATGGGACGCCGTGTTCCTGGTGGGGCTCAGCGAAGGACTCATGCCCATCTCCTTCGCCGACTCGCCTGAATCCGTGGACGAGGAACGCCGGCTCCTCTACGTGGGAATCACCCGCGCACGGGAACACCTCTCCCTGTCCTGGTCCACCGCCAGGACTCCGGGTGGCCGCGCCAACCGCAAGCCCTCCAGGTTTCTGGACGGCCTCCGCCCGGATTCCGTCGCCGCCTCAAACATCAGAGGGAAGGGGCCGGCTCCCCGCCGCAAGGCTGCCGCCCCGGCGATGTGCAGGGTCTGCGGCAGCATGCTGGCCACCGGCGCCGAGCGCAAGGTGGGTCGGTGCAACGCCTGCCCGCCGAGCTACGAGGAACAGACCTTTGACGCCCTGAGGACCTGGCGGCGCGAAGTGGCGCTCGCTGCCGATGTCCCCGCCTTTGTGGTGTTCACCGACGCAACGCTCACAGCCATTGCCGAAGCAAGGCCAGGATCCTTGGAAGAACTTGCGGCGCTGGCCGGAGTTGGACCGTCCAAGCTGGAACGCTACGGGGAAGACGTCCTGCGGGTCCTGGTGGAAAGCACGTCCCTGTGATCACTACCGAGGGCGGCGCTCCCGTTGAGGTCCGGCGCTCCGCCCGCCGGACCCGGACCGTTGCGGCCTTCTGGGAAAACGGCACCGCTGTGGTGGCCATCCCGGCACGGTTCACCGCAGCACAGGAAAAAGAATGGGTCCAGCGGATGCTGGCCAAGCTGCACCGCCAAGGGGAGCGGCGCTCGGCTTCCGGCAGGAAGCGCCCAACCTCGGACGCCGCCCTCGCCGCGCACGCGGGCCTGCTCTCCGAAAGGTACCTCGGCGGAAAGGCCACACCGGCGTCGGTACGCTGGGTCAGCAACCAGAACTCAAGGTGGGGTTCGGCCACCCCGGCGGACGGCACCATCCGTCTCTCGGACAAACTGCGCCCGATGCCCCAGTGGGTCATCGACTATGTGCTGCTCCATGAGCTCGCACATCTCCTGGTGGCCGGGCACAACGCCGCCTTCTGGCAGCTGCTGGAGGCTTACCCGGAGACTGCGCGGGCGAAGGCTTTCCTGGAGGGTGTGTCCTTTGCCATGGCCCGCGGCCTGCCGGGCAGCGATTCGGGTGACGGAACCCGCGCCGTCCAGCCAGGGCAGGAGCGCTGGGCGGACGACGCCGACTAGGCTCGCCTAGCTCTTGGGCCCGCCATCCTGTCCGTCAGCGTCCGGGGACTCAGCGTCAGGCCCACCCGCTTCGGGGCCGTCAGCTGCCTTGCCGTCCTGCCCGCCGTCGGTTTCTTCTCGTCCGTTGGACGGAGCGTCGTCGAACCCGCCGCTCAGCAACTTCTGCAGGGCGTCATCCACCTCAGTGTCGCTGGCTTCCGCCAGTTTCCGGCGTCCGCTGAAACCGCGGGGATCGTCAAGGTCCTCGGCTGTGGGCAGCAGGTCCGGGTGGTGCCAGATCGCGTCGCGGCCTTCAATACCGCGTTCTTCCTTCAGCGTGGCCCACAGGGTGGCCGCATCCCGCAGCCGGCGGGGGCGCAATTCCAACCCGACCAGCGAAGCGAACGCGTGCTCGGCCGGGCCGCCGGTGGCACGGCGGCGGCGGACAGTTTCCCGAAGGGCGCCGGCAGACGGCAGCAGCTTCTCGGTGGCGGCTGCAGTGAGTTCGTCCACCCAGCCCTCCACCAGTGCGAGTGCTGTTTCCAGTTTCTCCAGGGCCTGATCCTGGGCCGGGGTCCGCTGGGGCATAAACACGCCCTGCGAAAGGGCTTCCTGGATGCCCTCGGGATTGCTGGGATCGAGATCCCGGGCCAGTTCCTCAATACGGGAAGTGTCGATATGGATGCCCCGCGCGTAAGCCTCGATGGCGCCCAGCAGGTGGCCCCGCAGCCAGGGAACCTGGACAAAGAGCCGGGCGTGGGCAGCTTCCCGGACAGCGAGGAAGAGCCGGATGTCGTTCTCGGGCAGGGAAAGCCCTTCGCCAAAGGCGGCTACGTTGATGGGGAGCAGGGCCATCTCAAGGTCGGCGAGGGGCACGCCGATGTCGGTGGAGCTCACCACGCCCGTGGAAAGGGCGCCGATGGCCTGCCCGAGCTGCATGCCGAAGATGGCGCCGCCCATGTTCTGGAGCATTGACGAGGCTCCGCCCATCATGGACTTCATTTCTTCAGGCATCTGCTCCGTCATGGCGGATGAGAGCGCATTGGCGATGCTGTTGGCCACCGGCTCGGTCAGCCTCTTCCAGGTGCCAAGGGTGGCTTCCACCCACTCCGCACGGGACCACGCCCGGCCGATCAGGCCGGTTGCGGGAAGATCGGTGACGGGGTCCAGCCACATTTCGGCGAGCCGCAGGGCTTCGTCCACTTCGCGGGACTGCTGCGAGGTGACGGAGGGGTCCGCGCTGCCGGCTGCGACCCGCCGGGCGTTCTCGTGGGCCAGCTGCCAGTTCACGGGTCCCTCGGACGGTGCGCTCATCATGGCCTGGACCTGGGAGAACATCTGGGCCAGCAGGTTGGGGTCGTTGGGAAGGCCGGCAGCCTTGGCCAGTTCGGCGGGGTCAAAGTTTTCCATCCCCTTGCCGCCCATCAGGTTTTGCAGCATTTCTGTCAACGGGTCCTTGGGGGTGTCGTCGCCGTTGGACGGATTAAGTGGATTGGAGGTCATGATCCCGCCGATCGTCGGTGTGACTGTTGATCAACCTTCACGGTACCGCGGTGGTGGTCGGCTGTCTGCCGCACCGCGGTACCGTTCGCTGTAGGCAAAGAACTCCGCCTGCGGGGCACCGGTAGTGTTGGTTCAGTGACTACAACCCGTGGCGGCCACCCCTCCGAGGACCACGCTGCCGAGTTCCCTTCCGGTACCCCGCACGGGGAATCAGGCAACCCTGAAGCCGGCACGCCGGCAGGTGCACCGGAAACCTGGCCGGCGGCTGGACCTGCGCAGTTCCCGGGCGGTCCGGCCCGCCGGGACAGCAAAGTTTCGGCCATGATGGTGGCCGGAGTAACTGCATTGGGGCTCGGAATCGCTGTGGGCACTTTGCCGGTCCCGTACGTCGTCGAAACACCCGGCCCTACATACAACACGCTAGGCCAGAGCCAAGGAAGCCCGGTCATCAGTGTCAGCGGCCGGGAAACCTATCCGGCAGCGGGAAACCTTGACCTGACCACCGTGTACGTGAGCGGCGGCCCCAGCAGCCCGGTGAGCATCATGGGCGTTTTCTCGGCCTGGCTGGACCCCTCAAAAGCTGTATACCCGCAGGAGCTCATCTACCCCACCGGCACCACCAAGGAAGAGGCCGAGGAACAGAGCTCGGTGGCCATGACCACCTCGCAGGAGAACGCTGTGGCCTCAGCCTTGAACGAGCTGGACATTCCCTTCGGGCAGCAGCTTCAGGCTGCAAACCTTTCCGAGGGTTCTGCCGCCGCCGGAAAAATCGAGCCGGGAGACATCCTCAAGACCATCAACGGCAAGGAGATCACTTCCCTCGCTGTTATCCAGGAGGAGCTGGCGGCAGGTAAGGGGGCGCCCGCCACCGTGGTGGTGGAACGTGATGGCCGGCAGGTCACGCGCGAGATCAGCCCGAAGGACAACGGTGCGGGCCGTTTCATTCTGGGTGTGATGCTCAAGTACCTGTTTACTTTCCCCTTCGACGTGGAGATCTCGCTCGAAAAAGTAGGCGGGCCCAGCGCGGGACTGATGTTCTCCCTCGGGATCATCGACACCGTCACTCCCGGGGACCTTACGGGAGGAAAACACGTCGCCGGTACCGGGACCATTACCCCTGACGGTGTGGTTGGGCCCATTGGCGGCATCGGGCAGAAGATGCAGGGCGCA
This sequence comes from Arthrobacter sp. V1I9, assembly GCF_030817075.1. Taxonomy (NCBI): domain Bacteria; kingdom Bacillati; phylum Actinomycetota; class Actinomycetes; order Micrococcales; family Micrococcaceae; genus Arthrobacter; species Arthrobacter sp. V1I9. Next base: position 1,227,103 of record NZ_JAUSYU010000001.1, read on the forward strand.
AGGTCCGGGGGAGCCACCCTGTTCCTCGCTCCTGCAGCCAACTGCGGGGAAGTGGTGGGCCATATCCCGGACGGCCTGCAAGTGGTCAAGGTGGAGAACCTCGCGGACGCCCGGCGCGCCGTCGAGCTTGCCGGTTCCGGCGGGGACACATCCGGCCTTCCGGCATGCACAACCAACTAGACTGGGCAGGAACTAAGCTTTACCGCCACTCGTGGCAATTAAGACGGACGAAACCAGGGTTTGACGGTTAGTACGTCGCTCGCACGCACGCTTCGAATAATCTGACGACCAGCTATGAGGTACCGAGTTTGTCCCGTCCCGCCAGCACCATGTCCACAGGTAAACCCCCCTCAAGACGGGGGCCGCTGACGCCCACCCTGATCGTTGTTGCCCTGGTGGTTGTGGGCTTCATCTTCTTTGCCAACGTCTGGACCGATGTCCTCTGGTACCGGCAGCTTGGCTTCATCGAAGTGTTCATTACTGAGAACCTGGCCCGGATCGCGATCTTCGCTGCCGGGTTCGCCATCATGTTCCTGGCCGTCTTCTTCGCCATCCGCATCGCCTACCAGTCGCGGCCGGTCTACGCCCCTGACTCGGAAATCCGCGACAACCTGAACCGCTACCAGGCGCAGCTCGAACCTGTCCGCCGGGTTGTTATGGTGGGCCTGCCCGTCCTGTTCGGCCTCTTCGCCGGAAGTGCAGCGGCCAGCCAGTGGCAGAAGGTCCTCCTGTTCTTCAACCAGGAACAGTTCGGCAAGCAGGACCCGCAATTCGGCATGGACATCAGCTTCTACCTCATGACGCTGCCGTTCCTGGGCTTCGTCACCGGCTTCCTGATCAGCGTGGTGGTCATCGCCGGCATCGCAGGCATCCTCACGCACTACCTCTACGGCAGTATCCGGCTGATGGAGCGCGGTGTCTTCACCAGCCGCGCCGCGCAAATCCACATCGCCGTCGCCGGTGCGGCCTTCCTGGTGCTCCTGGGCATCAATTTCTGGCTGGACCGTTTTTCGGCAGTGCAGAGCAACAACGGACGCTGGGCCGGGGCCCTTTACACGGACGTCAACGCCGTCATCCCGACAAAGTCCATCCTGGCCGTGGCTGCAGCGCTGGTTGCCATCCTGTTCATCGTGGCCGCGGTTATTGGCCGCTGGCGGCTGCCCCTGATCGGCACTGCGATGCTGGTCATCACGTCTATCCTGGCGGGCGGCGTCTACCCCTGGGTTATCCAGCAGTTCCAGGTAAGGCCCTCGGAGGAAACGCTGGAAAGGGAATTCATCCAGCGCAACATCGACAACACGCGTGCGGCTTACGGTTTGGACAAAATCCAGGTAGACCGGTACGACGCCACCAACACAGCCACCACGGGCGCGCTGGCACCGGACGCTCAGACGACGGCGAACATCCGGCTGCTGGACCCGAACCTGATCTCTGACGCGTTCTCGCAGCTGGAGCAGTACCGTCCCTACTACCAGTTCCCCGAAGCCCTCAACGTGGACCGCTACGAGGTGGACGGCAAGATTCAGGACACGGTTATCGCCGTCCGCGAGCTGAACCCCGCCAACGTGGCTACAAACCAGCAGGGCTGGCTCAACCAGCACGTTGTGTACACACACGGCTATGGTGTGGTGGCAGCAAAGGGAAACAAGTTCACGGTGGACGGCAAGCCCGAGTTCCTGCAGTCAGGCATTCCCTCGACGGGCGTGCTGGGCGATGACTCAAGCTACGAGCCCCGGATCTACTTCGGCGAATCCTCGCCGGACTACTCAATTGTGGGCGCGCCGGACGGTGCCCCTGCACGCGAGCAGGACAGGCCTTCCGGACGCGAAGGGGAGGGTGAGACCCAGTACACCTTCGAAGGCAACGGCGGGCCCAACGTTGGTTCTTTCTTCAACAGGGTGCTCTATTCCATCAAGTTCCAGTCCTCGGATTTGCTGCTCTCGGACGGTGTCAACCCGGAGTCGCAGATTCTGTACGAACGCAATCCCCGTGACCGCGTTGAGAAGGTTGCCCCGTACCTGACGGTTGACGGCAATGCCTACCCGGCGGTGGTGGACGGCCGCGTCAAGTGGATCGTGGACGGATACACCACCAGCCAGTACTACCCGTACTCGCAGCAGGAGCAGCTTTCGGACGCGACTGCGGACTCACAGACTACGTCCGGCCGTGCGGTCGCGCTGCCCAACAGCACGGTCAACTACATCCGCAACTCGGTGAAGGCTACGGTTGACGCCTACGACGGTTCGGTCACCCTGTATGCCTGGGATGACCAGGATCCGCTGCTGAAGTCCTGGCAGAAGGTGTTCCCCACGTCGCTGAAGCCGTTCTCGGAGATGTCCGGCGATGTTATGAGCCACGTCCGGTACCCGGAGGACCTGTTCAAGGTCCAGCGCCAGCTGCTGGGGGAGTACCACGTGACGGATCCGTCCAGCTTCTACAAAACCAATGATGCGTGGAGCGTTCCGGCGGATCCCACAGTGGATTCGAACACCGACGTCAAACAGCCGCCGTTCTACATGTCGCTGCAGATGCCGGACCAGGAAAAGCCGGCTTTCCAGCTGACGTCCTCGTTCATTCCCCAAATTGTCAACGGGAACGCACGCAACGTCCTCTACGGCTTCCTCGCTGCGGACTCCGACGCAGGCAACCAGGCGGGTGTGAAGGCCGAGAGCTACGGCAAGCTGCGGCTGCTGCAGATCCCGCCGGAGATCCAGGTCCCCGGTCCCGGCCAGGCGCAAAACAAGTTCAACTCGGATCCCACTGTTTCGCAGGCCCTCAACCTGCTCCGCCAGGGCGCATCTGACGTGCTGAACGGCAACCTGCTCACGCTTCCCGTGGGCGGCGGCATCCTTTACGTCCAGCCGGTCTACCTCAAGTCCACCGGTGAGACGTCCTACCCCACGCTGCAGCGGGTCCTGGTGGCCTTCGGCGACAAGGTAGGCTTCGCCCCGACCCTCGACGAAGCGCTGAAGCAGCTCTTCGGCGGCGACTCGGGGGCAGCCGCAGGCGACTCGGACAACAACGGCCAGACTCCGGCGGATCCTGCGGCCCCTGCCAGCCCAGGGGGAGCGGATGCCAAGGCAGATCTGAAAGCGGCACTGGACGAGGCCAACACCGCTATCCAGGCCGGCCAGGCTGCGTTGGCCGCCGGTGACTTCGCTGCCTATGGCGAGGCGCAGAAGCGCCTTGCGGCTGCCCTACAGAAGGCAGTAGAGGCGGAGGGCAAGATCCCGGCTGCCGCTCCCGAGGCATCGCCGGCGCCGGCGTCCACAGCGACGCCCCAGGCCACGCCTTCGCCCTCGCCCGGCAGCTGACCACCGGCACCAGATCACGACGGCGGCCCCGGCGTCCGCTCCATCCGGAGCGGGTGCCGGGCCGGCGAGACGGAGATCACGCCCTCGCGATTTGGCCTGCTGTTCACCGGCCGGTAAAGTAGTTCTTGCGACGCGGGGTGGAGCAGTTCGGTAGCTCGCTGGGCTCATAACCCAGAGGTCACAGGTTCAAATCCTGTCCCCGCAACTGGCAGAAGTCCCGGACACTGGAAACAGTGTCCGGGACTTTTTGGTTTAAGCGTCCACCCTGAGGCGTAGTGGTCGGGGGATTAGTGGTTGGCGGCCCTCCAGCCGACGGGCTGGGCGGCAGGAAGGGCCCCTGGCGAGGGCCATGAATTGGGGCTGAATTGGGCCGTGTAAAAACCTTCCGCCGAAGTAGGGTAATGTTGTTTCAGCGACGCGGGGTGGAGCAGTTCGGTAGCTCGCTGGGCTCATAACCCAGAGGTCACAGGTTCAAATCCTGTCCCCGCAACTATGAGAAGGCCCCGACCGGCAGACAAGCCGGGCGGGGTCTTCTTTTTCCTTGAATGCCGGTAGTTCCTAGTATTCTCTTTCGCAGAGCCTCACAGATTGTGAGCACTTCGCCAGTCATTCTCGAGAGGAATGTTGCTCGATGTCCACACCCACGAAAAAGCCCGGCACTGCCGCGGGCAAGCGGTCCCGGCTCTACTGGGGTGTCCCCGCGGTCCTCGCGGTGCTGGTCCTCGTGGTGTTGATCGCCAAGTGGCTGATGGGCCTGCCCGCCGTCGCTTCCTTCGTAGCCGACTACCCGGGCCATTCCGAACTGCCGGCGGCAGCCCCGGCGGGTTTCCCCGCCTGGCTTGCGTGGCAGCACTTCCTGAACGCTTTCTTCCTGCTGTTGATCATCCGCACCGGGTGGCAGGTCCGGACCACCACGCGCCCCAGCGGCCACTGGACCCGCAACAACAAGGGATTAATCAAAACGAAGAACCCGCCCACCAAGATCACCCTTGAGCTCTGGTTCCACCTCACACTGGACGCCCTGTGGATCCTCAACGGCCTGGTGTTCGCGGTGCTGCTGTTCGCCACGGGACAATGGATGCGGATAGTTCCCACCAGCTGGGACGTGTTCCCCAATGCGCTCTCGGCCGCCCTTCAGTACGCCTCCCTGAACTGGCCCACCGAGAACGGCTGGGTGAACTACAACGCCCTTCAGCTGCTCGCCTACTTCGTCACGGTCTTCGTCGCGGCGCCCCTGGCCTTCATTACGGGCCTGCGCATGTCTTCGGCGTGGCCGAAGAAGGCAGCCGGCCTCAACAAGGCCTACCCCATCGAATGGGCCAGGGCCATCCACTTCCCGGTGATGATCTACTTTGTTGCCTTCATTGTGGTGCACGTTTTCCTGGTGCTCGCCACTGGGGCCCTGCGCAACCTCAACCACATGTACGGCGTAAGGGACGACGACGGCTGGTTCGGGTTCTGGGTTTTCCTCGGCTCGGTAGCGGTGATGGCTGCGGCCTGGTTCCTTGCCCGCCCCATCTTCCTGCGTTCCGTTGCGTCCCTGATGGGCAAGGTCAGCCGGTAGCCCCAGCTGCCGATGACGGCACCACCCGTGGCTGTTAGTCCTTGAGTTTGCCGTAGGTCTCCAAGGCCCTCACGCGGGACTCAGCCAGCCCAACCAGCGGCTCCGGGTACCCGGGCACCTCGCCGGCTTTCCAGGGCTCGTGGATGGCTTTCCCGTCGAGGCCGGCAAGTTCCGGGATGAACTGGCGCAGGTAGCGGCCGGCTGAGTCGAATTTCTTGCTTTGCGTCACCGGGTTGAAGATGCGGAAGTAAGGGGAAGCATCAGCTCCGGAGCCGGCCACCCACTGCCAGTTGGCGGGGTTGCTGGCCGCGTCCGCATCAACGAGGGTGTCCCAGAACCACTGCTCGCCCACACGCCAGTCTGCCAGGAGATTCTTCACCAGGAAGGAAGCCGCCGCCATCCGCACGCGGTTGTGCATCCAGCCTGTCTGCCACAACTGCCGCATTCCGGCGTCAACAAGGGGGTAGCCAGTGCGGCCCCGTTGCCACGCTTTCAGCTCGCCGGTGCTGAGCGACTGCCACTCAAAGCGGTCAAACTCCGGGCGGTAGTTGCGGGTGGCCAGTTCCGGGTTGGTGTACAGGAGGTGCCAGCAAAACTCCCGCCAACCGAGCTCGGAGCGGAAGATCCCGACGTCGGCCGGTACCTGGCGCGGGAACCGCCGGCGGATTTCCCGCCAAACCCTGAACGGACTGATCTCGCCGAAACGCAGGTGCGGGGACAGGCGGCTGGTTCCTTCGACCGCAGGCACGTTACGGCCCGTCCCGTAGTCTTCCGCCGGTCCGGCCAGGAAGTCTTCCAGGCGACGCCGGGCTCCGTCCTCTCCTGGTTCCCAGGTCTTGGCAAGGCCACCGCTCCAGTCGGGGGAGTGCGGCAGGAGGTTCCAACTGTCCAGGTCCTCGCCCCCAGGAAGTGCCCCTCCTTTGCTTGTGGCAGGGGAAGGAAGCTGATCCGGCGCTTCATGCGGCTCGCGGATGCCGTCCTTGGCGAGGCAGGCCCGCCAGAAGGGTGTGAACACTTTGTAAGGTCCGCCGGCGCCGGTGCGAACGGTCCAGGGCTCGAACAGGAGGTTTGCCTGGTAGCTGGAAGCGTTGACGCCGTTGCCGTCCGCCCACGTCTTCACGGCGGCATCCACGGTGCGCTCCGGCAGTCCGTACCGCCGGTTCCAGAAGAGGTGGGCAGCAGTTGTCTCGGTGGCCAGCTCCGCGAGAACAGCTGCCGCAGGTCCGCGGCGAAGGAGGAGGCGCGAGCCTCTGTCCTCCAAAGCGTTGGCCAGCGCGGACAGGGAATGGTGCAGCCACCAGCGGCTGGCTCCACCCAGCGGCCGGATCCCAACTGACTCCTCGTCCAGTATGAACACGACTGTTACGGGCAGGCCCAGCGCTGCCGCGTCGGTCAGTGCAGGGTTGTCATCCAGGCGCAGATCGTCACGCAACCAGACGATGGAAGTTTCATCGGAAAAAGCCATGCCCCCACGCTACACACCAGGGCACAAGTAAGGCCGGGGTGGCCCCGGCCTTACTTGCTATTAAGGGATGCCCCCGTCAACCGTCAGAGCTTGTCGAAATCAGCTTCATTCACCGTGGACTCGGAGGCTGCTGAGCCGCCGGCACCCGCGCCGATAGCCGGCTTTGCCGTGCCGCCGGATTTCAACGCGGCAAGACGTGCTTCGATCTCCACCTGTTCTCCGAGGTCCTCAAGCTGGTTGAACTGCGCATCCAGGCTGGACTCCGTGAGTTCCTGCTGCCCGCGGACCTTGGCCTCCTCGCGGCGGATCTTCTCTTCGAAACGGCCTACTTCGCTGGTGGGGTCCATAAAGTCAATGCTCTTGATGGCATCATGCACCTGCGACTGCGCCGCTGCAGTCTTCGAACGGGCAACCAGTTCGTTGCGCTTGCTGGTCAGCTGGTTAAGCTTGCCCTTCATCTGGTCAAGGCCGGTCTTCAGCTTGTCCACCACTTCGCGCTGGGAAGCGATGCTCGGCTCCGCGCCCTTGGCCTCATTTTCAGCCGATATCTGCCGCTGGAGGGCCACCTTGGCCAGGTTGTCGAACTTCTGGGCATCAGCCGCATTGCCGCTGGCGCGGTATTCATCAGCCTTGCGCGACGCGGCAAGGGCCTTGTTGCCCCAGTCGCGGGAGTTCTTGACGTCCTCGTTGTAGTCGTCCTCAAGCATGCGGAGGTTGCCGATGGTCTGGGCCACGGCCGACTCCGCCTCAGCGATGTTGTTGGTGTAGTCCCGTACCATCTGGTCCAGCATCTTCTGTGGATCCTCAGCATTGTCCAGCAGAGTGTTGATGTTCGCCTTTGCCAGCTGTGCGATACGGCCGAAAATGGACTGTTTAACCATGGTGTTACCTTTCGTCCTGCTCTTTGTTGAGCACTGAAATCCGTGAACAGTTGGGTGCATCTATCCGTCAGACGGTGAAACCTACTCGGGTGATGACGGGCGCAAGGCTGTTAGAAGCTTCCGGAGTCCCCTCCGCCGAAGTCCCCGCCGCCAAAGTCGCCGCCGCCGAAATCGCCGCCGCCCCAGCCGCCCCCGTCGCCGTGGCCGCCGCCCCAGCCGCCGCCACCGCCTCCGTTGAGGATGGAGTTGATCAGGATGCCGCCGAGAATAGCGCCGCCAAGTCCGCCGCCACCGCCTCCGCCGAACATACCGCCGCGGCCGTAACCCTGATTGGCGTAGCCATCAAAGTGGTCCACGTCCGCCTGAGCCAGCTGGGCTGCCTGGGCAGCCAGGGCGTGGGCCTGCTGGGCGTATGTCAGGGCGGTTACGGGATCGGTACGGGCGATGGACAGGGCGTAGTCCAGGTTCCGCTGCGACTCCGCCAGCCGTGTGCGGGCCTCTGTTCCTACGCCGCCGCGCCGGGCGGTGATGTAGTCGGAAGTGGCGCTGATCTGGGCCTGGGCAGACATGATGGTCTGCTGAAGTGATGCCTGGGCCCGCCGGGCCTGTTCCTGCTGGTCCCTCACTCCACTGAGCGCCTGGTCGAGCGACTGGTGGGCGGTCTCTACGCGCTGGAGGGTGGCGATCGGGTCGATTTTTCCGCCCTTGATTTCCGCCTTAACCTGGGCCAGTGCAGCTTCGACGGCGGCAACAGGGCCGGCAAGCTCCGAGTGCGCGCCGGACTGGATCATCGCCCTTGCCTGGGCAAGGTCCTGCGAAGTGTCCACCACTGCCGCCTCCAGGCCGTTGCGGGCCTCGTCCAGGCTTGATGAGCGCTTTGAGATCGCATCCAGAAGTACGTTCGTCTGGTGCAGGCTCTCTTCCGCCGCGCGGACAGCTACGGCTGCGAGGCTTCCTTCATTTTCACCCAGTTTCTGTTCCGCCGTGGCGGAAGCGTTCTGAACGAAAGCTAGCCGCTCCTTCGCCTGCAGAATGTTGTCCGAGACCTGTGCCAGCGCGCTCTCGGCATACTTGCCCCGAAGCGCGGTGAGTGACTGCTCGGCGCTGGCGATCTTCGCGTCTGCTTCGCGGGCTCCTGCGTTAACGGCTGCGAGCGCCCGCGGGGCGTTCTTTTCCAGTTCGCGGAGGGAATCGAAGTCCGCCTTCTGCTCCTGGAGCGACGCCAGCGCCGCTTCCGAGCGGCGGATGATCTCGCCCAACCAGGAACGCTGCTGCTCTTCGGTGTCCGGAATGTGGTCGTCAAGCTGCTGCTGCAGCTTGAACGATTCCGTCATGTGGCCCTTGGCTTCGTCCAGTGCCTTGGTGAAATTGCCTACGGCGGAATCGCCGTACTGCGCCTGGGCGAACATCAGTTCCTGCTCGCTGGACTTGATGGCGTCGTCCGCCTCAATGAGGAGGGAGCCACTCTTGCGGCGCAGCTCTTCCACGCTCAGGGATGCCAACGGGTCAACCTGACCGCCCTGGGGTCCATAGCTTGCGCTGGATGACTGCACCGCTGCAGCCTTCTTCCGCCGGTTGCGGAAGTACAGGTATGCACCCGCACCACCGGCAGCCACAACACCGGTTCCTACCAGAACGGCTGCGCCGGCACCGTCACCCGAGGGGACGTTGCCACTGCCGCCGCCGGCCGCATCGCCGACTGCCGCCGCGGTGTCGATGGCTGCCTGGGCGAAATCGCGCTTGCCGCCAGCCAGATTCGCAACGATAGCGTTCTGGCTGATGTTGCTGGTCTTGGAAGAGATGGGGCTTGCCGAGTTAGGGGAGAAGTAGTACTTGCCGTCGTCGGACATCGCGAGAATGACGTCTGCCCTGCCCATGCCCTTGGTTGAGGCCACGGCTTGGGACCAAGCCTTAGGATCAGCGGGGTCTTCGAAGGTATCCACAGTGACGACGTAAAGGTTGTACTTGTGGTCCTTCAAAAGCTTCTGAACTGCTTCCTGGACCTCGCCCGTACGACCGCCGAAGACCTTGGCTTTGTCAACGATGTTCGTCCCGGACGGAATAGTGACCGGCGGTTCTGCCCAGGCCGCGCCGGCGGGCACCGCCAGCAGGCCGGTCAGGCCGATCACGGCGAGAATACGTTTGAACTTTGACCGCATGTGCAACCCTTCAGCACGCCTGACACCGATTCGGGACGAACCGGTCGTCTCAGAATGCAGCAGCGCCCCCACGCATGTGTGTAGCCGCAGGTCGCTGTGGCAATCATCTTGATTCTATGGTGCACCCCACAAGCAGTCCATCGAGCCGAATATGCCACCAGCGAAAAGGCTCCGGAATGCCGAAGCGGGGACCGGAAAAGTATCCAGCAAGCTCTCAGCAAACATCCGAGCTTGTTACAGCGAGGGAGTCCATAGTTAATTCAGACGAGGATGAAAGGAAGCCCCATGACTGAGAACCAAACCCCCGGCGACTCTCCCGAGAGCCGCGGCCCGGGCCGGCAGGATGCCTGGCAGCAGCCCTCCGCCAATGCCGGCAACAGTGCCGGAGAGGTTCGGGATGCGCATGACAGGGCAGCCTCAAGCGCCTCGGCGAGCGCCGCCAACCAGGAGCCCGGTGCAAGCCAGAGCCCCACTGAACGGCTGGATCAGCCGCACCCGGTGGAAAACCCCACCCAGCAACTCCCCGGAACGCGCCCCGCTTACCCCCAGCGCCAACCGTACCCCCAGCACCAGCCCTTCTACGGGCAGTCCGTGTCCGACCAGAACAATTCCGGCCAGTCCGCGCAGGGCAGCCAGCCCGCACACCACGAACCCCACGGGCCCCAGCCCCACTATGGCTACTACGGCCAGGGCCAGCACAACGCCCAGCACACAGCCCCCGGCGGTTATGCACCCCTGGCTCCAAACCCGAAGGACGCCCCTCGCAGGAAGGCTTCGTTCGGCGTCGGCACCCTGGTAGCCAGCATCCTCGCGGCCGGACTCGTGGGCGGCGGAGTAGCGACTGTTGGTGCCGGTGAGTTCTTTGACAGCTCCGGCTCCACAGCCGCCACCAGCAGCAACAGCCAGCCCGGAACCGTCATCGTCAATAACCAGGAAGATGTGAACGCCATAACGGCGGCTGCAGTGAAGGCAACACCCAGCGTGGTGACCATCAGCGCTTCCAGCGGCGGAGCCGGCGGCACAGGTTCGGGCATCATCCTGAACGACCAGGGCCACATCCTTACCAACACCCACGTCGTTACGCTCGATGGCCAGTCCGCCAATGCAGCGCTCGAAGTCCGGACCAGCGATGGCAGGGTGCTCACCGCCAAACTGATTGGCACCGACCCGTTGTCAGACCTTGCTGTGATCAAGGTTGACAACCCCTCAGGCCTCACTCCTGCCACCCTTGGCGACTCGGGAAAGCTCAACGTGGGCGACACCGCCATAGCCATCGGCTCGCCGCTGGGCCTGACGGGAACGGTGACTGACGGAATTGTTTCAACGCTGAACAGGACCATCAGCGTCGCCTCGGCCGCGGCCCCCGAGGAGGGAGACAGCGCCGAAGGCGACGACGAGGGCGGGTTCCAGTTTGCGCCTCCCGGCGGCGGCCAGAGCCAGCAGACTACGGCCCAGAATGATATCTCCATTAACGTGATCCAGACCGATGCTGCCATCAACCCCGGCAACTCCGGCGGTGCGCTGGTGAACAGCAGCGGTGAGGTCATTGGGGTCAACGTGGCCATCGCCTCGGCCGGGTCGAACTCACTGTCCTCCTCGAGCGGCAACATCGGTGTGGGCTTCAGCATCCCCATCAACCATGCCAAGCGGGTTGCGCAGGAGATCATCGACACCGGAAAGGCGTCGCATGGACAGCTGGGCGTCAGCGTCAAAAAGAAGTCTGCTTCGAGTGGCGATTCCGAGTTCTCGGTAGGCGCGGAGGTTGCCACGCTTGAGCCAAATTCGGCTGCAGCGAAAGCCGGGATCAAGGTGGGCGATGTGATCACCAAGTTCAATGACCTCGCCATTGGTGAACCGGAGCAGTTGACCGCCGCAGTCCGGGAACAGCCTGCCGGATCCGGGGTCAAGATCACTGTCCTGCGCAACGGTGCCGAACAGACCTTGGACGTCACCCTCGGCGCGGCCGCCAGCTGACAGCTGGCCTTACCCCGGGCACAGGGGCTTAGGAAAAGTCCGACGGCGGCGTCCCCACTTTGGCGGGGACACCGCCGTCGTCATCTGCATAAGACTTACGGCAAGCCAACAACGCCGGCGGCTGACACAGGCGTTAACGGAAACCGGCGCACGGGCGCGCCTATATGGTTAGCTAGGAGCTACCCGTATGCCGGGCATTCCGCGGCCATGACCCTACCCGGCTGGCTGTCCACAAGCATGGAAGGCTTCTGTCGATACAGTGGAAAAGACATTGAAGATCATCGTCCTGGTCAAGCATGTACCGGACGCCCAGTTCGACCGTCACCTCAACGGGGAGGGCTACACGACTGACCGTGACGAAAGCATCCTGTCGGAGCTGGACGAGTATGCCCTCGAGGCCGCACTGCAGCTGGCCGAGGCGCGCGGCGGCAGCAAGGCCGGCAACCAGGTCATCGCCCTGAGCATGGGTCCGGCCGGTGCGGTCAACTCCGTCAAGAAGTCCCTTCAGATGGGCGCCACTGAGGGCGTGCACCTGACCGATGCGGCCTTGGCAGGATCTGATGCTGCGGCCACCTCGCTGGCGCTTTCGGCAGCAGTACGGTACCTGAACCAGGATGCACCGGTGGACCTGATCATCACCGGCATGGCCTCCACCGACGGCGAGACCTCCCTGGTGCCCGCGCAGCTCGCCGAACGCCTTGGCCTTCCCCAGGTAACGTTTGCTTCGTCCCTGGACGTGGACGGCGGACGGCTCGTGGCGCGCCGCGACGCGGACACAAGCTCAGAGACCGTAGAGGCCGCCCTCCCGGCGCTGGTCTCCGTCACGGACCAGATCAACGAGCCGCGGTACCCCAACTTCAAGGGCATCATCGCCGCCAAGCGCAAGACCATCACCACCCTATCCCTCGCCGACATCGGCGTGGATCCAGCCCAGGTGGGCCACGCCGGCTCTTGGACCGCGGTGACCAACGCGGAGGAACGGCCGCCCCGGACTGCCGGAACCATCATCACCGACGAAGGCGACGCCGGCATCAAGCTGGTTGACTTCCTGGCCGCCCAGAAGCTGCTCTAAGAGGGAACACCGACATGGCAAAAGTACTTGTATTTATTGACAACCCCGGCACCGCGCTCAAGAAGAGCAGCCTCGAGCTGCTGACCCTGGCACGGTCCCTCGGGGAAAGCGTCGTTGCCCTCAACGGGGAACTGCACGATGACGTAACAGCTGCCTTCGGCGAGTACGGCGTCAGCGCCGTTCTCCGCCCCTCCGTGCGGGACTTGAACGACTACCTGGTCGCACCCAAGGCCGCCTACCTTGCCGCCGCAGCGCAAAGCACCGGAGCCACCATCGTGCTGCTGGACAATTCCCCGGAGGGCAAGGAAGTTGCCGCCCGCCTGGGAATCCGCCTCAACGCCGGCGTTATTACCGACGTGGTTGGCGTGGATGCTGACGGAACGGCCCACAAGTCCGTCCTTGCCGGTTCCTACAACACTGCCTGCAAAGCCACCACGCCCGTGTCCGTGCTGACCCTCAAGGCCAACAACGTGACTCCGGAGCCGGCCGCGGCACCCAGCGCCCCGGAGGTCGTCACGGTTGACGTTCCCGTTGGAAGCACCGATGCCGCCGCCCGGATCACCGCGCGCGAGCAGAAGGTGGCCAGCGGCCGCCCGGACCTGACCGACGCCCGCATCGTGGTGGCCGGCGGACGCGGCCTCGACGGCGACTTCGGACCCGTGGAAGAACTCGCAGACGCACTGGGAGCCGCTGTGGGAGCCTCACGTGCGGCAACCGACGCCGGCTGGATCAGCCACGACGCCCAGGTGGGGCAGACCGGCAAGACCGTTTCGCCGCAGTTGTACATCTCCGCCGGCATCTCCGGTGCCATCCAGCAGAAAGCCGGCATGCAGACGGCAAAGGTGATCGTCGCAGTGAACAAGGACGCCGAATCACCGGTGTTCGAGATCGCGGACTTTGGCATCGTCGGAGACCTCTTCGACGTCCTCCCGCAGGCTACGGCAGAGATCAAGAAGCGAAAAGGCTGATTATTGGCTGTCTTCGCTGCGCAGGCAGAAAGCCCGTTCAACCCGGCCACGGACCGGATTGGGCGGGTGCTCTGTTTTGCTGCCCACCCGGACGACATCGACTTCGGTGCTGCCGGCACCATCGCGGCCTGGACGGCGGCGGGTGTCCAGGTCAGCTACTGCATCATGACCGACGGCGACGCCGGCGGCTTTGATCCGGCCCACCGGGCGGACATCATTGCCATGCGGGACGCTGAACAGCGCAAAGCCGCCGCTTTGGTGGGGGTTTCGGACATCCATTACCTCCACCAGCGCGACGGCTACCTCGAACCCTCGCACGAGGTGATGAGGGAAGTGGTGCGGCTCATCCGCGAACTGCGTCCCGACGTCGTGCTGGCCATGCATCCAGAACGGAACTGGCGCCGAATCCAAAAAAGCCACCCGGACCATCTTGCGGTGGGGGAGGCTGTGACCCGCGCTGTTTACCCTGCCTTGGAGAATCCGTTCGCCTACCCCGAACTGGCCGAGGCCGGGCTGGAAGCGTACAAGCTACCGTGGCTTTGGCTGTACGCCGGGCCGGACGAACGGGAAAACCACTTCGTAGATGTCACCGGGCACGTGGACGCGAAGCTCGAAGCCATCCACGTCCACGTCAGCCAGCACCCGGATGTCGAGGCTATGGAAGCGACAGTGCGCCAGGGCATGCACGCCAATGCTGCGCGGGCCGGGCTCCCGGCCGGGCGCAGCGCCGAAGCGTTCCATGTAGTGGCAGTCAACGGGCCCGGTACCATCGCCGGTTTCTAGGCAACTGCCTCTCGAACTCATGAAGGCGCCCTGCGGCCTTCCACCCGGAATGCCGCAGGGCCCCTTTATGCTGCTCTGTTGGCCAGCGCTACGCGTTCAACGGGGCGGCAGCGACGGTTGGCATCGTGGGGGACTCGGAGCCGCCGACGGGCTCCACCGTGATCCCAAGTGCTGCCGCGGAGGAGATGCCCTCCACTACTGCGGGTTTTGACAGCGCCTCCGCGTCCATCAGCCCCTGCGAGACGGGTGCTGAACCGTCCTTGGGAATGAGCCACATCTGATAAACCTTGCCCTCGGGCGGGGCAGGAACGTCTTTCATCCTGACCACCACGGCGTCCTCGGACGAGGAAATCTGGACGGTGGCAGTGCCGCCGCCGGCCACGTCTACCGAGGCTTCCCGGAGGTCTCCTGCCCGGACCACCTGGTTCAGGGGGTCGTTCTGGTCCGCGAAGTAGGAACCGACGCCGACCCCGCCCAGGGCTATCGCTGCGGCCGCTGCGATCCCGGCGAGCCAGCGCCGGGCGCCGGTTGGACGTCGCCGTTCTTCCCGGCGCTGCCGCGCTTTGGCGAGCTCGTCACTGGAACCTGCGGCGGAAGAGGTGAATGCGCCGGCGGAAGGAGCGGGCGCGCCCGGATCCCGGCGCGCGTCCTGGGCCGGCAACTGGGCGACGATCCGGTCGAAAAGGTCAGCCGGTGGTTCCTCCTCCGCCTTGAAGGTGCGCGTGAGCGTTTCCCTCGATTGGCGGACACGTTCGTGGAAGGAGTCCCGTTCCGCTGCCGGTGCCGCTGAAATGTACTGATCTATGGCACTGCGTTCCTGTTCCGTCACTGCATCCAGTGCGTACAGCTCGGCCAAGTCAACGGCACGGCCCGAAGCGAGGTCAGCGGAGACGGTGTCGCCGAAGGCACCCGGACGGCCGCTGCGTCCACTATTCATATCGGTCATTTCAACTCACCCCCAGACAGGTCTTCAAGCGGATCAGTCCGTCGCGGATGCGGGACTTTATGGTGGGAACTGCCGCGTTCAGGCGTTCTGCGACTTCGCGGTAGGTCAGTCCGCCGTAGTATGCCAGGCGGACGGATTCCTGTTGCGTCTCGGTCAGCGTGCCAAGGCACCGGACCACGGCCTCCGCTTCGAGCCTGCTGCCCACTTCGTCCGAAACACTGTCGTGGTCAATGTCCTGGGTGCTGGCACCGTAACGGGCTTCACGGTCGGTGGCCGACTGTGCCGACCGTACCTTGTCAACCGCACGCCGGTGCGAGATGGTCATGAGCCAGGAGAGCGGGCTGCCGGCGGCCCTGTCGAACTTCGCCGCGTTTTGCCAGACCTGCAGGAATACTTCCTGCGTTGTGTCCTCACTGAGTTCGGCGTCGATGAGGACCCTGCGCGCCATGCCGTAGACGCGTCGGGAGGTCAGCTGGTAAAACTCCGCGAAGGCAGCCCGGTCGCCCTGGGCTATCTGTTCAAGCAGCGCGGCGAGGCGGTGGCTGACGTCGGCCGGCGTGTCCGTCACGGTGGCCGGGGCCTCGGAATGAGGCGCGTTGGGAGTTTCCATCACTACCAAGCATAAGTCTCCAGGGGATGAAACCTCAGCAGTCCCGCCGGGGAAGCGGTGGGCTGTCCTGGGATCTGCCCCGAGAAGTGTCACCTGCCGCTCCTTGGTCGCTGTGGATTGTTCTCAGGAGTGATTCGGCACGGCAGCCGGGGTGGATGGGCCGGGCCCAAAAGTTTTACCCGCTTGGTTCCGTGGCCGCAGCAAAATGTGCCGCCCCGAAATCGAAGTCTGTGGGGTGTCAGATCCGCGCGCCGGCGAAACCCTGCTGGCGCCAAGCTTCGTAGACGGCGATGGAGGCGGCGTTGGCCAGGTTAAGCGAGCGCAGTGCGGGCAACATGGGCAGCCGTACGGTGGACGTGACGTGCGGGTCCGTCTTCAGTTCCGGCGGCAGGCCCACCGATTCCCGGCCGAACATCAGCACGTCACCGGGCTGGTAGGCAATGTCCGTGTAGCTGGCACTTCCGTCAGAGGTGAACGCATACACGCGTTCCGGCTGGAGATGCTGCCAGGCCTCGTCCATGCTTCCGTGCACGGTGACCACCGCGAGGTCGTGGTAATCGAGGCCCGCCCGGCGGAGTTTCGCATCCGAGAAGTCGAAGCCCAAGGGCTCCACCAGGTGCAGCTCGGCGCCGGTGATGGCTGCCAGGCGGATGGCGTTTCCGGTATTGCCGGGGATTTCGGGGGCGTGGAAGAGGATGCGGAACACCATTCCATCCTAGTCAACGCGGTCAGTGCATGCCGCGCAGCAACCTGGCCAGGACCGGGACGTTGACGGTGTTGGGAGCCGGGCCGGACGCGAGGAACTCCTTCAGTCCCCGGACCATTCCGGCTGCGTTGACGATCCTGACGCTTTCCAACGCACCGGCCGAGCGGCGGTGCTGGTCAATCACGGGCTCGTGAAGATTCCCGCCGGGGCTGTGCACCACGGTCCAGCCGGTGATGTTCAATTCCGGAAAAATGTCCTGCATCGCCCTTACTACGTGTGCCAGCTGCGGCGGGGCCACGGAGCGTCCGCCGTGGTTGAGGGTCCTGCCGTCCCAGGCATACGCGCCCTTGGGCAAAAGCATGGAGCCGATCAGCGCCAGCCGGTAGCCGGAGAGCACGGCGTGGTCGATGTGGCTGTTGTCCGCCGGTGACTGCAGGCCATTGATGAGCCGCGCGGCCGGAATCGCGGGCAGCACCTGGCGGGTCAAGAGCTGGACTGTGCGCATCTCGCGCTGTATCCGCGCTTCGGCCCCGAAGATCCCGCGCTTCCGCGGCATGCCGTGGACCTGCTGGCTGGCTTCTGCCAGGGGGATCAGGGGGACCACGTCGCGGGCCGCAGGACTGTAGGGCGGAATGTAGACGGGAGGGTCCCCGGCAGTGTTGCGGCTGCCGCCGGTCCTGTGCACGGTGGCCGAAGCCCTGCTGCCTGCGGCCGGCGCATCAAAGTGCGGTTCCGAATCCGCTTTCTCCCCGGCGGTGCCTGCAGCGTAGGAGCGGTCGTAGGCTTTCCTGCGTTGTGGATCGATGAGGGTTTCATAGGCGCTGGTCACCCGGCGGAAAGCTGCGGCGTCCCCGCCGTGGTCCGGGTGGGCCGTGCGGGCGGCGCGCCGGTAGGCCACCTTTATTTCCTTCTCGGTGGCGGTGACTGCCACGCGAAGCACCTGGTAGTGGGAGCTGCTCTCGGTCAAGCACTCATCCTTCTGTTGGTATGGCCAGTCCCCGGGGGCAGCCCTGTGGGCCCAGCATATCGGCCTTTGCCCTGACAACGATCGCGCCGGCTTTCAGGTTTCCCGGGCCCGGTTGTTGGTGCCGGCGGCGTTTAGAGGCGTGAAAATGACAGCCCCGAGGGCCGTTCTGGAGGCAGGACTTGCCCTAGGGTTTGGTGTTCCGGCGGGAGGGCCGGTTGAGGCGTGGGCACCGGCCCGCACTCCAAAGTCAAGCAGTGCCACGTCGAAGAAAGCTCCGAGCAGCAGCAGGTTGACGGGGTCTATAATCAACGCATCTTGACTTTGGATCGGTGGGCAGATGAGCAGACTTTCCTGGGCGAACCGGATGGCGGCACTCGCTTCCCTTGGCGATGAAAAGCGCTTGCAACTCTTCGAGCTTGTGGCGGCCTCGCCCGGAGCCGTAGGCCGGGATGACGTTGCCGGTGCCACCGGAATTCCCAGAAGCACTGTCTCCTTCCATCTGGACCGGCTGGTGCAGGACGGCCTGCTGGCCGTTGAGTTCCACAAGCCGCCGGGGAAATCGGGGCCGGGCTCAGGCCGTCCCGCCAAGATGTACCGCCCCGTTGCAGGCGAGATCGGTGCCTCCGTGCCGGACCGGAACTACGACCTCGCCGGCGAACTGATGGCCTCGGCGATCGAAAGGTCCACAACAGAAGGTGAGCCCGTCGCCGAAGCCTTGCCTGCGGAGTCATTCCGGAAAGGGCGCTCCCAGGCTGAGGCCGCGAAAACCCTGGAGGACTTCCTGGTCCAGGCGGGCTACCGCCCGGAGCCGGATGGCGACGGCGGTTTCCTCCTGCCGAACTGCCCTTTCCACCGCCTTTCGAACAAGCATCCGGGCGTCGTCTGCACCATGAACGGTGCATTCCTCCGGGGCGCCGCAACCCGCTTCGACGCTTCAGCAGACCGCGTCGCGCCCGCAGACCAGCCCGGCCACTGCTGCGCCCGGATCATGCCTCCGGCCGGAGCGGTGCAGACCCGGGGCCGGGAGCCAGGAGGGCAAGGCGGCTAGAATTACAGGGTGCCCGTTTACCTCGACCATGCAGCCACCACGCCTCTTTCTCCCGAAGCACTGGCTGCGCTGACGCGTGAACTTGCCCGTACCGGAAACCCGTCCTCCCTCCATGGCTCCGGCCGCAGGGCCCGCCGCGCCGTGGAGGATGCGCGGGAAGCCCTCGCCGCAGCGGCAGGCGCCCATCCTTCCGAGGTGATTTTCACCTCGGGCGGCACCGAGGCGGACAATCTTGCAGTCAAGGGCCTGTACTGGTCCCGGGCGGGCGAGAACCCGGCGCGACGGCGCGTCCTGTGCTCCGCCGTCGAACACCACGCAGTGATGGACACCGTGGAGTGGCTGGAACGGCACGAAGGCGCGGAGGTCACCTGGCTTCCGGTGGACGCCGACGGGACGGTGGATCTGGCCTTCCTGGAAGCTGAGCTATCCCGCGACCCGGACACCATCGCCCTGGTGACCGTGATGTGGGCCAACAACGAGGTGGGTACCATCCAGCCCATCGCGCGCATAGTGGAACTGGCACACGCCGCCGGTGTTCCCGTCCACTCCGACGCGGTCCAGGCCTTCGGGTCGCTGCCCGTTGATTTTAAGGCGTCCGGCCTGGACGCCATGTCTGTCTCCGGGCACAAGATCGGGGGACCGGTAGGAGTCGGCGCGCTGCTGCTGGGACGGGCCGTGAAACTCACCCCGGTCCAGCACGGCGGCGGCCAGGAGCGCGACGTCCGCTCCGGCACGCTGGACACCGCCTCGATCGCCGCCTTCGCGGCGGCCGCCGAGACTGCAACTGCAAACCTCGGCCCGGAATCCGCACGCATTGCAGCCCTTCGTGACCGCCTCATCGACGGCGTCCGGGACCGGGTGCCGGAAGCGGTCCTGCGCGGCGCAGCCGGGGATCGGCGCCTCCCGGGCAATGCGCACTTCACCTTCCCCGGCTGCGAGGGGGACTCCCTGCTTTTCCTCCTGGACCTGGCAGGTGTGGAATCGTCCACCGGGTCAGCCTGCACCGCGGGTGTGCCGCGCCCCTCGCACGTGCTGCTCGCCATGGGACTGGATGAGGAAACGGCGCGCGGGGCCCAACGCTTCACCCTGGGGCACTCCTCCAAAGCCGAGGATGTCGATGCGCTGCTGGCCGCTCTTCCCGATGCCTACTCGCGGGCACGGCAGGCCGGAATGGCCGGCCACGAGTCCTCCATCCAGACCGCCGGTACCGTGGCCCGCCAGGGATTGGGTACCCGCTGACAGTGCCTCTGCCGCAGGCCGTAGAATAGATAGGCGAAGATCGTTTCCGGAAGCCTGCCTACCTCCTTTGCTGCAGTCAGAACCGGCCCGTAGCACCGGCCAGGCCGGAAACACCCCCAACAGAAAGCCAGTATGCGAGTTCTAGCAGCCATGAGCGGCGGAGTTGACTCCGCCGTCGCCGCCGCCCGCGCCGTCGAGGCGGGACACGACGTCGTCGGGGTCCACCTGGCGCTCTCCCGCATGCCCGGAACGCTGCGCACCGGAAGCCGGGGCTGCTGCACCATTGAGGACTCGCGGGACGCGTGGCGCGCCTGCGACGTCCTGGGCATTCCCTACTACGTGTGGGACTTCTCCGAACGCTTCAAAGAGGACGTCGTCCAGGACTTCATCGATGAATACGCTGCGGGCCGCACGCCCAACCCCTGCATGCGCTGCAACGAGCGGATCAAGTTCGCCGCGCTGCTGGAAAAGGCGATAGCCCTGGGCTTCGACGCCGTCTGCACCGGCCACTACGCGAAGGTGATCGAGGACGCCGACGGCAACCGCGAACTGCACCGCGCCGCGGACTGGGCCAAGGACCAGAGCTACGTCCTGGGTGTCCTGACCCACGAGCAGCTCAAGCACTCCATGTTTCCGCTGGCTGAAACTCCTTCCAAGGCTGAAGTGCGTGCAGAGGCCGAGCGCCGCGGCCTGTCGGTGGCCAATAAGCCCGACAGCCACGACATCTGCTTTATCCCCGACGGCGATACCGCCGGCTGGCTGGCTGAAAAGATCGACATGTCCACCGGCGACATCGTGGACGAAACAGGCGCCAAGGTAGGGGAGCACCCCGGTGCCAACGCCTTCACCGTGGGCCAGCGCCGCGGCCTCAAGCTGGGGACCCCCGCAGCCGACGGCAAGCCACGGTTCGTCCTTGAGATCCGGCCCAAGGAGAACAAGGTGGTGGTGGGTCCGGAAGCCCTGCTGGCCATCGACGAAATTCGGGGCATCAAGGTGTCCTGGGCGGGACTGCCCATCGCCGAGGTGGAGACGGGCACGGAGTTCGACTGCTACGCCCAGGTCCGCGCGCACGGGGACCCAGTCCCCGCGACAGCGCACATGGAACCCGCCGAAGAGGGCGCGGGCCCTGCCGCCGGTCAGTTGGTGGTCAGGCTGACCACACCCTTGCGTGGCGTTGCCCCAGGGCAGACCGTTGTCCTCTATCAAGGCAGCAGGGTACTCGGCCAGGCAACCATCGACGCCGCCCGCTCACTCCA
Source organism: Arthrobacter sp. V1I9 (assembly GCF_030817075.1). Taxonomy (NCBI): domain Bacteria; kingdom Bacillati; phylum Actinomycetota; class Actinomycetes; order Micrococcales; family Micrococcaceae; genus Arthrobacter; species Arthrobacter sp. V1I9. The sequence continues at coordinate 1,248,055 of NZ_JAUSYU010000001.1, forward strand.
GCGCGCCGAGCTCTAAACCCGAAAAACCCAACGCCGCTCCGGTTCCGCCGGGGCGGCGTTCTTCGTTGTGCGCCGGTAATGCGCCAGTAAATGAGAGCCCCGCATCATTCAGGTAAATTTTGTGTCTCAACTCACTGAATGGGCCCGTCCGTGGTTTGACTCTCTGATTGAATCTACGCATCAGCACAGCGCGCTCCCGCCTCAGCAGAGGCACCCTACAGGGGTCGGCGGGGCGCGTATTCATCGAACAGAAAGTTCACAGATGACGAAGAGCAACAAGGCACTGCACGGCGCTATCGCGCTGGCAGGTATTTCCGCACTGGCACTGACTGCCTGCACGGGCCCCTCAGGCGGCGGCGGAACCTCGACCGGCGAAGCCGGCGGCGGTGCCATCACCTACGGAACCACGGACAAAGTTGTCACGCTTGATCCCGCCGGCTCGTATGATGGCGGTTCGTTTATGGTGATGAACCAGATCTACCCCTTCCTGCTTAACTACAAGCCCGGTACCGCCGATGCCAGCCCCGATATCGCTGAGTCGGCCTCCTTCACCAGCCCCACCGAGTACACGGTGAAACTCAAGCCAAACCTGAAGTTCGCCAACGGCAACACCCTCGACTCCTCCGACGTCGTCTTCTCCTTCAAGCGCGTGAAGGCTATCGACGATCCCAACGGCCCCGCTTCGCTCCTCTCGAACATGGAGAAGATCGAGGCGACGGACGCCAACACCGTCGTGTTCACCCTCGCCGCCGGAAACGACCAGGTGTTCCCCGGCGTCCTCGCCTCCAACCCGGGCCCGATTGTGGACGAGGAGGTCTTCCCGGCGGACAAGATCATGGACGACGACGCCATCATCGCCGCAAAGCCGTTCGCAGGCCAGTACACGATTGAAAGCTACAAGAAGAACGAACTGGTCAGCTTTAAGCCCAACCCGGACTACCAGGGGCTCCTGGGCGCGGCAGCCAACGACGGCGCCACGCTCAAGCATTACGCGGACCCGAACAACCTGAAGCTTGATGTCCAGCAGGGCAACATCGACGTCGCCGGCCGCATCCTCACTGCCACGGACGTCTCGGACCTGGAGAAGGATTCCAAGGTCAAGGTCCACAAGGGTCCGGGCGGTGAGCTCCGCTACATCGTGTTCAACTTCGACACCATGCCCTTCGGCGCGAAGACACCCGAGGCTGATGCCGCCAAGTCCCTGGCCGTCCGGCAGGCCGTCGCCCACCTCGTAGACCGCGACGTCATCGCTTCCCAGGTCTTCAAGAACACCTACACTCCCGTCTACTCCTACGTCCCCAAGGAATTCGAAGGAGCCACGGAGCCGCTGAAGAGCCTTTACGGGGACGGCAGCGGCAAGCCCAGCCTGGACAAGGCCAAGAAGGTCCTCGCGGACGCCGGCATCACCTCGGTGGTCGACCTCAAGCTGCAGTACACGGACCGGTACGGTACCTCCGCCGCAGACGAGTATGCCCTCGTGAAGGAACAGCTTGAGAAGTCAGGTCTCTTCACCGTGGACCTCAAGTCAACGGAGTGGACCACCTACACCAAGGAGCGTCGGGCGGACGCCTACCCGGCCTACCAGCTTGGCTGGTTCCCTGACTACTCGGACGCGGACAACTACCTGACCCCGTTCTTCATTCCCGGCAACTTCCTCGGCAACCACTACGAGAACACGGCCGTGACGGACATCGTCAAGAAGCAGCTGGTGACCACGGACAAGGCGGAGCGGAGCGATCTGCTGGGCCAGGCCCAGGAAGCGATCGCCAAGGACCTCTCCACGCTGCCGCTGCTGCAGGGTGCCCAGGTGATGGTGGCGGGAACGGATGTCCAGGGAGTCGAAAAGACCCTGGACGCGTCGTTCAAGACCCGTCTTGGCGTGATGTCCAAGTAGGTCCAAGCGCCACCCGGTTATGACCGCACACTGGGGCGGGACGCCTGTTGGGCGTCCCGCCCCGGTGTGCTGGTCACGGCGCCGCCCTCCTGCTGGGCCGCAGCGCCGGAAACGACAACCTTAGGTAGACATGACAACACTCATAGACGCGCCGCCAAGCGACGCGGACGGCCTTCTGCCGGCCACAAAGAAATCCTCCGGCGGGGGGCTGGGACAGTACATCCTGATCCGTTTCCTGCTGATCTTCCCCACGATCTTCATCCTCGTGACCATGGTCTTCTTCCTGATGAGGATCACCGGTGACCCCATCACTGCAGCCATGGGCGGACGGCTCCCCGCGGACCAGCTTCAGGAGCGGATTCAGGCCGCAGGCTACGACCGGCCCCTCCTGGTCCAGTACTTCGAATACCTCGGCCAACTGGCCACGGGCAACTTCGGCCGCACGCTCACGGACAACCGGGCCGTCGTCGAAATGCTCACCACCTATGGGTCAGCGACACTCGAGCTGACCATCAACGCACTGCTCGTCGCCCTCCTGGTAGGCATCCCCCTGGGCATGGTCGCGGCGCACCGCCGGGACAAGGCGCCCGACGCCGTCCTGCGGGTCTTCGCCATTCTTTGCTATGCCACCCCCGTGTTTTTTGCGGGCATGCTGCTCAAGCTCACCTTCGCTGTCTGGTTGGGCTGGCTCCCGGTGGCGGGCAGGGCCAAAACATCCAGCGAACTTGCCCTGACATCCCTCGAGGCCCCTACCGGGATCTACTGGCTGGACGCGCTTCGAAGCGGAAACATGGCCGCGCTCAGCGACGTCCTTGCCCACGCCGTGCTTCCCGCGGTGGCGCTTGGGCTCCTGACAGCAGGAATCTTCCTGCGCCTTGTCCGGACCAACGTGATTGGAACCCTGGGCAGGGATTACGTGGAGGCCGGCCGGTCCAGGGGAGTCAGCGAATACCGCCTGGTCACCAAGCACGCCTACAAGCCGGCCCTGATTCCCATCATCACCGTGATGGGGCTGCAGATCGCCGTGATGCTCGGCGGCGCGGTGCTCACGGGAGAAGACCTTCGAGTGGAAGGGCCTGGGATTCCAGCTGGCCAACTACCTCACGGCACGTGACTTCGTCGCCGTCCAGGGCATCGTGGTGCTGCTCGCCATCATCGTGGCCATGACCAACTTCATCGTGGACATCATCGCCGCGCTGATCGATCCCCGCGTGAGGTACTGACCATGAGCATCCCAGCAGTTCCCGTCCCGATGGAAAGTCCCCGGGCCCCCTGGTACCGGCGCCTTCCCGTCATCTCGCATTACAACAAGAGTGTCGGGCTCCAGCGCGGCATGCTGGTGGCGGGCCTGATCCTCACCGGCGCTTTTGTGTTGACGGCGATCTTTGCCCCGCTGCTCGCGCCCTACGGCTTCTCCCAGCTTTCCGACGCCGACGGCAACTTCCCGACGCAACAGGCCCCGGGCGGCAAGCACCTCCTCGGAACGACGGTAGGCGGCTACGACGTCCTTTCGCGGGTGATCTGGGGAGCGCAGACCGCAATCCTGGTGATCGTGGTCGCCGTGGCCATGTCCATCGTCGTGGGCGTCATCCTTGGATTGGTCAGCGGCTACCTGGGCGGGTGGCTGGACCGGATCCTGGTGGTGATCGCCGACGCCGTGTACGCCTTTCCGTCGCTGCTGGTGGCCATCGTGATGGCCATCGTCATCAGCGGCGGCCAGTCCAGCCTCATCGGCGGCATTTTCGCCGCCGGCACAGCCATCACGCTGGTCTTCATTCCGCAGTATTTCCGGGTCATCAGGGCCGAGACCGTCAGGTTGAAGGCTGAGCCGTTCGTAGAGTCCGCCAAAGTGGTGGGTGCCTCCAACGTCCGCATCATGAGCCGCCACATCTACCGCAACGCCACCCGCACCCTGCCGCTGATCTTCACGCTCAACGCCTCCGAGGCCATCCTGACCCTTGCCGGACTGGGATTCCTGGGTTTTGGCATCGAACCCAGCTCGGCCGCCGAATGGGGCTTCGACCTCAACAAGGCGCTCGCCGACACGACCTCCGGGATCTGGTGGACCGGCATGTTCCCGGGCCTCGCCATCGTCCTGACCGTGGTGGGCCTGACCCTGGTGGGCGAGAGCATCAACGACCTCAACGATCCGCGCCTGCGCGGGCGCAAGAGCACAAGCGGCAACTCCCCGGCGCCGGTGGACACATCCGCCATCGAGACAGCAGTGAGGGCATCATGACCGTCAACATTAATCCCTTGTCCGGACGGCATTCCGGCGAAGGCCAGTCCGACGGCGGCCGCCCAGTCCTTGACATCGATCACCTCCAGGTCACTTTCGCCACCGACGGCGGTCCTGTCCATGCAGTCAAGGACGTCAGCCTGGAGGTCAGGAAGGGGGAAGTGCTCGCGATCGTCGGGGAGTCCGGCTCCGGAAAAACGGTCACCGCCAAGACAATCCTCGGCCTGCTGCCCGAAACGGCCAGCAGCTTGGGGGCAGTGGTGATCAACGGGGCTGATGTCATCAGCGTCAGTGCCGCCCGCCTCCGCCAAATCCGTGGCCGGGACGTGGCCATGGTTTTCCAGGAACCGTCCACGGCGCTCAACCCGGTCTTCACCGTGGGCTGGCAGATTGCCGAAGGCATCCGCGCTCACCCGGGCGCCGGAGGAAAACGGGTTTCAGCGAAGGAAGCCAAGGCCCGGGCCATCGAGGCCCTCCGCAAGGTCGGCATCCCCGATCCGGAAAACCGCGTCAACTACTACCCGCACCAGTTCTCGGGCGGGCAAAAGCAGCGGGTGGTCATCGCCGCGGCGCTTGCACTGAATCCCGGCCTGATCGTCGCCGACGAACCCACCACCGCGCTGGACGTCACAGTCCAGGCCGAAATCCTGGACCTGCTCCGGGACCTGCGGGACAAGTACGGGACCTCCATCGTGCTCATCACGCACAATATGGGGGTGGTGGCAGACCTCGCAGACCGCGTGGTGGTGATGTATCAGGGAGACGTCGTCGAGGAAGCGCCTGCCCGCACCCTGTTTGCAGAACCGCGGCAGGACTACACCCGAAAGCTGCTGGCTGCGGTGCCCCACCTTGGACACAACTCCGCCTCGAAAGGGCTGACCAGCCGGGCGCACCAGGATGAGGAAGTCCTGGTGGAAGCCAGCAACCTGACCATCCAGTACCCCGGGAGGCTGGGAACGCCTGCGTTCAAGGCCGTGGACGGGGTCAGCTTCACCCTGTCCAGGGGAGAAGTGTTCGGACTGGTGGGGGAGTCCGGCTCCGGAAAGACCACCATCGGGCGCGCCATCGCCGGCCTCAACAGGACCACCGGCGGCAGCCTCCGCGTGCTGGGCTACGAGATGCTGAACCTCCGGGAACGCACCTTCAAGCCGCTCCGGAAGGACATTGGCTTCGTGTTCCAGGACCCGGCCGCCTCCTTCAACCCGCAACTGACCATCGGGGACTGCATCGCCGAACCCATGGTTATCCACACCAAGCCAAGCCCGGCGCAGGCGCGGAAACGCGTAGGCGAGCTGCTCGAATCAGTCCAGCTGCCGGCGTCGTACGCCGGACGGTACCCGCACGAGCTGTCCGGCGGCCAGCGCCAGCGCGCGTCCCTGGCGCGGGCCCTCAGCCTGAATCCGCGGCTGCTGATAGCTGACGAGCCGACGTCGGCCCTGGACGTTTCGGTACAGGCGAAAGTCCTGGAGCTGTTCAAGGACATCCAGCAGGAGTTCGGCTTTGCCTGCCTCTTCATCAGCCATGACCTCGCCGTGGTGGACACCCTGTCCTCCTGGGTGGGCGTGCTGTACAAGGGCAGGCTGGTGGAGCAGGGGATCGGCAGCCAGGTGATGGGCAACCCCCAGTATGACTACACGCGGCGGCTCATCGCGTCCCTGCCCGTACCGGATCCGCAGGAACAGGCCAGGCGGCGTGAAGAACACAGGGCACTGCTCGGCATCTGACCGGTAGAGGTCCAAACCCCTGTTGAGCGCCGGTGAGCAATGCCGGCACCGGCGCTTAACACCCGGTCGATTCAGTTGCCCTCCCATAGACTTGAACCATGACGCAGCACAACCTTCACACTCCTGACTCCGATGACTTCGACCCCTCCGCCAGTTCGTTGGCCGGCCAGGTGGATAACTCGGTGATGGCTGAACTGCTGTCCATCCGCTCCAGCATCGACAACATCGATGCCACCTTGGTCTATCTCCTGGCCGAGCGCTTCAAGGCCACCCAGAAAGTGGGGTTCCTCAAGGCAGCCCACCGGCTGCCGGCCGGTGACCCGGGGCGTGAGGCGGCCCAGATCGCCCGGCTCCGCAGGCTGGCCGAAGACGCCCACCTGGATCCGGCGTTCGCGGAGAAGTTCCTCAATTTCATCATCGGCGAGGTCATCCGGCATCACGAGGCGATCGCCCAGGACCACGAGGCCGCCTCGGGACAGCACCCGCAGGCATCAGCACTCGCGTGAGGACTGGAGAACGGCATGAAGCCGGTTCCGAAGCCACGAGCGGGAAGGAAGCGCTTCCGCGGGAGGTAACGGCCACCGGGCTTGGGCCCTGGCCGGGCGAGGATCCGGTGGAGGCGGCCAAGATCATCCGGGGCGAGCTGGGCAGCCCCCACCTGCCATTCCTCGCCGAGCTGCCGGACCGGGGCGTCGGTTCAGATGCCGTGGGGCGTACCGCTTGCCTGCTCGAAGAGTTGGCTGTGGACGTCCAGCCCTACGGTTGGCGGCTCGTGGACCGTCCCGGCAAGGACTTCCGCCGCGCTGCCTCGGCCCTTGCCACTGACATCAACATCCTCGCCGACGTAGCCGGTGCGGAGGAGAAGCCGGCTGCCGAGGTGAAGGTCCAGCTGGTGGGGCCGCTGACCCTTGCGGCCGGCCTCCACCTGCACAACGGCGAGCGCGCCCTGCTTGACTACGGCGCGCGGCGGGATCTGGCTGCCTCACTTGCTGCCGGCGTCGGGCCTTATCTTTCGCGGGTGTCCGCAGCTGTTCCCGGCGTCCGGCTGGTGGTACAGGTGGACGAGCCTGATATCGCGGCTGTCCTGGCCGGCACCATTCCCACCTCCAGCGGCTACCGCACCCTGCGTTCCGTGGCGGCCTCCGAAGCGCGGGAGTCCTGGCGGGTGGTACTGGACGCTTTGCGGGCCGCGGGCGCCGCTGAAATCGTTATAGCTGTTCCTGAAATTGAGGCGCCCTTCGAGCAGATCCTCGCGGCCGGAGCCGATGGCATTGCCGTTCCGCTGAAGGCACTGACCGCCCGGCAATGGGAGCAGTTGGCAGGAGCCGTGGAATCGGAAAAGCGTCTGTGGCTTGGCGCACTGGACGTGGCAGGAAACTCCCTGCCCAGAGTGGCTGACTGCGTTGAGGCGCTGTGGCGCCCCTGGCGGCAGCTGGGCCTGCCGGCAACGGCCCTCAGCACCCTGCGCGTCACACCCTCTGCCGGGCTCGCCGGCAGTAGTCCGGCCCAGGCTACGGCCGTCCTTGGACGCATTACCCAGCTCGCCGATGGGCTGAACCAGCTCGCGCAGGGCTAGCGCCGAGCACGAACCGCCACCGCAGGCAGCGGCTCAGACCCGGTTTTCCCAGCGGTCCGGCTGCGCGTACCGCGGCAGGAAGCTCTGTGCGGCGCTTCCGCCCGTGTAGGGGCGCAGCCTGTAGTCGAAGCTGCCGGCGTAGACCAGCACGAGGCCGATCTGGGGCTGGATCACCTTGACCTGGATGTGGTGCCGGCCGTTGCTGCCGTCGGCCGGGTCCCACCACTGTTCCGCGTAGGCTTTGGCATCCAGGGCGGCGGGAAGCGGAATGCGGAGGGGGCCAAGGAAAAGCCGGGAAGCTTCTGAAACGCCGCGGAGCCGTCCCTCCGGTGTCACTGTCAGGTTCAGATCTGTCACGAGCCGCCGGTACCGGCCTACGTAGTCCACCAGCTGGGGTGCCCCGTTCCCGCGGGTCACGCTGGTGGTGTCCTGAAAGATCCGGGTCCGCTCCGGGAAGCGGATTTCACGCCGGGCCGTCAAGCTGGAGCGGCCGAAGGGATCCTGGTGGGCATGGTTTTCGATACGGAACGGAATGTTCTCGCCGTACTCGGGAAAGAACGCTTCCTCCCCTCCGGTCAGCCGCAACAGGGGACGCAGCCAGTCCTGCCGGCAACCCACGACGTCGAACGTTCCCTCGCCCACGCCATACTTTCCGCTGCCCGGCGCCAAGGCAAAGTACTCCTGCAGTTCGGGCTGCAGCCGGTGGAAGTCCGATCCCAGGGCCTGCTGATAGATCGGTACATTCATGGAGACCTCCTGGGGGCACCTGCAGGTAGATTGTGACTTCACAATCTACCTGCAGCCTTGAGCCTGATGTACATGTCAGCCAGTTGGGGCGGCAGTTCCTGCGGCTCGGCGTCTACCACTTCCACGCCGTGGTGCCGGAGCTCGGCAGTCACCGCCGCGCGCTGCAGAAGGGCGCGTTCGGCGGCGGCGGCGCGGAACACACCCGCAGCGCTGTCGCGCTCCCGCAGTATCAGCCCGAGCTGGGGGTCACGGACTGCTGCGACCACCACGACGTGCTGACGGGCCAGCTGCACCGCGGTGGGGATAAGGCCTTCCTCCGGCGCACCGCCCTCCAAAGAGGTCAACAGCACCACCAGCGACCGGTGCACGGATACGGCGCGGACCTGCCCCGGGATCGCTGACCAGTCCAGTTCGATGAGTTCCGCCTCCAGCGGGGCCATCGCCTGGACCAGCCGGCCGAGGAGGTTACCCTGGCCGGCAGATCCGGCCCTGGCCCGGGTCCGGCGGTCAAAGGCCAGAAAGTCCACACGGTCGCCGCCCCTTTCCGCGAGGACTCCCAGCAGGAGGGCTGCTTCCATGCCGGTGTCCAGGCGGGGCTCGTCGTCGATCCTTGCGGCCGACGTCCTGGATGTATCCAGAACCATTACGACCCGCCGGTCGCGTTCCGGCCGCCAGGTACGCACCACTACCGCGGACCGGCGTGCCGTTGCCCGCCAGTCGATGGACCGGACGTCGTCACCCCGGACGTAATCCCGCAGGGAATCGAATTCAGTGCCGGCGCCCCTGATCTGGACGGCGGCCTTGCCGTCGAGTTCGCGCAGCTTGCGCAGTTTTGACGGCAGGTGCCGCCGGGAATGAAAAGGGGGCAGGACCCGCAGTAACCCGGGGCAGTCGATAGTCCGCTGGCGGGCGGCCAGCAGCATCGGGCCGAAGGAACGGACGGTGACGTGCGGGGCCTTGAGGTCGCCGCGGCGGACGGGCTTCAGCCGCACGGTGGTCCGCCGGCCTTCGCCGGTCGGCACGTTGATGTCCTGAAGGGCTTTTTGTGCCCCGGCGGAAGGCTGCCAGGCGTCCCTCAACGTCCCGCGCAACCGGCGCCGTCCGCCATTGCGGACAGCAAGCACGGACTCGGCCGTCCCATGAAGCGTCACGTTCCCGGGTTCCCGGCGCACAACCTGGACCTGGCGGAGCGAGCCGGCCAGGACCAGGTCCACGGCTGCCAGGGCCAACAGACAGCCGGCCACCACAAGGACGGTTCCCCACCCGGGCAGCAGCAGGACCGGGAAGAGGCCCAGTAGCACCAAAAGCACAAACCGCCCGGAAATGGCCATCAGCGCGGTACGGGTACGGACGCGAGGATGCTGGCCAGAACGTCGTCCACGCGGACCCCGTCCATCTGGGCTTCAGGCTGCAGTGCCACCCGGTGCCGAAGGCAGGGCAAGGCCAGCGCCTTGACGTCGTCCGGGGTGACGAAACCCCGTCCCGACAACCATGCCCAGGACCGGGACGTGTTCAGCAGCGCCGTCGCACCGCGGGGTGAGACGCCTAACTGGAACGACGGCGCCGAGCGGGTGGCCCGCACCAGGTCCACTATGTAGCCAATGATCTCGGACTCCACAGCAACGGTCGCCACCGCCTGCCGTGCCCGCTCCAGGTCGGCGGCACCTGCCACTGCCCGGACGCCGGCGGCTGCAAGGTCACGGGGATCGAAGCCGGCGGCGTGCCGCCTGATGACCTCGATCTCATCGCGGCGCTCCGGCAGCGGCATGGTGAGCTTGAGCAGGAACCGGTCCAACTGGGCTTCGGGGAGGGGATAGGTGCCTTCGTACTCCACCGGGTTCTGGGTGGCGGCAACGAGGAATGGTGAGGGCAGCGGGCGGGAAACCCCGTCCACGGAGACCTGCCGCTCCTCCATTGCTTCGAGCAGCGACGCCTGGGTCTTGGGCGGGGTCCGGTTGATTTCGTCTGCCAGCATCAGGTTGGTGAAGACCGGCCCTTCCCGGAACGAGAATTCGGAACTGTGTGAGTCATACACGAGGGACCCGGTGACGTCACCCGGCATCAGGTCCGGGGTGAACTGCACGCGTTTGGTGTCAAGGCTCAGGGCTGCGGACAACGCCCGCACCAACAGGGTCTTGGCCACACCCGGTACGCCTTCCAGCAGCACATGCCCTTGGGAGAGCAGGGCAATCAGCAAGCCGGTGACGGTGGCATCCTGCCCCACCACAGCCTTTGCCACCTCATGGCGCACGTCCAGCAGCGCCTGCCGGGCCGAATCATGGGTGTTGTCAAGGACCCGGGGGCCGCTGCCTTGTTCGCTCATCGGCTGTTGACCTCTTTCTCTAGGGTGTCCAGTTCCTGCGACCAGGCCACAAGCCGTGCCTCATTGCGTGGACGTTCGTTGAGGAGTTGTTTGATGTCGTGGGGCGGCCGGTCCAGGAATCGGGCCGCAGCTTCGGCCGTGCCGTCCGCGGTGGCCGCCGGCCCCAGCCGCAGCTTCCTTGCAAGCCTCACCAGTGTTCCGGCCCGTAAGTTGTCCCGTGCCTGGTCGATGGCGTGCGAGTCGTGGTAAAGCCGTGCCCTTCCCTCGGCCGTCTCCACGGCCTTCACCACCACGGGCAGTGGTTCGAAAACCAGCGGCCCGTGGCGCCGGCCCCGCCACAGGATCGCGGCCAGGGCCACCAGAGCGAGCCACAGGCCAAGGAAACGAGCCCAGTCCGGTGCAAGTTCATCGAGCGTTTGCGAGGAGCCGGAAGTATCCAGGTCTGCCACGGACGGCAGGTACCAGACCAGGTCCGGCGAGTTGCCCAGCATCCTGATCGCGAGGGCGGCGTTGCCCAGTTCGTCGAGCCGTGCGTTGCTGAGGATGGCGGTGCTGCCCAGGACCGAAACGTGCCCGTCCCCGCCGACGGCAAGCAGCCCGGCGGTGGACGCCGTCGGCCGGTAGCAGGACGTCCCGCCGTCGTACACGAAGCCTGACTCGCCGGAGACGGCGCCGGCTGCTTGCGCATCCGGAAGCGAACAGCCGGGCTCCAGCACCGGCGATGCCTCTGGCACTACACCTGCCTGGCTGATCCCGCTGTCCAGTGCGGCAAGGGTCTGCAGCCGGGGCGATACAACCACCACCCGGCCCGCCGCACTGGACAACTCCCTCAGCCGGGAGTCGTCCAGGAACCCGTTCGGGTCGTGCAGCAGAAGGGTGGGGGAGTCACTGTTTGCCAAGGCCGTCGTGGCGTCTTTGTACGTGTTGGAGTCGCGGACGCTCACCCCGTGACGGCCCAGAATTTGGCTGACTGCCTGTGCCCCGTTGGGTCCGGGATTGTGGACGGACAGGGAAACACCGTCTCCCTTGGGAGCCAGCTGTCCCCAGACAACCAGTCCCAGCGCCGCGGCCACCACAACGGCCATGGCCGCGAGCGCCCGGTGCCGGTGGAGCCACCGGAGCGGATTCCTGCCGGGAACCTTGGTTTCCGGGCTGTGGCTTTCCTTGTCGGTGATTTCGGAAGCCGTTCCGGTCATGGCAGCACCACCGGATCCTGCCCGAGGGAGTCATCCTGTGGCCCGGAGCTTTTGGCAGGCCTGCTTGCCTCCAGGTCCTGGTCGAGGGCCGCTATGGCCTGGTAGTCAAAGCTCCCTGCCATCCAGTTTCCGTAGCGGACGGCGTCGAAGGTCCTGGCGGCCTGGTCGAGGCGCGCCGCCTCGGCCGGGAACGGGATGGACAGGGCGAGGACCACTTCGTCCGCGGTCCTGCCCGGCTGTGGATCCAGGACGGTACGGTCTTCCGCAGACCGGACCAGCGCGCGGAAACGGTTGACGACGGCGTCCGCCCACTTGCCTGCCGCAGCCGAAGCTTCCGCGCGCTGCCGGTAGTCAGAAGCTGTCAGTTCAGTGTCCGGTTCGAAGACTTCCTTGTTCTGCCGGGCCTTCGGGTTCAGGCGGGGCCGGGCCAGGATCACGGCGATGGCGATGACCACGGCGATGACGATGCCGATGACAGGGCTCGGTACCGGGCCCGCTTCGCCGGATGGCCCGTCCAGGGACAGCAGCCAGTCCAGGAAACTACGCCACAGCGATTCAAGCCAGCCTGGCTCGGCATCCCGGTATTCGGATTTAGCCAGTTCCTCGGCTGCCCAGCGCCGGGCTTCCCCGGCCCCCGGGAGCACCGGAGGTTCAGCGGCCATTCGGCCATGCTCCGCCGGGGCCGTTCCCGGAATATGGACCAGGCCCGGCGGCAGTCATCCCACGTCCCGGAATGCCTTCAGGGTCTGCGCCCGTTTCCAGCAGCCGGAGCAGGGCGATGTCCAGTCCGTCCTTCCGCATCCGAAGATCCATGTAGATCAACGCCATCACAGAGGTTTGGAAGGCGTAGCCTACGGCGCCGACCAGGGCGCCCAGGACGGCAGTGGCAACCCCTACCGCAACCGCAAGGCCGATCTCCTGTTCGGTGCCGCCGTGCGGGGAGATGGTTCCGCCAAGGAAGGTGGGCAGCAGGCTCACCGGGATCATGACCACCTGCCCGATGACGCCCACCATGATGCTCACTACCAGGGTGATCCCGAAAATCCGCCACCAGTTGGCCCGGGTTAGTGACCAGGAACGGCGCAGGCCGTCAAGTGCGCCCAGTTCCTCGATGACGACGGCGGCAGGGGCCACGATCAGCTTGGTATAGATCCACACGAACAGGGCGATAAAAGCCGGCACCAGGGGAATGAGCAGGAGGGCTCCGCTGCCCTCCATGCCGGCGATCAGCGCCACGGCGATCCCGGCCAGCACCAGGAACGCGAGTAAGCCCGCCGCCATTATCAGCGCTGCGAGGCGGGCCAGCGCCCAGGCACGCGAACGGGCCAGGCGCCACATCTGCCTGAACCCTGTGGGGCGATTAAGGATGGACCGTGCCACCGGCACCACCATCGCGCCCTGGAGCACGGCCGAGATAAAGAGCGCCAGGACAACCACCACCAGGATGGCAGCCAGGAACCCCATGCCGAGCGAGGCAAGGTCGGCTGGACTGGCGGTTTCCACCCATGCTTCAAAGGAGCCCACCGAAGTGGCGGTCACGGCAGTGATGACTGCTGCGAGGATTGCTGCAAGCGATTGGGCGAGGACGGCGGCACCCAGCATGGCTCTTGCGTTCCGCCGGATTGTCTGGAAGGAACCGTCCAGGATCTCACCGAACGTCAGGGGGCGCAGCGGAACGATCCCCGGTTTGGGCGGGGCCACGTAGCGGGGCTGGTTGTAAGGCGGCTGGCCGTATGAGGGCTGGCCGTAGGGTGAGCCCTGGTAAGGGGGCTGAGGTCCGCCCCACTGCTGCGGCCCTGGCTGGGATGCCGGCGGCACGCCCCACCCTGGCTGGTTGCCCGCTCCAGGCCCCACGCCCCATGCGGGCGGCGCACCCCACCCGGGCTGGCCGTTGGGGGGCGCGGGCTGAAAGTCCGGGCCAAAGCCCGGCCCGCCGTCGTCGTGCGCACGGCCTTGGGCGTCCGGGCCGCCGCCGATGCCCGGGTTCTTGCTGCGGTCGCCGCCGTCCTCTGCCGGCCGGTCCCCGCCCTCAGGCTGTTGCGCGCCAGGATCCTGTTGTGACACCCGTGTTCCTTCCCCCTGTCCAGTGCCTCGGCTGCCGGCGCCCGGGCCGCAGCGCACGGTGGGCACCGGGGGATGCCCGGCATGGTCCCAGCCTATAGTTCGGCAAGCAGGCCACCTAGCGTTACGCCATGCCGCAACGCCCTGAACAGGACAAAGCCTGCCTGATAAGGGAATATATAACTATGAAGGCACGCATTCTGGTGGTAGACGATGACGAAGCGCTGGCCGAAATGATCGGGATTGTTCTTCGCAATGACGGCTTCGAGCCGGTCTTCTGCGCCGACGGCGCCAAGGCGCTTGACGTTTTCCGCTCATCCCGGCCGGACCTTGTGCTGTTGGACCTTATGCTTCCCGGCGTGGACGGCATCGAGGTCTGCCGGCAGATCCGCGGGGAGTCGGACGTGCCCATCGTGATGCTCACTGCCAAGGCGGACACGTCCGACGTCGTCCGCGGCCTGGAATCCGGTGCCGACGACTACGTGCCCAAGCCGTTCAAACCGGCCGAACTCGTGGCCCGCGTCCGCGCGCGGCTTCGGCCCGGCGATCAGAAAGCACCGGAAACCCTGCGCATCGCCGACATCACCATCGACGTCGCCGGGCACACCGTGAGCCGGGGCAGCGAGCGGATCTCCCTCACGCCCCTGGAGTTCGACCTCCTGGTGGCCCTTGCCCGCAAACCATGGCAGGTATTCACCCGTGAACTGCTGCTCGAGCAGGTCTGGGGTTACCGGCACGCCGCCGACACTCGGCTGGTCAATGTCCATGTCCAGCGCCTCCGGTCCAAAATCGAGCAGGATCCGGAAGCGCCGGAAGTTGTATTAACGGTGCGTGGTGTCGGCTACAAAGCAGGGGCCTGACCCCGCGGTTCCTCAGAGGGGAACTGCCAACGCGCCCGCTGCGGGAAGTTCTCCGGAACCCCACGGCGGGCCTGACCGGCCTGAGCCCGGCAAGTCCCCGGAGCACACCGACGCCGTAACAGCCCGCCTCCAGAGGCTGTCCTTCCGCGCCCGGATCTGGCAACGCCGCGCCCTGATAGTCACCCTCCGCGTGGCCCGCCTGGTCCGAACAGGGTTCCGGCGGTTCCTTCCGGCGCTGCGCTACATAGGGCAGGCCTTGCACCAGCGGTGGCGCCGCTCGCTGCAGTTCCGCACCGTTCTCACCACGCTGCTCCTGGCCGTCACTTCGTTTGCAGTAGTGGGCGCGTACCTGTCCAACCAGATCGCCAACAACCTCTTCCAGGAGCGGCTGACCCAGGCCGAGTCGGAGACCCGGTACAACGTCAAGCAGGTCCAGGACACGTTCGACGGCGCCCAGGTCACCGATCAGTCCAGCGTCATCACCTTGGTGTACGACACGCTCAACGCCGTCGAGGGCCGCGGTTCGGTGATCCAGCGGAGGTATGTCTTCGAAGCCATGCCCGAACAGACCAAGCCGCGCAACCGGTGGGTGGAGTCGCGGGCTTCGGACCAGCTGACGGTCAGCGTCATCCCGCCGGAACTGCGCAAATCCGTGCAGGAGTCCGGGAAGGACCAATACTGGGCATCCACCGTTATCCCGGTTGGAACTGAGGACCGTCCGGGCATTGCGGTGGGCAACAAGGTGACCTTCAACGGCACCGTGTATGAGCTGTACCTGATTTACGATCTCAACACCGCGCAGCAAACCCTCGACGAGATCCAGAGGGTGCTGTGGGCCGGCGGCGCCGTGCTGGTCCTGATGATCGGTGCCATCGCCTGGTACGTCACCCGCAACGTCGTCAGTCCCGTCAGCCACGCCGCGATGGTGTCGGAAAAGCTGGCGGCCGGACAGTTGCAGGAGCGGATGGTGGTCCGCGGTGAAGACGAGGTGGCCCGCCTGGGCGCATCCTTCAACCACATGGCTGCCAGCCTCCAGGAGCAGATCACGCAGCTGGCCACGCTGTCCCAGATGCAGCAGCGCTTTGTGTCCGATGTGTCCCATGAACTGCGGACCCCTCTGACCACCGTCCGGATGGCCGCGGAAGTGCTCTACGACGCCCGGGAAGATTTCGATCCCATCAACAAACGCTCCGCGGAACTCCTGTACAACCAAGTGGAGCGGTTCCAGTCCCTGCTCTCGGACCTGCTGGAGATTTCCCGCTTCGACGCCGGCGTGGCCATGCTTGACGCCGAGCCCGAGGACATCCTGCAGGTGGTGGCCCACGTCATTGAAGGCGCTGCGCCTGTCGCAGCTGAATACGGTTCCGAAATCATTCTCAGTGCCCCCGCCGGCGCAGTCATCGCGGAAATGGATGCCCGCAGGATCGACCGGATCCTGCGGAACCTCATCCTCAATGCTGTCGAACACGGCGAAGGGAAACCGGTGAGGGTTACCGTGGCAGCGAGCCAGACCGCCGTCGGGATAGCCGTCCGGGACTATGGCATCGGCATGGCACCGGCGGAAGCCGCCCGCGTCTTTGACAGGTTCTGGCGCGCAGACCCTGCCCGCGCCCGCACCACCGGAGGCAGCGGCCTTGGCTTGTCCATCGCGATGGAGGACACCAAGCTCCACAACGGCTGGCTGCAGGCGTGGGGGAAGAAGGGCAGCGGCGCGAACTTCCGGCTGACCCTGCCCCTCCGCCAGGGCGAGGAGATCGATAAGTCGCCGGTCCAGCTCGAACCGGGGGACATCACCATCCCCGGCGAAATGGACAACCGGAACATGCTGGTGCTGGAAGCCGGCGGAGCGCCGCTGGCTCCGGCGTCGACGTCGAAGGAGACTACATGACGGGCCATGCCCCGCGTAGGGCAAGACCCCTGACTTTACTGCTGGTCCTGCTGATGGTCCTGCTGGCAGGTTGTGCCCGCATACCCACGTCCGGGCCGGTGGGCAAAAGCAGCGAGGGAAGCGCAGGCAACCTGAGCGCACCCGTGTTCCTGCCGGCGGCACCGCAGGCCGGCGCTTCGCCGGAAACCATCATCGACTACTTCTACAGGGCCGGCAGCGGTTATGAGGACGACTACGCTGTCGCCCGCCAGTACCTGACCCAGGCGTCGTCCGTATCCTGGAAGCCAGACCAGCGCGCCCTTGTTTACCGCGAAGCGCGCGTGGTGGCGGCAGAGGTCGAGAATGTCTATAACTACGAGCTCGACGTCGCCTATACGGTTGATGCCGACGGCATCGCCACCCAGTCACCCGAAGGGACCGTCGAGAAGATCTCGGTGACGGTCACGCAGGTGGACGGGGAATGGCGCATCTCCGCCCTTCCGGACGGCACAGCCATTGCCGAAGAGACGTTTAAGGTGATTTACGGCGCTTACCCCATCTACTTCTACGATCCGAGCTTCACGTACGCGGTACCGGATGTCCGCTGGTTCATCAAGAACAAGACCGTCAAGGCGATGACCAGTGCGCTGCTGGCCGGGCCTGCCCCGTACCTGCGTGGTGCTGTGGTGAGTGCCTTTCCTTCGGGGATAAAGCTGGCCCGTGAGTCGGTGCCGGTCGTCTCGGGGGCGGCACAGGTGGACCTGACGGCCAAGGAACTTACCGAAACCTCTCCCGAAGACCGCCTGCGGATGCAGATGCAGCTGACGCTGACTTTCCGCAGCCAGCCGGACGTGGTCAACGTTGAGCTGCGCGCCAACCAGGACCTGGTCCGGGTGGAGGACAATGGTTCGGTCCTGCCGCCGGTGCTGGACAAGAGCGTGCCCCCGCGCCAGATTGCGGTCAGTGGCAACGAGCTGGTGCGCTACGAGAACAACAGGGTGTCACCGCTGCCGGATATGCAGCCGGTGTCGTCGCTTAAACCGCGGTTCCCCGCAGAATCCCAGGTATCGCAGACCGCGGCCTTCCTTAACAACAGCCGCACCACCCTTTACAGCATCAATCCAGGCCAGCCGGCACGGGCACTCACCACACGGAGTACCCTGACCCGGCCCTCCTTCAGCCTGGATGACTGGGTGTGGTCGGCGGGCCCGGGAGCTCAGGGGCGAACTGAGGTGGTTGCCTTCCGGCCCACCGACGTGCCCGAGGGAGCCAACATACCGTCAGTAACCCTTGCGCCTGCCTGGCTGGCGGGGAAAACAGTCAAGGAATTCCGGATTTCACGCGAAGGAGTGCGTGCGCTGGTGATCTCTGAACAAAACGGGAAGACCCGCGTGCAGGTCACCGGCATTATCAGGGCCGGGGACGGAACACCCCGGGAGCTAACTCCGCCCGTCACCCTGGTCACCGACAGCGAACCCGACCAGGGCGTGTGGGTCAGCGACACGACCGTTGCCGTGATGAAGGGGGCCGCGGCGTCAAATGTTACGCCTGAGCTGCTCTCCCTCACTTCAGGCCAGCCCCAACAGCTGGCGCCGTGGCCCGGCCTGGCGTCACTCAGCGCCGGCAACGGCGCCGAGGAAATCTACGCGCAGTCTGCGGAGGGCGTCTTCCAACGGCTTGGCAACGGCTGGTCCCCGCAGATCAAGGGTCCCATCGACCTATCGTTCCCCGGCTGACGCCGTAAACCGGTGCGCCTGGCGCACCTGTCCGTTGCCCAGACAAAAGTTGTCCACATAGCGGGGAACGGCCTGCCCTCTGAGGAACTCCAGGCGGAAGCTTATCCGGATGAGGAAAAGATTCGATGTAGCCGGATCGGAGAGAAGGATACGGCTGGACCCGGACCTTCTACCAGCGGCGGAACGGTCCGGCACGCACCGCTCCGAGTACCAGAGCGTCCTCCTGCGCCTGGCGGACCAGGCAGCCGGAGCCGCGGCAGACCTCCTTGCGCTGGCTGTTCCGGTGGACTGCGTATGCTGCGGAGCCGAAGACCGGGCCCTCTGCATCCAGTGCGACCGCCACATCCGCCGCCTGACGCGCGACCCCTTCCGGGCCGAAAGCGGAGCACCTGCCCTGATGGACGTCGGCGGGGCCATGCTGCTGCCCGTGGTGGCTGCCGGCGTCTACCGGGAGGAGCTCGCCCAGGCCCTTCTGTCCTTCAAGCGGCACGGCCAGTATCAGCTCAGGAGCAGCCTGGGCCGGGCACTCGCCGGCGGTCTCCGTTCGGCACTACCGGGGACGGAGGCGAACTGCCTGGTTCCGGTGCCGAGCAGCAACGCGGCCTTCCTGAAGCGCGGATTCAGCCCGGTCCACCTGCTTTTGCGTGAAGTGACACGTCAGCTGCCGGGTCCCGCTGTGGAGGACGTGCTGGAGAAGACCGGCTCAGGCGGGCTGCAGCTGCCCGGAGGCCAAAAGGGCTTGGACCGTGGCGGCCGCGCCAAGCGCGTGCGGGGCTCCATGCGGGTCCGCAGGCGCGGACGAAACAAGGTGGCCGGACAACGCTGCATCATCGTCGACGACGTCCTCACCACCGGCGCGACACTTTCGGAAGCAGCCCGCGCACTGCACCTCGCTGGAGCCGTCGTGACCGGTGCCGTGGTCCTGGCAGCGACACGCCCGCCCGACTCTTCGGGTACCGGCGCCGCATCCGCTGAACCCCGGGGAATGGAGCATGACTTAGAAAAAAATAAACCAAGAAAGGATGAATAACATGTGGCTATGAACTAACGTCGGTGGTGGGTACCAAGAACAGAATGTACCTTTCGATGGCGGCTCGGAGAGGGGCTTGACTGTCAAACAGATCGGCCCAGGGAAGCGCTGCTGTCGTGTCACCGAAGTCATTTGGAGGGCACCATGGAGTTTATGATCAGCGGACGAAATCTGACAGTTTCAGACCGGTTCCGCGAATATGCCGGGGAGAAGATCTCGAAGATCGAGTCGCTGGGAGACAAAGTCCAGCGGGTTGATGCGAAAGTTTCCAAGGAGACCAGCTCGCGGCAGACCGGCGATCAGTTGACAGTCGAGGTGACAGTACTGGGCAGGGGACCGGTAATCCGTGCCGAAGCAAGCGCCGCTGACAAATTCGCTGCATTCGACCTTGCGTACAACAAGCTGCTTGAGCGGCTCCGCCGGGCCAAGGACCGCAAGAAGGTCCATCACGGCAGGCACACGCCAAAAGCTGTCCGGGAAGCAACCGCCACGCTGGAGCCTGCCAGTACCCACGAACCCCTCTATGTCGAGGCGAGCCACCGGAATGAAACCGCGGAGGCCCCCGCAGAGACGTCCCCCTACGATGTGGACAATGACATCCCGGCCGGCGATTCCCCGGTCCTGATCCGGCGAAAGGTCTTCCCGGCGGCTTCACTTTCCCTCGACGACGCCGTGGACAACATGGAACTTGTCGGCCACGACTTCTACCTGTTCGTGGATAAGGCTACGAATACGCCGTCCGTCGTTTACCGGCGCCGCGGCTGGACCTATGGGGTCATCACCCTTGACCATGAATGCGAACCGGGTGACACCGTGGTCGAAGAAAAAATTATTGCGTACCGTTCGGATGACGCAGCAGCAAACGCTTAGGGTGGTGAACTCCATCCACAGAGAGGACTGATGTGCCAGCGACGCTGAGCCTGGACCAGGCCCGGCGGATCGCTCTGGCGGCACAGGGACTCGACAAGGGACGGCCCACCGGCCCCGTGACATCACGGACGGTGGGCCGCACCTTTGCCCGGCTCCAGCTCGTCCAGATTGATTCCGTCAACGTTCTGGCCCGCAGTCATTTCCTTCCCTTCTTCTCCCGGTTGGGGAACTACGACCGCACCATCCTCCAGCGGATGTCCGGTACCCATCCGCGGCGCATGGTTGAGTACTGGGCGCACGAAGCCAGCTATATCCGCCCTGAGCATTTTCCCGACCTCCGTCTCTGGCAGAAGAGGGCCTGGGTGGGCGCCGCCGGCATGGACCCGGGTGTGCGCGCCACCATCTCGGCCAGGATCCTGGAAACGCTCGCATCCTCACGCCCCATGACAGCTGCCGAAATAGCGGCGAGGATCGGTCACATCGAGGAAAAGCAGTCGGGCAAGTGGGGCTGGAACTGGAGCGCCGTCAAGCGGGTCCTGGAGCACTTGTTTGAGGAGGGCCTCGTTTCGGCAGCTTCCCGGACCGAGCAGTTTGAGCGCAAGTACACGCTGACCGCCAGGGTTCTGCCGGCCGTGCACCTTGCTGAGCCCGGTGAACCGGATCCCGCCCCTGCCCTGCACCGCCTTATCGATGCGGCTGCCCAGGCGCATGGCATCGGAACGGTGCGCTGCTTCGCTGACTACTTCCGCACGCCGGTCAAGGCTGCAGCTGCATCCGTGGAACGTCTGGTGGCTTGCGGCAGGCTGGAGCGCGTGGCCGTCGCCGGCTGGAACCGTGAGGTGTTCCGCCACGTCGAGGCAACCCTTCCCCGGCGCGCGGCCGGCCGGGCCCTGTTGAGCCCGTTCGATTCCCTGGTCTTTGAACGTCGCCGACTGGAGGAACTTTTCGGCTTCCACTACCGGATTGAGATCTATACTCCGGAGCACAAAAGGCGCTACGGGTACTACGTCCTTCCTTTTCTCCTAAGGGACCGGATTGTGGCGCGGGTGGACCTAAAGGCTGACCGCGCAGGTGGGAAACTGTTGGCAAAGTCCGCCTTCGCAGAGCCCGGCGCCCCGGCGGACACCGCCGTCGAACTCGCCGCGGAGCTTCGATTGATGGCAGATTGGCTGGGACTGCCGGACGTGGAGGTGGGTGACCGCGGTGATCTGGCGGCGAACCTCGGGAAGGCAGTGGCCGGCACTCGGCCCGTATCCGCTCTCAGGGAACAAACGAGCCGCGGGGCGGTGTCTCTCCCGTAGACTAAAAACGCCAGAATTCGGCGGCAAAGACTGGGAGCATCTTCACGTGGCATCACTCATCGAAAAACTTCTCCGCACCGGTGATAAAAAAACCCTCCGGCAACTGCGGAACTACGCCGACTCCATCAACGCCCTGGAAGATTCGTTCAAGACCTTCACGGACGCCGAACTCCGCGAAGAAACGGACCGGCTGCGCGAACGCCACCAGGACGGGGGGGAAAAGCTTGATGACCTGCTTCCCGAGGCCTTTGCCGCTGTCCGGGAAGCGTCCGCACGAACTTTGGGCATGCGCCACTTCGACGTCCAGTTGATGGGCGGGGCAGCACTGCATCTGGGCAACATCGCGGAAATGAAAACCGGTGAAGGCAAAACCCTGGTGGCAACTGCTCCTGCCTACCTGAATGCGCTCACCGGCAAAGGCGTCCACGTCATTACCGTCAATGACTACCTGGCCGAATACCAGTCGGACCTCATGGGCCGCGTCTACCGTTTCCTCGGCCTGACCAGTGGCTGCATCCTCGCCAACCAGGACCCGGCCGTCCGCCGTCATCAGTACGCCTCGGACATCACCTACGGCACCAACAACGAGTTCGGTTTCGACTACCTCCGCGACAACATGGCCTGGGACAAGTCCGAACTGGTCCAGCGCGGGCACAACTTCGCCATCGTTGACGAAGTGGACTCGATCCTCATCGATGAAGCCCGTACGCCGCTTATCATTTCCGGTCCCGCGCAGGGCGACACCAACCGCTGGTACAGCGAATTTGCCAAGGTGGTCCTGCGTCTGCAGCCGGAGAAGGACTACGAAGTCGACGAAAAGAAGCGCACCGTTGGTGTCCTGGAAAGCGGCATCGAAAAGGTTGAGGACTACCTCGGTATCCAGAACCTGTACGAATCGGCCAACACGCCGCTCATCGGGTTCCTGAACAACGCCATCAAGGCCAAGGAACTGTTCAAGCGGGACAAGGACTATGTCATCCTGGACGGCGAAGTCCTGATCGTCGACGAGCACACCGGCCGCATCCTCGCCGGCCGCCGCTACAACGAGGGCATGCACCAGGCCATCGAGGCCAAAGAAGGCGTGGAGATCAAGGCCGAGAACCAGACTCTGGCCACCGTGACGCTGCAGAACTACTTCCGTATGTACGGCAAACTTTCGGGCATGACCGGAACTGCCGAAACTGAGGCAGCCGAGTTCATGAGCACCTACAAGCTCGGTGTGGTTGCCATTCCCACCAACCGCGACATGCAGCGGCTCGACCAGTCGGACCTGGTCTTCAAGAACGAGACCGTGAAGTTCGACGCCGTCGTGAAGGACATTGCCGAACGGCACGAAAAGGGCCAGCCGGTCCTGGTGGGCACCACGAGCGTGGAAAAAAGCGAATACCTGTCCCGGCTCCTTTCCAAGGAAGGAATCCGCCACGAAGTCCTGAACGCCAAGAACCACGCCCGGGAAGCAGCCATCGTGGCGCAGGCAGGCCGGAAGGGTGCCGTCACCGTGGCAACCAACATGGCAGGGCGCGGTACCGACATCATGCTCGGCGGCAATGCCGAGTTCACCGCCGTGGCCGAGCTCGCCAATCGCGGGCTGGATCCGGAAGAGAACTCCGACGAGTACGAGTCCGCCTGGCCGGCAGCCCTTGAAGCTGCCAAGCAGTCGGTCAAGGACGAACACGAGGAGGTCCTCAACCTGGGCGGCCTCTACGTGCTGGGCACTGAACGGCACGAGTCGCGCCGCATCGACAACCAGTTGCGCGGCCGTTCCGGCCGTCAGGGTGACCCCGGCGAATCCCGTTTCTACCTTTCGCTGACTGACGACCTGATGCGGCTCTTTAACTCCGGTGCAGCAGAGCGCTTAATGAACAGCTCGGTGCCGGACGACGTCGCGCTGGAATCCAAGCTCGTCTCCCGCGCCATCGCTTCCGCGCAGGGCCAGGTGGAGGGCCGCAACGCCGAACAGCGCAAGAACGTCCTGAAGTACGACGACGTCCTGAACCGCCAGCGCGAGGCCATCTATGGCGACCGGCGGCGGATCCTCGAAGGCGATGACCTGCACGAAAAGGTGCAGTTCTTCGTGGAGGACACGATCATCGCCCTCATCGATGCTGCGACAGCGGAGGGCAACGGCGACGACTGGGACTTCAACCAGCTCTGGACCAACCTTAAGACCCTGTACCCGGTCAGCGTCACGGCCGACGAGATCATCGAGGAAGCCGGCGGAAAGTCCAGGCTTACAGTTGAGTTCCTCAAGGAGGAGCTGCTGTCCGACGCCCGCCTGGTGTACCAGGCACGGGAAGAAGCCATCGGTTCCGAAAGCATGCGCGAGCTGGAGCGCCGCGTTGTCCTGTCGGTCATCGGCCGCAAATGGCAGGAGCACCTTTACGAGATGGACTACCTCAAGGAAGGGATCGGCCTGCGCGCGATGGCACAGCGTGATCCTCTCGTTGAGTACCAGCGTGAGGGCTTCATCCTGTTCCAGGGCATGATGGAGGCCATCCGGGAGGAAAGCGTAGGATTCCTCTTCAACCTCGAAGTGGAAGTCACCCCTGCCCAGGACGTCGTTGTGGCGGACGATGAGGGTGGACACACCGAACACGTGGAGCCGCAGGTCCGGGCGGCCGGGCTGGAAGCGCCGGCGCAGCCTGCCCAGCTGCAGTACACCGCTCCCCGCGAAGATGGCGGCACGCAGACCCGGGTGGAAACCCGGTCCTCCGGCCGCTCAGGAAATCCTGCCAAAGCCGCGGGCCAGGACGCTGCCAGGCGGCAGGCAAAGAAGAAAAAGCGCTGACATGTTGGTTATGTGAAAGCTGATAGTCGAAGATAGGGCAGGGCCGGGGCAAGATCCCCGGCCCTGCTGTCGTCCCGCTGCATCTGCCGGTGCCCGCTACTGCCAGGGCTCGTTGCTGCAAGTCCGTCAGCCAATAACAAGCTCAGTCACCCGCCACACCTGTTTGCCGCGCTCGAGCCGCACGGCCACAGCCCGGGCGCGGACATCGTCCACCACAACGGCACTGGCTTCGTAAACTCCCTCCGCTACTTCGCAAACGCGGACCGATCGAACAATGGAATTCCTGTGCAGCCGTGCCAGGGCCGGGTTGCCGGTACGGGTGATCTCGCGCCTGATCAGGCACGCGCGGTGCTGCAGCGCTGCCAGGCATTGTGGGTCAAGCCGACGTGCCAGCTGATGGACAGGGCGGATTCCTGCAAGCACTTCCATGGCTGCCTGGATGGTGCCGCGGGTGACCGCCCGTACCTCCGATAACGAATCGACCGGACGTAGAGCCGGAGCCGTACCAGTCTGTGCTGGAGGGGAAGTCCTGGCGGGAGACTGCGGTGGAACGCGCCTGGGGGTGGGGCTGCCCTCGCTCCCGGGCGCTTGGAGGGCTCGAATTGGTGTGGCTGCGGTCATTGCTTTCCCCTTGGTTAGTGGCCTGAGTTATGGCACGAATGGTTGAAGCCCCGCCGTGACTATGTTGCGGAGGGCGGCTGAAGTATTTGTCCCGGCAGCAGCACGTCCGGATTTTGGCCGATAAGCGCCCGGTTGGCCTCGTACCACCGTGGCCATTGCATCGCGATCTCCACGTCCGAGGCCCCTGGACCCATAGCATGTGCGGCAACGTCCCACAATGTGTCTCCGGCCAGGACGGTCACGGCAGCGGCAGCGGCGCCGCTTGCCGTGTCGTCGGCCGCGCGTACTGCAGGAGGCGCCAGCAGTCCAGGGCCTGCGACCGGGGCAGCCGGCTGCCAACCCGGATTGGTCTCTCTTGAAGCCGCGCGGGCTTTTGCTGTTGCCTCGACCGCCGGCTCCAATACCTGGTTCACGCGGCTCCCGGGACTCGCGGGAGCCGATGCTGCGTGGTCCTGGGTGGGGGTCCATTCCGGTCCGGACAGCACCGGGTGCGCATTCGCGGCCGGACCGGATACGAGCTGAACCGAAAGTGCAGCAAGCACCACCCGCTGCATGAGGGCGGGCGAGAGTTTCCGGGTTAGGGCCGCCGCACGGGTCTTGCCGTTTCGATCAAGGAGAGTGGTGGCGCCAGCGAAGAGCAATGCAAGGAACCACCAGCCCACCAATCCAGCTCCGGCGGCTGCCGCGGCTGCCCCTAGGAGGTGCTCCGCCTGAAGTCCCTGGTGCCCGGCGGAGGATTGCTGCCATTGCTCCAGAATCCCGGAACCGGCCGCATAAAGCAGGACACCCAAGAGCAATATGGCCGTCGCGCTTATGACATCGGTCCCTCGACCAGGTTCTGCTGCTTGAGTCACTACTTTTCCTTTTGATGCAGTTTGATGCGGTTTGACATCAGTAGGGACAGTTTGCCTTGCTCTTTCTTTCTTTGTCCAGACGTTGGAGAGAAAAAGTTGTGTTGTTGACGCTGTCTGGGTTGGGCCCTACGCTGGCCGAATGCGCTGGGATGCACTGTTTGGGGACCTCGAGAGCCAACTGGCGGAGGCGGAGCGGCTTGCTCTGGACGCCGAAGTCAATGAGCGGGCGCGGGCGGAGATGGTTGGCCTGGACCTGGCTGACCGACTGCGGGCGGTTTTGGGCTGCCGGTTGACCGTCTATTTGTCATCCGGCGAATCTTTTTCAGGGGCGCTCACCCACGCCGGTGGAGACGCGCTGGTGCTGGATGAAGAACAGCACCAACTGCTCATTCCCTACGCGGCAGCGGTGCGCTACACGGGCCTCGGCCGGCTGTCGGTGGCGGAATCGTCGTCCGTGCGCCGGGGAATTGGACTCGCCAGCGCCCTGCGCGGCATGGCCCGGGACCGGGCCGAGTTGTCAGTCCTTATCGGGAATGCTGGGGGTGCGTTGCGACTGGCAGGAGTCATAGACCGGGTTGGCAGGGATTACTTCGAGCTTGCTGTCCTCACCCCGGGCGAAGCGCGCCGCAGCCATCAGGTTAGCCAGGTGACGACAATTCCCTTTACCGCGTTGGCGGCAATCAGGTCGCGACGGACCAGCGAGATCTAAGCGCCGGCGCACCGCCGGAGTGACCAGGGAGGCCGGAGCGCTACGCCGAAAGGGAAAGTCAGACGGACTTGGACTTGGATTCCTGGATCATCCGGCTGGCTTCGGCGTACCGTTCCTCGATGTACTGCTCAAGCATTTTTTCCTCGACCCGCCACTGTCCCCGGCCGCCAACCTGGATAGCTTTGAGCTCGCCGCTGCGGACCAAGGCATAAGCAGCCGGAGAGTTGATCTGAAGCTGCTCGGCGACGTCTGCAAGTGTAAGAAACCGGGGCATGTATCCATATTGCCACCGAGACGGCAGTTTGCTGCTGTTATCCACAATTTGGCCTCGTTTGAACTTATGACTTTTGTTCCGGCGTCCCTGCCGTAACAATGAGGAGTCCGGACACAGCGAGCAGTCCCGGCGCGCATAGGGGGAGAAACGGTAATGGTTCCTGAGTCATCTGCCACGGCGGCAAGGCTGAAACGACCTTCGTGGAAGGACCCCCGCCTGCTGGTAGGTGTTCTCCTTGTGTTGGCATCCGTTGCGGGCGTTGTATTCCTCGTGGGAAGCGCGGACCGGACCACGGAGGTTTACGCGGCCCGCGACGGCATAGCGGTGGGCGAGAAGCTGACGTCGGAGAACGTCGTTCGGGCCAAGGTCAGGCTGGGGGAGACAGAGGCGCAGTACATCACCGCCGAGTCCGGCCTGCCGGAGAACGTGGTGGCGGTGCAAAGGATTGGCAAGGACCAGCTGGTTCCCCGGGCCAGCCTCGGTGCAGTGGACGAACTGGACCGTAAGCCCGTCGCCTTGGCCATCGAGGAGACGCTTCCGGCGCAGGCAGTGGCCGGCGCCAGGGTCGATGTCTGGGTCGCCCAGCCCGATGCGCGCAATGGCTTCAGCGAACCTAAACTTCTTCTTCCGGGAGCTGAAATCGCTGAGGTGACGGAGGGTTCAACAGCCCTTGGGTCGTCCCGTACCACCGTGTTGATGGTCCTGGTGGAGGATAACCAGATGCCTGCGCTGCTGGGGGCGCAGGCGAATGAAGCCAAAATTTCTGTGGTGTGGAACCCCGGAGGCGGCAGCAGATGAGTATTCCCGTCGTCACCGTCGGGCAGAGCCGCGAGGATCTGGTCGGTGGGCTGGAACGCCTGCACGGTCCGGTCACTGTAGTCCGGAGATGCGCGGAACTGGCCGAGTTGCTGGCAGCCTGCCAAAGCGGACTGGCGAGGGCCGCCGTTGTCGCCGAAGGCTCCGAGGGCCTGACCGCTTCGCTCGTGGACCGGCTCGGAGCGGTTGGTGTCGCCATTATTGCCCTGACCGACTCGGCCGGGGAAGCCGCGAGGCTCCGGGGCATAGGAGTCGCTTCCGCCCTCACCGGAGTGGAATCCGCCGTGCTGTCAGAGAGGATTGCCGAGGCAGTCGCCCAACTGGCAGGCGGCGGACCCCGGGTCGCGCACCGGAGCCGTGCCGCCGACACCGGCGCTGCCCTCCATCCGGTTCCGGTGGAACCACCAAGCAGCCCGGAGGAGCCGGGGCCAGGGCGGATCATCGCAGTTTGGGGCCCCGCAGGCGCCCCTGGACGGACCCTGGTTGCGGCCAACATCGCGGGCGAGCTCGCTGCCGAGGGGAAGTCTGTCGTCCTCGTCGACGCCGACAGCTACGGTGCGAGCATAGCGGCTGTGCTGGGCCTGATGGATGAGTCCGCCGGTTTGGCACAGGCATGCAGGCTGGCTGACCAGGGGCTCCTGGACGCGGAGGCGCTGAAAAGGGTGGCCACGCCGGTGGCCACCAAACTTGGTTCTTTCCGTGTTCTTACTGGAATCACCCGCGCGGACCGGTGGACGGAGCTCCGCGCATCTGCACTGGCTCTTGTCCTCGAACGGGCGAAGCAAATTGCAGAGGTAGTTGTGGTGGATACCGGATTCTGCCTCGAGGCTGATGAGGAGCTGAGTTTTGACACCATGGCTCCCCGGCGGAACGCGGCTACTTTGCGGTCCCTTGAACTGGCCGACACTGTCTACGCTGTCGGGGCCGCCGATCCTGTCGGTGTGCCAAGGCTCGTGCGGGGTTTGGCCGAGCTTGAAACCGCTGTTCCACAAGCCGCGCCCATTGTGGTCATGAACAAGGTCAGGGCCTCCTCGGTGGGCCGGGTACCCGAGCGGCAGCTGCAGGACGCGTGGGAAAGGTTCGGGCCGGCGTCGGAGTTGAAAGCCTTCCTGCCTGCAGACAGTGCCGCGGCGGACGCTGCCCTGCTGGGTGGTTCGCTGCTGCTGGAGGCGGCACCTGACTCGCCCCTTCGCCGGGCCATCGCACAACTCGTTTGTGCACCCGCCCAGCAAAAATCCAAAACCTCTGTCTTTTCTTCCACAGCAGCCCGCAGGCTAAAAGACTAGGCTCGCCGTAAGAGCTGCAAGGAAGCAGCGAATATCTTGTGATGGAGGCGTGTGTCGATGTCGTCTGGATCCAGCGTGGAGGATCAGCCCCTTTCCATTGAAGCCCATGAAGGCTTCATCGGGGACTACTATCAGCACCTAGCCGAAGAGGATGCGCGGAGCTATCCCTCAGACATGCTGACCGCGCGCGCGGAAGCGCACCGCAACGTCGCGTCGGTCCGGAAGCCAGGCCAGGCGAACGTCTCCATCGTTGACGAGGAGGACAGCAGCGTCGTCTTCGTCGTCACCGACGACATGCCGTTCCTTGTCGATTCCGTCAACGCTGAACTCGTCCGCCAGCACGCGGCCATCAGACTGGTGGTCCACCCTCTCTTCGTGGCTACCCGCAACAGGGAATCCGCGGCGCTGATGAAGGTCAACAAGGTTCCTTCCCATTTGGGCATCTCCAGCGGCGATACCGCTGCCATGCCGAATCTGTCCCACCTCATAGCGCAGGGTGAAAACGCCTCGCACATGGAGTCATGGATTGCAGTCGAAATCAACCGCGTATCCGATGAAGCGAAAGCAGCGCTGCTCGAAGGCCTGCAGCGGGTCCTGAGCGATGTGCGGGCGGCGGTTGAAGACTGGCCGCACATGCGCCAAAAGGCGCTGCAGATCGCGGAAAGCCTAAACAAGGTGGCGAACCCGGCGCAGATCGCCGAGCTGCGCCAGGCGCAGGACCTCCTGCACTGGCTGGACGACGGGAACTTCACATTCCTTGGCTACCGTGAGTACGACCTGGTCAACGTGGACGGCGAAGATGTCCTGGAGCTGCGTGAAGACAGCGGCCTGGGACTGCTGCGCGCAGCCGCGGATTCACCGCACATCCAGCACCTCACGGACACGGGCCGGAAAAAGGCACGCGAAAAGCGCGCGCTCGTTATCACCAAGGCCAATTCCCGCTCCACCGTCCACCGTTCGGCATACCTCGATTACATCGGGGTCAAGAGTTTTGACGCCGCAGGGAACGTCAACGGCGAGCGCCGCTTCATTGGCCTCTTTGCCACCAGTGCCTACACCGGCTCCGTCCGCAACATACCCATTGTCAGGGAAAAGGTTGATGCCGTTCTGGCCAGCGCGGGCTTCCCGCCGGACTCGCACTCCGGGAAGGACCTGCTGGGAATCCTCGAGACCTACCCCAGGGATGAGCTCTTCCAGATCGAGGTTCCGGACCTTGCCGCCACAGCCCTTGGCATCCAGAAACTGCAGGAGCGCAGGCGCACCCGGCTCTTCCTGCGGCCGGACATCTACGGCAGGTTTATGTCCGCCGTCGTCTACCTTCCCCGGGACAGGTACACCACCAATGTCCGGCTCCGCATTGAGCAGGAACTCCGCGAGACCTTTCAGGCCGTGTCCATCGACTACGAGGCACGAATGACCGAGTCCGCGCTCGCCCGGCTGTTCTTCCGCATCCGCCTGCCCAAGGGTGCGGACGTCAGCAACGTCAACACCGAGGAACTGGAAAAGCGGCTGGTTCGCGCCGCCCGCTCGTGGAGCGAGGGCATCGCCGAGGTGCTGCGTGAAGGACGGGACGTCGCCGAGGCCAAGGAGCTGGCCGCCATCTGGTCCGAGGCCTTCCCCGCCACCTACCGCGTGGATTATGAGGTTGAGGATGCCCTTGAAGACATTGCCCGCTTCGAGAAATACGGCGCGACGGCGGAGCGCACTGTGGGTGCCAAACAGGAGCGGCCAGGCGTGCACGTCTACCTCCCCGAAGGAGCGGGCGCGACGCTGGAGGAGGACGCACGCGTCAAGCTCTACATGCTGGAACCGAAAAGCCTGAGCCAGATCCTGCCCTTCTTCCATAACCTTGGCCTGGAAGTGCTTGACGAGCGGCCGTTCGAAATTGAGACGGCGGACCGGAGGGATTTCTTCCTCTACGACCTGGGGCTGAAGTACCCGGCGGGAGTTGATCCTGTGTCCACGGGTCATTTGCTGGCTGACTCCTTTTCCGCTGCAGTCACCGGCGCCGCTGAATCGGACGCCTTTGACCGGCTGGTCCTGCGCGAGGGACTGCAGTGGCGCCAGATAACCGTGCTGCGCGCCTATGCCCGTTACATGCGCCAGATGGGCAATGCCAACTCCTTCGGTTTTATGGCCGACACCCTGCTGGCGAATCCGGAAGTGACCAAGGGGCTGAGTGCGCTTTTCGCCGCCCGCTTTGATCCTTCCCTGAATGAAGAAGAACGGCTCAAGGCGCAGGCTTCCGTCCGTGAAGAACTGGCCGCAGCCATCGAAAAAGTGGCCACGCTTGACGCCGACAGGGTCCTGCGGACTTTTGTGAACTTGATCGAATCCACGCTCAGGACCAACTTCTACCAGTACAAGTCCCACCTGAGCTTCAAGCTCGACCCGGCGCAAATTGAGGGGCTGCCCTTCCCCCGCCCCATGTTCGAAATCTGGGTCTACGCGCCCCGCGTCGAGGGCGTCCACCTCCGCTTCGGCAAGGTTGCCCGCGGCGGGCTGCGTTGGTCCGACCGCCGCGAGGATTTCCGCACCGAGGTCCTGGGCCTGGTCAAGGCACAGACTGTAAAGAACGCCGTCATCGTGCCTACAGGCGCCAAGGGCGGCTTCTTTGCGAAGCAGCTTCCGGATCCCGCTGTCGACCGGTCCGCCTGGATGGCCGAAGGCATCGAAAGCTACAAAACTTTCATCCGCGGACTCCTCGACCTCACTGACAATCTCGTCACCGAGAGCCACGGCGAAAGGCTGGTGCCGCCGTCGGACGTTGTAAGGCACGACGACGACGATTCCTACCTCGTGGTGGCGGCCGACAAGGGAACTGCGACTTTCTCCGATATCGCCAACGGGCTGGCCAAGGAATACGGATTCTGGCTGGGCGATGCGTTCGCGTCCGGGGGATCGGTGGGCTATGACCACAAGGCCATGGGCATTACCGCCCGGGGCGCGTGGGAATCCGTCAAGCGCCACTTCAGCGAGCTTGACCTGGACACGCAGACCCAGCCGTTCACCGTGGTGGGTGTGGGGGACATGTCCGGCGACGTGTTCGGCAACGGTATGCTCCTCTCGCGCCACATCCGGCTCCTGGCAGCCTTTGACCACCGACACATCTTCCTGGACCCCAACCCGGACGAAGAAGCCTCCTTTGTGGAGCGGCAGCGGTTGTTTGAACTGCCGAGGTCATCGTGGGAGGACTACAACAAGTCCCTCATCAGCGAAGGTGGCGGAGTGTTCCCCCGCCAGGCAAAGTCGATACCTGTTTCAGCCCAGGTACGGGTGGCACTGGGGCTTGCCGCCGAAACGACCGAGCTCAGCCCGCCGGAGCTCCTGCGTGCAATCCTGCTGGCTCCCGCCGACCTGCTCTATAACGGCGGCATCGGCACCTACGTCAAGGCGAGCACCGAATCCAACGCCTCCGTGGGGGACAAGGCCAACGACGCCATCCGTGTAGACGGCAAGGACCTGCGCGTCAAGGTGGTGGGTGAAGGGGGAAACCTGGGCATGACCCAGCGTGGCCGCATCGAGGCCGCACTGCAGGGGGTCATCCTCAACACCGACGCGATCGACAACTCTGCCGGCGTTGACTGCTCCGACCATGAGGTCAACATCAAGATTTTTGTGGACCGGATGGTTGCTGCCGGAAAGCTGTCGGCCGAAGAGCGCCCGGGCTTCCTGGCCTCGATGACCGATGAGGTGGGCCGGCTGGTGCTGGAAGACAACATTGACCAGAACATTCTGCTGCTGAATGACCGGACCCGGGTGGGAGAGTGGAGCCCGAGCTACGAACGGCTGATGGACTGGCTGGAGAAGAAAGCTGACCTGAACCGTGAGCTGGAGGCGCTTCCCACCACGGAAGTGTTAAGGGAGCGGCTGCAGCAGGGACAGGGCCTGACTTCGCCTGAGCTGTCCGTGCTGGCCGCCTACGCCAAGATCGAGCTGACCTCCGCCCTGCGGGACAGCGACCTGGCCGACGATCCCTGGTTCAGGAAGACGTTGCGTGCCTACTTCCCGGAGCAGCTGCGCGAACGGTTTGACGCGGAGCTGGACACCCACCCGCTGCGGCGCGAAATCATCGCCACCATCGTGGCCAACGACATGATCAACATGGGCGGTATTACGTTCGCCTTCCGGACCATGGAAGAAACGTCGGCCTCGGAAGTGGCTGTAGCCAAGGCATTCGTTGCGCTGAGGGAGGTGTACGAGCTCGACGTGATGGTGGAGGAGTTGAACAACCTGCCGGCCTCGTTCCCCACCGAGCACTGGAGCACCGTCCACCTGGACATCCGGCGGCTGCTGGACCGGGCCGTCCGCTGGCTTCTGGGGCAGGGCAGTGTTTCCCAGCCGATTGCCGAGGTCGTGGACGAATTCAAACCCCTCCTGGATCCCATGCGGGCCCGCCTGCTGGAGTACCTGCGCGGCAATGACCGGGACAGGGTTGCCGGCTGGCTGGAAAAGGCGCGGGATTGGGAGCTGCCGGAAGGGCTAGCCCTGCGTTGGGCCGAGCTCTTCGAAAGCTTTGTCCTGCTCGACATCGCCAAGATTGCCCGCGTCCGGAAGGACCCCGTGGAGGAAATCGCAGCCGTCTACTACACGGTCTTCAACCGCTTCCACGCAGATTCCCTGCTGGAGCGCATCAGCAGCCTGCCGCGGCAGGACCGGTGGCAGGCGCTGGCCAGGGCGGCGTTGCGTGATGACCTGTACTCCACCATCTCGGACATGACGACGGCGGTGCTGGACGCCACCAGGTCTGCGGACTCGCCGGAGGCCCGGCTGAAGGAATGGGAAGCCCGGAATGCGGAGCAGTTGGGCAGGGCAAAGAGCATGTTCGATGAGGTCAATGCGCTCGAGGCGGACGACATGGCCTCACTGTCGGTAGCATTGAGGCTCTTGAGGTCAATCGTTCGACGCTAGCGAGTCCGGCGTCGCAAATGGAGGTGCAGTGGCAATCTTTACGGACCCCATCAGGGAACATGCTGATTTCGGGCCGGGGGATGCCGAATGGCTGCACCTCCTGGTGGGGGACTGGCAGATGGTCGCGGACCTGGCGTTCGCGGACCTGGCGCTCTGGTTCCCCCATCCCGACCACGGGTATGTGGCGCTGGCGCACGTCCGGCCCTCCACCACGCACACTGTGTTCCACGGCGACTTCGTGGGGGATCCCATCCGATCGGATCTCCAGCCCCTGGTGGACAAGGCCTGGAACAGCCGCTCCATCGAGCGTTCCAGTGAAACCAACTGGAGCAGTGACATGGCGCTGCGGGTGGAGGCCGTTCCCATGGTCCGGAACGGCCGCACCCTGGCCGTAGTCACCACGCACATGGACCTGTCGAGTTCGCGCATGCCGTCCCGCCTGGAACTCACGTACCGGCAGTGCGCGTACGACCTTCTGCGGATGGGAACCCTGGGGTTGTGGCCGGACTTTGCGTCCCCCACGGGTTCCCGCCGAGGCGCCCCGCGTGTGGGTGACGGACTGATCAGGCTCGACGCCGAGGGCATCGTTCAGTACGCCA
Source organism: Arthrobacter sp. V1I9 (assembly GCF_030817075.1). Taxonomy (NCBI): domain Bacteria; kingdom Bacillati; phylum Actinomycetota; class Actinomycetes; order Micrococcales; family Micrococcaceae; genus Arthrobacter; species Arthrobacter sp. V1I9. The sequence goes on from NZ_JAUSYU010000001.1 coordinate 1,282,337, forward strand.
GCCCCAACGGTGTCTCGGCTTTCCGGCGCCTCGGTGACGGGGAATCGCTGGAGGGGCGCTCGCTGGCCGAGGTCACCGCGAGCCTGCTCAAGGACCGCCGTATGGTGGACGAAACGCTGCCCCTGGTGGTGACCGGCCGGATGCCGTGGCGCAGCGAAATCGAATCCCGGGGGGTGAGCCTGTCCCTGCGCGCGATTCCCCTGCGTGATGAGCAGCAGCGCTTCGGCGCACTGGTACTTTGCCGCGACGTGTCCGAACTGCGGCGGCGCGAGATGGAGCTGGTGACCAAGGACGCGACCATCCGCGAGATCCACCACCGGGTCAAAAACAATCTGCAGACCGTAGCCGCGCTGTTGCGGATGCAGTCCCGCCGTATGGTCAGTGACGAGGCGAAGCAGGGCCTGGAGCAGGCGATGCGCCGGGTGGCCACCATCGCGCTGGTTCATGAAACCCTGTCCCAGGGCCTGACGCAGAGCGTCGACTTCGATGAGCTGATCGGGCGGCAGTTCCGCCTCTCAGCAGAAGTTGCCTCGCCGTCGCAGCAGGTCAGGACCGAGCGTTCAGGGATGTTCGGTGAACTGCCCAGCGACTTCGCCACTCCGTTGGCGCTGGTCATCAATGAGCTGGTGACCAATGCCGTGGAGCATGGCCTTGAGGGCCGTACCGGAACTGTATGGCTTCTGGCTGACCGTTCGGAGGGGGATGAGGGCGAGGAGGAGTTGACAGTCACTATCGCCGATGACGGTGTGGGTCTGCCCGAAACGCCCCATGTCGAGGGTCTCGGCTTGCAGATCGTCCGCACGCTGGTGACAAGTGAGCTCGGCGGCACCATCCAGTGGCAGCCACGTGAGGGCGGCGGTACTGCCGTTCAGATCCGTCTTAGCCTCGAAGCCAAGTAGGCGGCGGACAGCAAAAGGCCCTGGCGGCAATCTTGCGGTTGCGGCCAGGGCCTTTTACAAAATGCTGGTTAGCTTACGCCGGTGTGCCGCGGAATCAGGAAGCCCGGCGGGCGCGTGCTGCCCGGCGCTTCAGGGCGCGGCGCTCGTCTTCGCTCATGCCGCCCCAAACACCGGCATCCTGACCTGACTCAAGGGCCCACTGCAGGCATGTGTCCACTACCGGGCACCGGCGGCAGACGCTTTTCGCTTCCTCAATCTGCAGGAGGGCCGGACCTGTATTTCCTACAGGGAAAAACAGTTCCGGGTCCTTTTCGAGGCACGCTGCGCGGTTACGCCAATCCATGCTGATCAGTTGCTCCAATTCTGGGAAAAGCCCTTTGTGAAATTATTCACTAGTAGCTACAAAGGAAAGGGGCCCGGCAGGGCCCCGTTGGTCATCTGAGTCAAGCCTGTCATGTTAACGCTGTGTAAACAAGGGGTAATAAGGCTTGAAATCCCGGGAACGCTGAGCGATGCATCACAGTGGCGGTATTGGCCCTCACCACTGTCCGACTATGTCCGGTAGGGTGCCAGTGTGTCAAGACCCCCTGTAGAACCCACGGACCCGCCAAGCGACTCAGAAGGCCCGGGCCAAGACCCCGGGCGGCCGGTGCCGGACCCGCAGGCGGCCGCGCGTCCGGCACGGCCGGCAGCTGTCCTCGTGGTGGCGCTAATTGTGGCGGCGGAGGCGACAGCGCTGTTGGCGGCTGCTGCCTGGTACGGCTACCAGTTGGCGGCGGGCAGCCCCGTTCTTTCCTTTTGGGGCGCCGTGTTCACCCTTGGTCTGCTGTTGGCTTTCTCCGCTTGGCTGTATTCCGTGGCGCTGTTCCTTTACCGGGGATACCGGTGGACCAGGGCGGCTGTGCTGGTGGCGCAGTTGTTCGTATTGACCATCGGATTTCCCACGCTGACGAACGGTCTTCCTTTGGCTGGAATGGCGATGCTGGTCCCGGCCGTCACCGCCATCGTGCTGTTGTTCCACAACAAGGTCATCAGTTTCGCGTCCCGGACCGGGAGTCCAACGCCGGCCCTCTAACCGCATATGCGGGGAACCAGTTGCGTGTGCAGCGCTGCTCCTCATTCTTTGAGCACTGATTTCCTTCCATGGAGCGTCATGCTCCCTCCCCGGGAGGAGCCCAGCCCACCTGGATGCTTTGTGCCACCCCGTGGGAGACGAGCACGGCCCTGCCGGGCGGTGCGGTGGCCTCTACTTCGAATCGGACCCCCAAAGAGATCACCGTCCGACAGGGAGCGCGGTGCGAGCAGGAGGCCGGTGCCGGCCGAGCGGGAGCTCATGACCAGCGGCACGCGTTGTATGAGCAAGGAACTGTAGGTCGCGGTGAGGACCATTGGGTAGCCCAACGCGTTGAGGTCCGACAGATTCCGGATGGCTTCGGCAGGGAGGAGATCGGCGTCGTCAACCAACGCCACCTTCCCCTTTGACAATTCACCTGCTGCTGCCGTGGCAAGTTCCCGCTTCCAGAAGTCGCACGGGTCGGTCCCATCTTGGGGATAAAGCCATGGACCGGGGTCCGGATTCATGAGCGGCAGCGCGCGAAGGACGTTGGTCTTTCCTGATCCGGCTCCTCCCAGGACGGTAAGCACCCCTGCCCCCTGCAGCGTGCAGGACTTGGGCCCAAGTTCGTCACCGCCCACGCCAAGAACGATGTCCTGCCGCCTGCTGCCTTGCGGGGTTGGTGCTGGTTGGGTGCGGTCGGGCGGTGGCTGTGCCATGACCCCCGGCTGTGCCGTCGGCCGTATGTCTTTGGCTGCCACCACTGCCGGGAGTTGTTCGACCTTGAACGGGCGTTTGGTTTGTTGGCCGCCGACGTTCTCCGCACTGTCAAGGCCTGCTTCGTCGTCCAGCAAGGCCGTTGATCCTGAGTTCCAAGAGTGGGACGTGACGCTGTAAAGCTGGCAAACGGCCGGAACTCCGTGGGAGACGGGGCCGAATACCACGGCGCGCCCCGTGAGTTCGGCCGTTGCCGGCATGCGCGGCCACGCAATCCGGCTGTCAGTGTTGGAACCGGTGGGGAAGTAGAGCTGGTTGGGCAGCGACGAGAACGCCCTTGAGCTAACGAGTTCACGATCGCCGGCAATCAATACGATGATCCCTGCCCGTGCGCCGTCTCGGGCAAGGTCCTGGACGAGGTCTTCGGCCCAGGCCAAGGGCCCGGCACGGAACGCCGAAACCCACGAGCCCCACCCGGAAATGACGAGGACCAAGAGTGCGTCATCGTGCTGCTTGCCGCCTTTTCCCAGCCGGTGGGTCAATTCCCTCTTTAGGCGTTCGAGCACGCGGACGGCCCGCCGCAGCTCATGGAGGCCCGCATGCGCCCCGATGCCGGGGTGTGCAGCCGCATACAGGAAAGTACCGTCTGCATCCAGGACGTAACCGTGTGCTTCGAACGGGCGGAGAAGCAACTGCATAACAGCCAGCTCAAGAGCCTCCGTGGCACCGGAAGAGGGAGCGCCGATAAGGGCCACGTGACCGTCTTCGGCCGGATTCCACTCGAGTGGCACCACTTTTTGCTTGGCCGGCAGGTCAAGAAGACCGAGCTTGATTGACCGTGCTGAGGGCCTGGGGCCGCCTGCCGGGAACGACGATGCGGCCTCTTGTGGCTTGGTCAGGTTGGAAGGGAGAGCAGGAGCGACTGGCCGCCTCGGCGCCGGTTCCTTCCGTTCAAGCCACAGGTCCCGCACCATCGCCACCAGTGGGCGTGCAGCCTGGGCCGGCGTTTGCCCGGAGGGAAGACACATATCAGCTCCGACGGAGCCGGTTGAGGCAAGACATTCCACGGCAAGTTGTACCCTGACTGCCCCAGCTGGGCCGGGCTCGCCCTGCGCTGGTCCTACGGATGCGGTCTGGAATTCCAGGGGAACCTCCGTACCGCGGGCCAGGAAGGCCCGACCCGGTGCATCCACGCTGATGGCGGCGGCACATTTCGAATTGATGATGTCCGAGGACTCCATCTCCGATTGCACCCGAAGCGCAATGCTCGAGGTGACATTGGCGCGGATGTCTGCGGTCAGCGCTCCTTGCGGCCGTTGAGTGGCCATGACCAGGTGGATTCCGAGTGAGCGACCGATGGCTGCGATCCGCATGAGTTCCCGGAGCGCCTCCGGGGCATCATCCACGAGCATGCGGAACTCATCAATGACGATGACCAGATGGGGGAGTGGGAAATCCTGTGAAGCGCGGGTGTGCCGGTATGCCGTGAGATCCGGCACCCGTGCGGAGGCCAGCGCTTCCTCGCGCAGCCGGATTTCTGCACGCAGAGAGGTAAGGGTGCGTTCGAGCTCGTGGGCGGACAGGTCCGTCAGGAGTCCGACGCAGTGGACGAGTTCCGTGAGGGGACCGAGTCCGGATCCGCCCTTGAAATCAACAAAAAGGAAATTCACCCGCTTGGGTGGATGGCAGAGGGCCAAAGCCAGGGTGAGGCTGCGGAGCAGTTCGGACTTGCCGGAGCCGGTGGTCCCGGCAACGAGTAGGTGGGGTCCGTCGGCCTGAAGGTCCAGGGTGCGCGTTCCCGTGGGGCCCAGCCCTAGAGGAATGTTCAGGCGGTGGTCCCGGGCGCTCGCATTCCAGCGGGCCTCAGTATGCTGAGGAGCGAGCGGCAGCACGTCCTGGAGGGAGCACTGAGCGGGGACAGCAGGGTCCTCGTTATCTGGCCGTTCGGTATGCACGGCCAGCTGCCTGCAGAAACTGAGGAAGACGTCCTCTGGTGCCAGATCTGGAACAAAGGCAACGTCGCGTGCCGTAAGCCGCAGGAGTGATTTTCGCTCGGCAAGTTCTACATCACAGGGGCCGCCATTTACCTCGGCCGCTAAAAACTCAAGGACCTGCCAACCGAGGGCCGCCGCAGTTACGCAAACAGCGCCGTCGTCGTGCCCTGTATCGGAAGCCGGCAGCAGCAGGAGTACGCCGTGTTGATAGCTCCGCCCGAAGCCTTCGCTAAGAATGCGCAGAAGATCAGATGCAGAAGCGGTGAGAATGACGCCGGGCAGATAGCGGGCGCCCAGGGGTAGGCGGGCTGCTTCACCATAAATGACAACTCGCGTGCCGTGGCCCTTGGGGTAGCCCGCAAGCTGCATCACCAGGGAACGGACGATGCCGTCCGCCACTGCACCTGGTCCGCGGAGGGTTGTCCTGGGAATTCCTGGGTCCAGGAACACCGGAACCGCGCCTACGCCCGGAATGCCCACCGATGATACGGCTGGCTCGACTCTCACATTCGCTGGCTGCGGAGCCTCACCGACCCGCAGCCAAACCCCTTCTCCGCCAGGGGAAACAGAGGTGGGGCCCTGCCGCTGATTTATGGCCAGCGCCAGGATGGCGAGGGAGGGGCCGGACCGGAGTCGTCTTTCCCGGTCTTCTGCCACGGCGGCTGCAACGGCTCGTGCGAGGTCGCGGCGCTGCCGGCGCCCTGAGGCGAGGGGCACCAGGACAGACACTGCGGAAGCGGCAGCAAAGGCAAGGAACATCCACATGCCGGTGAGCACGGCGAGTCCTATCCCGATCAGCAAGGGAAGCGTGGCGGTCAGCAGGAGTGCCGCCCTGTTGCCTGTATCCATCCGGCCAGTGACGGTGAGGGGCTGCTGGGTGGAGGTCCCGGCGTCGGCCAATGCTTTGTCCGTTAGGTCAATAAAAACCAGCGACATGGTTGTGTTGCCGCAGGTGATGCTCGAGCCGGTGGAGACGACGGCGTTTCGGACCCGTTCGCCGTCGACGTGGATGCCGTTGGCGCTGTCCAGGTCAATGATCAGTATGTCCGTCTCGGTGACCACGAGGCGGGCGTGCTCTCGGGAGAGTTCGGGATCGGGGATTACTATGCGGGTGCCGCTCCTGCCGATGGTGTAGGAACCCCGCCGCAGCGGCACAAGGGTGCCAGCTCCGACGCCGGTGTGGACGGCCAGGGCAAGCTGGGCGTCCTCGGCCGGCGGCCGTCGTCGGACCTTCCGCTCGTAGGTCCCGTCCACAAGAACCGCGCCGTTGACCAAGGGGGCCTCACCGACGGTCATCGAGCGGATGTCTTGGCCGCGAATAGTGATAGATCCGGTCCCGAACTTCTGAATCAGCTGGGCATGGACAACTTCGCCGCCAGTCCCTTCGGGTGCGTTGATGGTCAGCTCACATGGTGCTTCCTGCATCACGGAACCGGTGCTGCGGACCAGCGTGCAATGGAACTTCATCGGTACAAATCCTCACGGCCTTTTAGTCCACGCTAGCCAGCGGTGCGCCGCCTCGGTTGAAAGAGTTTCCGTATGTGGACAACGTCGGGCGCAGATCGACGCCGTTCTGTCCCAGTCCCAAGCCTGATCCTGGGCCCGGTTGCGGCGGCGCGGGATTCGACGGCGCCTGCAGTGCCTCGGGTAGGCTAGAGCAGCAGACAATGCGCACCATTGCGCTGCCCGCATTCAAACCAGGAGATTTTGTGACCGCTGACCTCGTCATAGTAGGGTCCGGCTTTTTTGGCCTGACGATCGCAGAACAGGCCGCTACTGAGCTCGGCTTGAAGGTTGTCGTCATCGACCGCCGCCACCACATCGGCGGCAATGCCTACAGCGAAAAAGAAGAGCAAACGGGTATCGAAGTGCACCGCTATGGTGCCCACCTGTTCCACACATCCAACGAGCGCGTGTGGGAGTACGTCAACCGGTTTACCACCTTCACGAACTATGTCCACAAGGTTTACGGCGTGCACAAGGGCGAGGTCTACTCCCTGCCGATCAACCTGGCCACAATCAACCAGTTCTTCCGCGCCAACCTGACCCCTGGCCAGGCGAGGGACCTCATCCAGGAGCAGGCCGGCGAGCTTGCCGGAACTGATCCGCAGAACCTCAATGACAAGGGCATCCAGCTGATCGGCCGGCCCCTGTATGAGGCTTTCATCAAGCACTACACCGGCAAACAGTGGCAGACGGACCCGAAAGACCTGCCGGCCGGCATCATCTCGCGGCTGCCTGTTCGCTACAACTACGACAACCGGTACTTCAACGACAAGTACGAGGGCCTGCCCACAAACGGTTACACAGCGTGGATTGAAAAGATGGCCGAGCACCCGAACATCGAGGTCCGGCTGAACACCGACTTTTTTGACGAGTCGCACGAGTACAGCAAAAACAAAGTTGTCGGCAACATCCCGGTGATCTACACGGGCCCGGTCGACCGGTACTTTGACTACGCTGAAGGCGACCTGTCCTGGCGCACCATTGACTTCGAGGAAGAGGTCCTGGAGGTCGGGGACTTCCAGGGAACGTCGGTAGTGAACTACAACGACGACGACGTGGCGTACACCCGTGTCATCGAACCCCGCCACTTCCACCCCGAGCGTGATTACCAGACAGAAAAGACGGTCATCATGCGCGAGTTCTCGCGCTTTGCCGAGAAGGACGACGAGCCGTACTACCCAATTAACACCTCTGCAGACCGCGACCGGTTGCTCAAGTACCGTGACCTGGCAGCGGCGGAGAAGGACGTCCTGTTCGGCGGCCGGCTGGGAACGTACAAATACCTCGACATGCACATGGCCATCGGGTCCGCGCTGAGCATGTTCGACAACAGGATCCGGCCGCACTTTGAGAGCGGCGTACAGCTGGAAAGCGGAGGCGTGGACGCATGACTACTACTGAAGAGACGTCCTCATGGAGCGTTCTTCAGCGAGTGATCCTCCCTTCCGCCGACCAGACAGACACCATCCCGCTCTACGTGGATGCCGGTCCGGCGAGTGGTATCCGTCTGCGGGAGAATGACGAACTGGCGCGCTCGCCTAAGCTGCCCGAAGACAAACTGCAGATGTTCAGCTCCGGCCTGAGCCAGGCGCACTTCGAGGACTTACTCTCACGGGCATCCATGCGGGTTCGAGCCGGCGAGCAGATTTCCTTCGGCACCTATTTCAATGCATTCCCCGCGAGTTATTGGCGGCGGTGGACTTCCGTGCGCGATATCCGGCTGGTTGTCAGGACAAGCGGCGCGGGAACGGTCACTGTCTACAAGTCAAATGCCCGAGGATCCGTGCAGCGCGTCGATGGGCGCCACGTCGAAGCGGATACCACCTCGGTTTTCGAGCTATCGCTCAAACCATTTGGTGACGGCGGCTGGTACTGGTTTGACCTCGCTGCCACCACCGACGGACTGGTGCTGGAAAGCGGACAGTGGGAGACGGCGGAGGCCGCCCGTGAAAACGGGCAGGTGACCCTGGAAATCACCACGATGAACAAGCCCGAGTTCTGCCTCACCAACGCCCGGATCCTTGCGGAGAACCCGGACGTCCTCACCAACGTCAAGGAAATCCTGATCGTGGACCAAGGCACGGAGAAGGTGGAGGACCAGGAGGGTTTCGCTGAAGTAAAAGCGTCCCTCGGGGGCAAGCTGCGGGTGATCAACCAGGCAAACCTGGGCGGTTCCGGCGGCTTTGCCCGCGGCATGTACGAGGCCGTTGAGAACGGCAGCGACTACGTGCTGCTGCTTGACGACGACATTGTTGTGGAGCCCGAAAGCATTGTCCGGCTTCTTACGTTCGCCGACCGTTGCCGCAGGCCCACAATCGTCGGCGGACACATGTTTGACCTGTACAGCCGCAGCGTCCTGCATACTTTCGGTGAGGTCGTCGATCCTTACCGGATTGTGCCGGCCCAGCCACACGCCGACATGGAGCTCCGCCACGACTTCAGCGTCGCCAACCTCCGCCAGACTGCCTGGCTGCACCGCCGGGTGGATGTCGACTATAACGGCTGGTGGATGTGCCTCATCCCAACAAAGGTGATCGAAGAAATCGGGCTCTCCCTTCCGCTGTTCATCAAGTGGGACGACGCCGAGTACGGTCTGCGTGCCCGGGAGGCCGGCTTCGCGACAGTATCGATGCCGGGCGCAGCGGTCTGGCACGTCTCCTGGGCTGACAAAGACGACATGGTCGGATGGCAGTCATACTTCCACGGACGCAACAGGCTGATCACTACCCTCATCCACAGCCCCTACCCGAAAGGTGGGCGGGTGTTGAGGGAATCCGTCCAGGCTGACGTCAAGCACCTTGTATCAATGCAGTACTTCACCGAGCACGGCCGGATTGAAGCACTCAAGGATATTTTCAAGGGACCCGATGACCTCCACGGGGTCCTGGCCACCCGTCTTCCTGAGATCAATGCACTGAAGTCCGAATACCCGGACGCCCAGTTGAAGGACGACGTCGACGACTTCCCGGCGCCGAAGCTGGGCCGCGGCCCCATGGGGGGCGCTCCGATTGGTATGCCGCGCAAAAAGGACCTTGTTCCCTGGGGTATCAAGACCGTGTCGCGGCAGCTGGTGCAGACCCCCGCGCCCGAGAGCTCCGAACGTCCGCAGGGCTTCCTGGCACACCGCGACAACCGATGGTTCCGGCTGGCCCACTACGACAGCGTCATTGTGTCCAACGCCGAGGGCACCGGGGCCTCCTGGTACCGCCGTGATCCCAAAAAGCTTAAGTCGATGCTGGCCGAGGCCACCCGTTTGCACCTTCGGCTCTACCGCGAGTGGGACAAGCTGGCTGAGCAGTACCGCCGTGCAGTTCCGGAGATCACTTCGATGGCGGCCTGGAAGAAGACGTTCGACGCCGACTCCCAGGAAGGCCGCTAAATGGGGAGCCAGATTGACGAGCTGGTTAAGCCCGGGACAGGCCGGGGTCTCCTCGACATCTACGGTGACCGCTTCCTTCTGAAGCTGCTGGTACGCAAGGAAATCAAAATCCGCTACCGCGGATCCGTGCTCGGGCTGATGTGGTCCTATGTGAAACCGCTGATGCAGTTTCTCATCTACTTCATCGCGTTGGGCGTCTTCCTGAACCTTGAGCAAGGGACACCGAACTACGCCATTTATCTCTTTTCGGGCATTGTCCTGGTCAACTTCTTCACGGAGTCTTTGTCCAATGCCACCCGTTCCATCGTGGATAACCGGGACCTCATCCGGAAAATCTACCTCCCGCGGGAGTTGTTTCCGGCGGCGACCGTGTGGGTCTCGGCGGCTCACTTCCTGCCGCAACTGCTGGTGCTGGTGGCGGCGTGCCTGGTTGTGGGCTGGACGCCGTCTGTCCTGCAACTGGCCGCTGCCGTCCTGATCTTCTTCATGATGGCAGTGCTGGCCACCGGCCTGGGCCTGATGTTTGGCGCCGTCAACGTCTATTTCCGCGACTCCGAGAACATCGTGGACATGATCGTTATGGTTGTCACCTGGGCCTCGCCTGTTCTTTACGTCTGGACCATGGTGGAGCGCGTCATGGGGCCCTGGTACTGGGTCTACCAGCTGAACCCGATCACCACCGCAGTCGAGGTCTTCCACTGGACTTTCTGGGAACCGACGCTGAAGGCGGACCAGGTGGTCAGCGACACCATGCCCCCCGACCTTCTCGGCTTCTGGCTCCCGATGTCGCTGCTCATCTCTCTCGCCATCCTGTTCCTTGGTCAGTTGATGTTCCGCCGCCTTTCCGTACATTTCGCCCAGGAGCTTTGACATGACCTCGCATGGCCACGTAGCCATTAGCTGCACCGGACTCCGGAAGCAGTTCGTCCTGCGGCACACCCGCTCCCTCAAGGAAGCTCTCGTGTGGCTGGTCAAGGGCCGCAAGGGCGATCTCTCCAAGAGGTTCCTTGCACTCAAGGACGTCTCGCTCGAAGTGAAACAGGGAGAGACCGTGGCTCTCATGGGACTTAACGGTTCCGGTAAATCGACTTTGTTGAAGCTGATCTCAGGCGTGCTGCAGCCGGACGGCGGAACAGTGCGGACGCGTGGCCGGGTAGCAGGACTGATCGAGGTCGGGGCCGGCTTCCATCATGACCTCAGCGGACGGGACAACGTTTATCTGAACGGCGCCATCCTGGGTATGTCGGAGAAGCACATCGATGAAATGTTCGACTCCATCGTGGAGTTCTCCGAGATCGGTGAGTTCATCGACACCGAAGTAAAGTTCTATTCCTCGGGCATGTACCTCCGGTTGGCGTTCTCCATCGCGGTACATACGGACCCCGAGGTCTTCCTTATTGACGAAATCCTCGCCGTCGGCGACGAACCCTTCCAGCGCAAGTGCATTGCGAAAATCAAGGAACTGTCGGACAAAGGCAAGACGCTTTTTGTTGTAAGCCATGACCTGGACCTCGTTTCTACAGTATGTGAGCGCGGTGTCCTGTTGGAACACGGTGAAGTGTTGATGGACGGACCCGTCCGGGACGTGGTGGCGCAGCTCAGGCGACGGTCAGCAGCCTGAGTCCGGTCACATGCATGCCGTTGTGGACGGTAGGGCTGGAAGCATCGGGGTACCCTTGAACGTGTGCCGCTGCAGGTCGGCGCCTCATCAACGGGTGCTTTACGAAGAGATTTGATGGATGAGGAGCAGGAGTGACGGAGCAGCCCACTCTCGTGCGATCTGAGCTGCGGCGCTCCGGGTCCACGGGCGTGCGCAAGGATATTCAGGCGTTGAGGGCTGTCGCTGTCGGCCTTGTGGTTATCAACCATCTGTGGCCGGAACTGCTCCCGGGCGGCTACGTCGGCGTCGACGTTTTCTTCGTCATCTCGGGTTACTTGATCACCAAGCATCTCCTTGCACAACTCGACGAAACCGGCAGACTCCGTCTTGCTAGGTTCTACGCCCGCCGTGCGAAGCGGCTGCTGCCCGCAGCACTGCTTGTTGGTGGAGTTTCCTTGGCGGCAGTCTGGATCATGCTTCCCTTCTCACGTTGGACGAGCGTGGCGCAGGAAACGCTTGCGTCAGTTTTTTACATTGAGAACTGGGTGCTCGCCGCCAAGTCGGTAGACTATTCGGCTCACAATGAGCAGGCGTCGACGGTTCAGCACTACTGGTCCTTGTCGGTGGAAGAACAGTTCTACCTCATCTGGCCCCTGTTGTTGCTCGGTTTGTTTGTGCTCGCCCGACGGAAATCCGCTGGCAACAGAGTTGTGCGGCTTTTGGGCATGGGCGTTGTGTTCGCGGCGTCGCTGGCGTTTAGCATCTATTTCACAGAGACCAGCAAGAGCCAGGCGTACTTCGTCACACCCACGCGTGCATACGAGTTTGCAGCCGGGGCGCTCATTGCATTGGCCGCCTTTGAGCGCGTCCCCCAGTCCGTGGCTGCATACTGGAACATCAGGGGCTGCCTGCAGTGGCTTGGCTACGGTTTGATTCTCGTCGCCGCGCTTGCGTTCACTCAACAGACAGAGTTTCCGGGCTACTTAGCCCTAATTCCGGTCTTCGGAACGGTTCTAGTCATCGTCTCAGGACCCCGCGGGCCCTTGTGGTCACCCAACGTTCCGTTGAACGCCCGCCCGGTCCAGTATTTGGGTGACATTTCATACTCTTTGTATCTGTGGCACTGGCCGCTCATCGTGCTGGGCCCGAGTCTGCTCAGCCGTGAATTATCCACAACGGATCGGTTCGGCCTGCTCGCAATCGCACTTCTGCTGTCGGGACTAACCAAGAAATTTGTCGAGGACCCGGGCCGCAGCAAACTGTTTGCACAATCCAAACCGCGAGTAACGCTGCTGTCAACGGTGGCCGCGATGTCGGTTATGGCTTTGCTGTGTGGTGCACTCCTTGCGGGCGCGGGAGCAGCTCAAAGCGCCGAAGCCCAGCGTATTAGTGACCTCCAGAATGGGCCGTGCTATGGAGGGCGCAGTATGAATCCGGAGAACTCCTGTCCGAATGCCTTCAGCGATCCACTCGTGAACAACGTTGGCCCGGCGGAAGCGCCCTGGTTCTCTGAACCCGAGTGCAAGCTGGCATCCAATCCGATTACCGTGCAGGACAAGAAATACCTGAACGAGTGTGACTTCTCCGACGGGAAACAGGGGGCTGCCGACGTCTGGCTCGTGGGAGATTCACATGCGGAGCAGTGGAAGGTGGGCATTATCGAGCTGGCCCGAAAAAACGGTTGGCGGCTACATGAAAGTCTTCTCGGCGGCTGCCCGGTCATTGACGCCACGCGGGTGGCCTTTATGGATGTCCGCACCCGTAGCACTGCGGTTCAGCAGCGCTGCCTCGAGTGGAGCCGGCTGGTCTCCGACCGCATTCTGACTGAGAAACCGGACATGGTGTTTGTTTCATCGTTCGGGTCCAAGGAGACTGTCGATGATGGGAGCGGTGGCTCGCAGGTTGAGCAATATGCCTCCGGAGTCCGGTCCAGGATCGGTGCCTGGGCAGAGAACGGCACGCGCATCTTCCTGTTGCGGGACACTCCGCTGACGCTAAATAAGACCACCTCCGAATGTCTGGCACGCAACCGCGGGAACGCACCGGCATGCGCTAATGACCGCACCGTGGCGCTGCCGCCGGATCCTATGGCGGAAGGCGTCAGAAAACTTGGCTCTGCCAACGCGCATGTGCTGGACTTGTCCGACCAGTTCTGCGATTTACGTAGTTGTTATGCCGCCATCGGCGGCTTGCACGTCTACTTTGACGCCGATCACGTGTCAAGGAGCTATATAAGATCTTTGCAGCCCGTCCTTGAGTCACGCTTCCGCGAGGCTTCCGGATGATTTCGCTGCAACTGTATACGCGGACTTGTCCGTTTGCCGTTTCCGGGATGAGTACATCCAACGAGTTGCTGAGGATTGAATAGATGGCCATGAAGGACAGCGCAGTACAGGTGTTTAAACGGCGCGGTTTCCTTGCGTTCATGGGTGCACTGCCCTTGGCGCTCGCTTCCTGCGCGCAGGAGTCGAAGACCGTGGTGGCGACCGCCAGCGCCGATGCCTTCCCCGTTACTGTCGACCACGAGTTTGGCTCAACCATCCTCGACGCTCCGCCGCAACACGTGGTGGTCCTGGGCGCCGCGGAAGCAGATATCTGCACGGCCCTGGGACTCGGTCCTGGGGGCATGTCCAAAACCGCGCAGACTCCCTGGTTCACTGTGGCCTTGAGGGCAATCGACGGGCCCGTTCCATACTTCTTCAACGACCGGCACGGGATACCGGTTGAGGAAATTAAGACGCTGAAGCCGGACGTAATCTTGGGTCTCGGGTCAAGCTTGTCGCGAGACACATATATCGAGCTGTCAGAATTTGCGCCTGTAGTAATTCCGGCGAAGAACCAAGCAGTACGTGACTGGCGGTCGAATGTCAGGCTCATCGGCCGCGTCCTGGGCCGTGAAGACGCGGCGAAGGCTCTGATCGACACAACGCAGGATGCAATCAAGTCCGCAGGTCAGGACTACCCTGGACTCCCGGGGTCCACTGTTCTGTACCTCAGCGCGTCTTCCGTTCCCGGTGCAGATATTCGCGTCTTCTCCGATTCCTCCCTGCCCGTGAAACTCCTGAAGGAATTCGGGCTGGCCAACGCGCCCGCCTTGGACTTTGTTAAGGCTCAGGGGCGACCCGCGGATACCTCGGAATCCCCGGCCTCCTACTGGCTGCCAAACGAGCGGGCATCGGTACTTTCCGCCGATGTCTTGATTGTTTCAATTGGAGCCGACGACATGGCTGCCTTTAAGGCGAAGGGGGCGGTGCCTTCATTGCCAGCCTTCGGGAAGGGGCAGGTCTATTTCGTGTCAGGTAATGAGGCTTTGTCGATGGAACTGGGCTCCCCGCTTGGCATCGCCTGGGCCGGAAGAAACATCGTTCCTGAAATTGCCAAGGCGGCTTATCTGTCAACGACCAGATAGGGAAGGAGTACGACGGCGGTTCGGCAGCCCCCAGGTCCCATTCCGGGGCAATGTCGGGACGTTTAGGGCCTTGACCGCGTCGCTCCGATTCAATCCCTGTCCGCGCAACTGCAGGTACTCTTCGCGCGGGGGTGACTGGCAGGCCGACTCGCGATACCCGCCTTCCGTGCCCAACGGAACCCCGTGTTCAGATTCAGGCTGAGCTCGGCAGCAGCAACAGTGACGCTTCCAACCCGCTCCAGAGCTGAGAAGAACTCACTGTCGCGCTTCCGAGTCGATCATAAGCCCGGAAGAACTCTTTTCTCTGCTGAACAGTTGATCTCCGATACTTCCGAGGCCCCACGGTTACATTGCTTAGAATGCGGCACGGTCGTTGCAACTCCCAAATTTCTGGGTGTTGCAGCGACCGTTAGGAGCCAAGCCCACGCGCTGGACGGCCGCCGTCATTGACGGTCAGCCGCAAGCGGTTACCCGGAACAGTCTGGCCTTGCCGACGGCCTTGACCAGTTCCACGCCGGGGGCCGAATTATCGGCAAGGTCTCGAACGCCGAGGAGGGGTTCGGCGCGGGGGGTGATTTCGGTATCGCCCAAGTCAAGGGCCCAGTAGGCTTTCAGGTCATGAATGGCCGGGCAGACGCGGGGGTTGTACGCAGCCTCGCTCCAGTGGTCCAGAAGCAGCTGTTCCTGTTCTGTCCTGATGCCGAAAATGTGCGGCGCAACGGTTCGCCGTCCGCTGAACGCATAGACCAGCGCCGCGCCCGTCCGGGGGTTGCCGACGATGACATCGGTGGCTGGGACCAGCCCGGCCACCTCGTTGAACAGGGCGACTTCATCGGTGCTCACAAGGCCAGACACATCACTGGTCGTGAACACTGTTTGAAGACGGTTCTGCACTCCGCTTAGCGATCCACCCTGGACGCCGAGGCCGAGGGCCAGGAGAACCGCGCACCCCGCGGCCACTCCCGTGCTGCCCGGGAACCTGGTAATGAGTCGGGAGGCGGCTTTCGGCAATGGACCGGTATTGCTGGCCGCCTGGCCCACGAACGTACCCGCAAGCCAGCGCACGCGCCAAACGATCCATTCTGCACCCAAGACAACAATTGGCAGAGTGACCATCGGCAGAAGGGCCGCAAGGCGGTAGCTGTCGGTATACCAGACCCCAGTGAGGAAATCTCGGAAAGCGCCGTTTGACCAGCTCGAGACCACGATAAAAAGGACACCGCCAACGGCGTACATGCCTGCCACCCACCACAGCCGCCGGAAATGGCGTGCAATGACATAAAGACCGATGATCGTCAGGATCAGAAGGAGCCAAGCCGTCGTAGTTCCCATCGGGGCACTGCCCAGAATTTCGCCGAGGGCCTTCGCGTTGGTCTGGAACGAAGTCCACCCCGCCGTAGCGAGGCTAGGGCGGACGACGGTCCAAACACCCAGAGTCACCACAGCGTAGCTGGCAGTAAACGCCAGCCATCTCCAGGCGCTGGACTTGGTTGAAGCACCGTTCCTGGCGGCGATGACGGCCCGTACGCAGGCGGCCACGACCACGGGACAGGCAAAACCGAGGAGCGCCACGAAGGCGCTGGGGTGGGAGAGTGCAAGGCCAGGCAGAGTGGCCAGCAGGGCCAGCCCGGGGGGCAGCCACGATCGTCCGGGGGTACGCGACATGCCGAGGGCTTCAATGGCGAGACCCAGCACCGCCGGAAGAAGGGCGAGCGCCGCGTGGTTCGGATACAGAACGCCATAGGCGACCATAAGGTAGGGGAAGGCGCTGAAACCGGCAGACAGCACGCCGGCCGCGAGCAGCGGCATCGGCCGGTAACCGACCACCCTGCTGATGAGAAAGATGCACGCCAGAGGCCAGACGACCGCACCGGTGATGATTGTCCCGACGTTCACAGCGACCATTACCGAGGGTGCGCCGAGCATAAGTACCAGAGCCATGGAGTCATGCATTGCTGCCGGGTAGAGCCCGCGGGATGCCTCGGTGAGGTTGCCCAGAATGAGCGTCGAACCATTTTGGGTCTCTGCAATGTGGCGGACGGCATTGAGATGATAAATGTTATCGAAGGTCTCGGAGAAGCTCTCCGGGGAACCGAAGCCAACGATGTACCTCGCGCCGATGATCAGTGCTGGAAACAGGACGGCTACCGGGACGGCAAGCCGCGACACCCAGACACCTGTGTCTGAGGCGGATAAGCGGACGTTCGACTCGAGGCTCCATTGAGTGGTGAGCCCGTCCCGTTCCCGGCGCAGCCGGAGCAGGCGACTGGCGGCCAGCACCAGCACGGCGAGCAAGCCCGCGACGGCGAAATACGTGACGGGGTTAAACGGGAGCCGCAGGTAGGGCAGTACGACAGCTACAGAGCCGGCTACCGAAGCTGAGACCGGTGCCGCCAGCGCGGCAAGATTGAGCCGCCGCACTCCAGCTGCGGCAAGGATCAGCAGGCCCGGCAGGAAGTAGACCAGTAATGTTGCGGCGAACGTAGGGAGGGTTTCCCACCAAGTCATCGATCAAGCTCCTCATAAGTCACACCCAACCTTACAAGGATGGGCAACTTGCTTGGAATTCGCGGGCATGGGGGGAGATACGCCGTGGTGTCAGGTCCGCACGTCGTTTCATGCCGTCAAGGGGACGCGCTCTCACCGCTATACTTGCAAATCATGGGTAACTCACAGCGATCTGGCGTGCTCATTGTCATGCCAGCGTGGAACGAAGCAGAAGCGATCGGAAATACCATCCGCCACGTGTTATCTACAGTTCCTCAGCATGACGTTCTGGTCGTCGACGACGGCTCCAAGGACGACACGCCCCGGATCGCCCAGGAAGCCGGGGCCACGGTGCTTCGTTTGCCGTTTAACCTTGGCGTCGGCGGGGCCATGCGGGCAGGGTTCAAATACGCTCTCCGCAACAGGTACCGGGCCGTTATACAGGTGGATGCTGACGGGCAACACGATCCGCACGATATCGATCGCGTCCTGGCAGGCCTCGAACATGCGGATATTTCAATCGGTGCAAGGTTCGCGGGCAAAGGCAATTATGGTGCCAAGGGTCCTCGCCGTTGGGCTATGTTTTTTCTCGCCAAGGTCATTTCCGGCATTGCCGGGACGAGCCTCACCGACGTGACGTCCGGGTTTCGCGCCGCGAACGAGACTGCGATTCGGCAATATATTTCGCACTTTCCGGCTGAATACCTGGGCGACACCATCGACTCCCTTGTGGTGGCGATCAAGTCCGGCTGCACGGTAACGCAGGTGCCTGTGGAGATGAAAGCACGTCAGGCGGGCACCCCCAGCCAGGGTCCGGTAAAGGCTTCAATCTACTTAGCCAGGTCCGGGCTTGTTCTGTGTTTTGCGCTGGCGCGCCGCAGGACACCCCGGGTAACCGAATTACATGCGCCGCTGTCCGGCGACATCGCCGGAGAGGGAAGTGCCTAAGGAATGAACGTTGCAGGTTCCTTGATTCTCGCCATCATTATGGTGGCGGTTGTCCTTGTTATGCTCCGCAATGGCCGTCTTCGTGAGAAGTACGCCGTTCTGTGGCTTGTCATCGGTGGTCTCACGATCATTTTGGGCCTCTTTCCTCGACTGCTGAACTGGGCAGCGTCGATGGTTGGCGTGGTAGTCCCCGCCAATTTGCTCTTCTCCCTTTCGATCCTGCTGCTGGTGGGCGTCAGTCTTCATGTTTCCCGTGAACTGACCATCCTGGAAGACGAAACCAGAATTCTCGCTGAAGAAGTGGCTATCCTTCGCGGCGGATTCGAGCAACTGCAGGAACAGATCAGCCTTACCCAGCCGACAGCAGACGACGGTCCCTCGGGACCCGGAACACCGCCCACCGAGAGAAGATGATAGTGACTATTGACGTAATGTTCCCGTACTACGGCGACGTGGCCATGATGAAAGCCGCGGTCGACTCGGTACTCGCACAGGACGACAGGGACTTCCGCTTCACGATCGTGGATGACGGGTATCCTGATGACAGCTTGCCGGACTACTTCGCCGCCCTCGTGGCAGGCGACGATCGCGTACGCTACTTCCGTAACGAACAGAACCTTGGTGCCAACGGCAACTACAAGAAGTGCGTGGGCCTGGTTGAGCACGAGGTCGTGGTCATTATGGGTGCGGACGACGTTATGCTCCCGAACTACATCAGCACCGTACGCAAGGCATTCCAGGATCCCTCCGTCAGCATCGTGCAGCCGGGCGTGGAAGTCATCGACGAGAACGGCGCCGTCTATGCGCCCCTGGGCGACAAGGTCAAGCAGTACCTTCGGCAGCGGTTGGTGGGCCAGTCCTCAGAGGCAATTGTCTCAGGGGAAGCGATTGCTGAGAGCCTTATGGTCGGCGACTGGTTGTACTTCCCGTCCGTCGCCTGGCGCGCCGAAGCGGTTAAGAAGCATGACTTCAGGCCCCAGTACGACGTCGTCCAGGACCTTGCCCTGGCTATCGACATCATCCTCAGCGGGGGGAAGATGGCTGTGCTGGACACCGTCTGCTTCCAGTACCGCCGCCACCGTGAGTCCGACTCGTCCGTCCGCGCCTTGGACGGCCGGCGCTTTGCCGAGGAGCGCGCCTTCTTCGACGAGTGCGTACGCGACTTCAGCGCCAAGGGCTGGGAAGGTGCCGCTCGTGCGGCACGCTGGCACCTGACTTCGCGCCTTAACGCCGCATCGCTTACTCCGAAGGTGGTCTCAAAGGGAATGTGGCCGGGCCTGCGCAAGTTGGTGGCCCACGCCGTCCGGCCCTAATGGTCAGGGCAGCCATTCCAGATCCACGTTTCGACCCAAGGGGCCGTTGACCACTTTATGGACATTCAAAATCACTACTACGGACACTCGGCCGTTTTTGCCCGCTACATCGGCGCTAAGCGGCTGCGCCATGTTGCCGGTCTGATCCAGCACGGCTGGACGGTCAGCAGCCCGGTTACCGCTCAGTTCGGTGACTTCGCCGATTGGGGTCCTTCCCGAAGGCGGCTCTCCTGGACCAGCACGTCGCGCGCCTGGAGTCCAGCAGACCCAGGAAACTTCTTCGAAGACGGCACCAATATGCTGACCGCCGTGGGTGCTCCCTATCTGTACTTGCTGCAGGCCGCAAAGGACTCGGGCTCGTTGCCGCCGCGTGGGGAAAAGGCCTTGGTCTTGCCACTTCACGGAACCGCGCTGTTAAAGGTCGACGGCGACCATGACGCCTACGCGCAAATGGTGCGGGAGCAAGATGGACCCGCCCGGGTCTGCTTGCATATTGATGACCTGCATGATGACGTCATTCTTTCTGCATGGAAGGCCGCCGGTCATGAGGTCGTCAGTGCCGGGGACCGCAGGGACCCAAAGTTCATCGGGCGAATTTTGACCATGATGTCTGAGGCCCGGAGAGTCGTCTCCAACCGTCTCTCCACATCAATCATGTACGCCGCGGTCAGTGGAGCTGAAGTGGCCATCTACGGCCCCGACTTTAAGCTCGGCCACAATGCTGCAGCGGATCCCGGTCTTATCATGCGTGACATTTGGCCCGAGTTCTACGATGAAACCACCCCGCAGTCGGTTCTCATCAAACTCGCGGAAGCGGAGTTGGGCCTTGGTGATATGAGGAGGCCGGAAGAGCTCAAGCACCTGCTGGGGTGGGATAAGAGCACGGCTGGCCCATTTCTTGAGTACTGGGCGAGCGGCCCTCTAACTAAGGTGCAAACCGTCCTGGGCCTCAAGAAGGTGCCAGAGGGGGCTCATGCGACAGAGGCGGGCCTGTCCCCTTGGCACTGGATGCGGCACCCGCTGAAGCACCTGCCGTCTCCTTTGCCCCAATTACCCGCGCTGGCCCCCGTTGAGCCGCTCCACGCCTGACAGTGCCAGACGACGGCGGCCCCATCAACGGGGCTGCCGTCGCATGCATTTTGCCGAGGTCAGTCCTCTTCGGACGTCGGCGAATAACCGGGAAGCGGCGCCAACCCGGCCTTAACGGCGGCTTCCAGCAGGAGGAATTCGCCTTCGTCATCAATGCTAAAAGACCGTGACTCCGGGATTTCCACGTATCCGTGCGTTCCTTCGTCGAACCAGCTGGTCTCCAGTCGGTGGATATATTCCGCCCTCCATACGTAGAAGCTGCCGTTGATTCGAAGAAAGCGCGGGACATCCTGCCGGCGAATAACACCCGTGCCTTCTTCAAAGTATCGCTCCAAAACGTGGTCGCCCTCCGTTTTGGGCTTGACGCCTACCCAAATCGGGTTAAACGAGGGCTCAGACACAGAAATGACGCCGTCCAACTCCGGGCTGCTCGCAATGCGCTCCACTGCGTCCGCGATATCGCTGGCAAGTCTCGTTGGGCTGGTCGGATCCAGCAGAAGAACCAGGTCGTACGTTGTTCCGTCCATCTCTTCCATCGTTTGAAGTGCATGCCGGAGAACCACGCTCATGGGCGCCGTATCATTGGCCAGTTCGGCGGGCCTCAGGAATGGAACATCTCCGCCGGCTTCACGGGCCGCAGCGGCAATGGCAGCGTCGTCCGTAGAAATAATGGTCCGCACGTTCGGCCCCAGAGTGGAGGCCAGCAGGATGGTGTGCGCGATGAGAGGTTTTCCCATCAGCGGACGGATGTTCTTGCCGGGAAGTCCCTTTGAACCGCCACGTGCTGGGATGACGGCAAGGATCTTCAGTTCAGGCGAATTATCGTTCATTGTTAGTTTCAACCTCATATGGTGGGGGTGGCAGCACTCGCCGCAAGGCATTTAGTACAACAGTACATTTGTCTGTTGAGGAGTCCTTGATTCGCGCTGCACGCAGCCTTCCCGCAGTGCCGCGTCCCGCCAAAGTATGATGTCAAGGGCATTTGGTGCGCGGTGCAGGCGTCTTTAGCAGTGAAAGGAGGTCCGTTGTGAATCTCGAACGTGTACGTTGGTTGATCATCGGGGCCTCAGGCCACGGGCGCAGCCTGGCAGCCGTGATCAGGGGCAGGGGAGATACCGTTGCTGCTGTCAGCGACGTCAGCTTCGCCGATTCGTTGCCGGAAGAGCTGGCCGCTCTGCGGGAGAATGCGCCCTTCCTTAGTGGCCACAGCGCCGGGGTCCGCTACTTCACGGACGACGGCGCCGCCTTGGCTTTCGCTGTTGACCAGTCACTGTCGATTGCCATTGGGATCGGTGATAACGCCGTCCGTGCCCGTGTGGCCTCCTCAATTCTGGGGGAGCCCCGATTTGCGGCGCTGCTCCAGCCCCTGATTGCGGCCACAGCGTCTGTCGACGCTACAGCGGCTCTCGGTCGGCTCAGCCAGGTCTGCGAACACGCCCACATTGGGCCGTTGGCCCGGATAGATGACGCTGCAGTGGTCAATACAGGAGCCATCGTGGAACATGAAGCGGAGGTCGGGGCAGGAAGCCACATAGCACCGGCCGCCGTCCTTCTTGGTGCAGCTTCCGTCGGTCAACAGGTGTTCGTTGGGTCGGGGGCCCGAATACTTCCCGGCGTTTCTGTGGGCGACGGTGCGCTGCTCGGAGCAGGCGCCGTGGCTAACCGCCCGCTGGCAGGTATGACAACATATGTCGGAGTGCCCGCAAAGCCCTCCAAATCTACGAAAGGTCTGTCAGTTGACGTATGACCCCCATATCGGATCCGTGAAGTTCGGCAGCCACCAGATTGGCAGCGCGGAAGAAATCTTCATCATTGCCGAAGCCGGCGTCAATCACGACGGCGATGTCACGGTTGCCCACGAGCTGATCGATATGGCGGCCGATACCGGTGCCAACGCTGTGAAGTTCCAAACCTTCAAACCGGAAGCACTGGTCACCAGCACGGCAGGAACCACTCCGTACCAGAAGCTGGCGGGGTTTGCGGAGTCCCAGTCGGATATGCTGACGCGCCTGACCCTGCCCGAATCGGCCTGGGCGGAGCTGCGCGACCACTGCGATGAACGGGGGATTACCTTCCTCTCCACACCCTTCGACTTCGACAGCGCGCTGATGCTGGCGAACCTGGGTGTCCCTGGTCTTAAGATCGGCTCCGGCGAACTCACCAACACCCCGTATCTGTCCGCCATCGCGGAGTTTGGCATCCCCATGATCGTGTCCACCGGCATGGGCACCCGCCCGGAGATCGCAGCTGCCCTTGAGGCCACAGCCAAAGCTCCCGCCACAGTCCTGCTGCACTGTGTGTCGGCCTACCCTGCGCCCATGGACGAAGCCAACCTTCGGGCGATTCCTGCTCTGCGGGAGGAGTTCGGAGTGGAGGTGGGGTGGTCGGATCACACCCCGGGTTCCGTCACGGCAATCGCAGCTACGGCACTGGGTTCCACCCTGCTGGAGAAGCACATCACCACCGACAAGACCCGGAACGGTCCGGACCACTCCGCCTCCCTGGAACGGGAAGAATTCGCGGCGTATGTTGATTCAGTCCGCGCCGCTCATGCGGCCCTGGGAGATGGAAACAAACGGCGGATGCCCAGTGAAGAGGCGAATGCTTCGTTGGTGCGCCGCTCCTATCATGCAGCGCGTGATATTGCCGCCGGCGCCGTCATTACACAGGACGATGTTGCAATCCTCCGTCCAGAGGGTGGCCTTGCGCCCTCAGCACTCGTCGTCGGCGCAAAAACCGTCCGCCCTGTCAAGTCGGGCACAGCGCTGACGAGTGAAGACCTCGCCTAGCATGAAGGTTCTTGCGTTTGCCGGCACCAGGGCGGATCTGTTTCCCTTGGGCCCTGTCCTGGTGGCTTTGGCGGCAGACCCGAGCATAGAGCTCCACATCGCGACCGCGATCGGCTTCCCCCAAGGCACGGCCCAGGACAGGTTGCTGGAAGCCGGACTCCGGCAGGGGACCTTCACCCATCACGAGCTGGCGCTCTACCTTGCCGAACCGTCGCCGGTTCTTCAGGCGCAATACGGTGCCCGGCTCAGCGCCGCCGTCGCGGACCTGTTGCCCGAAGTGGTGCCGGACGCCGTTGTCGTCCTCGGGGACAGATGGGAACTTCTCTATGCGCTGCCTCCGGTTGTCATCAGTGGCATCCGGCTGATCCACCTGCACGGCGGTGAGGTCACCGAGGGCGCGCTGGATGAGCGTGTGCGGCATGCCGTGACCAAACTTGCGGACCAGCACTGTGTCAGCACGGCGCAGGCCGTCCGCCGCGTCGCCCAACTCGGTGAGGCCGCAGAGCGGATTCACCAAACGGGCGCGCCCGGACTGGACCGCTTCGCGAATCCGACGCCGCTGACGGACGAGGAGTTCCTGGCCGAATTCGGAGTACCCCTGGTCCAGCCTCTCGTAATGGCCACATATCACCCAGCGACCGCGGAGATGGAACAGAACGCAGGGGAGCTGGCACGCCAGGTCTTCGAAGAGGTGATCAGCCAGGCAGGAACAACAATCCTTACATACCCGGGTTTCGACGCCGGCCGGGAACACATCATCGCCGTGCTGAAGGACATTGAGTCCAGCGAAATCCCGGGCGTGGTGGTGCGGGAAAGCCTCGGCCCCCTCTACCCGCGGGTGATGGCCACAGTGCGCGCCCTGGTGGGCAATTCGTCGTCGGGCATTCTGGAAGCGGCATCCTTCCATGTGCCGGTGGTCAACATCGGCGAACGCCAGCGGGGCCGGGAGGCAGGTGCCAATGTCCTTCACTGCCGGGATGACCGTAACGAGATTCGCGCTACTATTGAAAAGGCCCTGAGCGCGCAGTTCCGTCTGTTGAGCAGCAGTGTGGTCAATCCGTACGGGAATTCACATTCCGCCGAGCCGATCAAACGTGTAATTTTGGGAAGCCCTGCAGAAGGCCTGACCAAGGCCTTTATTGACTTACCGCTGGAGAGTTGAAGTATGACCATTGACGGAACGCTGGGAAACGTCTGCATCGGCCCCGGGGCCACCGTGCGCCAGGCCCTTCAAGCCATCGACCGCGGCGCCTCGGCCATAGCCCTGCTGACCGGGGAGGACGGCCGCCTCCTGGGCGTAGTCACCGACGGTGATATTCGCCGAGGTCTTCTGCGCGGAGCCGATCTTGAATCGCCTGTGCTTGACTTCGCCAACGCCGATCCGCACGTTGTCGGCCCCGCGGCAACCCGCCCGTCAGTTCTGGACCTCATGCGCAGCCTCAGGATCAGCGAAGTTCCGGTGGTCGATGATCACGGAGTGCTCGTGGGCCTGCATACCCTCAACGACATCGTTGGCCGCAAGCCGCTGAACAACATCGCCGTGATCATGGCCGGGGGCAAGGGCACGAGACTTGGCGCCCTGACGAAGGACACGCCTAAGCCCCTCATGACGGTAGCGGACCGGACCATCATCGAATGGATCATCCTTGGCCTGGTCGAGTCAGGAATAACGAATATCTACGTGTCCGTGGCGTATCTCGCCGACAAGATCGAAGCCCATCTGGGGGACGGCTCCAGGCTCGGCTGCCGGATCGACTACCTGCATGAGGATCCGGCAACCCCGCTGAACACCGCGGGTGCCCTCGGACTCCTCTACCATCAGGTGGAAAACATTACCGAACCGGTCATCGTGACCAACGCGGATCTCATGGTCCGCTACAACGCAGCCGATCTGCTGGCCTTCCACGACGCGAAGCAGGCCGCTGTTACAGTCGCAGCCCGGCCCTACACTCACCAGGTGCCGTTCGGGGTGCTCGAAATTGGTGCGGACCGGTCAATCAGCTCTGTGGTCGAGAAGCCTACAGTTGAGTTCGAAATCAGCACCGGGATCTATGCCGTGTCGCCCGAGGCGCTGGCGATGGTTCCCTACATGGAGCCCTTCTCGATGCCCGACCTGGTGAAAGCCTGCATCGACACTTCAAAAAACGTGGCCGCCTGGCCCATCGAATCCGACTGGATTGACGTCGGAACACCCAAAGACCTAGCAACAGCGAAAGGCCAGTGATAGCCATGAACTACCAGGACATTAAAGGCAAGACAGTGGTCGTCACCGGCGCCGACGGTTTTATCGGCAGCCACGTCACGCAGCGCCTCATTGCAGAGGGCGCCAATGTGAAGGCCCTGTGCGTGTACAACTCCAACGGATCGTACGGCTGGCTCGATGACCTCAGCCCCGACGAGCGCGACGCCGTGGACCTGCAGCTGGGCGACATTCGGGACTCAGAGTTTGTGTCAGACCTGGTAAAGGGCGCCGATGTGGTCCTGCACCTTGCCGCGCTGATTGCGATCCCGTACTCGTACCAGGCACCCCGGTCCTACGTTGAGACCAACGTCGTCGGCACCCTCAACGTGCTTGAGGGCGTGCGCCGTCACGGTGTTGGCCGCCTGGTCAACACTTCGACGTCGGAGGTCTACGGAACCCCGAAGACCGTTCCGATCACCATCGAGAACGAGCTGCGCGGCCAGTCGCCGTACAGCGCCACAAAGATTGCGGCTGACAAGCTTTGCGAAGCGTGGGCGAGTTCCTTCGAGACGCCGGTGGTGGTCCTGAGGCCGTTCAACACCTACGGCCCCCGCCAGTCTGCACGTGCAGTTATTCCTACTGTCCTCCAGCAGATGGTTGGCGGAGCCGAAACGATCCACCTCGGCTCCCTCACGCCTCGCCGCGACTTCACTTTTGTCACGGATACAGCGGACGGTTTCTTCCGCGCCGCGACCGCGGATATTCCCCTGTCGGGGCAGGTTATTCAGCTAGGTACCGGGTACGACGTCACCATTGGTGAGCTCGTCGAGATGGCCGCCAAGGTGACCGGGTCGACGGCGGAAATCATCACCCAGGACGAGCGCGTCCGGCCCGAAGCCAGCGAAGTAATGCGCCTGCTCTCCGATCCTTCACAGGCGTTGGCGGAGCTGGGCTGGGCTCCCCAGGTCAGCCTGGAAGAAGGACTCCGCCAGACCGCGGAGTGGATCAAGGCCCGTGGCGTGGACGCCACGGCAGCAGCCAAGTACGCCCGCTAGATTTCCGCAAGAAAGGCATTACGTGTCGCGAATTCCCTTAGCAATACCCAACATCGGCGCACGCGAAGCTGAACTGATGAACGAAGCGATCAGCAGCGGTTTCGTGTCGTCTGTTGGACGCTTTGTCAACGAGTTTGAGACCCGTTTTGCCGAGTACGTCGGGGCCAAGTACGCCGTTGCCTGTTCCTCCGGTACTGCGGCGCTTCACATCGCGATGCGGTTGGCCGGCGTGCAGCCGGGCGATCTGGTCGCAGTTTCCGACTTCACGTTCATGGCCAGTTCCAACGCTGCTTCCTACCAGTTCGCGGAACTGCTCCTCGTGGATTCCCGTGAAGATTCCTGGTGCATGGATGTAGACAAGCTCCGGACCGAGCTCGTCCGTAGGCGTGCAGCGGGGGAGAAGCTGCCGAAGGCCATCGAGATCGTCCATATCCTGGGCCAGCCGGCAGACACGGCAGCCGTCATGGAGCTTGCCGGTGAGTTCGGGATCATTGTTATCGAGGACGCTGCCGAGGCACTCGGTGCCACATGGACCAGCGGCCCTCTCAAGGGCAGGCACGTCGGAACGGTGGGGCACATGGGTGCCTACTCCTTCAACGGAAACAAGATCATGACTACCGGCGGCGGTGGAATGTTCACCACTGACGATGAGGATCTGGCCAGGCGCGCGAAGCACCTTTCCACGCAGGCGCGGACCCCGGACCGAGGCTACCTGCATGACGAAATTGGCTTCAACTACCGCCTGACCAACATTGCGGCCGCACTGGGTGTCGCCCAGCTGGAGCGCCTTGACGGCTTCGTCGCCACCAAGCGGGAAATTGCCATGCGCTACAACGAGGCCTTTGCCGGGACCGCAATCCAGACGCCGCCGACTTTGCCTGGACAGGAGTCCACGTACTGGCTGTACTCGATCCAGGTGCCCGCCGGCCGAGGCGCCGAAGCACGCGACGAGCTTCAGGACTTTCTTGCTGCAGCGGATATTGAGTCCCGGTCACTGTGGCGCCCGCTTCACATGCAGCCGCCGTTGAAGGATGAGGCCCTGATCGGCGGCAGCGTCGGGGAGGATCTGTTCCACCGGGGGCTTTCCCTGCCCTGCTCAACGGAGTTGACAGCAGTTGACCAGAAACGCGTCATCGATCGCGTCCTGGAATGGCTTCAGCTTAACGGTGGCTAGCACGGATCAGAGCGCGGTTCCCGGAACACCTGCCGCGTTGGCGCCCGGTACCGGACGCAACTCGGTGCTCTACCTGGTGGGCGCTCTGATGCAGGGACTCGGCGTCTTCCTGGTCCAGCCGTTTGTGCTGCACCTGCTGAACAGCGATTCCGAGTGGCAGGAGCTGTTCCTGTCAGTGTCGATCATCCAAGTCGGTGTGGTGCTGGCGGCGGCAGGACTGCCGCTCGCCATCACGAAGGTCTGGTTCGAGCCTGCCGGTCCCGCCAGGGCCCGGGCCGTGAGCGGGTTCATGACGATAGGCGGCGCCGTCCTGGGGATCGTGGCCGCAGGAATCGCCTGGGCCTTCACCCGGGGCGACGGCGGTTCGCCGAGTTTCACCATTGCGCTTTTTGCCATGGGGCTGCAGTCCAGCGTCCTCGCCGGGCAGGCAATCCTGCGCGCGCAGGGCCGTCCCGTCGCCTTCGTGATGCTCAGCCTGGTCTCATCAATGGCTGCCTACGGCGGCGGTCTCCTCGCGATTCTCCTGTTCGGCGCCGAGGCCAGCATCTTCATGCTCGGTTACGGAGTGCTGGTGCTCATCGGTGCCATCGCCGCCGTCGTGATCACAAAGCCCTCCTGGCCGCTGGCTCACCGGGGAGCAGTGGGGGAGAGCCTGGCCATCGGCCTGCCTGTCCTGCCCCACACGGGCGCGCTGATGCTGCTCACCCAGGGGGCAGTCTTCCTGCTTGCGGTCACGGCTGCCGACGGCGTCTCCGGAGACTATGGAAAAGTGCAGATCTTTGTTCTGGGTACTATCACTCTCCTGGGCGCGCTCAACAATGCCTGGGTTCCGGCCTTGCTGGCAGTCAGCGGTGCAGAACGCGTTCAACGGCTTCGCTCCACGATGCGCACTGCCAGTTTCGCAGCCCTCGGCATAGTCATCGTTGCTTCAGCGGGGGCCAACGTCGTCACGCACGTCATGGCAGGGGGCAAGGAAAGCCTGATACCGGTGGCCCAGATAATGCCCCTCATAGCCATGGGATACGTTCTCTACCTGAATGCCACCACGTTGTTGTTTGCTGAAAATGCAACATGGTGGCTGTCGGTGGTAACGCCGGGGGTGCTGGTTCTGGGCGCGTTGGCCGCGCTCGTCCCGGCCTTCGCCGGAAACCTTGTGGGAATGGCCGTTACTTCTGCGCTGACCTTCCTGGTGCTGGGCCTCGCCTATTATCTGATCGTCCGACGGCGGGCGGCCGGGGGATGGGAACTGCGGACCTACGCTGCTTGTTGTGCGTCCGCGGTGGTCTACGTGGGAGTGCTCCTGGTTCTTCCGCGGGACGTTTCCACCGGAGTTTTTACGGTGGTTATCGTTGGTGTGCTCCTGATCGTTGCTGCAGCCGTATGGCGAATTCGTTCGCGTCGTCGCTCGATGGGCGCGACAAATTTAGAGAGTGAGCCGACCAATGGCTGAGGCAAGATCTTTATCGCTGCCGGCGACGGCAGGTCACGAATAGGCGGCGCTCTCCTGCTCTTCAACCATCCGCTGCTCCAGGAATCCATGGCTTCGTAGCGGTCCGGTGGGATATACGGCCCATAAGTTTTGAATCGGTGGCCTGAATCTTTGCCATGCTTATCCGCTGCCCGATGAACGAATAAATAGCTCCCAATTCATTCGTGCAATGGTTTTCCTCCTGCTGACCGACGCCGCGCAGCAGGAGGTGGCCACCGAAAATTTATAGTGCCTGCGCCCGATCAAAGGTTAAGCGTTCAACGCAGGTACTATTCTTGAGGGGATTTCCGATATAACCCTGAAGAAATATATCGGGCTGCTACTTGTATGAGGACCATGATCGTGACCGACCGCGCCGGCGTGTGGAACCCCCGACTGCAAAGAGTCTCGGCACACGCCGGACTCGCCCTGCTCTTCCTTATGGCCGTAGCCATGATGGGGCCGGGAGTCGTATGGGGCGACACTGTCCAGTACATAAGAATCGCTGACCAACTGCAAGGAGTTCCCGCCGACCAGGCATGGCTGCACGCTTTCACCGAATTCTGTAAGCACCCCTCCGTGCCTTACCAAGGCACTCTTGAGAATTGCATCTCCAAGACCGTCGCAGGCCGCGGACCTGTTATCGGTTGGGTTGATCGAAACCCCCAGTACCAGGCCATTTTCTCGCCGAGGGTGGGATTCCCGCTCTTGTCGATTCCCTTTATGCGGCTTTTCGGTGAGCGCGAGGGGATGTGGCTGGTAGCCGTCATTTCGACCGCCATCGCCGGGATGCTCGCCGCCCGGCTGGCCCGGCTGGCCGGGCTCAACCTTGTGCCATCATTGCTGGTCCAACTCAGCTTTTATCTGCTGCCCACCGGCATCCCGCACGGCGTTGCGCTTCTCGCCGAAGGCCCAACGCTGGCGTCGGCCCTGGTCATGGCCATCGGGTTGGCCCGCATCCTGCGCGGCGCCCGTCGGCGTGGCACGCTCCTGCTGATACTCGGCCTAGCGTTGGTGTTTTTCTTCAAATACTCCTCGGCGGTGCTGCTGTGTGTGAGCATCCTGCTCGTCTGTATCGGACTGCTCATCTTCAAGGATTACCGCCGTTACAGCCAGATCCGGCTCGCCATCATTGTTGCAACCTTGATGATCGTGGCTTCTCTTGCCATCAATTCGCTGTTTGGCTTCCCGGGCCTCAATGAGAGCCTGCAGGACACTTTTACGGACCACTTCCGCCACCCCCCAGTGGACGATCCGTTCAACCGCCTGATGGCGCTGGAGGTGGACTTTCTCTGGAGGTTCATCATTGCCCTTCCCGCCAACGCGGCCTACCTGCTCGTGTTCGTGGCAGGCGTATTGGGATATGTGCGGGCCATGCGGGAGAAACTGCTGCCGCCCGCCGGCTGGGCGGGCGTAGCACTCTCCCTCTACGGAATTCTCAGCGTCGTCGGACATCCCGTTTATACGCAGGCAGATCGGCTCGGATCAAGCCTCTGGGTAGGCGTCGCCATGGGCGTTGGTCTGCTCGCCAGGTCAGTAGCAGCCGGCGTAGTGCGCCGCAAGAGGGCCCGGCAGGATCCGGCGGCCAGCGGAAGGCGGGCCTGGCCTCACACCTGACGGCAAAAAGTTGAGAAGGGCCGGTCGGAAATGAACTGGTCCCCGAAAGTTGGACGGAATTTCAGTTCTGACTTACGGGGAGCAGTTTCATGTCTAAGAGCAGTTCGTTGTCTGAGGAGCAGCGCGCCGGTGAGAACAGGGTGGCTTTGATGAGGGACCTCGAGTTGTCGTCGTATCGCCTGATCATCTGGGCGGGCCAGTACGGGGCCACGGCGAGGACGGCCTTCGTCCGGAACCGAAAGGCCGGCCAAGAAAAAATCCAGAGGCTTCAGCGCAGCCGGAACCGGAGCCGCAGCGGTTGCGGCGTGAGAACGACGGATGCGCGCGGAGTTGGCCTTCCTGGAAAAGTAAAGGCCTTGAGAGACGGGGAACAGTGCTGAAGGTTCGCGCTGTGATCGCTCTCAAGGCTGAGCACCGTTTGGAAGTTCTCCTGGACGTAGTGGCGTTGGCCCGGTCCATGTTCTTCTACCACCAGTCCCGCCTCCTAGGCCCGGATCCGCGCGCCTCCGTGAAGGCTGCTATTTCAGAGATCTTCAAGAAGAACCACGCCCGGTACGGGCACCGTCGGATCCATATTGAACTGCTGAAGCAAGGTGGACAGTCGCCAAGAAGACCGTGCTGAACACGATGCGTTCCCTGCGGCTGGTTTGCAAGGTCCGAAGCAGGACGCGCTGCAACTCCTACCAAAGCGAGAAGGGCATCGTCGCGCCCAATTTGCTGAAACGCCAGTTCGACGCAGCTGCCCCAAACCAGAAGTGGGTTACCAATGTGACGGAGCTCAGCGTCGGTGACCGGCAGCTCTACCAGTCACCGATCATGGATCTTTTGACCGGCGGATCATGTCCTAGGCCATTGGCGCCCCGCCCAACTTGGAGCTGGCCAATGCCTCGCTGCGCGGCGCCTTTGGCCACGCTGGAGGACGGGCAGAAATCTCTCGTGCATTCCGACCAGGGATTCCAATATCAGGACAACCCCTGGCGCACAATCTTGGCGAACGCTGGCGCGGTCCAATCGATGTCACGCAAAGCCAACTGCTACGACAATGCCGTCACGGAGAACTTTTTCGGACACCTGAAGGAAGAACTCTTCCACCGCGTCTCATTCTCAACACGGACGCAGGCATCGGCGCTGCACGACTTAGCTGGTACAACACCGAAAGAATTTCCATCAAGCTCAAGGGTCTGAGCCCGATACACTATCGTGCTCAGATGCTTGCGGCATAGGTCCTCTTAGCCAACCCAAAACTAGCTTGAGTCACGCCGCCGCCGTCCTAACGGGGCCATTCAAACCTGCCATAGCCATCGATAACATTGCTCCTTCAGAGCTAAAGGACCTCGCTTATCCAAGACTCTCAGTGAGCGGAGTCCCCTTTTCCCACTGCTCGTTGTAGCGCTGAATCATTTCCAGATCATCAAGCTCTACTACCAAGGAGAACGTGAAGACTTCCTTGGGTATACGGCGATTGTGCATTAAACCAAGGCCCAGTTGCGTTGTTAGTGGTTTGCGGAACCCACCCCGGGCAGTTGAGGTAGGAAGACGAGTCCCACAATGACCAGTGCATCTGGTGGAGGGCGAACGACGTCCATTTGTACCGTTCGGTCACATAGCGCCCATAGAACTTCCCAGCAACGAGAAAGGCTCCGTCCCAAGTGGGACGGAGCCTTCTTCGAAGAGCCAATCACTGGCCGCTAAGGTGAATTAGCGAATCCAACTTTCGGGGACCAGTTCAGAAATCCTCGGAGTTCCGACCGGCCCTTCTCTGTGTTGCCTTAGCTTCAGTGCGGTAATAGCGGCGCCTAGAAGTAGGCCACCTTGATGCCGGATGCGCTGCGGGTCATGGTCCCGCCCTGGAAACGCACTGTCTTGTACCCGGCGTAGGCGACGGCGGCCTCGAGCGGGTAACCGAGCTTGCCCTTTTGCCAGCCGGCCAGACGCCACTGGCTCATGTACGGTTCGTTCACGGCATGGGCGCCGGTCGCAGCCGTCCAGTAAATATTTCCCTCGCTGAAGGGCTGGTAGCAGCCGCTTCCGTAGAGGCCGCAGACGACGGAGCCCTTCGGGTATCCAATCCCGCGCTGCCATCCTGCTTCACCCCAACCGGTCCAGTAGGCTCCGGTGACCGCGTGGGCTCCGGTGGTCGCGGTCCAATAGATGTTGCCTTTGGCGAAGGGCTGGTAGCAGCCGTTGCCGTAGAGGCCGCAGGTAACGGGGCCGGTAGGGTAGCCGATGCCGCGCTGCCATCCTGCTTCACCCCAACTGGTCCAGTAGGCTCCGGTGACCGCGTGGGCTCCGGTGGCGGCGGTCCAGTAGATGTTGCCTTTGGTGAAGGGCTGGTAGCAGCCGTTGTCATAGAGGCCGCAGGTAACGGGGCCGGTGGGGTAGCCGATGCCAGGTTGGAAGCCGGCTTTCTGCCAGGCGGTCCAGTAGGCTCCGGTGACTGCGTGGGCTCCGGTGGTCGCGGTCCAGTAGATGTTGCCTTTGGGTGAAGGGCTGGTAGCAGCCGTTGTCATAGAGGCCGCAGGTAACGGGGCCGGTGGGGTAGCCGATGCCGGCTTGGAAGCCGGCTTTCTGCCAGGCGGTCCAGTAGGCTCCGGTGACTGCGTGGGCTCCGGTGGCCGCGGACCAGTAGATGTTGCCTTTGGTGAATTGCTGGTAGCAGCCGCCGCCGTAAAGGCCGCAGGTCTCCATGGACTTTGGGTACCCAATGCCGTCCTGCCAACCGGCCGCCTTCCACGCCGACATGTAGGAATTCTTTACTACAAACGTCCCCAGGCCGGGTGTGTTGTAGGCATTTCCACCCTGGAACGTCTGGTGGCACGTGGAGGTCGTCGTGGGGCAGGTGGCGTCGCTGGTGGGGTAGCCGATGCCCTTTTGCCATCCGGCATTGTCCCATGCGGTCCAATAGGATCCGGTGACCGGGTGCGCGCCCGTTGCGGCTGTCCAGTAGATGTTGCCCTTGGCATACGCGCGGTAGCAGCCGCCACCGTAAAGTCCGCAGATGTCGGTCGTCGAGACTGCAGCGCCGAGGGGGCCTGCGGCTCCACCTGTGGCAGCCCATTTACGTTCGATGGCTCCGCCGGAGCCCAGCGAGCCTTTGGCGAACGTCTGCAACTGGGCGAGCGTGCCGTTCCAGACATTCGAGTCACCGGCGAACGGCCCGGTGCTGCTGTATTGCCAAATGCTGTACGTGCTCCAGCTCGCCGTCGGAACCGGGCCTGCGTCGTTGGTGGCGTATTTCGGGTAGGCGGCAACCCACAGGGGGTAGTCTCCAAACCCGGCAGGGTTGCCTAAGCAGCTGTTCCACCAGCTTGTGTTGGTGTAGATGACCGGGAGTCTCCCCGTCAGGGACCGCATGGTGTTCCCGAAATCCCGAACCCAGGACTGAAGCTGTGCCGGCGACATGTTGTAGCAGGTGTTGCCAAAGTAGAAACCGTTGATGGTGCGACCCTCATACGGGTTGAATTCAAAGTCCAGCACCGGCGGCAAGGTGTTACCGTCCGCAGACCAGCCCCCGCCGTTCTGCACAAAGTACCGTGCCTGGTCGGCCCCTGAGGACCAGTTGGGAATAGCGAAGTGGTAGGCACCTCGAAGCATCCCTACATTTCGGGAGCCCTGGTACTGCGAGCTGAAGCGTTCGTTGGTGTAGTAGTTTCCTTCAGACGCTTTTACATAGGCGAAGCGCGCCCCCATGTTCCACTGCTGCTGCCAGTCCACGCTCGTCTGGTGACCGCTCACGTCCAATCCCTGAACGCCGAAAGTGGGCATCCAGGTGCCTTCTGTGGACAGCGACTCGGTGCTTAGCCGATTGACGGCATCGGAGGGAGCTGCGGCGGTGACGCGCGCGGAGCGCTGTCCCATTTCCGCTCCGCCCACCCCAATGGCTTCAGCCATGGACTGTGTAGCCTCCTCCGAAGGTTGGGCAGTCCGCGTCTCCGCTGGAACTGCTGCTTCTTCCGGCGAGGCCGCCGCCGGAGCAGGCGCCGCAGTCTGCGGGGTACCAACTGCCGGCGAAGAAGCTATCGGCGTCGGAGAGGGTTCGACGGCGGAAGCAACCCCCGCCAGGCCCGGGCCGGCTACCAGAGAGGCAGCCAAGAGCGCTATGGCCAAGGACTTCAACGGGGGGCGACGGGACTGAGACAGGTTCCGCTTCATTTTTGCTCCGGAGACAATGTGGCGCTCTGGCGAACGCTCATTTGGTTACTGCTGGGTGATTTCCCCCAGGGAAAGGCACCTGACATGTGGTATTTCGACAATTAACGCGCTCACCATAACACTGGTGTTACCTAGGGAACTAGTGGTCCTGGTGTTGCTGGTGTGATTTGGGCCCGGTGTGTGTTATCCACACATGCTTCCCAAGACTTGTTGCCGAGCTTCACTCTCCCTAGGCTTTATCCAGTTGCACTGCCTCCGCCGGGGGCGGCAGTTGTATTGGGGAACGTATGGACGCGTTGGGAATTGTTGAGGACGAAGTCCGCGAGCTTATCCGCCGCCGCGGGCTTGATCCGCTTCACCAGGTCGGTGAGGTCCGCCGCTTAGTGGAGGCGGCGGTATCAGACTACGACGAACGTGCGCTGATGGGTCCGCTGCCTCCGATCGGCCCTCTGGATGCTGCACGCAGGTTTCTTTTTGATGCTGTCGCCGGATTCGGTGTCCTTCAGCCGCTCTTGGACGATCCGACCATCGAAGAGGTTTGGATCAATGCGCCCAATGAAATCTACGTCGCGAGGAACGGCGAATCGGAGCTAACCTCCCTCAGCCTGACCGATCAACAGGTGCGGGACCTGGTCGAGCGGATGCTGAAGAGCTCCGGCCGCCGCTTGGATATGTCCTCGCCCTTTGTAGATGCAGCGCTGCCGGACGGGTCGAGGTTGCATGTGGTCATCCCGGACGTGACGCGAAGGCACTGGGCAGTCAACATCAGGAAGTTCGTGGTCAAAGCCAGTCGGCTTGAACATCTCGTGGAGCTTGGCACCCTCACCCCGCAGTCGGCCCGCTTCCTTGGCGCTGCAGTTTCCAGTGGGCTTAACATCCTGGTTTCAGGCGCGACTCAGGCCGGCAAGACCACGATGCTGAACTGCCTCGCAGCCAGCATCGGGAGCAGGGAACGCGTCATAACCGTCGAGGAAATTTTCGAGCTGCAGTTTCCCCTTCGGGACGTTGTCGGGTTGCAATGCCGTCAGCCCAACCTTGAAGGTGAGGGTGCGATACCACTGCGACGCCTGGTCAAGGAAGCGCTCCGCATGCGTCCGGACCGGCTGGTGGTGGGCGAAGTCCGGGAGGCCGAGAGCCTCGACATGCTCATCGCCTTAAATTCCGGGCTTCCCGGGATGTGCACTGTCCACGCGAATTCTGCTCATGACGCCGTCACCAAGATCTGCACGCTTCCTTTGCTGGCTGGCGAGAATATCTCCAGCGCGTTCGTTGTGCCCACCGTGGCGTCCTGCATTGATCTGGTGGTGCACTGTACCCGCCGAGCTGACGGACGCAGGGAAGTGACTGAAATCCTCGCCCTTGGCCGACGGGTTGAAAACGGCATCATCGAATCATCACCGGTGTTTGCCACAATCGACGGGATGCTGCAGCCAAGGCCCAACTCCATGCCGGCGCAGGAGAAATTTGCCAGGGCGGGATATGACGTTGCCGCGCTGCTGGATCCGCGATGATATCGGCACTTTTGGGAGTAACGGCGGGTGCAGGGTTCTTCCTGATCTGGTGGTCCTTCTGGGAGTCACCGAAACCTGCGTTTCCCAAGGAAAGGACCAGCCGCCTCGCTGACCTCCTTGCCGGGGCGGGAATAGAGAAGGTGTCGGCATCAGGACTGGTGGGCACCTGCCTTGGGCTCGGACTTTTCGTAGGCCTTGTCTTTTTTGCAGTGACCCACTCGTGGCCAATCTCCTTCTGCTTCGGGTTGTTTGGGGCCTGGCTTCCGGTAACAGTCCTTCGCTGGAAGGCAAAGAAGAGGAGCGCGTTGCTGCGCACACTCTGGCCCGACGTCGTCGACCACCTCCGTTCTGCCATCCGCGCAGGGCTGCCGCTGCCGGAGGCCCTCATCCAGCTCGGTGACAAAGGCCCCGAGGAACTCCGCTACGTCTTCAGGGATTTCGGTGCAGACTATCGGGCCGGAGGCCAGTTCGAGGCCTCGCTCAACCAGCTCAAGCACCGGCTGGCCGATCCTGTTGCGGACCGAATCGTGGAGGCGCTGCGCCTGACAAGGGAGGTTGGAGGCTCAGACCTCGGAAAGCTCCTCGGAACCCTGGCTGAGTTTCTGCGGGAAAGCGCCCGCACTCGCAGTGAGCTGGAAGCACGGCAGTCCTGGACAATAAACGCAGCACGGCTCGCCG
Organism: Arthrobacter sp. V1I9; assembly: GCF_030817075.1. Taxonomy (NCBI): domain Bacteria; kingdom Bacillati; phylum Actinomycetota; class Actinomycetes; order Micrococcales; family Micrococcaceae; genus Arthrobacter; species Arthrobacter sp. V1I9. The sequence continues at coordinate 1,319,358 of NZ_JAUSYU010000001.1, forward strand.
TTGCCGCGCCCTGGATCGTCATGATGCTCCTTGCGACGAGACCGGAGGCAGTGCAGGCATACAACACGCCGATGGGTGCCGCCGTTCTGCTTGGAGGCTTGGTCGTTTCCCTGTTCTGCTACTCCGTGATGCTTCGGATTGGTGCACTTCCCCAAGACGAGAGGGTGCTCAGGTGATGGAGGTTTCTCCTCCGGGAGTTGTGGTCGGAGTGCTGTTGGGAGTGGGACTGTGGCTGGTGATCTTCCGGTCTCCTTTCATGCGCGCCGTCACGTTGTCGCAGCGCATCGAGCCGCAGCTGAAGTCACAAAATCTTGAGTCAAGGCTTCTGCACGCAGGGGAACACAACGTAACGCCGTTTGGGCCGCTCGAACGGATCCTTCGACCTATGGTGCGGGATGGCCTGGCGGCTCTCGGCCGGCTGAACCCCGCATCGAAAACTACGGCGCGAAGATTGGCGCAGGCAGGTATCAGCAAGTCCCCTGTCGATTTTCGGGCTGAGCAACTCCTGTGGGCAGCTGCTGGGTTCGCTATCTCGATCGTCTTCATCGTTCTAGGTGCGGCTTCTGGAAGGTTCAACCCCCTCCTGGCTGTCGTTGCTGTCTTGGGAAGTGCCATCGGCGGGTTCATGTTCCGGGACTACTGGCTCGGCGCGCAGATCCGCCGCCGGGAATCGAGGATGATGGCGGAGTTCCCCAGTTTGGCAGAACTGATGGCGTTGGCGGTCAGCGCAGGAGAGAGCGCTACGGGCGCACTGGACCGGGTCTGCCGTAGCGCCAAGGGCGAGCTCACCAAAGAGTTTTCGAAGATCCTCGCTGAAACGAGGGCGGGTAAGCCGCTGATCCAGGCACTACAAGAGTTTTCAGCGCGGACAGATCTGACACCACTCGTACGTTTCGTGGACGGCATCGTGGTCGCGGTGGAGCGGGGGACGCCTTTGGCTGATGTCCTCCGAGCCCAAGCCCAGGACGTACGCGACACAGCCAAGCGTGACCTTATGGAGGCTGCCGGCAAAAAGGAGATTGCCATGATGGTTCCGCTGGTGTTCGGCGTGCTCCCTTTGACCGTGGTCTTTGCCGTCTTTCCGGGCATCGCCGCAATCAGTTTGGGATTTTGAAGCTCGAAGACGACGACAACACCAGAACAAATCAAAGTTGGAAGCTGAATCAGGAAGAGGACGGAATGATGGAGAAAATGGGGATTCGCTGCTTGGTACTGTTCCTGTCACTGGCGGCTACGCTACTTCCGGGAGTAGGCGGCAACAGCGTGCGGCGGAAGCGTAGCCCAGGCAGGGATTCGTTTGACGGCCATCCCTGTAACGGAAAGGTGACCGACAATCCCGAGAGGGGAGACGTCCCCGGCTGGGTCATGATCACCCTCATGTCCGCGGTTCTCGTGGCGGCGTTGCTGGCGCTCGCCGGTCCGGCGCTGGAAGCCATGTTCAACCAGGCGATGGACAAGGTCGGAAGCTAAACGATGACTTTGTCCATCCGCGGTGGGGTCACTAGCCGCGCTCTGGACAGCCGCAGGAACGGCCTACCTCCCGCTGATGGCCATGCCGTCAACAGCACGCGACCCCCTCAACCCGTCCCACAGGAGACCACACTCCGTGAGCAGGGCTCGGCTGTGGTCGATTTTGTCCTGGTAGGCAGCCTGCTCACGCTGTTCTTCCTCGCTATCATCCAGCTGACACTGGTCCTGCACGTGAGGAACACGTTGATTGATGCTGCAGCATCCGGTGCCCGTTATGGGACTCTCGCTGACCGGAGTGCCGCAGACGCGGAGGAACGGACCCGTGGTCTGATTCAGTCCGCCTTAAATGCGGGCTTCGCACAGCAAGTGAGCACCAGCGAGGTGACGTACCAGGGTTTGCGGACCTTGGAAGTGACCGTAAGTGCCCCCATGCCCTTGATTGGTCTTATCGGCCCCCGGGACCTGCTGGAGGTGAAGGGGCATGCGGCAGTGCAACCGTGACCTGGTGCGGGCTCCCTTCCGCGCCCGGCTGCTCGCAGCGCTCTGCCGCGAGCCAAGAACTGCTGCACCCGAGCGCACCAAAAACCCGCGGACAGCAAATCAGCATGAACGGGGGAGTGCGGTGGTGGAATTCACTTTCCTGGCCCTTCTGTTGATGGTTCCGCTCGTGTACTTCATCATCACCATGAGTCAGATCCAGGGCGGCTCGTTTGCAGTCGTCGGCGCGGCTGACCAGGCAGCAAAGGTTTACATAGCGCAGCCCGACGCCGCCACAGCACAGGCAGCAGCCGAACAGGCGGTAGCGATCGCGCTCGCAGACTTCGGACACCAGCCCGGACAGGCGCGGGTGGCAACATCCTGCAGTCCGGCTGACTGCCAGGCGGCCGGCAGCACCATCACCGTCACCGTGAGCCTGACCGTGCCACTTCCGTTCCTGCCGTTCGACGGGGATTTCCGCCTCAGCGCCAGCGAGGTGGAGGCGTCGTCCACGCAACTGGTCGGCAGGTTCCGGTGACGGCAATGCCAAAAGATGACAACGGCCAGATGATGGTGATGGTCCTGGGCTACGTCGTTGTGGCCCTGCTTGTTACAACAGTGGTCATCGGCATTTCGTCCGTCTACCTCGAACACAAGCGGCTGCTTTCCCTGGCCGATGGTGCCTCACTTGCTGCCGCCGGCAGTTACACCCTTGGCGAGGTGGAAACACAAGGCGGCAGCCCGTCCGCGGTCTTGAGCCCCGCAAGGGTGAGGAACGTGGCAGCAGACTTCGTCTCCAGGACTCCCGCGTCACAGCGCTTCGATGGTCTCGCCGTCGCAGGGGCAACGGGCAGTCCAGACGGTTCCACCGCCGTCGTCGTGCTGACTGCTGCTGTCCACCCGCCAGTGGTGAACTTCCTGGTGCCCGACGGTATCCGGATCGAGGCGACTTCGACCGCACGCTCCCGTCTTACCCGCTGACGTCCTTTCACGCCCGCACGCCGAGCGGCCCGCAAGCCGAAGCTAAGACGCAAGGCCCGGGCCTTCTGCGGGATAGCGTAGGCTTAAACAACCATGGCCAATATTGATTTTTCCGCTGAAATCCGCGCCCTTCGCGCCACCTACGAGTCCATTGAGCGAGTCTCTGACGTAGAGGCACTGAAGGAAGACATCGCCGAACTCAGCGAGCGGGCTGGCGAACCGGACCTGTGGGACGACCCCTCGGCGGCACAGAAAATCACTTCACGGCTGTCGCACCGCCAGACGGAGCTGGAGCGCCTCAACACCCTGGTTTCAAGGATCGATGACCTTGAGGTCCTGGTGGAGCTCGGGCAGGACGAGGACGACGCCGACTCCATGGGGGAGGCTGCCGCCGAACTGGAGTCCGTCAAAAAAGCCCTGAAGGACCTTGAAGTGGTCACCCTGCTTTCGGGTGAGTATGACGAGCGCGAGGCCGTAGTCTCAATCCGGGCCGGCGCCGGTGGCGTGGATGCTGCTGACTTCGCCGAGATGCTGATGCGCATGTACCTCCGTTGGGCCGAGCGGCACGGGTACCCCACCACCGTCATGGACACGTCCTACGCAGAAGAAGCCGGTCTGAAGTCCGCAACATTCGAAGTGAAGGCACCCTACGCCTTCGGCACCCTCAGCGTGGAGGCCGGAACCCACCGGCTCGTAAGAATCAGCCCCTTCGACAACCAAGGCCGGCGTCAGACTTCCTTCGCCGCCGTCGAAGTCATCCCGCTGATCGAGCAGACGGACTCGATCGAGATCCCGGACAACGAGATCCGCGTTGACGTGTTCCGCTCTTCAGGCCCGGGCGGCCAGTCGGTCAACACCACCGACTCGGCAGTCCGTTTGACCCACATCCCCACCGGGACCGTAGTTTCAATGCAGAACGAAAAGTCGCAGCTGCAAAACCGCGCCGCCGCAATGCGTGTGCTGCAGTCCAGGCTCCTGCTCCTCAAAAAGGAACAGGAAGACGCCGAAAAGAAGGCGTTTGCCGGCGATGTGAAGGCGTCCTGGGGTGACCAGATGCGCTCCTATGTCCTCAACCCCTACCAAATGGTCAAGGACCTCCGGACCGAGCACGAAGTCGGAAACACCTCGGCAGTCTTCGACGGTGAAATCGACGACTTCATCGATGCCGGCATCAGGTGGCGCACGGACAACCGGAACGCCGAGAAATAAGGCGATAAGGGGCAGCCGGAGATACAGGATCCGGCGACACGCCCCCTGAAACCCGCGTGATACACCGGAACTGCTGCGTATAGTCGAGGGGCCGGGGCCCTACTTCCCCCAAACGAAAACCCGCGCACCGGCTGCAGAACTGGGCTGCATCAGAATCAGCCATGCCCTGCAGGGTACTTAGGGCCATGATTCGATTCGAAAATGTCACCAAGGTCTACGACCAGAAAGCCCGGCCTGCGCTGGACTCCGTCAACCTTGAGATTGACCGCGGCGAATTCGCCTTCCTGGTCGGTGCGTCCGGCTCCGGCAAGTCCACCTTCCTCCGGCTGGTCCTCAAGGAGGACCGGGCAAGCTCCGGGGCTGTCTACGTCGCCGGCCAGAACGTTGCCAAGATCTCCAGCTGGCGCGTGCCCCGGCTTCGCCGCGGCATCGGCGTCGTCTTCCAGGACTTCCGGCTCCTGCCCCAGAAAAACGTCTTCGCCAACGTTGCCTTCGCCATGCAGGTGATCGGCAAGAGCCGCAGCGTCATCCGGGACACCGTCCCCGAGGTCCTCAAAACTGTGGGTCTGGAGGGCAAAGAACACCGCATGCCGCACGAACTGTCCGGCGGCGAGCAGCAGCGCGTGGCCATCGCCCGTGCCGTCGTCAACAGGCCAGGCATCCTCCTCGCGGACGAGCCCACCGGAAACCTGGACCCCACCACGTCGATGGGCATCATGGGCATCCTGGACAAAATCAACCAAAACGGAACCACCGTAGTGATGGCAACCCACGACGACGACATCGTCAACGAGATGCGCAAGCGAGTGGTCGAGCTCAAGAACGGCGTCATCATCCGCGACGAGGCAAGAGCCCTTTACACGTCGATGATCCCGGTCGTTGGCCAGTCGCGCAGGCTCAAGGACGCCAGCGGCAGGGAAAACCCGGAAACGGGACAGCCGCACGAAGGCGAGGGACAGCGATGAGGCTCGCGTTCATCCTCAGCGAGATCGGCAGCGGACTCCGCCGCAACGTCTCCATGGTGGTCTCGGTCATCCTGGTCACCTTCGTCTCGCTCACCTTCGTTGGCGCAGCAGGAATGCTGCAGATGCAGATCAACCAGATGAAGGGTTACTGGTACGACAAAGTCCAGGTAGCCGTCTTCCTGTGCAGTGAAGGGTCGACGGCGGCTGGTTGCGCCGGCGGACCCGTCACCGCCGAACAGCAGGAAAGCCTCAACGGGCTGCTGGAGTCTCCTGCCGTGGCGCAATACATCAACGACTTCCAGTTCGAGTCCAAGGAAGAGGCGTACACACACTTCAAAGACCAGTTCTCGAATTCGCCCATCGTGGACTCGGTGACGCCGGACCAGCTGCCGGCATCCTTCCGGATTAACATGAAGGACCCGGAAAAGTATCAGATCATCAGCGAAACCTTCTCCTCCCAGCCCGGCGTGGAGACGGTTATCGACCAGCGCCAGCTGCTTGAGCGCCTCTTCTCGGTAATGAACGGGGCCTCCCTTGTGGCGGTCAGCATCGCCGGTGTCATGATCGTGTGCGCCATCCTGCTGATCACAACCACCATCAGGCTCTCCGCCTTCAGCCGCCGCCGGGAAACGGGAATCATGCGCCTGGTGGGCGCCTCGAAAACGGTGATCCAGCTTCCCTTTATCCTGGAAGGCGTCATCGCCGCCGTCATCGGCGCTGCCTTGGCCTCCGGAACGCTGTGGGCCGTTGCACACTTCTTCCTCGGCGAGTTCATGTCTCAGCAGTACCCGGACACGGCCTTCATCTCATCCGGCCAAACATTGATCCTCGCACCCGCGCTGATAATCCTTGGCGGATCCTTGGCCGGTATTTCGTCCCTCTTGACTTTGCGCAGATACCTTCGCGTCTAGGTATGCAAACCGAACAAGGAATGCCATGAACGTAACGGACCAAACTTCGCCCCGGCACCGACTGAACAGTCGGCGCAAAGCACCGCAGCGCACCAGCGTTATCAGCGCCGTGCTGGCCGTTGTCCTCGCAGCAGGGCTGGCTTCGTCCACCCCGGTGGCTTTCGCCGACGAGCTTGAAGACAAGCAGAAGGCACTTGAGGCAGAGGCAACCAGGGTCCAGCAGTCCTTGGAATTCGTTGATTCCCGAATCGCCAAGGCTGCGAGTGACCTGGTGATCTACCAGGGTCGGCTGCCTGGAGCCCAGCAGGCCCTCCTGGAAGCCCAGGGCCGAGTGGCCGGGGCCGTCAAGGAAGTCGAATCGCTCTCCGCACGCGTGGACATGGCCCAGCAGAACAAGGCCAAAATTACGCAGCAAATGGAAACTGATAAGAAAAAGATTGCAGACACAAAGAAGCTGATCGGTCAGATCGCCACCCAGGCGTACAAATCCGGGGGCGTACCCTCAAACCTGTCCCTGTTCTTTGGCTCCAACAACGGCGGAAGCTTGACCGAGACCATGGACCTGGCAGACCAGGCCATGCGCAGCCAGAACGCGGCCATGGACAAGCTGCAGCAGCAGAACGCCACTAATGTGAACTCCGAAGCCCGTTTGCAAGCGGTGGAAGCCGAGATCAAGGACTTGAAAGCCAAAGCCGACGCTGCCCTCGAGCGGGAGAAGATTGCCCGTGACGAAGCGGCGGAGAAGAAGGAACAGGTAGATAAGCTAATCGCCGATACCAGCCGCCTTGACGCTCAACTGCAGGCAGCCAAGCCTAAGATCCAGTCGCAGTTGGCGGGTGTTCAGGCCAGCCAAAACGCCGTTGCCGCCGAAATCAAGGAACGCGACCGAAAGCTGCGGGAGGCCTGGGAAGCCGAGCAGCGGAGGCTGGCGGAAGCCGCCGCAGCCGAGCATCGCAGGCAGGCGGAGGCCGCAGCCGCCGCCGCTGCTGCTGCGGCAGCAGCACGCAACCAGCCGCCACCGCCCGTGCAACCTTACGTGCCGCCCGCACCGCCCGCGCCCTCAGTCGGTTCGCCGTCTGCCTTCGGCCTACGGCATCCCTTTGACGGAAGCGTCCCGATCACGTCCGGGTTCGGCTGGCGTGCCACCCCGCCAGGCACCATCGACTTCTATGGACAGGGCGGCTACATGCACACGGGGCTGGACTTTGGCGCAGCCTGCGGCACGCCTGTCTACGCCGCCGCAGCGGGCGAGGTCTTCAGCTCCGGCTGGAGCTCAGCCGACGGCGGAGGCTGGAGGGTAAAGATCTCCCACGGCCTGATGGAGGGCAACACGCTGAACACCATCTACTACCACAATGCCAGCATCGTGGTATCGAACGGACAGCGGGTCTCGCAGGGGCAGCTGATCGCCTACTCCGGCAACACGGGCAACTCCACCGGCTGCCACGCCCACTTCGAAACCTGGCTGAACGGCAACGCCGTGGATCCAATGGGGCTGCTCTAAGCCGCATAACCCTGCCGTACACTGGTATGACTCCGCGCCGGCTGGCCCGGAGGACATCCTATTTTTACCTGAGGAGCTTTCCCTTGCCTAAAGAAAGTGGCCGTAAAGTGGTGGCCACCAACCGCAAGGCCCGGCATGACTACCACGTGCTGGACACCTACGAGGCTGGAATCGCGCTCATGGGGACCGAAGTAAAGTCCCTGCGCGAGGGCCACGCCTCCATGGTGGACGGATTCTGCACCTTCTACAACGACGAGCTGTGGATGGAAGCTATCCACATCCCGGAATACAACCAGGGCAGTTGGACCAACCACGCAGCCCGCCGCCGCCGCAAGCTGCTGCTGCACCGTGAGGAACTGATTAAGATCTCGCACAAGGTGCGTGAATCGGGCTACACCATTGTGCCTTTGCAGTTGTACTTCGTTGACGGCCGCGCCAAGGTCGAAATCGGCGTGGCCCGAGGCAAGCGCGAGTACGACAAGCGCCAGACACTCCGTGAGCAGCAGGACAACCGGGAAGCGCAGCGCGAAATGCGGGAGCGCAACCGCCGCCGGTAGGCTGGAATGAATTTTCCGGGGGATGCGTTATAGTGGGTAGTCCGGCAGGCTCGCCCGCTGGTTTGGTAAAAGAATATGGGGATGATCGGTTTCGACGATGTTAGTCGCGACAGGTGAAGCGGGCCGAGGATGCAGAATTATCTCGTAAACGCTTTCTGCAAACCAATAAGTGCCGAATCTAAGCGCACTGACTTCGCTCTTGCTGCTTAACCAGTAAGACAGTCCGTCAGCCCGAGGTTGCTATCGCCCCGGATCCTGGCGTCATTTAGATAGCCACTGCTGTTCACCTCCGTCATCGGGGTGAACGGGACTCCTAGATGACTGGGCCCGGATCAGCCAGCTGTTTGCAGCATGGCTGGGGCCGAGAAAATCCGACGCAAACTGCGCCCGGAGAAGCCCTGACAACACGACATCGGACGGGGGTTCAATTCCCCCCATCTCCACATTTGTGGTGAGTCGGCGCATCCCTCGCGGATGTGGTGGCCTACCAGATAACACCCCGGTCTTCGGACCGGGGTGTTTTCCTTTGCCCCCGCAGTCCTGGCCGCTTTAGGCCCCTGGCGGCAAGGCTTGGCGGCTCGTTCACCCATGGCGTAGCACAGCCGGGACTAGCGGCACGGCTTCGATCGTTGTCTCCGGTAGGACCCGGACGTCCTCGCCTCCGGGATTGGCTACAACCAGGAGATGCCCCATGAACCAAGGGAGTGAGCCAGCCGCACCGGTGCCCGACGACGACGCCTTGGACTCGTATTCGCAGACAGTCATGCGGGTGGCTGAGACGGTAACGCCGCACGTCGCGGCCATCGAAATGACCAGCACCCGCCGGAACAGCCGGTTCCGTGTGGGAGCAGGTTCCGCAGTCCTCTTTACCGAGGACGGTTATCTCCTCACGAACTCCCACGTGGTGGCCGGCACGAATAAGGGCCATGCCGCGTTTGCCGACGGCAGCCGGACTGATCTGGAACTCGTGGGGGTGGATCCCTTGTCGGATCTCGCCGTGGTCCGCGGGAAAGCACCGAGAGTGGCTCCTGCCCGGTTCGGCGACGCCGAGACGTTGCGTGTGGGCCAGCTGGTTATCGCAGTCGGGAATCCGCTGGGGCTGGCAGGATCGGTCACGGCCGGAGTCGTGAGCGGGCTGGGCCGTTCCATTCCGGTCTGGGCTGGCGGCAACCGGAGGGTGATCGAAGACGTCATCCAGACCGACGCTGCCCTCAATCCAGGCAGTTCCGGCGGCGCCCTGGCAGACGCGCACGGGAGGATTGTGGGCATCAACACCGCAGTGGCCGGCGCCGGGCTGGGCCTTGCCGTTCCAATTAACACGACAACAAGGCGAATCATCTCAGCCCTGCTGAATGACGGACGGGTCAGGCGGGCCTACCTCGGTGTGGTGAGCACCCCGATTCGGTTGAACGCCAGCGCGGTGATCAGGACGGGCCAGCGGGACGGGCTCAGGGTGGTGGAGGTGCTGGCCGGATCACCCGCAGGCCGGGCGGGCCTGCAGGCCGGCGATATCATCCTCACCGCCGGAAGCCGCGCCCTCAGCAACGCCGAGAGCCTGCAGAAGCTGCTGTTCTCCGATGCGATCGGGCAGCCGCTGCAGATCAGGGTGCTGCGGGACGGCAGGGAAGTGGACCTGGTTGCTGTGCCGGAAGAGATGCAAACAAACGGGCAGTGAAGCTACCGGCGTTTCTTCAAGTGCGCCACCGGGTCTTGGGCACCTTCAGCGTTCTTCGACTTCTTCTCGGCGCGTTTTTCCTTGATGGTCTTGACCGGCTTCTTTGCCAGGTTCTGATGGGGTGTTTTGTCCGGCATGGCGCGCTCCTTACAACGAGGGACAGGCTTTGTCCCTCTTCGTAAAATACGCCTTTTCCGCCCCCAATGTAATGGCCTGAAAGGGCGCGCGGTCAGTCCGAAACAGGCACGTCCGCGATGCCTACAAAACGCGTGCCGACGCCGTCGAACTCACTGCGGACGTAACCCTCGCGCACGCGCGGAACGTCCTCGGGATCGTGGTGGCCGCACACCACGTAGGTAAAGTCCGGCCACCACTTCTTGGGGCGCGCTGCTTCCTCGTAGCCGCAGACCGCGCACTCGAGATGGACCCAGACGGGCCGCTTGCCGGTGCGGTTGGCGCGGGACTGGACCAGCCAGGGCGGCGGGTTGTCCAGGATCTCACCGAGGTCGGCCTCGGTCATCCACTTCGGAAGGCCGTGGCGCTGGGCCATTTCCATCGGTACATCAAGGGCAATGGCCGCGTCGCGTCTGTTAATCATCACCATCCACGATACGGGAGCCCGCCAAATCGCCCCCACCGGGTCAGACAGCCAGGGCAATCCCGGCAGCGGCAGCCCCAAAGCCGAGGACCAGATTGGCGGCCACATTCAACACCGCGGAGCCGAACCGCGCCTCACTCAGCAACCGCACTGTCGCCGTGGTCCACGAGCTGAAGGTCGTCAGTCCGCCTGCCAGCCCGGTGGCCAGTGCGGTGTGCCATTCCGCGGCCAGCCCCAGCCGTACGGTGATGGCGTGGGTGGCGCCGATAATGAAGCACCCTGCGGCGTTCACCAGCAGCGTGGCCCAGGGCCAATGCAGCCTCGCCTTGGCCCCGGAACCGCCTGAGGAACCGACCACCGGGCGCGCCGTCCGGATGGACGCGTGATGGGCAAACCAGCTGTCCACGGCGAAACGAAGAAGAGCGCCGGCGACGCCGAACAGGCCCACCAGAGCAGCAGTCATCACGGCGTGCTACCCGCGCCGGGACCAATAACCCCGGCCACCACCTTGCCGAACCGCCACCCCAATCCGGCGGCGGCCAACCCAAGAAGCAACGACAGCACCAGGTAGGCCACCGACACCAAATGCTCCCCGGCCCGGGCCAACTGATCCGCCGAAAACACCACGGCGGAGAACGTTGTGAAGGACCCCAGCAGTCCCGGCCCGAGCCCTGCCCGCAGCCAGAATGCTGTGTGGGGCCGGGACATCCAGATGGTTGTCAACGCTGCCAGGACGAAGCTGCCGCCAATGTTGATCCACAGCGTGGCCCACGGCACCGACCCCGGAACATCAGGAAACACGAGCCCCAGACCGTACCGCAATTCGGTGCCGAGGAGGCCTCCGGCGGCAACAGCAAGCCAGGCGCGTCCCGCCGGCGTGCCGGCTGGTTTCATTCAGCTGTCCCCAAGCAGACAGCCCGGATGGGGCTGGTCGCTGTGCACCCACAGGGCAGAGGTGATCTCACCCGCGAGGTCGTAGTCCCGGGTCCTGCCCGAATTCCTGATCCGCACCACCAGCGCGCCGCCGAACGGTTTGCGGCCCACCACCTCCACCTCGGCGTCGAGGTCAATCTCTTCCGCGGAAAGGTACCTGAGCAGGTCCGGGTTCTCGTCGCTGATCCGGGTGATCCTGCCGGTGTGCCCCTGGTCCAGCTCGCCCATCAGGTGCGCGCGGGGCATCAGCACTTTCCCGTCGGCGGTGGGGATGGGATCGCCGTGCGGATCACGCTGCGGGTTTCCGAGTATGGCCGCCACACGCTCAATAAACGTGTCCGAGACGGCGTGCTCCAGCAGTTCGGCTTCATCATGGACCTCGTCCCAGCTGTAGCCCAGTTGCTGGACAAGGTAGGTCTCGATCAGGCGGTGCCGCCGCACCATGGAAAGGGCCAGCCGGACACCGGCATCGGTCAGCGTGATGGCGCTGTAGGGCTTATGGTCAACGAGTCCCTGGTCCTTCAGCTTGCGGACCATCTCGGACACCGAGGAATTAGCGACTCCCAGGCGCTGGGCCAGCTGGGAGGACGTGATGGGCTTGTCCTGCCATTCCGTGAAGGAGTAGATGACCTTGACGTAATCCTCAATGGAGGAGGAGGGCGCGCTGGTCTTCACAGCCCCAAGCCTACCCTTTGCCCGTTCTCCGTCATGCTTTGAAGGCCCGCCACGTGAGCGTCAGGTAGGGCAGTTCGAGCTCTTTATCCAGGCTGTGGCCCAGGTGGTCGTGGAGGTACCAGTCCAGGTTGGCCAGCACCTTCGCCCGGATGGTTTCACCGGCTCGCAGATAATAACTCCGCGATTTGGTGAGCTCCACCAGGTCGGTGGTGGTGACGCGGTCCTGCCAATGGGTGACGTGGCCCTCGAGCCCCGTGAACTCGGGTCCTACGTGCGGCCGGAAGCCGGGCTTGTACACGTCCCCGGCGTGCATGATCCGGGAGAGCCGGTGGACCCAGGGAACGGATGTGTCCAGCTGGTTCCAGATCAGGCCCAGCTTCCCGGCCGGACGGAGGACGCGCGCAAGTTCGGTGCTCGCCGCGAGGGCGTCGCACCAGTGCCAGGCCTGGGCCACGCTGACGACGTCGAAGGCCCCCGCGGGCAGGCCGGTCGCCTCCGCGGTAGCTTGGATCGCCGTGGCAGCGGGATAGTGCGCCCGTAACTGTTCGAGCATGTCCGCAGAGGGATCGAGAGCGGTGACCGACATGCCCCTGTCCAGCAGCAGTTCGGTGAACTTACCGGTGCCGGCACCGGCGTCGAGCGCATCATGGGCGCCCGGGGGCACCAGCCATTGAGCTGCTTCGTCCGGATAGCCCGGACGGACCTGCTGGTAGTGCCGGCCGCCGTCCTGGAAGCTCTGGCCGAGCTCCCGGCGCCGTCCGTGATCAAGTTTGGGGCCACCCCGTACCACGTGTGGCCTCCTTTGTCTGATGCCCTTGGGTATCCTTCGAATCTACCGCACACGCCCTAGAGGCAGGAAAGCAGGCAGTGTCAGCAAGGCAGGACGGCGTCGGCAGCAATCAGTCGTCGATGCAGGGGGCAGCCCCGGCAGTTCCCGGCGTGTTGGGTGCCCAGTGCGGATAGGTCCGGGTGTCATTGGCGGGAACCCAGCGTCCTGCGTCCACCACATAGTCCCACCCCAGGCCGTTGCGGCGCAGCGACTCGATGCCCGTAAGAAGCCGTTCTGCGTCCTCAAGGCGCGAACCGACTCCAAAGCTGGCACGGAGGGAACCGGATGGGAGCCCGAGCCGCTTCAGCAGCGGGTGCGCGCAGAAACGGCCGTCCCGCAGGCCAACGCCGTGCTCGGCGGACAGGTACGCGGCTACCAGTCCGGCGTCATAGCCTTCCACGGAGAAGTTGACCACGCCGATGGTGTCCGTATCCGGGTTGGTGTCCTTGAAGATCTGGTGGACGGTCACCCCGTCGATCTTCTGCAGGCCCTCCACCAGGAAGGAACGGATGCCCGACTCATGGGCATGCCACCGGTCCAGGTCCAGCCCGGCGATCACCTGCGTGGCGCGTGCCAGGGTGGCTGCGCCCAGGACATTGGGGGATCCGCCCTCGTGGCGGGCCGGGCCGGTGGCCCAGCTGACGCCGTCGAGCCTTGCTTCCTTGACGGCGCCGCCACCGGCGAGATGGGGCGTTCCGGCGTCGAGCCAGTCCGGGCGGCCCACCAGCACACCGGCGCCGAACGGTGCGTACAGCTTGTGGCCCGAGAAAGCGAGGTAGTCCACGCCATCCGCGGCGATGTTGACACGGCGGTGCGGCGCCAGCTGGGCTGCGTCCACCACAATGCGTGCGCCGTGTTCGTGAGCGAGCGTGGCCAGGGCCCGGATGGGCAGGATCTCGCCGGTGACGTTGGAGGCGCCGGTGACGGCCAGCAGGCTCACGCCTCCCTGTTCCAGTTCGGCGCGCACGGACTCGATGGTGCCGGGGATGGTGTCGGCGGCAACGATGCTGCGGTGGGGGACGCCCTGCCACGGCAGCAGGTTCGCGTGGTGTTCAATGTCCAGGTACAGGACGTCCCCGTCGGGCCGTCCGTCCGTTGCTGGCAGGCAGCCTGCCAGCAGGTTGAGGGAGTCAGTGGTGTTCCGGGTGAAGATCACGGAATCGTCCGGGCGGCCGCCCACGAACTCCCGGACGATGTTCCGGGCATTCTCGTAGACGGACGTGCTGATCTGGGACGCATAGCCGGCCCCGCGGTGGACGCTTGCGTAGAACGGCAGGATCTCGTTGAGGTAGGCCGAGACCAGGGAGAGGGCGGGAGCGGAGGCGCCGTAGTCGAGGTTCGCATACCGGACGTGGCCGCCGGAGATCAGCGGTGCCTGGATTTCAGCGCCGGTGACAGCCGCAAGCGGCCGGCCGGCGACGGCGCGGCGGGCATCAAAGGGGGCAGCGCCGTCAGGCTGGACTGTTTCAGGCTGGGCGGCGGCGTTGGGGGAGACGGTGGCAGTAGTCACAGAGACCTCACTTCGAAAGGACTCCCTGTACCGGGAATCCGCGCTTGCCGCATCCGTTCCGGACCGGCCTGGTCGTCACCCGGGGCACCCCACCGCGGTTGGAGGGTTGCCGGCCAGCAAACCGGGGTTTCGCGCTGGCACTCGTGACCTGCTTAAGAGAGTAGGACATGGGGCAGGAAGGTTTGAAGCCAGCTCGAATGTTAAGCGCTTTGTTACGCACCTGCCGATAAGTGCTGCTTTGGCCGAATAAACGACGGCGGGCGCCTCCTTTGGGAGGTGCCCGTCGCCGATTCTTCGATGAAGGTGTTAGAGAAGGTCGTCCAGGTCCGGGTTCAACCGGCGGAGCACCTCGGAGTGCAGGATGGAATTAGTGGCCAGCGCGTTGCCGCCGAACGGCCCGTCCTCGCCTTCCAGTGAGGTGAAGCGGCCGCCCGCTTCCACCACAATCGGCACCAGTGCCGCCATGTCGTAAAGGTTGAGTTCAGGTTCGCAGGCAATGTCCACGGAGCCTTCCGCCACCATGCAGTAGGACCAGAAATCGCCGTAAGCCCGGGTCCGCCACACGTCCTCGGTGAGGCCCAGGAAGTTGTCCAGGTTGCCGCGTTCCTTCCAGCCGCCCAGGCTGGAGTAGGACAGCGAAGCGTCGGACAGGCTGGCGACGTTGGAGACACGGAGCCGGGTGGCTGCAGCCAGCGACCGGCCCATGTAGGCTCCCATGCCCTTGGCCGCCCACCAGCGCTTGCCCAGGGCGGGTGCGCTCACCACCCCAACAACGGGCTCGCCCTCATCCACCAGGGCAATCAGGGTGGCCCAGACGGGGACGCCGCGGACGAAATTCTTGGTGCCGTCAATGGGGTCGATGATCCAGCGGCGGGACCCGTGGCCGGTGCTGCCGAACTCTTCCCCGAGTACGGCATCACGCGGACGGGAACGGGACAACTGGCCGCGGATGGCTTCTTCTGCGGCCTTGTCCGCGTCGGTGACCGGCGTGAGGTCAGGCTTGGTCTCCACCTGGAGGTCCTGGGCCTTGAAGCGGCTCATGGTCTGGTCATCCACGGAATCTGCCAGGACGTGGGCCAGGCGCAGGTCATCGTTGTAGCTTGAAGCAGGTTGGATCATGGTTCCAAACTACCGCCTGCGCGCTGATCTGCTGGGAGATCGGCACCGTCAGTTGACGCTGCCCAGCTCCTTTGTCTCCTGCGCATCCAGGCGCGGGTCAGTGCCCAACAGGCGGCGCAGCGAGGCCAGCCGCGCTTCCCCGGTGGCACCCGCATGGCCACCGCCCACCCACGCGTCCAGCCCACAGTTCACGGCGGTGGCTGTGTGCTTGCAGCCGCGTTCGCAGTCATCGATGCCGGGGGAGAGGTCCGGGAAGGAGCGCAGGATCCGGTCAGGATCCACGTGAGCCAGGCCGAAGGAGCGGATACCCGGGGTATCGATAATCCAGCTGCCCACAGGAGCGTCCGCCAGCCTTAGCGCCAGCGCCGACGACGACGTGTGGCGCCCGCGCCCTGTCACGGCATTGACGCCGCCGGTGGCCCGTTCAGCCCCGGTCAGCGCATTCACCATCGTCGACTTGCCTACGCCTGAATGCCCCAGCATGACAGTCACTTTTTCATCCAGGTACCCCCGGAGCTCGGCCACGGCATTGCTGTCGAGGCGGGCGGACAGGCCGTCGTCAGAGCGGGCGTCGATGCCGGAAGCGCTGGAATCGGCTGTCCGGCTGATGATCACGGGGAAGTCGAGGTGTGTGTAGTTGGACAGCAGCTCCGCCGGATCCTTGACGTCCGCCTTGGTGACCAGCAGGATCGGCTCGATCCCGGCGTCGTACGCTGCCACCAGGGCGCGGTCGATGAAACCCGTGCGTGGTTCGGGGTTGGCGGCGGCCACCACGATCACCAGCTGGTCTGCGTTGGCAACCACAGCCCGCTCCACCGGATCCGTGTCGTCAGCGCTGCGGCGCAGCAGGGTCCGGCGGTCCTGGATCTTGACCAGCCGGGCGAGGGTGTCCGGTTCGCCTGAGACATCGCCTACCAGGGAGACGAAATCTCCGGCCACTACAGGGTTGCGGCGCAGTTCGCGTGCCCTCGCGGCAATGACCACGCGTTCGTTGCCGGAGTCCTCACCCACCACCGCCGTGTACCTGCCGCGGTCGACGGTGATGATGCGTCCGGTCACAGCGTCGTCGTGGCTTGGCCGGTCCTTGGTGCGCGGGCGGGAGCCCTTTTTGCTGGGCCGGATGCGGACATCCGATTCGTCCCAGGAATCAGTGCTGCGCGCCACCGGTGGAACCTTCCGCGCCGGCATCCGCGGGACCGGCCTGGGCCAGCATGTCTTCCCACAGCCGGGGGAAGTCCGGCATGGTTTTCGCGGTGGTGGCAATGTCCTCCACCTGCACCCCGTCCACGGCCAGGCCAAGGATGGCTCCTGCCGTCGCCATGCGGTGGTCGGCGTAACTGCGGACGACGCCGGCGTGCAGCTTGGCGGGCCGGATCACCAGGCCGTCGCTGGTCTCCTCGGCATCCCCGCCGAGGCGGTTGATCTCGGTGACCAGTGCAGCCAGCCTGTCAGTCTCGTGGCCGCGCAGGTGTGCGATGCCGCTGAGCCGTGAGGGCCCGCTGGCCAGGGCACACAGCGCGGCGACGGTGGGGGCAAGCTCGCTGGTGTCCGCGAAGTCGGCGCCCTTGATTTCGGGTCCGCCCGTAACGGTCAGGACACCATCACGGAGAGTGACCTCAGCGCCCATCTCGGCAAGAATGGTCCGCCACAGGTCTCCCACCTGCTGCGTCTGCTCCGGCCAGCCCGGAATCCGGACCGTTCCGCCGGACGCCAGGGCAGCCGCAAGGAACGGTCCGGCGTTGGACAGGTCCTGCTCGATCCGCTGGTCGAATGCGCGGATTGGCCCCGGGGAAACAGCCCAGTGGTTGGGAACCGAATCGTCAACCACAACCCCGGCGCCCCGCAAGACCGCCACGGTCATGTTGATGTGGTCAAGGCTCGGCACCGGTTTCCCGACGTGCTCCAGGTGAAGGCCTTCGGTGAACCTCGCTCCCACGAGGAGCAGCGCCGAAACAAACTGCGAGGAGGCGCTGGCATCGATGACCAGGTGGCCGCCCGGAACCTCCCCGGTGCCTTCCACAACAAACGGCAACGACGACGGCGCGCTGCCGTCTTCGGCGGAAACAGCCACTCCCAGCGCCTTGAGGGCTTCGATAATGGTGCCCATGGGCCGGTTGCGGGCGTGCGGGTCGCCGTCGAACATGCTGGCGCCGTTGCGCAGCGCCGCCAGCGGCGGAACGAACCGCATCACGGTACCGGCGAGGCCGCAGTCGATCCTGGTGGAGGACGCTGCCGCGTCTGCCACAAGCGGAACCACCTCCAGGTCCGGACCGAACGCACCGTCCCCCGGGACCTCCGTGATGGTGGCGCCGAGCTGGCGGAGCGCATCGATCATGAGTGCCGAATCCCTGGAATGCAGCGGCGCACGCAGGCGCGACGGGCCGTCGGCCAGCGCTGCGAGCACCAGGTACCGGTTGGTCAGCGACTTTGACCCGGGCACCGTAACAGTGGCATCGACGGGCCGGGACGCGAAGGGGGCCGGCCAGTGGGGGAGGGACGTTCCGGAGTGGTCCTGGGTGGTGGCGGCTGCGGTCATGTCCTGCTTATGCCCCCGTGGCCTGTTCGACGGCGCGGCGTACGGCCTTATCGGCTTTGTACAGCTTCTTGTTGGTGGTCTTCCTGGCGTCCGCGGCAAGGTGCGCGGCACCCTTCCGGGCGTCTGCGGCCAGGTGCTCGGCGCGCCAGGCCAGTCCCGGCTTGCCAGCCGTGTCGACGGAAGCGAGCAACGCCCCGCCGCTTAGTGAAAGGTTCTTCAGGAGCTGGTTGCGGCGATTCCCGCGCCCTTCCTTGCTGCTGATGTCCGCACTGCGCCATTCAACGAAGGTGTTGAGAAGGGAAATGACGGTCAGCACGGTGGCTGAAAGCCTGGAAAACTTCCCGAGCCCAAAGAGGACGCCTGCGCCCACCTGCGTTCCGCCGATAACCCTTGCCAGCGTCTTCTCGTCAGTACGGAACGGCAGCGCCGCCGTGGCCTTGCTCAGCAGCGGCGACAGTTGCTGGGCGGTGTCATCGGCGTTCTTGAGCTTATCCATTCCGGCAACAACAAAACTGGAAGCCAGCATGGGCCGTGCGAGTGTGCGGACAAAGGACATGGATTTCCTCCTGGATGGACGAACCGCGTCGGGTGCGGCGAAGTCCGTCCTAGTCTTGCACTTTTGGGGAATATTTGCCCAAGGGCTGAGGTTATGGATGCTGGGTCCGCGAGAGCCGGGCCCAAAGACAAAGCACCGGACAACAGAGCGGAGTTGGCCCTTGAGGCGGGTGTTGGACGGAATTGACGCAGCAGGCCCGGTGGCAATGGACTCCTTGGAGGCCGAACCCCCCGAGTATGGCTCGCCGCGGGCGCGGAGCCTGACAGTAGACTTGAAGGCAATGAGCACCTTGGATCCGGCCGTTTCGGCCATGTATGAGGCTTCCCAAAGCGAAGCCAAAAGCAGCGCTGACGCACGGCCCGGGCCTGCAGATCAAACGGCAGAGCCACAGCAGCCTGAAGCGGAAACCACCGAAGAGGTGGTTAATGTTTCCACGGAATCGACGGAGGAGCGCCGTGCCCGGTTCGAGCGTGACGCCATGCAGTATGTCGATCAGCTGTATTCTGCCGCCATGCGCATGGCCCGGAACCCTGCCGACGCCGAGGACCTCGTCCAGGAGGCCTACACCAAGGCCTTTTCCGCGTTTCACCAGTACAAGCCGGGAACCAACCTCAAGGCCTGGCTGTACCGCATTCTGACGAACACCTATATCAACCTTTACCGCAAACGGCAGCGCGAGCCGCTTC
Source organism: Arthrobacter sp. V1I9 (assembly GCF_030817075.1). Lineage (NCBI taxonomy): Bacteria > Bacillati > Actinomycetota > Actinomycetes > Micrococcales > Micrococcaceae > Arthrobacter > Arthrobacter sp. V1I9. The sequence continues at coordinate 1,338,549 of NZ_JAUSYU010000001.1, forward strand.
AGTCCAACTCGGACACCATCGAGGACTGGCAGCTTGCGCGGGCCGAGTCGCACACCTCCAGGGGGCTTCGTTCCGCCGAGGCAGAGGCGCTGGATCACCTGCCCGATTCGGACGTCAAGCGCGCGCTCCAGGACATTCCCGAGGAATTCCGCCTTGCGGTGTACTTCGCGGACGTCGAAGGCTTCGCGTACAAGGAAATTTCAGACATCATGAACACGCCTATCGGCACAGTGATGTCCCGGCTCCACCGCGGCCGGAGAATGTTGCGGGACATGCTCGGGGAGTACGCCGCCGAGCGGGGATTCAAAACGGCCGCACCTCCACAGGACGCGGCGGAAAGCACACAACAGGAGAACAGGAAATGAGCGACTGCCAGGGATTGGGCGACTGCGACGATACCCGGATGCAACGCATCTATGAGTATCTGGACGGCGCCTTAACCCGTGAGGACATCACGGAAATCAAGACCCACCTTGATGACTGCCCGGAATGCACGGAGCAGTACGACCTTGAGTGCGTGATCCGCAACATGGTCAAGCGCTCCTGCACCGAAGCTGCTCCCGATAATCTGAAGAACGCCATATTGGACCGGATCCACTCGATCCGGCCGGTGGACGCCTAGGTCAGCCGGCCAGCAGCCAGGCCAGGGCAGCGATTCCCTGCCTCAACACAAAGGACCCCGGAAGCCGAGTGGCTTCCGGGGTCCTTTGCTGTGAACCGTAGTACCTGGCATTTGCCTAGGTGTTGGGGCGCTTCCCGTGGTTCGCGCCGCCACGCTTACGGTCACGACGCTTGCGTGCACGCTTGCTCATAGCTGGCCTCCTTACTGTTGGTACTCAAAAAGAGCTGCCCTCAAGTCTCCCACATGATGTGGCGGCCCGCGAACCGGGAACCGCCGCGTGACCTGCGGTTCAATCCGCGCCTTCGGGAGGGGAAGCTATTTTTCGAGGAGGGAGTTGCGGACCGCGATGCGGGCCTGTTCCAGGACCGTCCGAAGGGTTTCCAGGGCCACAGGGCTCAGCGGCTGCTTGCCTGCCTGCAGGCGCAACTCGGCGCGAAGGTCGTCGCGGAACGCCTGGAGCATCGCCTCGGCCTCTTTCAGCGAACGTTTGCCCTCGGGCGCCGACCTGCCGGCGGCGGTGGTGAAATCGACAGAACCGGCGGCGGCCCGTGCCGCCTCCGCCGTTGCCGCGAGGTCTGCCCGCAGCCCGCGCATGTTGCTGCGGATGTCCTCACGGAGGTTGTCTGCCAGCCGCCGGACAGAGGCGGAGATTTCGTTCTCCACCGCGGCAAGTTCTTCACGGCGCAGGTTCAGCTCTGCCAGCCCGGCAGGCGTGATGCGGTAGTTGGTCCGGCGCCCGGCGGATTCCGTGGCCACCAGCCCCTCCTCCTCGAGTTTTCCGAGCCGGGGATAGATGGTGCCGGCGCTGGGGGAGTAGGTGCCGCCAAAGCGTTCCTTGAGCGCCTTGATGAGTTCGTAGCCATGCTTCGGGCCTGACTCCAGCAGGGACAGCAGGTAGAGCCGCAGGGCGCCGTGGGCGAAGACGGCGGGCATCAGGGCTGTTCTTCCGCGTTCCCGGACGCTGCGCTGTGGATGATGGACGTGGTGCCTGACACTGAATTGGTCCTGACCAGCATGAGTTTCGCGTCCGGACCGGCGATGGTCTCCACCTTGCCGCCCGGCACATGGTATTTCTGGTGGTCGATGACCACTGTCCCGCTGGCAGATTTGGCAACGATGTCCACGCCGACGTCGTGGGGGATCCGGATGGTGAGGTCGCCGGATACCGAATTGGCTCCGAAATCCTGGGTGTAGCCCAGCAGGTCGAAACTCATGCCGCCGCTGACCGTGTTGGCCCGGATGTGGCTGAAATTGCCGGATGCCGTGACCTCGCCGGAAACAGTCTTGGCTGTGAGGACGCCGCTGTGATTGCGGGCGCTTACCTCGCCACTGACAGTGTTCACGTGCAGTTCGCCATCGGTGCCGTCGGACATCACGGAGCCGGAAACAGCGTTCAGGCGCGTGCGGCCGGCCATCCCTGAAACAAGGCCGTCACCGCTGACGGTGCCTGCCTCGACTTCAACCGTGGCCGGAACAGCGATGCTGATGACGGCGTAGTTTTCGCTGTTGTGGTTGACCGTTCCCATGAGGTTTTTGAACCAGCCCTGCGGCCCGTGCAGCTGATGACGGACCTCGAGCCGGCCGTCTTCCAGCGACACGGCCACGGGGTCGCCCTGGACCTCGGAAATCTCTATCCGGGTGACCGGCTCATGATGCGCCACCACGTCGAAGCGGCCGCGCACCATGCCAAGCTTCAGGGACGTCACCGAGTCGACGTCGATGGTTTGTGCGCTCGTGACATCCCAGTTCTGATCAGCCATTGGTCCTCCAAGACGATATATCGCGTGATGCACCCAACGTACCGTCGTGGCATGCTCAGGTCAAGATATATCGCGAACGGCTCCTACTCGGGGACGGCCATCCCCAGCCATTGGAACCACCCTCGGTGCAGTACCAGCCAGGCCATGAGTCCATATCCGGCCTGCCCGGGCGTCCCGCCGTTTGCTGCCAGGTCCTGCCGCCACTGTTCGTGGTTCAGGAGGGGTGAGAAAGTATCCACATAAAGATGCTTGCGGCGGGTGGTGACGTCAGCAAAGGCGGTGTTCAGCTCGTCGAGGCGGCGGTTCTGTGCAGGGTCCAGGGTGGGCGGCGGGCCCACCACAAAAACTCCAAGCCGGTTCTGCGATGCCGAGTCCAGGATGTTGGCCAGATTGAGCCGGCTGCGGGCAGTGGAAAGCCCGAACTCGATGTCCCGGCCGGAGAGGCCGATGACCAGGCGGTTCTCGGCCTGGTCGCTGAACCGCCGGCCGGCCTCGCCCATCCAGCGGGCAGCAAGGCCTTCCGTTCCTTCCTGCGGGCAGGGGAGGGCGTAGCTCTCCAGGAGCATGCCGTCCTGGGGAGTGCGGGCCAAAACGCGGCCCAGCCAGCCGAGTGCCCGGGGATCACCGAGTCCGGCCAGCAGTTCATCGCCTACAGCTGCAATACGCAGCTTCCTGTCTTCCACACGTTCCTCTTAACTTCGGTGCTGACTGCCTGCCGCCACCCGAACCACTCAGGGGGATCGGGCCGGTGCTGTTCATCCCATTAAACAGAACTGCCCGGCCGGAGTCGGTATTTCGACGTCCGGCCGGGCAGCCTTACTGATTACTTCCGCGCGAATGCCTGCTTCAGGAGGGCATCCTGTTCCGCGGCGTGGCGCTTCATGGAGCCGGCGGCCGTGGAGGCCGAGGCCGGACGCGACACCAGGCGGACGCGCCGGTCAAGGGCATCCGGCAGGTTCAGGCCAATGAACGGCCACGGTCCCTGGTTGGCGGGCTCATCCTGCGCCCAGACAACCTCGGCGTTCGGGTACTTGGCCAGCTCGGCAGCGATCTCGGCGGCGGGCAGCGGGTAAAGCTGCTCCACCCGGACGATCGCCGTCGTCTTGTCATCGGTCTTCTGCCGGGTGGACAGGAGATCGTAGTAGAGGCGGCCGGAGACCAGCAGAACGCGTTCGACGGCGTCTGCGGCCAGCTGCTCATGGTCGCTGATGACAGGCCGGAACGTGCCGTTGGTGAAGTCCTCCACTGACGACGCGGCGCCCTTGAGGCGCAGCAGCTGTTTGGGCGTGAAGATGATCAACGGCTTCCGCGGCCGGCTGTAGGCCTGGCGGCGCAGCAGGTGGAAGTGCGAGGCCGCCGTGGTGGGGTTGGCCACGATCATGTTTTCCTCGGCGCACATCTGCAGGAAGCGTTCGATCCGTGCGGAGGAGTGGTCCGGGCCCTGGCCCTCGTAGCCGTGCGGAAGCATCAGTACCAGCGAGGACCGCTGGCCCCACTTCTGCTCGGCGGAGGAGATGAACTCATCAATGATGGTCTGGGCACCGTTGACGAAGTCGCCGAACTGGGCTTCCCAGAGGACGAGCGCATCGGGGCGTTCCACGGAGTAGCCGTATTCGAAGCCCATGGCTGCGTATTCGGACAGCAGTGAATCGTAGATCCACAGTTTGGCCTGGTCATCGGCAAGGTTGCCCAGCGGCAGCCATTCCTTGCCGTTGGCGCGGTCGTGGAAGACGGCGTGGCGCTGCACGAACGTGCCGCGGCGTGAATCCTGGCCTGCCAGGCGTACCGGGACGCCTTCCATGATGAGCGAACCGAAGGCCGCGATCTCGCCGAAGCCCCAGTCGATGCCGCCTTCGCGGGACATCTGTTCGCGCTTCTCCAGCAACTGCTTGAGCTTCGCGTGGACGGTGAAGCCCTCCGGAATCTCCAGGTGGGCTTTGCCAATCCGGGCCAGCGTGTCCGCGGAGATGGCAGTGGACACGGGGGAGTTCGTGCTGGAGTCGGACTGCTGGGCGATGGGCCGCTCAATGTCGGACACAGCTGCCGAATCCGCGGTGATGATCGGGATCGGGGACGTCTGCGCCGCATGGGTCTCCGCGAAGACCCGCTCCAGCCGCTCCTGGTAGTCGCGGAGCAGCTGCTCGGCTTCTTCCTCGGTGATGTCACCGCGGCCGATGAGCGACTCGGTGTAGAGCTTGCGGACGGAACGCTTGGCTTCGATCAGGTTGTACATCAGCGGCTGCGTCATCGAGGGGTCATCGCCCTCGTTGTGCCCGCGGCGGCGGTAGCAGACCATGTCGATCACAACGTCCTTGTGGAACCGCTGGCGGAACTCGTAGGCGAGCTGGCCGATGCGGACCACAGCCTCGGGATCATCGCCGTTCACGTGGAACACCGGCGCCTGGATCATCTTGGCAACGTCGGTGGAGTACGTGGAGGACCGCGACGATGACGGGGCGGTGGTGAAGCCTACCTGGTTGTTGACCACGATGTGGATGGTACCGCCGGTGCGGTAGCCGCGGAGCTGGGACAGGTTGAGGGTTTCGGCAACCACGCCCTGGCCGGCGAAAGCGGCGTCGCCGTGGACGACGATGGGCAGGACAGGGAACGACTGGCCCTGGTCCAGGCGGTCCTGCTTGGCGCGGACGATGCCCTCGAGGACCGGGTCGACAGCTTCCAGGTGGGACGGGTTGGCGGCCAGGTAAACCTTGGTCTCCTTGCCGTTGTCGGAGGTGAAGGTTCCCTCCGTGCCCAGGTGGTACTTGACGTCGCCGGATCCCTGGACCGAGCGCGGATCCTGCGTGCCCTCGAATTCGCGGAACACCTGCGCGTAGGTCTTGCCGGCGATGTTGGTGAGCACGTTCAGGCGGCCGCGGTGGGCCATGCCGATGGCTACCTCGTCCAGGCCGTCGTCGGCGGCGTCGGACATGATGGCGTCCAGCAGCGGAATCAGGGACTCTCCACCTTCGAGGGAGAAGCGCTTCTGGCCCACGAACTTGGTCTGCAGGAAGGTCTCAAAGGCCTCGGCTGCGTTCAGCTTGGAGACGATGCGGAGCTGCTCTTCACGGCTGGGCTTGGAGTATGGGTGCTCCAGCTGGTCCTGGAACCACTTGCGTTCCTCCGGCTCCTGGATGTGCATGTACTCGATACCGGTGGTGCGGCAGTAGGCATCGCGCAGGACGCCGAGGATGTCGCGGAACTTGAGCATCGGCTTGCCGCCGAAACCGCCGGTGGGCCACTCGCGGTCCAGGTCCCAGAGCGTCAGGCCGTAGGTGAGGACGTCGAGGTCCGGGTGCTTGCGCTGGACGTATTCGAGGGGATCGGTATCCGCCATCAAGTGTCCGCGGACACGGTAGGAGTGGATCAGCTGCTGGATCCGCGCGACCTTGTTGATTTCGTCGGCCGGGTCCACCTGCTTGTCGGCGCTCCACCGTACGGGCTCGTACGGGATGCGCAGGGACTCAAAGATCTCGTCGTAGAAGTTCTGCGCACCCAGCAGCAGCTGGTGGACCAGCTTCAGGAACTCGCCGCTGCCGGCACCCTGGATCACACGGTGATCGTAGGTGGAGGTCAGGGTGAGGACCTTGCTGATGGCGTTCTGGGCGATGATTTTCTCGCTGGCACCCTGGAACTCGGCAGGGTAGTCGAGCGCGCCGACGCCAATGATGGCTGCCTGGCCCTTGGAAAGGCGCGGCACGGAGTGCACGGTACCGATGCCGCCCGGGTTGGTCAGCGAGACGGTGGTGCCCTGGTGGTCATCAGCGGTCAGCTTGCCGTTGCGGGCGCGCTTGATGAGGTCCTCGTAGGTGTGCCAGAACTCGGAGAAGTTGAGGGTCTCGGCCTTCTTGATGTTCGGCACCATGAGGAGGCGGGTTCCGTCCGGCTTCGGCATGTCAATGGCGATGCCGAAGTTCACGTGCGCCGGCTGGACGGCAACGGGCTTGCCGTCCACTTCGTCGTAGTACACGTTCATGGAAGGGAACTGGGAGAGTGCGCGGATGACCGCGTAGCCGATCAGGTGCGTGAAGGAGACTTTGCCGCCGCGGGCGCGGGCGAGGTTGGAGTTGATGACAACGCGGTTGTCGATCAGCAGCTTGGCCGGAATGGCCCGGACGCTGGTGGCGGTGGGCACCTCGAGGCTGGTGACCATGTTGGTGGCAATGGCCTTCGCCGGTCCGCGGAGGATTGAGACAACGTCCTCTTCCGGGGCCGTGGGGGCCTTGACGTTCTTGGGCAGTTGCGCCGGGATGGGCTGCGAGCCCGTGCCGGATTCAGTCTTCTTGGAACCGTCGCGCGCCACAGTGGCAGGAGCCTTCTTGACCGGGGCGGGCGCCGGGGCGGCAGCAGGTGCAGCAGAGGCGGGCGGTGCCGACGGCGGGGCGGGAGTTGCTGCCGGTGCCGCAGGAGCCGCATTCACAACAGGCATTTCCCGGGTGGCAGGGTGGGCAGCTGCATGCCCCGAGTTTCCGTTGGAAGAAGAACTGCCGGCCGCGCCGAAGGACTCAAACAGCGGCCACCACTTGGCGTCCACGGCGTTTTTGTCCTTTTGGTACTGCTCGTACAGTTCGTCAACGAGCCACTCGTTTCCGCCAAATTCCTCTGGTAGACGGTGGCTAGGCTGCTCTGGCACTTGAAATACGCCTCTTCCATGAGTTTGATTTCTCTCCGGCCCACGGTGCTTCAGCACTACGATTCAACCGGTCTCTGCGTCCTCTGAACCCAGACCAATGCCAGTCTAGTAAGCATCGTGTGGTAACTGCCAATAAGGGTGACCCAAATCATGAAGTGACGCGGAAAGGCCGGAATGTGGCGGCCGGGAACGAAGGAAATCAGGGTTTTCGGAGCACGAAAGGCCGCCCTGGGGCTGTTGCGGGAGTCGCGGTGGGGAGCCCGGATCCCTGTAGACTGAAACTCTTATGGACAGTAAATCTAGGTGCCGGCCTGGGGGCTGCCAGCGGAGCGTACAGAGCTCCGCGCAGTCCACCCGCAGAGCCGGCAAACCCCGAACACGAGCCCATCACCATTCGCTGGCACAGCCGGCAGGAGCTGCCAAGGAAACTGCGTCGGCATCGGCCGACCATCCTCCGCCGGACCGAGAGTCCTGGCGTCGCTTCCCATCTCCAGTGCCCGTCCACGCAGCCACCGCTGCCCAGGCGGGATGCTGAATGGAATGGCTTCTCCTCGCAGCAGGTTTGCTGCTGATCGCCGGCACGGGCTTTTTTGTCGCCGTCGAGTTTTCCCTTATTGCCCTTGACCAGGCCACCGTCCAAAGGGCCATCGACGACGGCGACGCCGGTGCGGTCCCCTTGCTGAAGTGCCTGAAATCCCTTTCAACGCAGCTCTCAAGCTGCCAGTTGGGCATCACGCTGACCACTCTGCTGACCGGTTACGTGATGGAGCCATCCGTGGGCAGGCTTTTGGAAGCCCCGTTGGCCGCCGTCGGACTTCCCGACGTGGCGGTGGCCTCCATTTCGCTGGTCCTGGCGATGGCAATCGCAACCCTGCTGTCGATGCTCCTGGGCGAGCTGGTGCCAAAGAACATGGCCATCGCCCTGTCCTTCCCGGTGGGCCGCGCACTGGCCAGGCCGCAACTGATGTTCACCGCCGTGTTCAAACCCGCCATCGTGGTGCTCAACGGCTTTTCCAACAAGGTGCTGAATGTCTTCGGGCTCGAGGCGAAGGAAGAGATTTCGGGCGCCAGGACACCGGCCGAACTCTCGTCGCTGGTGCGGCGCTCGGCGGAAATGGGAACCCTCGACGCCGGCACGGCCAACTTCGTGGCGCGGACGCTGAACTTCTCGGCCCGAACCGCGGCCGATGTGATGACGCCGCGAATCCGGGTGGAGACGATCGAAGCGGACCAGCCCGTTTCTGACATCCTCGCTGCCGCACGCCGCACCGGGTACTCCCGTTTCCCGATCATCGGCGAATCAGCCGATGACATCCGGGGGCTGGTCCACGTCAAGAAGGCGGTGGCTGTTCCCTGGGAGCGCCGGCAGAACCTGGAAGCCGGTGCCATCATGACCGAGGTGCTGCGGGTCCCGGAGACCATCCACCTTGATGCCCTGCTGGCGGAACTCCGTGAGGGGAACCTGCAGCTCGCGGTTGTCCTGGATGAATATGGCGGGACAGCGGGCATCGCCACCCTCGAGGACCTGGTCGAGGAGATCGTGGGCGAGGTGTCCGACGAGCATGACAAGGTCCGTCCCGGCCTGCTGCAGAGTGCATCCGGGGACTGGTACTTCCCTGGACTGCTCCGCCCGGACGAACTGTCCGAGCAGATTTCCGGCCTGACCGTTCCCGATGAGGCAGCCTACGAAACCGTGGGCGGCTATGTCATGAGTGAACTTGGCCGGATCGCCATGGTGGGCGACACCGTCCCCGTTGGCGGCGGAACGCTGAGTGTCACCAGGATGGATGGCAGGCGCATCGACCGGATCTGTTTCCGGCCTGCGGAACCCGAGCCCGAGTCCGGCAACAACGACGACGGGGCTGAACGATGAGCGACTGGGCCGGAATACTGTGGCTGGTTGTCCTCCTGTTCGGCAACGCGTTCTTTGTTGGCGCGGAGTTCGCCGTGATGTCCGCCCGGCGCAGCCAGATCGAGCCGCTGGCTGAAGCCGGTAACAAGCGGGCGCAGACCACGCTCCGTGCCATGGAGAACGTCTCGCTGATGCTGGCGTGCGCGCAGCTTGGCATCACGGTCTGCTCCCTCCTGATCCTGCTGGTGGCAGAACCTGCCATCCACCACCTGCTGGCCGTGCCGCTGGAGACTTTGGGCCTGCCAATGGAAGTTGCCGACGTGGCAGCCTTCGCCGTCGCCCTGATGGTGGTGACGTTCCTGCACGTGACCTTCGGCGAGATGGTGCCGAAGAACATCTCGGTAAGCGTCGCAGACAAGGCCGCGCTCCTGCTCGCCCCGCCGCTGATGTTCGTTGCCCGGCTGGTCCACCCCGTCATCTCCGTCCTTAACTGGTCCGCGAACCACATCCTCAAGATGCTCCGCATCGAGCCCAAGGATGAGGTGAACTCCTCCTTCACCCTTGAGGAGGTGCAGTCGATCGTGCAGGAGTCCACCCGCCACGGCCTGGTGGATGACGACGCGGGACTGATCACCGGCGCGCTCGAATTCTCGGAGTACAGTGCCGCGGACATTATGGTGCCGCTGGAGAAGCTGGTCATGCTGAAGGCGGCTACTACGCCGGTGGAGTTTGAGAAGGCCGTGAGCCGCACCGGGTTCTCACGCTTCCCGATGCTCGACGACGATGACATGCTCTACGGCTACCTCCACGTGAAGGACGTCCTGTCCATCCCCGAGGCGGGCTATGGGCACGCGATTGCCGAGAGCAGGATCAGGTCACTCGCGAACCTGGCTTTGGATGACGAGATCGAAAAAGCGATGTCGGTAATGCAGCGCACCGGTTCGCACCTGGCACGGGTCATCGGCCCCGATGGCAAGACAAAGGGCGTCCTTTTCCTGGAAGACGTGATCGAGCAGCTCGTGGGTGAAATCCGTGACGCCACGCAGGCCACCGGCGTCCGGAGGCTGGGCCAGGCCAACGGCAGCTGAGCTTCCGGGAGCCCCGCAAGCGGGTGCGGGGCTCCCGGCCAACCGCCTCTTGCGGGGGCCCAGGGCACGTGCTTCCTTGTACCTAAATAGGAATCATTCCTATTTAGGTATAAGCTGGAGTGGTTCTTTTCCGCTCCCGTTTGAACCGAGGTCTCCGTGCGCCGTCTTTCCGCTGCCCGAACATCCCTGGCAGCCCTTGCCGGGCTTGGCCTGCTGCTCGCCGGGTGCAGCCCCCAGCCCGAAGCTTCAACCGAGGCGGCCGACAGGATCAACGTGGTGGCCTCCACCAACGTCTACGGTGACATCGCAGAGACAATCGGCGGGGACAAAGTCAGCGTTTCTGCCATCATCACCAAGACCAGCCAGGATCCGCACTCCTACGAAGCCACTGCCCAGGACCGGCTCGCCGTGTCCAAGGCCGATCTGGTCATCGAGAATGGCGGCGGGTACGACGATTTCCTCCACACGCTGGCGGAGGACGGCAGCATCGACGCGGCCAACGTGCTGAACGCCGTCGAACTTTCCGGCATGGCGCACCCCGAGGAGGAAGCCTCGGGCGAGGCAACACCTTCGGAGTCAGTGGCAAAGGATGACCACGCACAAGACCACGGGGAGCTCAACGAGCACGTCTGGTACAGGCTGGCTGCCATGGGACGGCTGGCCGATAACCTGGCAGCAAAGCTCGGTGAGCTGGAACCTGCCTCGGCAGCTGCCTTCGATGCGAACGCTGCTGCCTTTAAGGCCGAGCTGGAAGAACTGACCGGGAAACTCGGAGGCCTGAAGGCCGGAGCGGCCGGCGCGCCCGTTGCTGTGACGGAGCCGGTACCGGTGTACCTGCTGGAAGACGCGGGCCTGGAGAACGCTACGCCTAAGGACTTCACTGCTGCGGTCGAGGAAGGCTCCGACGTTCCGCCGGCCGTCCTCAAAGCTGCAACCGACCTGGTGGCCTCCAAGTCGGTGCGGTTCCTCGCCTACAACGGCCAGACCGAGGGCCCGCAGACTGAAGCGCTGAAGAAGGCTGCCGAAAAGGCGGGCGTCCCGGTGGTCGATTTCAGTGAAACGCTGCCCGAGGGCAAGACCTACGTGCAGTGGATGACGGACAATGTGAACAACGTCAGCAAAGTTCTGGAGACAAATAGTTGAAACCCGTGGTCAGCCTCACCGGGGCGTCCCTCACATTCGGTAAGCGGACGCTCTGGGAGGATCTGGACCTGGAGATCAGACCCGGTGAGTTCT